>DATNPY010000010.1:0-20246 GCA_036702955.1 Drouetiella sp. | reverse complement strand
AGGGCACCGAAGCCGCAGACACAGATTTCTACACGGCTAAAGGTGTGGTCGAGAATTTATTTTCCAGCCTCGGCCTTGACCTGAAGCGCATCAGATTTTTCAATCCAAAAGAAACGAATATCTTGCATCCTTCAAGAAGCGCGCAAATTGAATTCGACCGTGGCGCTCCGAAAAAGGAGAAGAACAACAACGGCAACAATCAAAATCAGGCGAAAGGACAAACCGAACATATCGGACACTTGGGCCAGGTCCACCCCGGATTTTCAGACGCGATGGGTCTCAAACAGGCTGCTTTCGTGTTCGAGCTATCGCTCGACAGCCTGCGCAGCTTGAGAAAAGCGAATTCATTCAAAGAAATTCCGTCAGCGCCAGAGACATCGCGAGATCTTACAGTTGACCTTGACGATCGCGTCGATCACGCCGCCGTTGCATCTTGCATCTCCGCATCAGCTGGTTCGATTCTCAAACAGGTTGAGCTGGTAAGTATTTATCAGCCATCGGAAGGCAAGCGAAGCCTGAGCTACAGATTGAGTTTCCAAGACAATCAACGAACCTTAACCAACGAAGAGGTCGAGTCCAGCCTGACTCGCGTCAGGGAGAGTTTAGTCAATCGTCTTGGTGGCTCATTCCGACTCTGACAAGCCCTTAGTCAAGCAGCGACCCGGATAACAAGCGATAAACGGCGATTTTGAAAATATCTTTCTTGATCACGTATTGATTCCCCGGGCGGGGTATATTGAACATACGGTTTTGGGCTTAGGTACGGTGGGCGCTTGGTAACTTGATGTATAAGCTGACGTTTCGAATCTGGGTAGCACTAGTTGCGGTAATAGTCTTTGGGGCTGCGGCTTACTTCTCGATGAAGCAGTTTCCGTCGGCTGTCATCGGTCTGCCCGGCGCTGTCATCATCCTCGCTGTTCTTGCCTTACCAGTCCTCGTTGCATTTATTGCTTTCGCCAAAGCAAGCATGCGCCAGAAACTCGTCGTTGCAGCAATCGGAATCGCCTTTGGGCTTGTCTACGGATTGGCTGCAAACATCAACTTTGGAACAACTAAATTACTTCCGAATTTCCAGTTGCTGATCAACGAGTATTTGCTGGGCATCATGGCTCTCGGCGGAGCATTGACGGCTTTTGCGCTTTGCGCGTTGAAACCGGCAGATGCAGTTGCATCTGCTGTGAAAAAATCGGGACCGACCGAGGTCGTTATTCCTGATAAAGAAGAAGCGACCCCAAAAACTTCGCACAATAAACTTCCCGCTCAACCGTCGGAACCGTTAACAAAGAATCCTGCCAGTGTCTCGAACACTAATCTCAAAGGCATCCTGGATACATTGGCTCCAGAAGATGAGGCCGGAAACGAACCATCCGCCCCAGTGAAAACAGGATTAGCAGGCAGCTTATCCGGCTCGAAATCAGCCGCTCCAGCACCAGCCAAGCAAGCAGAACCGGCGCCGGTCACTCAAGTCCCAGCCGCCCAGACTCCTGCAGCGACTTCACCGACGGCTGAAGCAGCTGCATCCGCAGTACCATCGACGACGAGCCCAACTGACTCGCAAACCAATCTCGCTGGACAGAAAAAAGCGACGACCGGCACTGTTGCTTCCTCAACGGCAACGAGATTACAAGCCCAGAAGCGCAAGAGCACAAGCACATTCACAAAACTGCAAGCGCTGTCAGCGAGCGGCACCGGTGGCATTCGTCCTAAACCAGTAGAGACCACAGCCGGAGACAACGAAGCCGATAGCTTGAAGTCGATTTTGGATCGTCTTGATACCAAAGCAGACGAGACTGATGATGCTTACGCCGCACCTGATGAAGTTGAGATGGATTCTCTCTTCAGCCAGGGCAGCTTATTGTCACCACCTGAGGTGGCAGACGAACCGACAGCATCTCCAGAACCACCGAAACCTGAACCAATCAAGACGCCGGAACCACCAAAACCAGCTACTGCTGCAAAGCCGGCTGAGCCAGCCAAACCAGCTGCCGCGGCACCGAAGCCTGCTACTCCAGCAGCATCGAGCAACCCTGCTGCAGCTTCGAAACCAGCCTCTAAACAATATGATGCGTCGCCTCTGGCGAAAAAACCAGAAGCGCCGCCAAGCCTCTCATCGATGCTTGACTCTCTCGATGCACCTGCACCTAAATCAAGCCCTTCGACGAAGATCTCAACACCCGGAGTTCTGGGGGCTAGCACCACCAATAGTGCTGCTGCGAAAGCACCAACTCCTCCGTTCACGCCTAAACCTTCGATGACTTCCTCATCGACACCATCGAAACCCGCTGAGACGCCCAGAGCTTCCACACCTACTTCTACGCCAAAGCCAGCCGACATCGCGAAGACTGTCGAAACACCAAAGCCGGCAGCAGCGAAAGTCGAGCAGCCTGCGGCAAAGCCGGAAGTGAAACCTGAACCAAAGCCGGAAGTGAAGCCTGAACCTAAGCAGGAAGTAAAACCCGAACCTAAACCTGAAGTTAAGGCAACACCAAAACCAGCTGAACCGCCGAAGCCAGTTGCGAAAGAACCGATCAGATCTGAGCCGATGAAAGAAGAGCCAGGACTCTTCGAAACTGGCTTGGATAAAGAGATTGACGATATCTTTTCCAACCTTGTACCGGCAGAGGCGCAAAAGAATGTCGAAACAAAAGAATCTAAGAGCGAACCCGCTGCGAAAGTAGAAGCAGCTCCGGAACGCGCTAAAGAGATTGAAAAACCAGCTGCTGAAGCCGAAAAGCCGAAAGAAGGAGGAGTTTTTGAATCGACAAAGATCGATCAGGAACTCGACGATATTTTCTCCAACCTCGTGCCGGCAGAAGCACAAAAAGAGGTAGCGAAAACCTCGGCACCTGCCAAGCCAGCAGATAAAGCAGCAGAAGCAAAAACTGTCGAAACGAAAAAGCCTGAAGAGAAGGATCTTGAAAATAAGAAGGCGGAAGAGCCGAAAGCAGTTGTCGAAGAGAAGAAGCCTGAGCCAAAATCAGAGCCGAAGCCTGAACCAGTTAAGAGTGAAGGCATGTTCGAGGAATCTGGACTTGACCGCGAACTAGACGACATATTCTCGAATCTGGCGCCATCAGAAGCTCAGCGCAGTGTCACGCACGAGACACTGGCGAAAGTGCGCGCCGCAGACGCGACCGGCGACCATCCCGCGATCACCCCAGACAATGTCATGCGCAGCAGAGGTCAGGAGGAGATGTCGTTCGCTCCACCTTCTGAGGAAGCGGAGACGAAAAATCTTCAGGACGAATCATCCTCGATCGCAGAAACCTCAAAATCTGAAGATGCAACAGAGTCTGAGAGCGAGACCGAAAGCGCCTCCGGCAAATTTACCGAGACACTGCATGCGATGCCCAGTTTGCAAGCCACGGTAGAAGGATTGCTCAACAATTTAGCTGCGTCTGAGCCTGTAAAAACAGAATCGTTTGCGCCACCCGAATCGAAAGAACCTGCAAACGGAAGTGGCGTTGCAGACCAGGTCATGAACCTGCTAGAAAGTCTGGAAACAAGCAAAGAATCGCAACCGGCGCAAGAATCGGCTGAGGCAGCTGCAGAATCTGCATCGGGCGATATAGTCAACGACCTTTTCGATTCCACAGCTCGAGATTCCGAGAGGGAAAAGTCTGTCAAAGAAGAAGAAGACTCCAGGGCAGAGCCCAATGACGAACTCATTACAGAAGCTGTTGTAGAAGAAGCGAAGGAAGCAGAGAAAGAGCCAGCAGAGGCTACCGCTAAGGAGTCCGCTGCCGAGACTGAAGCTGATGTAGCAGAATCGACCAGAACTGAGGAAACAGTCGCAGAAGAAACAATTTCTGTCAATGAAACTGAGGAAGTTGTTGAGGCCGAGAAACCGACTGAAACGGTTGAAGTGGCTGAAGCAGAGAAACCAGCTGAAACAGTTGAAGCAGAGAAACCAGCTGAAGCTGCTGAAGCGGAAAAAACAGCTGAAGCTGCGGAATCGTCTGAGACTACAGAAGCAGCTAGCGAAGCGGCAGAGACCTCGAAAGAGTCCGAAGCCAGTCGGAAGACTGCCAAAGAACTGAAAGAATTCGGACGGCTGTCGAGCAAGCCGGGCACAGAGTTTCAGGCTGAAACCGCCGGAACGATGAAGACAATCGGCAAACTGCTGTTGGAAGTGCAAGCAGTCGAAAACATTATCAAAGCCGGTGAGAGTGGCACCATCGGCAGTGGCTTAACCACAGCACGAGTCATCTCAGCTGCACGTGGTGAGGGCATCAAAGCGCTGCTGAGCAAAATCGACTCTTACAGCGGCGTAGACGGCAGCATCATCGTCGGACATGATGGACTGGTGATCGCATCTACTGCCGGCCCGGGTATGGACAAGGACACGCTGGGGGTTCTCTCCGTAGCTTGCTTGAGCAGCAGCAACCTGGTCACCAAGAAACTAGAAATCGGCAAGTTGCGCCAGATGGTTCTGGTTACTGACGCCAAGACTACAGTACTCACCGACGTTGATGTCGGCATCCTGGCTGTGTTCCTGGATAACAACGACGTCGGTAAGATCGACGGCTTGCTGGAAGCCATTCACGACACTATCCACGGATAACCCGTATCTACGGATAACCCGTATCCACGGATAACCCGTATCAACCAACGAACAACCACATCCAGGATAACCATATCCGCAATAATTTTAACTCAGCGATGGAAGCTAACTCAGCAGCTCACCGTGCGCAGTTAATAATGCGGTTGCCCGTTCGCGATAAGATAACGAACTCGACACATCCACAGAAGGATCGTAATCATGACTTCACCAACTGAAGCCTCAACCATGCCGGTTGCTGGCGAAAAAGCCCCTGAGTTCAAAGTCGCTGCACATCCCGAAGGCGAAGTATCGTTGGCGGATTTCCGCGGCAAGAAAAACGTAATTCTGGCGTTCTACCCAAAAGACAATACACCGGGTTGCACAAAAGAAATGTGCGCGTTTTCAGAAGACTACTCCAAGTTTGAATCAGCTGACACAGTCGTATTTGGTGTTTCAAGCGACACTCTGGCCAGCCACGATAAGTTCGCTAAGCAATTTGGTTTGAAGCAAAAACTGCTTGCCGATAACAAAGGCGAAGTCGGCAAACTCTATGGCACCATTGGCGAAGGCAAAACAAATTCGAGTCGTGTCTTATTCGTCATCGACAAAGCTGGCGTCATCCAGGAAGTAATTCAAGGAATGCCAGACAACGCCAAGCTTCTCGAAACCATCGCCAAGCTCAAATAAGTCAGCACCGCATCAGGAGCGCCCGCTACTCAGAGCAACGAGACAACTCAGCCAGTTCAGTTCGTTATTGAGATTTGCCGGCTTCTTCCAACTTTTCCAGGACCATCTGCTGATTGATTACCTCAGGTAAAATAATCGGTTGGTTAGGTTTTGATGCCGGAAATATGACATAGAGCGGAACGCCGGAGCGGTTGAACTTATTCAGCAGCTGCGTAATCTGCGGATCTTGTACCGTCCAATCAGCTTGCATTGGCACCACATTCAGTGCCTTGATTTTATTGACGACCGCATCACTATCAAGTACTGTTTTCTCGTTGAATTTGCAAGTCAAACACCAGTCTGCCGTAAAGTCGAGCAGGACAGTCTTGTGCTCTGACAGGTTTTTATCCAGAGCATCCACTGTAAATGGCTGCCACTTGATCGGCGAATCTGTATGTTCCTTTTCGGCAGATTGCATCTTCTGACCGATTCCAGGCAATGGATAGATAAAGTAGTAGAACGCGATAGCGGTGATGGCAGCTGCAATCGAGTAGACGGTGATCTTCCGCCCTTTATCGCTCGTCAGATCGATGAACCTTCCGACCAGCCAGCCTGCAAATGACAGAGCCACCAGGAAGCTGAGCGTGCTGACCATGCCCTGTGGACCCAACTCGGTTCCCAAAACGCCGAGCAGCCAGGCAACTGTAGCAAGCAAGACAAAACCGAGTGACTCCTTGAATTTCTCCATCCAGACGCCAGGCTTTGGCATGAAACGCATCCAGTCAGGCTTGGCGGTAAGCAGCAAATAGGGAAGTGACATGCCCAAACCGATCGTGAAGAAGATCAGGGCAACTGTCCACCAGGGCTGCGCAAAAGCAAAGCCCAGAGCTGTTCCAAGAAATGGTGCCGTACAGGGGGTAGATAAAATCGTCGCCAGCACGCCTTTGAAAAACGTGCCCGAAATTCCCTCTTTGCTGGCTAACTGATCGATCGCACCCTGTCCAGGTACAGACACGTAAAACAGCCCAAACAAGCTCATCGCGAACAGCAAGACAAGCGATGACATGGCGATAAGAAAGCCAGGATATTGAAACTGGAAGCCCCAGCCAACGCTGTTTCCGGTAGCCTGCATGGCAATTACAACTGCCGCCAGTACCATGAACGACGAAATAATTCCTGCAGTAAAAGTCAGTCCCAACAAGCGAACACGCGCTGGTTCGTCCTTAGCTTGCTCGAAGAAACTCAAGACCTTAATAGCGATAACCGGCAACACGCAAGGCATTACGTTGAGAATTATGCCACCGACGAATGCAAGACCCAGATAAGCAAGAAGGCTCTGCGGCTTTTCGGCAGAACCTTCGACAGCGAACTTCTGGTTTAGAACAGAAACACCATCTGGGGCTCTGGGATTGCTCACCGCAGATCCTTGCGATACCGCCGGTGATACCTTGCTGCTGTCATCGGAAGTCAGGTCTTTTGGCGAACCGTCGAAGCGAAGCTTGCTGCTTCCATCAATAGTTAGGTCTTTCACCGATCCGTCGAATCCTAGCTTAGAAAATTCCTCGGCATTGGCTGGAGCAGCCTCTGATCCGGCCTTATCCACGGGCATCGACAGCGATACACTGGCACCACCGGGCACACAAATTTCCGCGCAAGAAAGCCACTTCACGTCTGCCTTGAAGTCGACCTTGTCGCCACTCATAGAAGCTGGTGGCGTTATGGTGGCACCAATCAATGTCTTATCTTTATAACCGTAAGTGACTATTCCGCTGTCGTTGAACTTCGAAGGCTTTTCCCAGAGAAGTTCACTGGCTGTGAATCCCGGTGGTAATTTCCAATTGATTTTTGAAGGCAGACCGGCATCGCCGCTCTCCTTATAATAGGTATGCCAGCCACTCTTCATAGTCAATTCGACACCGAGCTTGAACGGCTTGCCCGCCTGAATCGCGGTTGTGTCGGCAATCAACTTAGCCGTCACATAAGGAAGCTCACTGGATACTTTAGCGTGTGCCTCTTCAGCAATAACTTCCTGGCTGCGGTAGACACCGAGACCGGCAAGCACAAACAGAACGCTCAACAGGGCGACAACGTTTTTTCTCGAATACTTCATGGCGGACCCCAAATGAATATTCCAGGATTCTATCCTATAACTTGTGAAATTTTTATTCGTCCAGCCCGTTGCGCTTGGCAATGTCTGCGTAGACAGTCGCGCTGTGCCTGAAGGTGCGCTCTTGCGTCGGGTAAGCAACGCGAATCAATCCAAATCGCGGGCGTAATCCTTCTGCCCATTCAAAATTATCCATCAAAGACCAGTACATATATCCTTTGACATTGGCACCATCCTCGATTGCATTGTGCAGCGCTGTCAAATGCGCAGTCAAATATCTGATGCGTTGATCGTCTGCAAGAGACCAATCACCTTCATCAAGGTCATGTGAAAATGCTGTTGCATAGCCATTTTCAGTGATCACAATTGGGCGTTTGGTGCCGTCAGGATTATATTTAAATGGACTCAAGTCATAAATCAACGTCTTATACAAACCGTCAGGATAGTGCTCCCAGCCCATGCAACTGACTTCCAGCTCGTATTCGCTCGAAGCGGCACCAAAAATATCGATTGGCCACTTGTAGCAAAATTCAGAAAGTTCGCGTGTGTAATAGTTGACCGCGAGGTAGTCCATGGTGCTGCGCAGACCGGCTATTGGACCGCTAAGCTTCTTCAGCTCAGAATTCTCGCTGAGCGGATATGGAAACTGCAATTTGCCTGTTTGCACTGCCATTGGAAACATCAAATTGAAGACATAATCTCGATAGTAGCGAACCATGTGGTCTAACGGGTTCCATCGATGTTTGGCTGTGAACGGTCGCCAGTGCATGGTGAAGCTAATCGGTTTGCCAGGTGTACGCTGACTGAGAGCTGCGTATGCCTTTGCGTGCCCTTCCAGCAAATTGCGAATTACCTGAAAGGCTTTCAGATAATCATTGCGAAGTCCTGGTGGCCATGAGCCACCAACATAACTTTGATAGACGTAGGCAAGCGGTTCGTTGAGAGTGAGCCAATAATCGACAAGGTCACCAAAAGCTTCAGCCGCGAGAGCCGAGAATCGCTCAAATTCTGCGATAGCCATTGGCGAATTCCAACCACCCACGGCGCTTAACCAGCGCGGCAAAGTGAAGTGGAATAGCGTCACAAACGTCGTGATACCTTCCTTCTTCAGCCCTGCCAGCAGCCCTCGGTAGTATGCTACTGAGTCTGCGTCGAGCGTATAGGGCTTGCCTTCTTCGGGTGGTTCGGCGCACAGGACGGGCCAGTTGAGGCTGAGTCGGAACGCGTTTAGATTAAGCTTGCGACATATTTCAATATCGTCAGCGTAACGGTTGTAGAAGTCACAAGCGCGATCGGCGGTAGTGGCGTCGGAAATCTTGCCATCCAGCGTCGTCCATTCAGACCAGTCAGAGCTGCGTTTAGACATCTCATGCGGATGCCCCTCAATCTGGAAGTGCGATGTCGCCGCGCCCCAGAGAAATCCGGCTGGAAATTTCAAAAAACGTCCGTCTGTCAAGATGCCCCTTTCGAGCCGCGCAGATGGCTGCCGTTAGCTCTTTCCTCCATAATTAGATCGACATAATTAGTGAAAAAGTGTTCCCGAACACCGTCCGTAAAAGCTTTACGTATCTCACTCTAAACAGGACCAGCGGGCTTGGCAAGCCTATAATAGGTGGCTATTGAACTACACCATCTAACTTAGCGCAGAATACGTTTGACTACAGCCACCGGCGCACCGATTGCGTCTGACAATCAACAAAATTCAACACTTTCGCACGCGATTTTCGCGCCCTTTAAAAGCCCGAAAGTGCGCGACACAGTCCTGATTTTGCTGCTTCTGGCGATAAATCTTTATTGCTTCCATCGCACGATAAGTGGCTACTTCCTGGCGGATGATTTCGTTCATGTTCCCTACCTGGTCAAGGTTTTTAACGGTCACGCCGATTTGCTTTTGCAGAACTTTTATACGAATTGGGTGCAAGCACAGGGCACCCAGTTTTACCGCCCCTTAATCTCACTGACGCTCGCTCTGGATTATGCTCTATGGAAAGCAAATCCGACCGGATACCACATCACAAATTTTCTCTATCAAACGGCGTCGACTGTTTTCCTCTTCCTTTGCACGCGCCGCATATTCAGCTATAGAAACACTCTGGAAGCAAATAGTGTCGGGTTTCTCGCTGGTGCATTTTTTGCAGCCTGCCCACTTCATCCCGAAGTTGTGAGTTGGATAATTGCTCGCGTAGACAGCGTGCAGACGACGTTTTTGCTGGCAAGCTTCTGGTTCTACCTGCGCGCACGAGACGGTGGCTGCAAGACAAGCAGAGCCTTAAGCTATGCCTGTTTTGTTGTCGCGTTACTTTCAAAAGAAATGGCAATCACATTGCCACCCACTCTTGTCTTGCTTGAGATGATCAAGTCGGACAAATCCAAATTGATTGAAAGAATAAAGGAAGCTGCAAAAGCAACCTGGCAGTATTGGCTGATACTGGCGATTTACATGGGTGTGCGCACAGCCGCGCTCGGAACCATATCTGGTGGCTATGCAGGGTCGATCGGGCAGGGACTGAGTTCATCTCTTTTCAAACGATGGTTTCAGGACGGTTCGTTTGGGCGCGTACTGTTGCCATTGAACGCTGAATTGCCCGGGGGCACCGCACACAAACTTGTGCGCTCGCTGAAACTTATGTATGAGTTAGCGGCAGTGCTCGTCTTCTCTCGCATGGCGCTTCTCTATCGAGAAGGCGCGTTATCAGTTTATTTGCGCAGATTGCTGTTTGCAGCAGGATGGTTCGTCATTGCCATGCTTCCTACCTATCAAGTATGGAACTTGACTGAAACACTTCAAGGCAGCCGTTTCATCTACACAGGCACCGCTCCGCTGTGTCTTCTGGCGGCGCTGCTGATTGCTCCTCTGCACTTCGAAATCAAATGCCAGGGCAGTAAAGTAGTCAATTTCCTCTCGGCTATGCTTGCGCTGGTAATGCTCTGGACTTGCATGCAGATCACTTATCAGAACAATAGCGCCTGGGCACAAGCCAGCAAAGGCGTACGTGCCTTCCGCAATGCCGTCGAGCTCTGGTTCGACCGTCATGAAAAGGATGGCGCAAAACTTGTCGTTTTGAACATTCCGCAAAAGTATGCCGGCGCCCACATGATCTACAATGCCGCCACGCTTAGCGTATTATTGCGTCCGCCCCTCAGCTCGAAAGACTTTTCAGACAGAGTCGTGACTTTTGAGCCAATTACTTTCGGCTCGGCTGACCTGATCAACGCATCGCGATTGCGACGCCTGATGGCAGAATCAAACCGCTACCACATCACCAGGTGGGACAGCACACGACAGATTCTCGTGCCACTAAATCTGGTGAAGGAACCGGTGAACAAACAAATTCAAGGTTCAGATAACACCGATTCAAGAACTGCCGGGAACGAGTCCTTTCTTGTCTCGCCGCCAATCGACGTGCCTGCTGTTTCGGTCGATTTCGTTGATATACAAACAGAATCAGACAAAAAAGCGAGTCCAGACGACATCATCGTAATGAGCTGGAACACTCCATCAGATCCGATATTCCGCGAAAGCAGAACACTTGCCCAGGCGGTCGAAAACGGCAAACACAATAGATTCGCAGTTTCTGAGCACAAAAATTGGATCGGCAGTGAGAAGATTCACCAGCTGAAATTTGATCTCCCCAACGGCATGACAATTGGCAAATTAACATTGAGCAGCGGCGAAAATCTGATTCCAACGATCAGTCCAGACCTTACGGCGCCAGAGGTTGCCGGTCGCACTGTTGCAGAAGACGTGGGGGGCGTCTCAAGACCCGGTACTCAGATCGGGCCTTTCATATACGACGTGTCAAAGGTAACCGGAGCTGACCATGCCGTGATCGAAATATCTAACGCGGACTCATGGTTTGAGCACTACTCAGGTACGTTTCGAGACACCGCTCTTTCGAAAGAAGCATTGATTTCCAAATCGCTCAACAAAAAATCAGGTCAATTCTCGTTGCCAGCGAAAGAGCTTAACAGACCAGGTTTCTACGAAATAAGAGTTTGCGCCGTTGATAAAGCCGGAAAGTTATGCGGCTTCCCCTCAGATCCGATCGACCTGCAATTTTCAGCTGAGGACATAAAGAAATAACTGATGACTATGCAAGCCGACGCTACCACTGACTCAGCCCACGGCTACATCTTGCCGCCCAATCGGCTCGAATTCAATCGAGTCAAGGTGCAGATGGTTTTCGGCATTTTCTTGATTCTGGTGGCATGCTTCCTGAATTACTATCCAAGTTTGAAATTGGGTTTGCTGCTCGACGATTTCAACAACGTCGATTACGCCTACCGCGCCTTACATGGCGACCCGAAAGATTTCCTGGCGAACTTCTACAGCAACTGGGCCGGGCTGGATGTGATGCGGTCCTACCGCCCCTTCATCTCGCTCAGCTTTTTTACAGACGCAGCCATGTTCGGTCTTCACTTCGCGGGCTATCACGTCACCAACATAGTCATGTTTGCGACGTGTGCGATCTTCGTCAGCCTGATCGCGCTTGAATTGACGGGCATGTACGGCAACCGCTCACGTGCCTCAGTGGCGGTCTGGGCGGGATTGCTCTTTGCCGTTGACCCGCTGCATGTTGAATCTGTTACGTGGATCATCGGTCGAGTTGATTTGCTGTGCAGCGTTTTCTACTTCGCCTCAGTCTTCTGTTTTCTGCGATTTCGCCTGGCTCGCGACAGAGTGTTTTTGATCGCGTCGCTTCTTTGCTTTTTCATCGCCCTGGGAAGCAAAGAAATGGCTGTCACACTGCCGCTTGTGCAGACTCTAGCGTGCTTACTTCCAATCGGAACAATCTCGAAACAACATCGCAGTTGGTCGCAAAAAATAATTCAGAGCGATTTTAAATACGCGGCGTTGTTCTGGATCGAACTTGTAGGGTTCTGGATGCTAAGACGCACCATTCTTGGAGCCGACATCGGTGGTTACGGAAACACTGACCTGAAGACGGTTCTGAACAGCTGGAGAAACTTTGCCGATCGACCCAGCATGGCAAAAGTATTCTTACCGTTGAACGAAGAACTTTCATTCTCGCCAGTTCTTATCAAAACTTGCTGGTCAGGATTTATTGTAATTTTGGCAACGGGATTGCTTCGAGTTTTTAATTCACGCCGCCTGCTCGTGCCAATCGTATTCCTCCTGGTATGGGCAATTCTGGCTGTTTTACCCACGTTTCAGATCTGGCACATCTATCCAAATCTGGTAGGCAGTCGTCTCTTTTTCACTTCGTCTGGTCCCCTGTGCATCGCCATTGCCATGTGCGCGTTACCAGCTTTTGATGCGATTGGACGTTTGGCAAACCGCGTCTGGACTTACATTGGCATGACAGCACTGGTAGCAATATTTCTGTGCTGGTCATTTATTTTGCAAGTAAATCTGCAACCGTGGCTGACCGCTTCAGCACAAATGAAAACATTCAGACGGCAATTGGAAGAAATTTCCAGGCAACTGAAACCGGGAGAGCGAGCGCTGCTTCTCAATCTGCCGCCCGATTATAAAGGTGCGGGTCTGGTGACGCGCTCATGGTACGTTGAGCAAATCTGTCGCCCACCCTTCGCGCCCACTGATTCTTCAGCCAAATTCATTAGTATCGAGCCAGTCGTCTTCGGCAGTCACGATTTTTTATGGCCAGCGGAATTGAACAATCTTTTGACTGACAACAAAATAGCAAAGAAAGTGATCTGGAATTCAGTCAAAGGTGAGTTCGAAGATTTCACTGGGAGACCGACAAAAACTGAAGATGCAGCTACCGGTGCCAGTAACTTCCTGGGCGCCACAATCGAACCTGCAAGCGCCTGGACCGGAGTAGAAAAGGAATGGCGAGTTCAGTCAGATCGCTTGCCGGGCATGGAAATTCATGATGGTTTCAGGCGCCTCTACCCGGCCACACGAGCACCGAAGAAAGGTGCACCACCGGCGATGACCTTCTGGTTGCCGTTAAAAGACGTAGATCCTCTGGTGCAGAATTACGCCAGAATCAATCTTACACTGCATGGAAACAACTCAGAGTTGGACAAGTGCCGCCTCGTTTGGAAATCGAACGGTCTGAACTTGCCTGGGCAGACCGACCACGAAGCAATGATGCAACGCGATTCAAAAGGTAACTACTTTGTCTGGCTGGGGCGTTACCGCAGTTGGAGTTTAAACAACAAACCAGTCGCAATCGGTCTAAAAATGCCGTCAGGCGATTACTGCATTGATCTCAAAGGCATTGAATTAGTTTCTGATCAGAGCCTGAAACCATCATTGACAATCGATAATGAGAGCACCACATATGGTACTCCCGGGACGGTGGTGCGCCCCCATTCACCAGACACTAAAATTCGATGGCAAGCCAAAACACCCGGTGTTGCTTCAGTCACGCTTAAGGTCAGTAAGCCTAATCTGGTTTTCGATCCATATTCAGAATTAGATGTCGCGACAGGTCCGGCAGGAAACACAGCTGAAGAACTGCCCGTAAAACAGCTCGAAGGCACTGTAGCAATCTCTGAACTACACTTGCTTGAAGGTACCACGCAGGTGCAAGCAATCGGCAAGGACAAAGACGGCAACCAGGTCGGTCTGCCGTCTGAGCCAATAAGCATCAAAATTTCCCGTTAACCAGGCGCAACCCAAATCAAGGACTTGCCGAGTTACCAGGGCAGCAATCTGTTGCTACCGAAACACCAATACACTGGAGAACCAATCATCTGCTTCAAACGCAGCGCCAATCTGCTTTTAACGCAGCACCAATCTGCTGCCAGGTGCTCTTCCTGGCATTGACTTCGGTATGCGCAGGCCTACGTACATGGAGAGATAAGCCACGCAGTTAATCAACACGGCTGATAGCAGTGCTCGCCAGCCCAAATCTGCGCCCATACCTACTGATTCGAAGGCCAGCGAAAGCAGATTTAGAATCACATTCAGCGCGTTACAAACAAAAATTGGTGAGAGCACGAGCAGTGCATTTTCAAACTCTGGACGCTTAGACCGCATCGAAGAGCGCGATAAGTAGCTTATTGTGCCGATAGCACCGGCATATGTGAGCAACTCGATAGGAAATAAATGATCAGTGCCGGTGACCGACACAAGCGCTGAAGAAACAATTAAAACTCCGAGAATTTTTAAGTTCCACAGTTCAGGCAAATTGAGGTTGGAAACACGCAGGCGAGCGCGATTCCATCGAGTTACTAAGTATGCCGTCACGCCTGAGCAGGCAGCGAACACCACCTCACCGGCGCGCAAAAAGAGGTCGCTGTTAATTAGACCGTCCCACACGGCCGCGCCAACGATGCTTGTCATCAGAATCCAGAATAGCTTGGTTGAGTGCTTGCCGCGCACTCGTCCGGCAATCAAAATGCCCAGGCAAACTGGAAAAACAACGTGTGGAACAGAGAAATTAGCAATCATGCCTTGATTGAAGGCGCGCTGTTGACCGAACATTACGTCAACGAGCCTGTAGCCCCAGTCGTATCCGCCTTGAATCAAAAACACAGACGAGACTGTCATGATTGACAGCGCCAGCACCATTCTCAAAGTGGAAATCTTTTTTGCATGCTCCAGAACTGCAGTTCTGGTCTCAGTTTTCGAAGCCATCGGCAAAGACAGCGCCGCCGCCACCCACTCCTCCTCAGGAGCGAATGGGTCCGAGACGATACGGTAAGCAGATTTAAAATTTTCCTTGTAGCGCATAACTTCCTCTAGAAACCAAGGAAGCTACGGCAGAGGCTGAGAAATTAGGGGGAGATTTAGAAAGTTTGATCATTGCCGCAAGGGGCGCGCACCAGACTCTTTCACGTCGCCGTCTTCAAAGTTTCACACTGCTGACTGAGAAGCTGTGAAAGTTCGCGATTGATTCGAGCGACAATCGTTGGTCCGTGATAAACAAGCGCTGTGTAGAGTTGAAGTGCGTTAGCACCCGCCTCGATAAACTCAAAGGCATCACGACCAGATGAAATTCCGCCGCATGCAATGATCTGCTGACTGGGCTGCTTCAATTTTGCAACGCGACGCACGAGTGAAAGCGCTCTTGGTTTGAGCGGCTTACCACTTAATCCACCGTTTCCGATTTCTGCGATACGAGTTGAGCCTGTCTGCAATCCCTCTCGACTGGTAGAGGTATTGCCACAAATAAACCCGGACAGACCGTTCTGAATTGCAATTTCGACGATATCAGTCACCAATTCGTCTGAGCTATCTGGTGACATTTTGACAAAGATTGGCAGACCGGCTGAATTTTTCTTTTGAACTTCGCACATGATATCGCTCAATTGCTGGCGCTCATTGAGAATTCCCTCATGGGTATTCGGGCAGCTGGCATTAAAAGCCACATACGCGAGAGGCAGCCCTTTCACATGGTCGAACGAGGTGACGACGTCTTGAATTGCCATGTCGCCCTGAATTTCGGGTAGATTCGTCTTTGCAATATTGAGCCCGGTGGGCAGAGCAAATTTAGCTCCATGCAGTCGAGCAGCCACCGCCTCCGCCCCTTCCCCATTCAGACCGAGCCGGTTGATGACTGCATCGTCGTCCGGAAGTCTAAAAATTCTAGGCTTGGGATTACCTTGCGTTGCCCGAGCGCACACCGAGCCAACTTCAACAAAGCCAAAACCGAGCCGATCGGCAAATTCGACCAGCCTTCCATTTTTATCAAATCCAGCAGCCAATCCGACCGGATTTGCCAGAACAGTGCCTGATAACTTCGTCTTTAGATTGGCAGACTGAAACTCAAAACGGAATGGGCTCAAAGCCAGCAACGGTGCCAGTTTATGCGCCAAATCGTGGGCGCTTTCCGGATCCATTCTAAACAAAGCTGGACGAACTAATCTTTCGTACATAGCCTGATCATAGCGGTCTGCGCGGCGAAAAACAGCTAAAGTTACGTTACACTCGGCAGAACGAACGGTTTGCCGGTGGGATCAGCGGTGGACGGGGCATATGTTTAGTGGGTTGCGGCAGCCGCCACTGTCGATTGTGCGGCGCGCCCCTGCCAAGAGGCACCTTAGTTGGAAAAAAATGTCGGCAAATCGTGCAGCACGTGCGGTCAGGTTTTTGACCCGAGCATCGCTTTTTGCCCAACCGATGGAACGAAACTATCTACGGAACTGGTTACCGCCTCGTCTCACGAGTTAATTCAGGTAACTAGCCGGCACTTGCTGAAAAAGCAAGATGGTGCTGGAAAGCCAGAAAATGGCGCAAAAAACGATGCAGCCACGCGAGTTTCTTCGCCGCAGATTGTTCTGAACGCGCCGGCGCAGAACCGCGACGATACGCCAGATCATAAATTCGGAAACAAAGAAGACTCCAGAAAGAAATCTACATTCTTCGACACTGACCCGAACGACAGTGATGATGGAGACGAACTCCGCGATACGCGTTCGCACCTCGTACCGACACTGCTTGGAAAAACGTTAGACAATCAATACGAAATTGTTTCGTTGATCGGAAAAGGCGGGATGAGCTTCGTTTATAAAGCGAAGCATCTGCTGATGAAAAAAACGGTTGCCATAAAGACATTGCTGCCGCATCTCTCGTTGAACGCGATCAGCCTGCAGCGTTTCCAGCAAGAAGCGCAGGCCGCAAGCAACCTGAAACATCCCAACATCATCGCCGTATACAACTTTGGCACCACGCCTGATGGCGAACCGTATCTAGTTATGGACTATGTCGAAGGCTCATCTATCGCAGATGAGTTGGAAAAAAACGGCATCGTTCCAGTAGAGCGAGCCGTGGATATTTTTGTTCAAGTAGCCGACGCATTGGCTCACGCACATCAACGCGGAATCATCCACCGCGACTTAAAACCAAGCAACATTCTGCTTCTCGAGAAAGACGGCGTCAAAGATCACGTCAATATAGTCGACTTTGGCATTGCCAAAATGTTGCCACAAGATGGTGCAGAAGCAATCAGTCTCACACAAACTGGTGAGGTTTTCGGCAGCCCGCTCTACATGAGTCCCGAGCAGTGCAGAGGAGAAAAACTCGACAATCGTGCAGACATCTACTCGATGGGTTGCCTGATGTACGAGACATTGACAGGGAGACCAGCTATTTCTGGTGACAACACCATGGAAGTGCTGTACAACCACCTGCACGAAATACCAGCGCCGATGAAGGCACCACTCACATACATTCCACCGCAACTGGAAAAAATTGTCTTCAAGACTCTGGCGAAAGATCCCGCGCAGCGTTATCAAAACATGGGACAGCTGCGGGACGAGCTGAAAGACTTCAGCCTCAGGAGCAAGACAAATGTAATCAACAAGGTCAGCAATGCCTGGCAGCTTTTCTGGTTGCGACGAAAGCCACGCACACGCAGAGACAAAATCATCGCGGCCGTTGCTGTAAGCGGCTTCCTCTGCGCCGCATTTTTTGCCTATCAATTGGCAACACTTTACCTGGCAGCGGCAGACTCACCGGCTTCGAAGCAAGCTCTGGTCTGGGATGAAGACCGCGAAGCATTGAAGCCAATCAAAGAAGGTATTGAAGATTCGAAAGCTCGCTTCGACGTCATGTTTCACGCACGTGTAGCAGCGTCGATGGAGGAAAAACATGCCGAATCGACGGAGATCATAAACTACTTATCGGGTCCAGCCGAATACCTGGCGAAGCGCCATCTGTGGAAGTCAGCGCTCGAAATGTACGAACTCGCATACAAGTACAGCGTCAAATACAACGATTATCTATCATTGCGCACAATGACCCTGAGACTGGCAATGGCTGAATGTAATATCAACTTGCAGCAGTACGAAGAAGGTGCGCGCATCATCGACGAAATGATGAGGAAATTATTCAGTGGTGCGCAGCGAGATTATGTCGATCAATCAATTTTGGAAGCGAAATTAGGCACAGTTTTCTATTTGGAAGGCAAATGGAATCCAGCTTTGCAGTACATGGGCGCAGCTTACAAAACATGGACGGAAAAGCACGCATACACTTTGCCGTTCACTTTCTACAGTCTGCCAACCAATCTTGAAAGCAACTACGACTTTACGCTGCTAGTAAGTAGAATGGCGACGTCATACCAGCGTCTCTATCAGCTATCTGTCGCGAGCGGAACACCGGACATGCGGGCGTTGAAAGAGTCTGTCAGACTCTACAACATTGCAGTCAAGCAATGGGGTCACCTGGTTGGCGACCATGAATCGAATCGAAATGGCACAGTCGCACTGGCTAATTATGTTTTCCTCGCGCACACTCTCGATAAAAGCACCGATCTCGACAGCGAATATTCTCAACTAATTCAACGTATCAAAGAATTCGGCACAGACAGTGCCTATGAAGGAGTTGTTCTTCTCAACTACTCACAATATCTGATCGACAAGGGCCGGTTCTTCGAAGCCGCAACAAATAGAATTCATGCCTGGAGAATTTTCGCTCTGCTAGCGAAGTCAGAGGGCAACGATACAAGCAATGGTGCGAGCTCAGAAGCGACCGGCAAACCCGCCCCCGTCGTCGGAAAATAGAATTTCACCCTCGTCTTTAACAGGCGTGTAATCTGCTCCCAATTCAAAAATCTTTGGATCAATCATCATCTTTTTGCATTCAAGTGTTTGCAAATAAATCAATTTATCATCGACGTCTGGTTTCGAAACGCCGCGGCGGAAAACCTGCCAGGTGGTGACACGCTTCATGCCAAAACCTTTCATCAGATTGAATTCGCGGCTCGTCAATCTGGTTAATGGTGCCATCAAATCATCAATGTGAGGCAAGTCAAAGAATGGCGTCACCCAATACTCTTCAAGATATTTTGCATACCGCTGCTGGTCTTGAGGAGCGTTGGTCATGTACCTGGTGAACTTGGTGCACTTGCGACCGGCGACCGTGTCTTCTCCTTCTTTCTTCCAGGCGCTGTACTTATACTTGGCATGTTGGGACGTGAGACCGCCTTCCATCATGGCGCCAAGGCGATCGTAACCAGCTTTCTTGTCGAAGATTTTCACCTTCTTGGTTTCAGTGTTGTAGAGGTGAGTTTCGAAAAGCGGTGGGCGGCAGGTTATAGCCAACATCGGCGAAGTCAAACGCGCACCGTCGGGACTGACAGACCATTCGATGCGGCCGAAATAATTGACCTTCATGACAAGCTTGTAGCCCATCTTGGGCTTCAAGCCAGAAGTCGATTTGCCGGCGTCTCCCGCTTCGGATTTCTGTGCAGTTTTGCCGGCATCGGCAGCGCCCGATCGGGGAGCCGCTTTGCCAGATTCAGAAGATCCTGATTTGGAAGTGGATTTACCGGCGTCGGCGAATCCGGTCTTAGGCGCGGACTTGGCTGCATCTGCGCTCTCTGCAGGTTTACACGATGAAATTGCGAACGTCGAAAGAAGAGCGACGACGATTGATACTTGTTTCAAATTTGTCGGGGTATTTTGTTGGCTGAACACTGTAAGACGATACTACCGGAAAGCGTTCCAGTATACACTCACCGGTCCGCATCGGCCACAGTTTTAAAGTCGCCCGGAGCCGACGGTGTCTGACTTTTTGCCGGCGCTGGCGTCTTCTAGCCGAGTTCGATTAAACAGTCGCAGCAACCAATTTTGAAAATCATCGACGTACGTGAACACAACCGGAATGACAACAAGCGTTAAGAGAGTGGATGTTATCAGTCCACCTATAACTGAAATCGCCATAGGTGCGCGTGCTTCTGATCCGGCACCGATACCCATCGCGATCGGTAACATTCCGGCTATCATGGCGATTGTCGTCATGAGAATAGGTCGCATACGAGTCTCACCAGCTCGAATGATCGCTTGTTGTCGAGGCACGCCTTTATGCAGTTCCATGAGCGCGTATTCGACAAGCAAAATCGCGTTTTTGGTGACCAGACCCATCAGCATCGTTATCCCGATCAGAGCATACAAACCAACCGATTGATTGAAAAGCACAAGCCCCATGAGTGCTCCGCAAAGAGACAGAGGCAGCGACATCATTATGACCAGGGGATGCAGGAAGCCACC
>DATNPY010000001.1:0-113066 GCA_036702955.1 Drouetiella sp. | reverse complement strand
TAAGTCAGAGGGTGGCAAAGTCTTCGGCGGAGAGCGAGTCGAGAAGGGCGTTCCGACCAAAGGCTACTACGTCACACCGGCACTGGTTGAAATCTCACCCAAAGACAGCGATAGCATCAGTATCGAGCTGAGCCAAATTCTTTTTTTCATGTCGGTCACACTACACGTTGAATTGCACGCCCTGTGCGAGTGGCAATTCTTTCGAGTAATTGATCGTGTTGGTAGTCCGTCTCATGTAGTTTTTCCATGAGTCTGAGCCAGATTCGCGACCACCGCCGGTTTGTTTTTTCACCACCGAATGCGCCACCAATTTCGGCTCCGCTTGTGCCGATGTTGACATTGGCGATGCCGCAGTCGCTTCCCGCTGGAGACATAAATAGTTCAGCTTCTCGCACGTCAGAAGTAAAAATTGCTGACGATAGCCCCTGCGGCACGTCGTTTTGCATTTCGATAGCGTCATCAAGTTTTTCGTAAGTCATGACGTAAAGGATTGGCGCAAATGTCTCGTGTTGCACAATTTTTGCTTTGGGTGAGATTTCAACCAGTGCCGGTGTGACGTAGTAGCCTTTGGTCGGAACGCCCTTCTCGACTCGCTCTCCGCCGAAGACTTTGCCACCCTCTGACTTAGCCTGGACGAGCGCCTCTTGCATTGCGTCGAATGATGCTTTGTCAATTAGTGGACCAACCAACTTTCCAGTTTCTCGCGGATCTCCAATTGGCAAATTGGAGTAGACTTTTTTGAGCTTAGCGACCAGCGCATCGTGCTGCGACTTGTGCACAATCAGTCTACGCAGTGTAGTGCAACGTTGACCGGCTGTTCCGACAGCAGCGAAGACAATGGCGCGCATTGCCATCTCCAGGTCGGCCGTCTCGGTCACAATCATGGCGTTGTTGCCGCCTAATTCCAGAAGCGAGCGACCAAGGCGCTTTGCCACTGTCTGTGCAACGGCAATGCCCATTCGCGTTGAACCCGTCGCTGATACTAGAGGAATTTCAGGCGATGATGAAATCGCCTCGCCGACATCTGCCATGCCGACTATGACACTTGAAAGCGCGAGCTGTTTGATGTCTACAACGTCAAATTCAGAAATGACGTCATTGACTAATTGCTGGCAAGCTAGTGCGCAAAGTGGTGCTTTTTCTGATGGTTTCCAAATTACGGAATCACCGCACACAAATGCGAGCATTGCGTTCCACGCCCAAACAGCGACAGGGAAATTAAAGGCTGTGATGACGCCTATGGGACCCAGTGGGTGCCACTGCTCCATCATGCGATGAGCTGGTCGTTCAGAGGCGATTGTTAAGCCGTGAAGTTGGCGAGAAAGTCCGACTGCAAAATCGCAGACGTCAATGAACTCTTGAATTTCACCCAGCGCTTCCTGCGTGGTTTTTCCAACTTCATTTGAGAGAATCTCAGCCAGTTGAGCTTTACGTTCGCGTGCTTTTTCTCCGATGCGTCGAACAAATTCACCTCTGACCGGCGCCGGTACCGTGCGCCACGAGCGAAAAGCTTTCTTTGCGGCATCAATCACGGCGGGCACGTCTTTCGACACGGCCATTTGCATCGAAGCCATCAATTCGCCGTCGATGGGCGAATGAATTTCCAGGCGTGCTCCGCCTGCTTTATTGGCATGACTACCGATATGGATGGCTGCTTGTTCACCGCTTAAACCAAAGCGGTTTTTAGTAGCTGTGCTCACTTTTCTGCTCCTTGATAACGGATACAACTTGAAGGCTATAGCGCTGCGATCTGGTGCTGGTCTGCAACACAGAGATGCAATATTTTAGCGCTTCAGCAGTAACAAGTACATTATCTCGGGACCGGTTGTCTTGACGTCTTTCAGGCTGGACCTAATACCGGTCCAGAAATGAACAGACGTCATAAAAAGCTCTTCTGCAGTCAAGTTCGTCCAGTGCCGGAACAAAGCTTGACTTCAATCGTTTTCGCATAATGAAGTCGTAGAGTACATTCATTCGTCGAACTAAGAAGTCACCTGGGAAGTGAGAATTAATTCGGTCCGAATCATTCAATCTAATAAACAACTCTTCGTTTCTGTATTCAGCGAAACTGTTTTCAAACAAAGTATCTGGATTTCCATAAATGCAGTCGTAGTTTGATTTAAGGAATTTCTCGATGTCGGCGACGGGATTTTCAGTGTTGAGCGAGTCAAACCAATGCATATTGATTTGCCTCAACGAGACATAGCTCATGACTTGAAAGACAAGGTCGCTCTTGCTGCATTTAGCGATGTACTTTGATTCTTCCTCGTCACTGAATCGAGAGGTTCGTATCAGTCTGGCCCGGTTATTAGTCTCAAGGTGCGCGTCGATCTGGTCGAACAACCGATGCAGTTCACGATAAAACTCAGCACTGGAGGAGCCTGGGTTCTTAGTCACGATTGTGTCGATATCATGCTCGATATTGCATGAGCCTATGGTGCCATAGGTGAGAATATGTCGGCATGCTTTCAGTTCTGCGTGGAGGCAGTCGCGAATCTCGCCCCAGGTGTAGGACTTTTCAGATGCCGGTCCAGCGGCAATGGGAGCATGAGCCATTCAACGCTTACTCGTCAAAGACAAGTTTTCCGTCTGGAGCCATGTGACCATGGACTTCTTTGCCGTTCGCTACCCAGGTCATTTTGTAATTGCCGTTGGAGGCTCTCTCTCCGCGTGCTTCGGTGACATTGATAAAGGTTATATCTTGTCCATTGCTTCCAGCTCTAACTTGAATTTGAGCACCGTCACCACCGTATTTTGTCGTGAAGCTTTTCACGCCCTTAGCATCGCGCTCGGTGTCTGTCTTGAATGTTGTGCGCTGATCAAATGCCTCTGCCGCGCCGTGAAATCCCCAGGAATGCAGCTGATTGGTGATGTAGCTGCCACCATACTCGTGGATTCGGCTATCGTTTACACGTCCGCTTTCAGTTTCATGCTGTGTTTTCTGATTGGTCTGTTCAGTGTTTTGTTTTTGCACTTCGCGGCTTGGTCCACTACCAACTGACACTTCATCTCGACCTTTAGATGCCTGATTAAAGGCTGGTGATCTCAGGTCTGCAGCTGGCGCGTGGATATCGCCTGGTTTCAGGTGCTTAGCCCAGTCGTTGACTGCATTTTTGCCATGAAATCCGGCGTCGGCAGCCATTTTTCTTTCTGCGTTGGCAATGTCGGTATTACTTGCTTTGTAATCGTTCATGCCGCGCTGATGTGCTTGATCTTCGAGCACCTGACGCGTGGCGCCCCAGGCGCCCTGTCTGCCTCCGTTAACGTTATAAGTGCCGGAACCGTCATCATTGATTTTGCCGCCGCCCTGATCGTTCGGCATAGTCACCTTTTTACCTTTGCCGTCTCCCGGTGAATTGTCTCCCTTCACCTCGTGACCACTGTCATCTTTCGCGCTGATGCTGCCTTTGGCACCATCTCTGATGTGTACCTTATTCCCGTGGTCATCCTTGCCGAGAAGTTCGCCTTTGCTGCCGGTACCAGTGATGAAGACATTAGGAAAACCATGTGTGTGAACATAGTGATTCGCTGATGTCAACGCGTCCCTTACGCCTTCAGAGTTTGAATATGTGCCACCACCACCGGTGCCTGCGCTGGAGCCTTTTTGTCTGGCTTGCTGCACTTCGTTGTACATATGGTTGATGGAATTGTCATCGCCACCATGCTCACCGTGACTTTTGGCGGGGTGATTGACTTCTTTATGATGCTCTCGTGTATGCGTAGACATGTGTGTTTCTCCATCTGGAATCAAGTCGGGGCTAGTAATGGGGCGTTGCTTGATTGAACCGATGAAAAGAGTCTAACTATGCACCCGTAAAACCGACGTAAAACGCTAAAAGTCCAACTCGGTCCGGAAATAATCACTTCATCTCCACCTTTCCAATGTTTGAAGGTTGAACGGCAAGTTCCGCGAATTGATCTGGTGAGGCATGCAGGAAGTCAGTGAAGCTGAAAGTGCCGCTGTTTCCTGAGACTTTGGAGACAGTATGGCGGCGAGGAAGTGCCTGAGCCATGTATGGTTCATTGTCAATCTTTCTCTGCGCATGCATCTGATCCAGTCTCGGTTTTAATGCTTTCAGCTCTCTCGCGATTCTATCTGTGTCATCTGTAATTTTGTAGAGGTCGAGGTCACGTTTAGAAATCAGACCATCTCTGGCTTGTTGTTTCCAAACTTTTTCAATCATTGACCAGTGCCCTTTGTCTACGAGGTAGACCGGGCGGTCGCTGACGTGGCGAAGCTGCAATAGCCCAAGAGCAAACATCGTCTCTGCGTCCGTCCCCCAACCGCTGCGTTCTACTACATATACATCCGGCAGCTTTGTTAGCGCCTCGATCCGCGTGGAAACATCTTTGTGCAGTGTGGCAATATCGATGTATTTGTTTGGTGCTTCTTCGAAAGGAAGATTGACACGAACGCCGACAGCGGTGCCACCACCCTCGAAGGCACCCCTGGAGGCTGCCTCCATACCGCCTGGACCTCCACCTGTAATTATTGTGTATCCCATCTCTGCCAGTTGTCGGCTCAAGCTGCGTATGCGTTGATACTCGAAACTGTCTTCCTTCAATCGTGCAGATGCGTAAAAAACCGCTCGTGGACCCAGGTCTTTCAGCGCTTCGTGGCTGGCGGTAAGATCGGCTGCCCCTGATGAGATTGTTTCGCGGCTGTGGGGTGGTAGGTACTGAATGTTGCCGTCGAGCAGGTCTTTTACCTGCAGCGGGCTGTCTATCTCTTGAATGACATGGTAGAACGGCGTCGGCTCGCCCGTTACTTTTACTGCCGCATCGTTGGCGGCAGTAAGGTCGCGCAACCCTCTTATGCCGTGAATTCCTGTGGTTGGCTTGACATGCTCATGCAGGAGATTGGCACCGCCCAGGAAGCCTCCCACAGCTGCCATCGAGAAGCCTGATTTAACTGATTCTGATAGGCTTGTCAGTTTGCCATCGTTGACCAGTGAGTTGACGTTGGTGCTGACCATACCTGTTGGAAAACCTGTAGTCATGCCCAGTACAATGTCATTTTGAAACGCTTTTGCTCCAGTTGATTTCAGACCTATTTCGCCACCGGTCATAAGGGCCGCTGCTACGCCAGTTGATGCGGCTGAAGCCAGTTTGCCGCGCCAGAAATCCTGTTGTGATGAAACCGGCTCGAATAAAACACCATAGGTTGCGCCGGCGACGGCCGATTTACCGATGACTGGCACGGACTCCATTGTGATGCCGAATTTGTTCGTCATCTCCAGCTTGCCTGCGGCGCCAGAACCGATTAGACGGTACATTGCCACAAACGGAACGGCACCACCGATCGCATTTCCCACCCATTGACCGACCGAAGCTTCGACTGTCTGCGCTTGTCTTTCTTCCAGTTTTGGTTGTGGAAGCAGCTCTGTTCCTACAATATGATTGATTGTCTGAGTCAACCCGGCGTAAGGTCGGGTCACGGCGCTCTCTTTGAATGAGCCGCAAAAGCCTTCCAAAAATGTGTTATCTGTTTTTGAGGGCTCTCTCGTGTGAGCGTCATAGCGGTTCAAGGTCTTGGTGCCTTCTGATAAATAGATATCGCCGATTACGGCGTCATATTCTCAGTAGTGTCACTTCCAAGTCGTCAAATGCCTGTAAAATCCCGGGAGATTTCTACGCACTAATGACTGTTTTTGATTTTGTTGACCCTATGGCTCCGGAAACTCATCAAACAAGCCGGGAAACTTCTCAGTCGATGATGTCTTTCGGTTCGACTCAGTTGGTCGTTTGAAATCTGTCTGCTTGAGAGCCGCCTTTACCCCGCCTCCCGCTACTCCTCGGTTGAACGGAGTGCTGAGCGATGGAGTGGAATAAAATTGTTCGGCGCGTCCACCTAAATTCGAGGCCAAACCGCCAATGTTGCGGGCTGTGAAAACTCCCGCAGCGGCAGGTAACCCTGCATTGCCGATGGCTTGAGTTAAGGCAGTGCCCGGGTCTTTGCCGTCGAGTAAACCGCCTGTGGTGGCAATGGTTGTATTAACCGTGAATGGATAGATTATGTGATTGGTGCGATCGGCTAAAACTTTGGCTGTGGCCGGAGCTAACCCGATGTCAGGGCGTGTGAATGGGTTCAGACCTGCAAGTTTGTAGCCGGGAGGGGTGCCTGCGCCACCTGCATAACCTGCTGCACCGTCAAAGACATTTCGCAAGTGCGTTGCAGTGCCTTGTTCTTGTAACTCGCCAAGGGCTCCGGTTTTGATAAAGTCGTTGGCAATACCGGCGCTTGTTATTCTCAGTCCTGCTTGCCCAGCCTCTTTAAGAGTTGAGCCGAGGATATACTGACCAAATTTGACTGCTCCAACATTCACTCCACCGGCAAAGGTTAAAGCTACTCCCAGCTCATTTCTAACTACTTCCGCTCTTGTTTCGTCAAGTGCATCGTGGCTCTGACGATAATCGATTCTCGCTGTCGCTGCCTGTCTTTCGGCATCGGATTTTGTAGTAGTTTCCGGTAGCCCAGTTTGTCCTACTGCTGCAGTGTAGACGCTAATGGCTGCTGCCTCATTGCGCGGTGTGGTGCTTCTGAATTGCTCCGCCGTCCAATCTAATATCGGCGATGCTTCTCTCTGGCGTCTTTCAACGTCCAGTCTAAATTGCGCCAGAGCGCTTTGATCGCCCGCCAATGTTCTTTCAGCAGCAGCTAAATTGGTTCCGCTCAATTTTGATTGTGCGACCGACTCGATAGTTGTTCCGTAAGTTTGCTGATATTCTTGTTTGAATTCCTTAAGACCGCCCTCGGCCCCCTTCTTGATGGCGGCAGCGATGCCTGTTTTGTCACCCTGGAGTTCAGCCAATTTCAGTTCGTCAGCTGGGTGTAATCCGTGAGCTAAAACACTCATTGCCACTTTGCGGTGGTCTGCGTCGAGATGTCCAAGCACTTGATCGAGTGCACCGGGATCGCGCAAGAGTCGCTCTCTATCTGCTTGGGGCTGGCGGCTCAAATCTTGATAGAAAGCTCCTCTTTCATTCTGCCGTTCGGTGCGATCGAAGTTTGCCCATGCCTGAGCCGAGACAGGTTTGCCTTGCTCGATGGCGCCCAGGTAAAACTCTTTAAAAGCATCATTTCCTATCAGCTGACTGACGGTCTCTCGATATTGTGCTTGTAGCGCTTTATCCGCCTCAGACTTTGGATTCGTCAGTTGTGCTCGCAATGTCGGATCATCCGCCAGACCTTTTTCGATTTGTCTGAGAACGTTGCCAGCACCGGGTGCAGGAACGTCACCGGTGGCAGAAACAGCGAACTGAGCTTGAAGATTATCAAGCAAAGTGGGCGTTGCAATAGTTTTTCGTGACTCTTCGAATGAAGGGGCATTTACGCGCTGATCGAATTGCTCGATTAGTTTGGCCGAGTCTCTGAAGTGGGCAAGAACTTCTCTGGTATTTGCTTGTCGTGCGGCGCCGAGTTCTGGATCGTGGTAAAAATCATAACTTTGCTTATCCCAACTGCGAGAGGAATTTCGTTCTACGCTGCTGAACGAGCTGTTGTAAATTCTTCCGCCTTCACCGGCTACAGTGTCAAGATATCGGTTTGATTGTCCATCTTGTTTTGCCAGAGCGTCCCAATAAGCCAGTCTGACTGAATTTGTTCCAGCTGCAGTCTTCAGTTCACGGTGAAGGGTATCATAGGTGGTAAGCGAAGCAGTCTGCTCAGGTGTTAGTTTCGCCTGATCCAGTTCTCCTTTCGCAAGCTGTTCACGGAGCAATGACCCTTGAGCGTATTGTGCCGCCTGACCGGGTGGCTGCTGTTGCAGTGCGCGTTCGACTCCAGCATAGTCGGTTGTGATTCCGGTTTCTCGTCTTAACTGCTCGCCTGTTGAAATGCGACCATTAGTTATGAATTCGCGGGCTGTACGTTGATCGACCAGGGTATACTCTGCACCGGAAGCTTTTCTTTGTGTTCCAGTGAGTGGGTCCGTGCCACCAAACGCAGCATCAATCTTTCTGGCGCCATCACTGGCTAAGAAGGCTTGACGAATTTCAGGTGTTGCTTCACTGGCCGCGGTGCTGAAGTCGCTGATGTTGCCGTTCTTGATGCTCATTTCGAGTAGTCCGAGCTGCAACTTCGGATTTGCACGTCTGCCGTCCACTCCGCCGTCAGGTTGACCGTCAGTTCCTCTGTGCGTGTAGATTTCGAGTTTTTGCTTCAGTTGATCAGAAATGGCCGGATTGTTTTGCAAGCTGCTCAAGGTGTCGCTGAGTTCGGCGATTCCTGCGTTTGGAAGTGTTCGAACGAATCTGTCGATGCTGTCTTCCTGTATCTTGGTAAGTTTTTGCTGCGCTATAGGAGCTGAGAATTCGGGTGCTTGTAGAGCCGCTGCCTGTATTTCACCTGATCCTAGTTTTGAGATTTGTCTTTCGATGAAGTCACCGACGAATTTGAAGTCTCTGTCAGTGAGCGCCTTTGGTGCTTTTGAAGGAGACTCCGCTGCTCCTAAATCGGCTTTCGCTCTGGCAAAGAAAATGTCAGTCGGGGTTGCACTTGCATCGTTCAGACCGAATTGGGGTAATGTTCCTTCATTGACGAGTTTTACGGTAGCCGTCTCGCGCTCGCGAGTGGCAGACTGGACCTGATCTCGATTGTCTGCGGCTGTAATTGTCGGCTCAATTGCTGTTGAGCGCTCTGGTGGTGTAAACCGTTCAGGTGTTGCAGATTCAGTTGCTTCTGGTTTTGCCATGAGTGAAATCGTGACGAAGATCGCTGGAATCTTCGGTCAGCCTTTAGTCGGTTAGTAATATGTCTCGGGCTTTGTACTTTATTTTTACAGGCTATGAGTTACTTGAACGTGACTTCATCACGCGAAGGCCAAACTTTACTTGAAGTGCTAATAGTCTTCGGCATACGCAAAAACTCAGTGCCGAGTCGTTATGAGATGATTGGTCCTCTTTTCGAGCTTGAGCAGATTCTATCCAGGCGGCTCGGACTGCGATTGGGTACCGGCAGTTGCTGGCTGAATCTCTTTCAACCCTGTGAATAAACTGACGTACAGTTTGTCCACCTTAATTGACTAAGGTATCCAGATATCGGTTTAGTCCATATTTATTCGATCAGTCGTATCGGCGATTAGCTAACAACTGATTGGCGAACTTTATTCCAGTGCCACCTAGCTCAAGTGTTCCTGCGATTGGTGCTAATTTTGGATGAATCATCATTGCCGCGCCAGCGACGATCATTGCATCGGCTGCGACGTTGATGCCTCCGTTAATTATTTCTGCGGTGCTGCCCTTTGCGATTGCGGCTTGCAGGAACGGATAATCACTGTTGTAAAGCATATTGGCTCCTAGAATTGGCAGTGCTATTCCACGTAACACTCCACCTCTAGCCGGTGCCTCCAGTCCCCTGTGTCGCATGGCACCAGCTGATGAGGCGACGAACGCTGCTCCCAACCCAATGGTATCGGCTCCCCAGTTGAATTCTTTTGGCTCAAAATAGTCTTGTATCTGAGCACTCGAATTTCGCCCAAGAAGTGCGTTCAGCTCTTCCACTCGCGTGAAGTTCGACTGTAGTGGAACGTCTTCAACCACGTTTCGAAAATACTTTGAAGTTGGATCTTGTGAATTGAACGTTGTTCTCGTCACTCCGATGACTTCTCCTCGGTTGTTAAATAGCGGTCCACCACTGTTTCCTGGTTCGACATGCACATGACTGTTGATATTCAGTAATTGAGGATTAAAGCCGCGACCTGGAGAAGTTTCGAAAGTGTTGAATTGTCCAGGTGATATAAATGTGTTTTTCCATCCCAGAGGATGACCCAAAGCAAAGACGGAATCGCCAAATTTCAGCTCACTCGTTGAATTAGCGAGCTTGAGCGCATGGAAACGTTTTCCAACATTGTTGTCCAGGTCCAGCAGAACCAGATCGTTTGTTGGTTTGTCTTTGCCAGGAACAACGTGTGCTGAATATTTTTGCCCGTCGGACGATTCGACTGTAATTGATTTTGCGCCGTCAATGACGTGAGCGTCGGTAGCCACTCGACCTTCTTCGGTGACAAAAAATCCTGTGCCGAGAGCAACGCCGTTGGCTTCTTCAGCTGTAATACGAACGATGCCTTCTTTATTTTCCCTGTAGATGCGGGCCATCTGTTTGTCAGTACTGACGAACTCTATGTTGCTTCGATCAGCTTTTTCGCCCAGCCTGAGGGTGTGTAATGCCATTACCGGTGTAGTATGCGCTTCTTCCTGTAGTCGCGCCGAATGAGGCGATTCAGGTGCACTGGTGTTAGGTAAAGATTCGAATTGCTGCATTATCCTGCTCGGTTGATCTTAAGATAAGTTTGTATTGTGGTGAGCAATGCTTTGATTTAGTCATACATCAATAAAACTGCTGTAAAACTGAGTTGGTGGAAATACGAATTGGCAATATGAATTTCGTTGGCAGAGGAAATTTGTAGCACCATTAATGGTGCCCGGACTGGATCGCTGATTGGAATTACAAAACGCCCTGAAATTGCTTTCCTGCAAATGCCTTATGGGATTAAATCGACCTGAAGCTGGAACTCTTAATGAGAACCCGAGCCAGGCTGCTATCGTGTGCATATGTTTCAACCATGTTGAACATACCAGCAGCTACGTTAGTAAGTGATTAGTTTTCACAGCTCTCGAAGGCTGATTTAAGGTCTCGATGTGCCCGTAGCCTATTGTGGCTGTTCAGACTGCGGTGGAGTACCGCCGGTTGCGCCACTCTGTTCTTTCAGCTTAGCAAGACTTGCCTGGCAGGATTCACGTACTGAAGCTGGCACCTGACTCTCGGCATTTGCAAACGATACATTTTCATTGAGCAGCTTTTCAGCGGCTTGTAATTCGTTCTTCTTAATATAGAAGTCGGCAAGCTCCTGTTGTGCGTTGATAAATTCCACAGGTGCAGTTTTGGCACTGGCTCGAGCGAATGCAACTACAGTTTTCTGGCTGCTGATTGCGTCGTCATAGTGCCTTTGTTCTTTCAGGGTAAATACAAGCTTCTGTAAAATTGGAAGTGCGGCCTGGCTACCAACACCGTCACGTTGGGCAATGGTTCGCAGGGCTTCACGATAGCTCTGTTCAGCAAGATGCATCTTGCCACTCTTTTCCAGCGCCATCGCTTGCTTAGACAGCGTTGACACAAGATTTGTTTGTTGTTCCGGAGTCAACATGGTTCTGGGCGTCTTGGCTAAAGCCTTCGCTCTGTCGGTGGCGACTGCCGCCGTGCCTCCACCAAGCCCCGCTGCGAATCCTCTAACAGAGGCGGACTCCGTCATCTGCGCCATAGCCGGCACTGAGCTTGCGCTTGTTAGCAACACAATCGAGAGCAAAAACGTTGTTTTAAGCATAGCTATGGTCACTCTAGGCAAGTAGTACGTTATTTGCCCAGAAACACCCATTTTTAATCTGTGTAAAACCGAGAAGAAGAGTTGGTTTCAGTGCCCCAGCATTTCGCTCACAGCCCTCAGACCAACGACAATAATGAAGCCCACCACAAACCAGAGAAGCGTCAATTTCCAATCGGCAATTTTGCGCGGACGCCTTTTAGGGGGCTTAACTATGGTGCGAACATTTTGCTCAAATCGCGTAGTTTCAACGACTTCAGATTTTTGAGTCATGAGCGCGCGAATTACCGAGCAGGGAATCATTTTGCATAACTGTTCGGTACCGTCGTGTTCAGGTCTCTGCCCGAGGTTGAGTCCAACGACTTCATTCGCCATCAAAATTGGTGTTCCGACTGTAGACGGGGTCAGTCTAATGTTGTGGAGATATCTTCCGGGGTCTTGCGCAACAAGAATGCCGCTTCGTTGTCTGAGATAGTTAGTTTTTACTTCCAGAGTCAGGCTGTCGACTCTTGAACCTGCCTGCAGTTGCCGCTGAGATGGACCTACTTTAAAAATACCGACGGCAGAACGCTCATTTGATTCGCCCGGTAACGTTAGAAGACTGTGCGCTGCAACCTCGGTAATTTGTTGACTGGATAGCAGTTCGCCGATTGTCTTATACAGTAGATAGTCGTCAGTAAAAACCATCCACCAGAGCTCGTTTACGGATACAAGACCATCCAGAACTTCCCATAACCTCATGGCAGTCGTTTGCAATTCTTGCGATATCAGCTGCAGATCGCAACGCTGCGTTCGCCGGGCGAAGTAGGAGGCATCACCGATTTTGAAACGCTGTTTGAGATTTATGATTTCATCGAGACGTCGCATTCCCTCAATCAGCAGCATGTCGGTTGACCCGCTAATCAGGTTTGCAGGCCAGTGTTCGCCTCGTACGCTCGGATAGAATCCGAAATTGACGACTGTTCGTTTTTCTAAAATCTGGTAAACGGCAAGGGCTCCAGTCAGCGGACCAAAGCGGGCTGAGTTGACTTTACCGTCTGAGCAAAATATTTGAGCTGCCGGGCTGCCCTGTTCATCGAACAGGTATAGAATCCCTTGTTTGCGGGCGCTGTTCAAGGTTTGTATGACAAGCGACAGGTCCAGATCATTGAGTGAACCGCTCAAATCATTGTTTTCCGGCGTGAGAGGAAATTGGAGTGCCGCTTGTACGTCGTTCAGATCGCTTTCGTATAAAGCCGGTGCTTTATCGGTCAGTCTGACTAAACAGCAGTTGTATTCGCTGCAAACAAGTTCGGCCGAGCTGAGCAGCAGACCCTGCTCAATTGAACGCTCAATCGACGATCGATCGAACTGAGGATGCAGGATGATTTCATCTGCGCACAGGTTTCTATTCGCGTAGGGAAAGTACATGCGCAACATTCGAGGTGCACTCGTGTAGGGCAACATAGAGGTTGCGGGAGCAACAGCGAGTTTATCCCCAACAGAAAAGCCACAGCCTACTGGCTGAGTACCAGCACCGCTGCGGTTATAAAAGAAACCCAGAGCCGTTGACTCTGAGGTTAACTCCTCGTTTGGTTTAAAGATGTTTTCGGACATTGGAGCCGGAGTACAGGAATGCTACCTAGATGATCCTACCCAGCACCCAGACAAAAGTACTGAGGCCAGGCCCCTGTCCACAAATCTGGGAGTAAATATGTGTTCTACTCTGGTAAGAAATTCCACCATCCGGCACCAATTCTGGAGGCACGTCTGGTGGAACTCTCCTTCATAAAAATTGAAACAGGTCTGAGACATTACGTCTTTTCAACGCACCACAGGTATTACGATTTCCGTGATTTGCTCATGCATGCACAATAACTACAGCGGCGTAAAACGACTGTCAAATCCTCGGGGAAATCTACGAACCGGTAAAACTGGCTGGTGTGATAGCGGTTGTGGTACAAAACAATCGTGCCGTCGCGAGAATTCGGAATCTCAAGCAAAACATCCTGAAGAGCCTAAATTGCAAGTTTTTGAACCAGGTCAAATTCTGAGCGGCAGATATCGAGTCATCTCACTGCTCGGTAAAGGTGGCATGGGTCTGGTTTACAAGGTCGAGCAGATTTTTCTCAATCAAGAACTTGCGCTCAAGACACTTGATAAAAGTGAGCTGACCGACGTTCTGTTGAGACGATTTCAGACCGAAGCTCGCGCCGTATTTTCGGTCAATCATCCCAACATAATTGCGCTTCATGATTTTGGATTGCTGGATGAGACTACTCCTTTTATGGTGATGGAGTTAGCAACCGGTCAAACTCTCGCTGATATTCTCCGGGACCGGAGTCTGACTCTCGACGAAGCTCTTTCACTCTTCATTCAAGTCTGCTTTGGACTGGCGCACGCACACGAAAACGGTGTCATTCACAGGGATGTGAAGCCCAGTAATATCATGCTTATGAACGGCATGCCCTGGGGCACCGAAGGTAGTGTCAAGATTCTCGATTTTGGTATCGCCAAGCTCGTGCAACATGAAGAAGGTGAGATTCAGGCTTTAACAAGAACCGGTCAAATTTTTGGTAGTCCTCTGTACATGAGCCCCGAACAGTGTTTGGGAGAAAAGGTAGATCATCGTTCGGATATTTACTCTCTTGGCTGTGTGATTTTCGAGTCGCTGACCAGAACTCCTCCGTTTGTCAGTGACAATGCTTTAAGCACTATGTTGATGCATCAATCTTCGACCAACCCATCGTTGAAGGAAGCGTCGATGGGTGGAGAATTTCCGCAAGCGCTCGAGGATGTTTTGCGCAAAATGCTTGCTAAAAATCCTGACGATCGTTATCAAAACCTCGGTCATACAGCTCATGACCTGGCAGCTCTGAAACGGGGAGATTTGAAAAATGGGCTTGCAGCAATCAACCTGCATGGTTCAGGTCCTGGCAGTAAAACGAGTGCAGCGGCGCCAAATACAATTACAGTTGGAAGAAACAAATTCATAGCGATGCTGGCAGGAACGTTCATAGTTTGCGCGTGTGCTACGGCTGCTGTGACAGTCCTTGCGCAAGGTCCAGACAATTCTGCCGCGAGTCAAAGATGAGACATCCTTGATGACAAAAGATAACCTCACTCGCGATGATTCGCCTGACAAACTGTATGCTGTCAATCAAATCCTGGATGAACGCTATCGTGTGCTTTCGCTGCTTGGTAGAGGCGGCATGGGGGTCGTCTACAAAGTAGAACAGATTTTTCTGGGAAAGACTCTGGCATTGAAAACTATTGATTCTGCATCTCAGTCAGAGATTCTGGTGCGAAGATTTCAGGCTGAAGCAAAGGCGATTATCGCAGTCAGTCATCCCAACATTGTCGCTGTGCATGATTTTGGTGTCTTCGAGGACGGAACACCTTTTCTGGCTATGGAATTTGTTGAAGGACAAACGTTGAGCCAACTGATTCAGTCGCGCACACTCTCTCTTGACGATGCCCTAGAATATTTTATTCAGGTCTGTTTTGGATTGGCACACGCGCACAGATGCGGCATTGTTCATCGCGACATCAAGCCTGGAAATTTGATGATTGTGGCGGGTATCAAACCCGGAGCTGATGGTTGTGTGAAGATTTTGGATTTCGGCATTGCAAAATTAACTCAGTCTGAGGGCGGAGAAATCCAGTCTCTGACGCAAACCGGTGAAATATTTGGTAGCCCTCTCTACATGAGTCCCGAGCAATGTGTTGGTGGTAATGTCGACTCGCGCAGCGATGTGTACTCGCTGGGCTGCGTAATTTTTGAAACGTTGACAGGTACTCCTCCTTTTGTTGGTGAGAACGCTCTGGCGACCATGATGCTGCACCAGTCAAATGAGATACCTTCGATGAAAGAAGCGTCTTTGGGAACAGACTTCCCGCCTGAGCTTGAGCATGTGGTCAGGAAAATGTTGTCTCGGTCGCCGGCATCGCGGTATCAAGATCTGGCAATAGCAGCGCACGATCTCGCCGCCATCAGGCAGGGCGATTCTCAACTTGCCGGAACAAGTACTACGAAAGGTGCGATAACCAAACCTGCGGTTCAATCAACCGCAGTTTTATTAACAATGCAGAGGAAGCATTATCAGCTCTCTTTCGCTCTCACAGCAGGACTTTCGATCATTCTTTCGGCACTTGTGACTAATTTCTGGCTTATACAGCGTCGTCAGGTCGCCCCGAAAACTGTTCAAATTCACGAAAGACCGGTGGCCCTTCCGTCGACTAAGGGTGACGAATCATACGATTTCAGCATACCATTGAAATTGAATTGCAATGTTTTTGACGGTAATGGAGTTACAAACGCATCTCTCAAACGATTTGAGAACTATGAGAACGCCCAATCTGTAAGCGTCTCTAACGAGCTTGATGCCAATGATTTGACCGAGAAAGGCATTTCCTATCTGGCAAAAAACAGGCTCATTAGTCTCAGAATTAGATGCGCAGACGTTAAAAATGTTGACTGCATTCTGAAGCAAAAACAACTTCAAACGCTAGATCTCAGAGCAACACTGATAGGAGATGCGGAAGTTGAAAAGTTGCTACAGTTGAAATCGCTTCGCATTTTGAACTTGAGTGATTCGCACATTACCGAACGCGGTGTGCGAAGTTTGCTTGCATCTAAAACCCTTGTTCAGTTGATCCTCGATAAGCCGTCATACTCGAAATCGCTGATTGACGAGTTTCATCGAAAATTGCCACAGTGCAGTATCCCATATGGAGAGGCTGTCAGTCCCATTCAGGCTGCAGAGGCAAAATTGGCTCGGAAACCTGCTTTTGTCAAACACCAAGCCTTATATCAAATATCGCGGGACGCCTCTCCCGATTTGTCTATCACCGCGGCTTATCTGGTGCAGATGGCTGATGATAAGAAGAGCAATGCGCCTGATTATCGTAAATATCTGGAGGAAGCAAAACACATCGTCGAGAGAAACGGAGATGAGGCGATGCAGACGGAAGTTTATCGACGCCTGGCGTTTATCGAGTTGTCGAATAGAAACTTGCCTGCATGCATGGCACTCTCGGACAAGTTGATTCAGCTCATTCCAAATAACATAATGCATGATGTCCCTGAGTTCTACATTATGATTATGGATCTGGTGAACCATGCACAACAAGCAGGCGATATGAATCGAATTATCACCTACTGCGATGTTGGGATTAGATACGGAGAATTTTTCAGAACATCAGCCGGCGATTTTCTCGCGAGTTATTACTTGCAAAAAGGGCATGCGCTGCTTGTGCAGAAGAAGCCGGCCGAAGCCATCCCCATGTTACAGCGGGTCATGGACCTTACAAATGGCATCGACAAAGGATTGGGTTATTATACCAATATTGCAGCCAGGGTTACATATGCCCACTGTCTGACCAATGTTGCAGAACGAAAGAAAGTTTATGATGAATGTATAGAATCCATCGAGGCACATAAGTTCCCTGCTCTCTGGGATTTATCCGGTCATTACTGCGATGCATGCGATCAGATGTGTGTGATGTATGGCGCCGAAGGCAATGATGATAAGGCAATTTTCTATTTGAAGAAAGAGTTGAATGCGCTCGACCATCACATGGGCATCATAAGTCACGATAGAGTAACGCGCCTGCGGCAGATTGCGACAAGCAAACAATTGATCACGTTTTTAACGCGTCAGAAAAGAACAGCGGAAGCTGCAGCACTTGCCGCAAAATATCACCTCTGAAGGCACGCAAGATTCGGGTCGGAATTAGCATGACAGCGCATGGAGTTGTCGTCTGAATCGCTACTTGTCCAGCTCAATCTCACCATCATTGTTTATGTGCGCCCAGCGATCCGCTCCTCCGACAATTGTGTATCTAATGCGACTCTGACCATTTTGCGCCTTGAATGCATACTGTGCCCTGACATTTGCTAACTCCACAGGTTGGCCGTCAGCGCCTTTGATACCGGATACGGTAGTGCCATCGCCTTTGTAGATGGTGGTCGAGCTCTTTATATTGTCGTCCTCGTCTCGCACCACTGCTTTTGTGTAAGGTGTTCGGAAGTCGAGCTTATTGTCGAAAAGTCCAAATGTTAGATCGTGAAATTTGCTGTCGTTCAATTTTCCGTGTTCTACTTCGGTCAAATTGCCTGGTTTTGAACCAGGTACAGGTGATGCGTTACCAGCTTTTTCCGGTGCCGCTGGCCCGTGAAAAGTGTTTACTGTTGTAGAATTTTCCACAGCCTTGTCCAGTCCCGGACCACGCAGATCTTGCCCAGCTACTTTAACTTCACCGCCTGCTTTCAGGCTTTTTGCCCAATCGTCAACAGCGTGTTTGCCGGTAAAGCCATTCTCTTTTGCAAGTTTTCGTTCATAGTTTGCAATGTCAGTATTGGTAACCGCACTGTCGCTCATACCTGCTTTCTGACGTTGTGCTTCCAGTATTTCTCTGGCTGTTTGCCAGCCGTTATGTGACACACCATAGGTGGTGTCATAGTGTTTGCCCTCTTTGTCAGTGCCACCACTTCCGTCTGGCTCTCCTACGAATGCATTGTAGTTTTTGTTTCGTTTGGCATCGCCGACCGAACCGCCAGAAGAATCAGAATCTTCCGACTCAGCCCGCTTTGCGTGCAATCTGCCTTGCTTGTCCTGACTGATATTCCAGTAGTGTCCACTGCTGTCACGACCGACAAGCGATACATGTCCGCCAACTATGTCTAGCGGTGGCACTTTTCCTTCAGAAATCAGTTTGTGATTTTCTCTCTCGTGTTTAACGAACTCTGTTGCTGCTTTTGAGGTTCTGCTTTGGTGGTCTTCACCGCCTGAGTGTTCGTAACTCAAACGCCTTGCATACTGGGAAAGATCGTCGTTATCATGTCCTTTTTCAGGGGACTTTGCATGGCGTGGATGTTCTACTTGCGGTGACATCGAATACTCCTGGTCAATGATTTAAATATGCATAGACCTCCACCCTCGGAAGTTCTTATGCAATGTGGTAAGCATGTCTTCGGTGACATGATTAGAATAATTCCAGTCAGGCAAAATATTTATAAAATGGCGACTAGTTCTGCTCTTTTGATTTTGCGAATAATTATTGACCCAACTTCTGATTTTGCTGAGATGCAAACCGAATTTCTCTTCTCATTTAGACCAGTCAGGATTAGAAAGAAATTTGATCAAGTGGTTGTTTGAAGGTGCTTTTCACTTCGCCTGTCGTTTTCACGCGTTGTTCGTACAACTGATCTGCAAGTTTGTCTTTCTCACGCTCAGTAAGTAAGGCCAACTGAGCCGCAAGCGGCAATTTGACCTGGTTGCCGTTGATTTCTCGCATGTGAGTGGCTAATTGTGAAGCAGTTCCATCCGACAGTTCAGGGTGGGTACGCTTAAGAACCTGGTAGTATCCTTCTCCTGTCGCCAGTGGAAGCAAGCGTGACATGTCTCGGGCTGATTGCTCTGCTGCCATTCTGTCTTGCAAACGCAGAGCCGCATTAACATCTTCGGGACTGCTGTAGCCGAGCGAAACAGCAATGTCGCCGAACTTGTGGCTTTTACCGCCGTTCGCCTGCTTTTCAGCTGCCTGGATATCCAATATCTCTCTTGTTTGTTCGGCGTTCAGTCCGAGCAGATCACCAGTCTTCGGCAATTTGTCCTGGGCTTTGGCCAGCTCGCTGTTGCTTTTTTCTAGCAGTATTCGCTCTTTTTTGCTTCCGTCTGATTGTTCGATATTTGCTTTAACGCTAATACCACTACCGTTGTCTGTAATCTGACAATCGGGAACGCTGGCGCAGTCTTTCTTCAAGGCATCCATCAGTTTATGCAATTCGTGCGGCGCTAAATGTGCGTCGAGTTGCAGGCGAGTTGTTGCTTCATCGAGCTTGTGGTCTTGAATTAAGGATTTTATCTGCGACGCTTCCGGTTCGTATTTGTCGCTTTGTGCGATGTTGTTCGTGGCTTGCTGAATGTCTATTGCTTTTGACATATTATGTTCTTCCGATTTGCATAGCAGTTTCAATTGCAGAGGCACTTATGCGCCGCTAGTTTCTGACAGCCAGACTTGCCAGGAACGGGTCCAGTCGAATCGCATGCAGATAATCGGTTCTGGCTGATCGTTCATCGTGCCGAAACGCATAAGCATGCGAACGAAGCCAATAGGCTACTGCCGAAGTCGGTTCGGCGTTGAGGTAGGCCGACAAGTCAGAAATACTTAGATCGAATTGCTGTAAAGCTAATCTAGCCTGACCGCGGACTAGAAACGCAATTACCAGCCCAGGGCTGTTCGCTAGTGCTTTAGTGCAATCGTCTACTGCCTGTTTGTGCATTTTTAAGATGTTCAGAACAGTTGCTCGTCTGACATATGCAGGTCCATTTGCGAAAATCGCAACATCGTTGTTCAGGTCAGCCAGTGCCTCTGCGAATTTTTTTTGCTTGTAAAACACCGTGGCGCGATTAGAATATGCAAGCGTCGACTTGGGCTGTAGACGAATAGCCTCGTCGAAATCTTTGATAGCCAGATTATCCTGCTCGAGTTCTGCGAAAACGGAGCCGCGTGCATTGAAAGCTTCTGCAAGGTTCGAATCCAACCTGATGGCTGCTGTAAAGTCTGTGAGCGCATGTTCCAGTTGACTTGCTTCGTAGCGTTTCAGACCTCTGTCATAGTATTCCAGCGCCAGCTGTTTTTGACTGAGCTCTGACGCCTTGCACTGGGTGCTGAATGTTTTGGGCAACTGTCCGGAAGAGTAAAAAGCGACACCACTTTGACCTGGATTGAACAAATTCGTGCTCACAACTGCAACCTCTTAAACGATGTTCGCGGTAAGCTCATCATCAGGTAATTAGAATAAAATATTCGTCAAATATTTAAAGTCAGTGTGGTGCTTCTAGCAGCCTGCGAGTGGTGGCAGCCCGACCCCGTAGTCGTTTATTTCCCACTGCATCGAGGTGACATTACTGAGGAGCATTGCGTCTCTCATATCGCCAGGAATGAATGAAACGGCTTGTCTATCAGGTGATGCTGTTGCTACGGTGTGCAGCATCGCAACAGGAGGTGCTGCTTTGGTTGCTACGGCGGAAGACATTCTCTCAAAAAATGCGCGCACATGTGTAGGGTTTTGCACCGTTCGTCCCTCTGGTTTTCGTTAGTAAGCTGTCTTGTGATGTCGGTTCGATTATGAATCGTTCGCCGAAATCTGTTAGAAAAATTTCTAACAGAATCAGGATATAAGCAGTGATATCAAATCCTTGTAAAACGAATCGTCATTTTGATCAGGTGATTTCTGAGTCTTAATCAGACCGACCATACGATTTTGAACTCGTGCAATCGCATCCATGCTCAAAGGATTCTGAGCATAGTCTGAGTGTATCAACTAGTGAGTTTAAGCAGCACAGAGGGATAGCCGGTTACTTAATTTCTGGACGCCTGAGCATCAACTACATAAACTGCTGGAAGTTCTTTGCCGTCTTTCACTGTGGCGGGTTCAGTCTGGCGACGCACAGTTACGGTTCTGCCGTTGTCTAGAATTTGCAAACTTTGCGGACCGGGCCATGGATCAAACTTTGATGCCCTTATTTCCATGCCTGTCGCTTGCCCCTGCTCATTCACTATACCGGTGGGCACCGGAGTCCAGGTTGGATAGATATTTTGATACTGGGCAATTAGTGAGGTGTTTACGTCAGACGCCTGGGCTGGGGTCAGGCTTGCCACTTCATTTGCCAGCGCCTTTGCGGCTTTAATTCCTTCTTGTGTGGCATTGCCAGTAATCGAGTCGATTGTGTCGAGCCGCGTCCTGGCTAGATCAATAATTTTTGAAGCTTCTTTGTCTGCATCAAACTTCGCTTCGGCAGATTTTCCATCAGTCTTTTCTGAAACGCTCTTGCCGCCTTCATCGCTTTTCGCCTCAACTTTAGCAGGAGTGCCGCTGCGTCCGGAGTTACTTTCGTTGGTAGGAGGTGGTACTGCCCGATCGTCATACGCAGACTGGTGCAACTTTAATGTCGACCAATCTTCATCCTGAGTCTGGTGCGAGAATCGTTCAGGCATTAAGTCTTTAAATTCAACCATTTCCTGCTCCTGCAAGTCTATTTTGTTGTCTGTCGCCCGCAACCAGAGGAGGTCTGAAGCTGGCTGTTTATTATCGTGAAATTTCTCTACGGTCACTCCGACCTCGTTCAGGTTATAAAACCAGGTCGATTACTCGTTAATCAAAGGAGACCTGAGCCTCTCTCCTTATGTTTTTCAACAGCTTACTCATTCGTTCATCTGATTTATACTTTGACTCGATTTCTTCAGCACGGTGAGAGTTTTTTCCGACTCTTCCCGAGGCGTTTAAGATTGCATCGACAAAATGTTCGGCGTCTTGCTTCTGCGAGGGATCGAGCCAGTCTGCTCTTTTAATTAGAGCTTGCATATTTTGACGAGCAGCGTCCTCAGCCTGGCGCTCTCCCGCGGTGTGCCGAAAGGATGCTAATTGTGGATATCCAGCGGCGTGGAGCGCGGAAGGTCCAGCATCGCCGCTCGAATCAAAATTGGAGGAAAAGTTAGATTGAACATCCCTTCTGTGCAAGTTATCGACTGCCATCTGCGCGTCTCCTGAGTTGCGACCTAGGTTTTGCTCTTCGAGTCAATTTTGTGAGCATCCGTAGGTTTAGAATCGTCTCTCAGAAAATAGATTGCAGCGCATCAAATTGACGTAAAACTCTTATGCGACTGGCTCTATCAGTCAACTTTGCTTTTTGGAAATCTCAGAATTGATTTTATGTCGATTTGACATGGACTCTTTTATTCTTGGCGTCGTCAAACATCGCAATAAAGATTTGACCTAACGGCATCTTGGTTTCATTTTTACTATGACAGCCTTGGAGCGAAGTGGCGCGGTTTCTTCGGACCGCTTAATTCACGCCGCTGCTGTCACTGACGGGGTTATTATCTGTGAGCAACGTATCTGCAATCGTGCCCGTTTCGTGTTCGGCAAACCAGCGTGTCAGTTCTTCGCGAATTCCGCGCATAACAGGTGTAACAAAGCCCTCTCACCTGAGAGAGAAAGGTGAATGCACAGTGCGACTGATGAGCGCGGACGACCACATGCTTGCGAGACTTCTGGTTGCTGCAGAAATAACGACCAGTATAGACACCGAAATAGCTCTTAAAGTTGCCCTCACGAACAAGCTTTCCTTACTAGATGTATGTCGCGTGTTTTTTCTTTTCACACCACAGATGTGCAGTGTAATCGCCGAGATTTTGGACCGTTTATTTTGTGGGAAAGCTGACTTTGCTGAATCGCTGAAGTGCCTGAGGCGAGCGTTTTTGACTGGCGCAGTAAGTTTTCCGTCGGAACACTTGTGCTCGTATAACGGCACGATCATGGATTTCCTCAAAGAAATGAATATCCTGAGCGCAGACGATTTACAAAAGGCTGGTGCTCCAGACTCAGCCCCTCCAACTGTTCTGGCGGCGCGTCTAGTATCTTCAGGTCTTCTGTCCAACAAGGCTCTGCGCTCCGCCACACGCCTGCGCTACTTGTTCATCCGAGGAGAAGTAAATCATTCGCGCGCAAGAAAAATTCTTGTCGAATGTATGAAGAGCGAAGTTGAAGTGGAACACTTCTTTCCTCAGTTTTCTGCTACCGCCTGAGTTGTTCCAGTAAGTTTGAAACTGCTCTCGTTTATCAGGCGCTATTGGCGCGTGAATTGAGCGAGAGCAATAAACTGTGTTGATGAATCGCTTGCCAAGTCCAGTAAGTGATTTCGAGAACTGATTTAATGCGAGAAACGCCAGATGACGAGGTGCGGTTTCGCTAAATTTTGTTGCGTCATAAAACCTGTGCTGTTCGTGTCATGTCACAGCAGTCTCCGGCTGTTACCGGCGCTTCGTTACTCAGCTTCGTTACTGAGCTTCGTTACTGAGCTTCGTTACTGAGTTTCGTTACTTGTGCAGACCAGGCTTTATGCCGGGAGACGTTGCATCAGCTCATAGTTGCTGACGTAGCTTTGCCAGTTGGCTGAAAGATCGTTTTGTATCATTTCTTGCGCCGCAAAGATCGGCAGTTCAATCTCGATCGAGCGTTTTCTAGCGTTCGGAAAAAACTCGTGGCGTACTGTATTTTCCGGCGACATTTCGTAGCTCAATATGGTAGTCCAGCCGGCTTCGCTGATTATTTCAAGTTCCAGTCTGACAAGTTCATGATCGACTCTGCCGATTTTTGTGCGAGTAATGCGGCAAGATTCGCTTAGCTTGTATGCTTTTGATGCGATTATCGCTTCTTCCACAATGAAAGGGGTTGGCAAAATTGGCGAGGGATTTTTCATACTAAGAGTAGTGTCTCCGTTTTCTGAGCCTTCCATTTCAGGGCTACGGTTTGAAATTGGGCTGGCACATCCTGGACAAATGGTGCAACTCGGTGTGAGCAATCGGTTGCAAGAACGGCAAAGCAGTGACGCGAGCTCGTTTTTTCCTTCTGAATTTTTGGGCTGCAGCAAAGCGAGATTGTTGCCAGTCACTGTTAATCTGTATTTGGCTATTTGATTTTGATTGGGAACTTTAATGGTGGTTCCGCGGACCAACGCTGTTGTAGGTGCACCATGGCTGTCTGTTGTAGTTGGCAGGTCGTTGATTTTTGCGATTAATTTCCAGAGATTAACGTCTCTCAATGCGGGATGTTTCATGGCGATCGATCGAAGCGAGTCACCAAGCCTCACGATGTATATTAAATTGTCTCCAGCGGGCGCCGCGGTGATCGGTCCCAGGTATTTTTCGATGTTCGATCGTCTATCGCTGTCGATTTTTGAATCGTGAGATGGGAGAGTGGAGTGGTTCGCACGAGCAGTCTCGAGCAACTGACGCTGTGTGTAAGCTCTTACTTGAACACGGCTTGGGAGCAATAATACGGTTCCAACATTTAGAGTGTGAATCAGCGAGCCATCTTCTGACATTTTTGTAGGGATGCGACCTTTATTTAAGTCATAGATCAAGTTGGAAAGTTTGGCCGAACCCAGTTTCTTTTCTGCAATGCTTTCTAGCGTGTCGTTCTTTTTAACGACATAACTATCTTGCTTTGTTTCTTCTGCGATCTGTTGCTGACGTTTAACCATCTGCGCCATTTTTTCGGCATCCAATTGCTGTTGGCGTCTTGCAGCCTGAGCCTGTCTGTCTGCGTCTAGCTGCTGTTGCTGACGTCTTGCCAGCAGAGCGAGTCTGTCAGCTTCCAGTTGTTGATGCTGTTTTGTAGACATTGCAGACAATGATGCATCTGTGAGTCGGCGAACTTCTTCGTTGCGTCTTTCTGCTTTCTCCGCCTCTTCCCTTGCAGCTTTTTCTGCGCGATAGTCATTTTCGAGCTGAATAGCTGATTCTCTGCGATCTGTCGAAACCTGTTCTTGATCGTAGTCAGAGCTATATGGAATGTAAGTTGTGTCGACCTGCTCGACGATTTCTTTGCGATCTGCTATAAGCGCTTCGATTGGTGCATTGTACGGTTCGTCAAGAGCAGAAGTATGCACATGGTGTGCATATGCATGTGTAGTTTTGGTAGCCTCGTTTTCAATTTCTGGAGCAAAAGTAGATAGACTGATCGCTGGTTGAACAGAAAAGTCATTGTAGCTGTCGTCTGGATTTTGCAGAGATGGAACTCCCGGATCGTTGCCGAGCGGAATTTGTACACTTGTTGGATCGATAGGCGCAATTGATGGTGTGAAGGTGGTGTCGTTGTTGTAAGTTCCTGCTGCAGTACTTGTCTGCATCGGGTCGTATCCGATAGTCCAGGGAAAAAGCTGTCCTGAATAATCCGATACGAGAGTGTTATTGGGAGCGGTCGCCTGCTGAGATGCAGAATTTGGATCAGAATTTGTTGATGGATCTGGTGCTTGTGTGTAATTGCTTGAAGTTGGGTCTTGTGTTTGTGTTTGAGTAGAGCCATATGAGTTGGTCGAAGGTTCTTGCGACGTTACAGAATTGCTGTTGTTGGTGCTGTTATTGGCTGTTGGATCTTGGGATTGTGTTGCATTAAACGAGATTGAAGATGGGTCTTGTGCCTGCAGTGAACCATTTAAGTTTGTGGAAGGGTCTTGCGATTGTTTTGAACCATTTGAGTTTGTTGAAGGATCTTGCGATTGGTTTGAACCATTTGGGTTTGTTGAAGGGTCTTGCCATTGTTTTGAACCATTTGAGTTTGTTGATGGATCTTGCGATTGTGTTTGACCATACGTGGCGACGGATTGGTTTGTAAATCCGTTGTTTGTACTGCCCTGAGTTTGATTTTGTGAGCTGCTTGAGGATGAGCCGCCACCTGAGGTAGATTGGTTTGAAGCGGAAAGTTTCGTTTCGTTCGTATCTGATTTTGAACTGTCCTGACTTTCGCGTCGAGTTGGTATTTGTACCGGCACGAACTCAGTGCGAGTATTAACGGTCGAGTCTTTAACTTGCGCTGTTGGAACAGTATTTTCAACGCGAATATTGGTCTCACGTGCGGGATTGACGAGTGGTGCTTCGATTTTGTTGATCTGTCCCTTTTCGATAGACTGCACTTGGGCTGCTTCGAGACGCGAATTTTGAACCACTTTTTCGTTCATGGCGATTTGTGTCGCATTGACTCTTTCGCCTTTAACGTTTGCTACTTCTTTTTCTTGTCGGAGCTGATTCAAAGCTGATTCCCATTTGGTTGATCCTGCGGTGTCAGTGGTTTGTGAGCGAGAAAGTGTTTCGTTTGCAGGCAGTCGCAGATCATTTTTAAATCCTTCTGGTGCCAGTGGATTGCCTTGAGCAGAGTTCAGACCGGCTGTCTGCATTGGACGAATACCTTCGAAATTATTGCGACGTCCTTCCAGTCCGGCAGCAGCACTGTTGAACTGATTTGTCGGCTCGTCTTTGCGTCCAAGAGCGACTGCGTGATTCTCAATCGCTGTTTCGGCGGCGCGTGCGGCCCCAGCATGGTTAAGCGCCTGAAGCTCGGCGATTGGCGTTCTACTAGCACTATGCGGCTCCGCGGAATCACTCGAGCGCCCAAGAGTATTTAGATGATTGAATCCTTGAAATTCGTTAGCGGCAACGTGAGTTGGAACTCCGTGATTGAGTGCTTGGGGTTCGCCAGCAGCAATATGAGTAGCGGCTCCGCGACCCAGTTCCTTGACGTCAGCGCCACCAACCTGAGAAGGAGCACCGTGATTGAGTGCTTGAAGCTCGCCAGCGGCCACATGAATAGCGGCTCCGCGACCCAAATCCTTGATTTCAGCGCCACCAACCTGAGAAGGAGCACCGTGATTGAATGCTTGAAGTTCGCCAGCGGCCACATGAGTGGCTCCGCGACCTAGTTCCTTGACGTCAGCGCCACCAACCTGAGAAGGAGCACCGTGATTGAGTGCTTGAAGTTCGCCAGCTGCCACATGAGTGGCTCCGCCGTGACCCAATTCCTTGACCTCAGTGCCACCAGCATAAGAAGGAGCGCCGTGATTGAGTCCTTGGAGCTCGCCAGCCGCAAGATGAGTAGCTGCGCCGTGATTGATTCCGAATGTTTCGGTTGTGGATGCGCGCGCATGTTCAGCGGCTGCACTAGGTATAGAAATACCGTGGTTCAATGCCTGGGATTCAGCAGCATTGCGGGCGAGTTCACCGGCTGCAATGTGCGTAGGTCCTGAATGATTTAAGCCCTGGGATTCAGCTGCATTGCGGGTGGGTTCAACGGCTGCAATGTGCGTAGGGCTTGAATGATTTAATCCCTGGGGCTCAGCTGCATTGCGAGCGGCTTCGATGCCAGCGTTTTGAGTGAGAGGTGCACGGTTTGGTCCCTGCGTTTCCAGTCCAGCGTTGTGCTTCAATTCAGCTGCTGGTGCGTAAGAAGCGCGACTTAGTGATTGCGGTTCTCCACTTGCGATGTGCTTTTGTTCAAGAGGCGCTGCTGGCGTAAGGGCTCCGCGAACTTGTGACGGAGGTTCGATCGCTGCGTTGTGAAGTTGACCGGGCTGGTGGCTAAGGGTGGGTGGCTCGATGCGAGCAACGTTATTTTCGTTTGCTTTGGCAGGGCCGGGCTCAAGTGTACGAGTTGGGGCTGGGGCGGGAGCTTCGAGGTGCTTTGGACCGCCTTGTTCGGCAACCCGAGCAGCTCCGGGAGCAGGAGCTGGTGCAGGAGCTTCGAGGTGCTTTGGACCGCCTTGTTCAGCGACACGAGCAGTTCCGGGAGCGGGAGCTGGTGCAGGAGCTTCGAGGTGCTTTGGACCGCCTTGTTCGGCGACATGAGCAGCTCCGGGAGCGGGAGCTGGTGCAGCGGCAGGAGCTTCGAGGTGCTTTGGACCGCCTTGTTCGGCAACACGAGCAGCTCCGGGAGCAGGAGCTGGTGCAGGAGCTTCGAGGTGCTTTGGACCGCCTTGTTCAGCGACACGAGCAGCTCCCGGAGCAGGAGCTGGTGCAGGAGCTTCGACGTGCTTTGGACCGCCTTGTTCAGTGACACGAGCAGCTCCGGGAGCGGGAGCTGGTGCAGGAGCTTCGAGGTGCTTTGGACCGCCTTGTTCGGCAACCCGAGCAGCACCGGGAGCAGGAGCTGGTGCGGCGGCAGGAGCTTCGAGATGCTTTGGACCGCCTTGTTCGGCAACGCGACCAGCTCCGGAAGCGGGAGCTGGTGCAGGAGCTTCAAGGTGCTTTGGACCGCCTAATTCGGCAACATGAGCGACACCGGGTGCTGGCACTGGAATGGGGGAGGCTTCGCTGTGCTTGGTGTCGGCTGCGAGGGCAGGAGTGGCAGCCCGCGCTAATGTCATGGCACCAGATTCAGTGGCTCTCTTTGTCTGTTCTGGTGTTGCACTTGCATCTTTTGCGCGGCCAGCTTCTGCGGCAGAAGCAGCAGCTTCGTCATGAACAAACTGTTGAGGACCACTCTGCAGTTTCTTTTTGGTTTTTGAGTCGCCTGCTTCCGGGGATGCTACAGCAGATTCAGGCTGTGCTGTGCCCGCTTCTTTTCCAGCGGATTTCTTAGGTGACTCATTACCAGCAAGGTTTACTGCAGCACCTTCGCTTGCCGCTGAGCGTGAATTTACGGCTTTAGCACTTCCGTCATGAATCGAGAAACTATCAGTCAAATCTGTTCCACCGCGCATATCGCTCAGAACAGATCGAAGATTCGATAAAGTGCGATTTACTTTCTCACCAATAGAACCACTTTCGCTTTGACCACCGACATTTTCGCGAGTCAATGAAGTCAGGTTTAGATCGTTGCGGGGATGAACAGCATTACTGCTTTTTTCGACCACGTCAGGATGCCCTTTTAAGGCTCTCGAATCGTGTGGTGCGGTCGACTCTAAACTCATTTGGCAGAACCATTGGTAAGAAACGGAACACCGCTTCGATTGGCGGTGCAGCTCGGGCTTGCTTGCTTGCTTATTGTTTATATCGAATACTTGTTACCAAGTTGTCATGCTTGGTTCGAGATTTTTATTACCAAAATTTCCACGAGTTGTTACCAAAGAGTACCGCCAGTTGCGAGACACTATTCGGAGGTGATTTTGCTTTGACAGTGTCGCCTGTTCCGCTTTGCATCAGGTAACAGTGATACCGAGTTTGGTGCCACTCAGGCGCGAACAAATTTCGTGTTTATTTCGATTCGCCTGAAACCAGTACGAGCGCGTCGATACGCTTCGAGAGTTCAGCCATCACAAATGGTTTTGCCAGATAGTCGTTTGAACCGGCTTGCAGACCTGCGGATATCTGATCTTCGTTTGATTGTCCGCTAAGCATTAGTACCGGCGTCATGCCGCCACTGTCTCGATAGCTGCGACAAATGTCGATGCCCAGCATATCGGGTAGTTGTCCGTCCAAGATGATGAGATCGAACTTTTCAAATTTGAGTTGCTCAAGCGCCTCGGCTCCAGTTGTTACGTTTTCAATCACATGACTCTTGCGCTCGAACCACAGTTTGATAGCAAAAGCTAAGTCCGTATCGTCTTCTACAAGTAGGATTGAGGCCAAGACTACTCTCCTTTTTCTATTTCGCCTGGCTCTACATTTTTTGAAGCAGTTTTATTTGAGGTACGCGAAGCGACCTCAGTAAGCAAGTAAAAAGGCGAACCTGTTCAGATCTTATCATTGCTGAGTTGAAATCAGGAGCCTGGCTATGTTGCGTTCCGGAAGGTAACCTCCCAAAATAGGATTTTTGCTGGCTGACACAGCAAAATTTGCCGAACCTGATCGACTCAGCCAAACGGGGAGACTGCGTAAAAACATCGGTCGCAAAGCGCTTATTGCTTTGCAAGCAATCGTAGCGGATGCATGTCAAGCAGTTCTGCTAGAAGCCTGCTCGCCAGTTCGGATGGTGGTGTCTTGGATGATGTTGTTGGAATGACTGGTTAAATGGAAGTTGGAATGGCTGTTGTTGCTGAAACAATTGCTGCTGCTGAAACAACTGTTGCTGCTGCTGTCGTTGCGCAAGGAGCTGCTGCATTCTCATTTGCTCCTGCAACTGATGCTGATATGCATAACTTTCTGCGTTTGAATTGTTCCAGTAGCCCTGCCTTTGCCATGGCTCGCCATATCCATAGCCCTCGTAGCCCTGGCGCCCGTACACATTTCCGGCTTCAGCTATCCTTCTGCCAAATTGGTCGACAATGACCACGTCACCATCGCCCATTACGGCAATGTGCAATGGGCTATGAAAGCCTTGTTGTCTGGCTGACTGTTCGGCGATTTGATTGGCTTGTTGAATAGCACCAATTGCATTGCCCTGCATCATCTGGATCCGCAGCATTTGAACTGCATCTTGCACATTGCCTTGCAACAGGTCCTGCGCCAGGCGAAGGCTTGATTGATCGCCTTGATATCGCTGGAAACCATATTCAGGCTGACCGATATTGCCAAAATTTCCAAAATTTTGTTGACCCAGACCCTGCATAATCTGTCCAATAATTTGGCCTGGATTGATTGGAAATTGCTGATTGGGCACATTCGGCCTGAATTGCGGTTCCATCGGGTAAGACGGTGGCGGTGCCGGACGATATTGATCTGGTGGAGGTTGATCGTATGGTTGCTGAATCGGCTGCGCAACAGGGGGCTGCGGCTCCATTCGCGGTGGAGGCATCTGGTCGCGCTGCGCACCTACCGGAGGACACTCCTTCGTGCTGTCTGGCTTGGAATGCGGCATCTTGAGGTGCCAACCGGCGGCCAGATACTCTTTATTACAATCCAGTGCTTTGTATCTTTCGTGATTGAGAGCAACTATGTCTTTAACTTCATGAGCGATAGATTTTTTGTTGACCTCTTTTCCTTCCGCCCGTAACTCCCTGGCTGCAATAGTGCTCAGCGCGTCACCTGCTTTTACGGTGTATACACCATTGTGCACATCAAGTGATTGATGCCGACTCTTTTCATTCTCCTTGTGCCATTCTCTCGCGTGCTTCGAGCTGAGGCTGTAATCTGGGTGCCACTTTTCCACGCGAGGATCACACCCGTCAGCGGGTTTGTCCAGTTCATGGTCGGTAGAATTCTTGCGACCATTGCGTCCCTTGCAGTTTTGCTCGGATCTGCTGCTGTCTTCATAATTCTGGCTATCCAGCTGACGATTCACGGTACTTTCCTCGATTGTTAAAAGACTTTTGTTGCCACTACCGATAGTGACATATGTGTTATGCGTTTGCTTCCTGACTGCCCTTGTTTTGTACGAGTCGCTTCAATAGCAGCTCAGCAAGGATGTCTCCATCTACCGAAGCAGTTTGGTTTGATTCCGCTTTCTCCTTTCGCATTAACTTTTCCATTATCTGCTTGGTAGACAGTCTTCTCAATCTGTCGTATCTAGCTGAAATTTCTTCAGTAGTTTGATCAGTGAGTGAGTTCGATCCATTTGCTGATCTTGCGGTGATATCATCAACTCTTGCGGTTGAGGAGACCTGGTTTGACCCGGTTTCAATTGTTTCTAGTGGCTCGGGACCCTCTCCCATTATGAAGGGAGCACCCTCTCACGTGCCCTGGTCGCCCGCCAGCTTTTCGGCCGTGGGTGCTCCATCTGCAGCTTCCGCTTTGGCTGCGAAGTGATCGGGCTCCTCTGTTATCACAACTTCGTTTCCGGCACCATCAACGCCGCGAATGACTCGACCCTGTTGTTCTGCTCCGGGCGCAGCGGTAGCTTCACCCTCTGCGGCAGCAGGAGTTGGTGCGACAGCGTCTCCCTGCGCGGCGAAGTGATCGGGTTCGAGGGTAACTTCAAATGGCGCCCCGGCGGCGTCAGTCCCACGGTGTACTTCGGCTGGAGTTTCCACTTCCTCAACTTGACCTGGTTCTAAGCGTATTGCCACAGGTCGTTTTTTCGCGTCGCCGCTTTCGCCTGGCGCGGTTGGCGATTTATCCAGGGCTTCACCTGGTGTTACAGCTGGTGCGTCGGCCGGTGTTGCAGCTGTATCCACCTGGACTGATGCTGATGCATCGGCTGGTGATGCAGCTGGTGCGGGTGCTTCAGACGGTGTGGACTCAGGAGCAGGAGTTTCGACTTCGCCCCCTCTTCCGAGCTTACCGCTGACAAATGTACGCACGTGTTCTGCGCCAGTTCTCAATGCTCCAGTTGCGTTTTGCACGGCGGGTGAGTTCAGCGCGTTCTCGCCCCAAATCTTCATTCCGGCTGCCTTTGCGTTAATTGCTTCCGAGGCAGGCTTGACCCAATCTGGGTTCTTCGTCCAGTCGACTTTAGCCGCCTCCTGCCCAAATCCTTCTTTGAAGGTCGGGAAAATTTGACCCTTTGTGATGTCGCCGTTTCTGTAAGCGTTCCAGCTGCTTGTACCAGCTGTGCGGATTTCTGGCAAATGCATACCGACTCCGACACCGCCGACGCCAGCGCCGAATTCAGCAATGCCACCACCGAGATGTTCGAGGTTGGCATGCGCTTGAGCAAGTTCGAGGGCATTTCTTGTTGAACCGTTCACGACAGTTGATGCATCTGAAATCCATTTCGGTGCATTTTGACCCAACTCATAAGCACCATATGCCAAACTTCCAGCAACCATCGCTGCTCTTACCGGAGCGGGTGCGAATCGGAGCGCCGCTCCGGCCATAGCCGATTCTCCGAAGGTCGCCAACATTTGTCCCGGATTGCTGACAACTTCGTTGATCACTCCGTTGCCCAGGTCTTTTGCAACGCCGAGGTAATCGTGAGTGGGAGCGACCTTCCCTGCAGCTTCCCGAGCGCGAGACTGCATGTCGTCGGTGAGGTACTGGCTGAGTGCCACAGAAGTATCGTGAAGGTTGTACTCTCTTAAGGGACTGGAGCGATCTAGCTCGTTCATTTTTTTAGAACCTCGGAAGTAACTGTGAGTTCAGTTTTCGGAATGCCATCTGTGTCAGTAGGGTGCATCTTCAGCTGTAAAATCGGTATAAAACTGGCGTGGGTTTATACGAAACCTCCAGTGCACAATGCAGGTTCTCAATGCCGTCAAAGCGACATTAACGCGTTTGCTAGCAGACGCATTTGAAAGGCGGAATGAAACCCATCCACTGTTCGACCAGGAGCGTAAGAAAATTGGTTTTCGGGCGAACAGTCGATCGTGCCGTTTTTAATTCCATCGTCCTGCTTCAGCGTAAATCCTAACTCGATTAATTCAACGGCGGATTCATTCATTTCTTTTACTATGCTCTTCTGACTCTGACTGAGGACGCTGTTGAATAACCTGGCATCGACAGAGTGAACCAGTGCAAAAATTGCTTTATCGATCAGACAGGAATTCTGCGCGAAAAGTTTAATCTCCTTCAGAACACTCTCGGTGACAGTTACTTGTGCCGGCGGATTGGCTTCAATAGTGCCGATAATAGCCTCTGACTTGAAATCTTCGACGGTTGGTTTTGACGAAAAAAACGTTTGCCTGCAAAGTTTATTCAGCGACGTCCTATTGTCGCCGCTCTTTGATGAACCGCCCCAGATCTCAGCGAGGTGGATCGAAGAGTTGTGAAGAAAAGGTGTGTCTGCTATCGCTGCCATGCTTATGCCTCTAACAGTAGTTACTTACGTGCGACAACTGTGCTGGTGAATTCATAAAACTGTTGTAAAACCATGTGCGTATTTCACGCAAAACGATGTTTCTGACTGCGTCTCAGTCGTCAGTGGTCGATTTGCGCATTCGTTTTATACTGATTTGATGTTGATGATTCATATTTATAGAACTAGATTTGTGTCTTGTGAAAGCATCTTTTCTGATGCTCCCCTGATGTTCTATTCGCACTCTTACCAGGTCAGTTCTGTTGGTCGAAACAAAGGAAAAGCCGTGCATAAAAGATCGCTCTTCCGAGGGAGGACAGGAGCGTCAAGAGCTGCCGCATGTGGATAGAGTAGCGCTTCTAAAAAATGGAGGCGCTGAGCCCCGGGGACAAGGCACCGAATCTGCCACCAAATATCTGCCCGCTCTCAGTATCGATCATGGAACTGATGGTCGAGGGGCTGCTCCAGGATTAAACGGTCTTGACAGTAGAGGCGCAGCGTCGGGTCAAAACTATTCTCGCCCTACTGACGGGTCGCAGTCAGCGGGGCATACTCATGAAGTACAGCAAGGTGAAAGCTTGTGGAGAATTGCCCGTCGCTCCCTGCGCGAAAGTGGCGCACCGTCGGGCAATCAAGATATCGAGAAAGCAATCAAACAGATTGTCGAGTTGAATAAGGGCGAACATCCATCGCTTGAAAGTAATCCCAACTTGATTCAAGCGGGCTGGAACCTGAAGATGCCACCAGGCATGGGGGCAGGCAATATGCAAAATAGCAGACCTGACCTTTATAGATTTGATGGCGGACATTCAAATAATCGTTTTGGTGTTCAGCAACAGTTTGGATTTCCGTGGCAACAGTATGGGCAGGAGCGTCAACAGTCGGGGCAGTATGGCGCCGGGGGTCAATATGGAGGCGACCCTCTGACCGATTTCCAAAATTTGGGCAGCGCTGTTTTTGGTGGAATCTCCGACCTTGCCACGTCGTTGCGTGATGCTGCCATGCGCACCGCATCGGGTATGGGAGGGCAGGGGCGTTGCGCCGCTGGAGTTCAGGTGGCGCTGGCACGGATGGGACAGGGACAGTGGATGGGCTCTGGCAATGCCTGGGACATGGGCGCAAAAATGGCGCGAAGTGGAAATTTCGACATGCTTCCGCTGTCGCATGCGCGTGAAGGTGACATCGTCGTAAGAAGCTGGAATAGAAATGTTATTGCTCAACATGGTGGCAGAAATCATGGTGACATTGTTGTCGTTACAGGCGCAGACAGACGTGGAAATCTGATGGGAGCAAACGATCACCACGGGCGCATTGCGCCTGATGGCGGTCGCTATCAAAACAGTTACGTTCTCAGATTCCGCGACAACTCGTACGCTTAACCAGTTGATTGCTTGTACCGTGCGAATTTTTAGCTCAGATCTGACTGAGATAGCAATAATTCACACACTTTTGTCTTCGATCATGTAGCCGGAGCCTGACACGGTCTTGATCAAATCTTTTTGTCCAATGCCTTCCAGTTTTCTTCGCAACAGGTTCATCCAGGTTCGCACTGAGTTAGTGCTGCCCTCACTGTCAGACGGCCAGACAGCGTTTAGCAACTGCTGTGCGTTGAAAGTTCTGTTCGGGTGCCGCATCAAATATTCAAGCAAAGCTGTTTCTTTGACGCGCAATCTGATCTCATCTTGTGAAGTCATTAGCAGATTCGTTTCTGGCTTCAAAATCAAATTGCCAATTTTCAGTTCGGCGCTGTATGTGCCAGCGCGGCGACGCAGCAATGTCTTAATTCTGGCAAAAAGCTCTCTAACTTCAAAGGGTTTGACCATGTAGTCATCGGCACCAGAATCAAGCGCCGTTTCTAGGAATGAGACGTGCTCTTTGCCGGTCAAGAATATGATTGGAGTTTGTCCGCCTCTCTCCCTGAATGTGCGGCAAACGTCATGCCCGCTCATTCCTGGCAAAGACCAGTCCAAAATTATGACGTCATAATCGAAGGCTGATAATAGTTGCAGTGCATCTTCGCCGTTATCGCATACTTCAACTAACTGACCAAGAGATGTCAGATACAACTTAAGGGCATTGGTCAATTCCTTATCGTCATCAACAGTAAGAATTTTTGACATACAAGCCTTTTGAGCGCGGCTCCCTCACACAACCGCTCAGTTATACCCGACATAAGCATGTTCGACAAGAAGTAGTCAAGCATCTGCTGCGCTGTCAATTCAATGAGGCTGACTTCTGTTCAGGATTCTGAACTCCAGGCAGCGCCTTTTTTTGTTGCGTTGGCCGACTTTTCAGACAAGGCTCTGAACTTGTCAAATGCTGCGACTTGGCCCGTCATGTTCTGTCGCTGAAAGAGAAAAACAAAAGCGTGTGCGAGAGCCTGAAATTTAGGATCCGATGGGTCGCATTTTGCCATGTTTTTAAGGGCCAGAGCAGAAATCTGGTCAGCTTCGTTTGCCTTTCCAGCGTTGAGCAGAGCATGGATGGTGTGATAGTCCATCAGAGCGTTGTTCAAGTGCTCGCTCGCCTGGGTTGCATTGATTGAAGCCGAGTTTGCCCGACCAAGTGCGGTTGAAAGTGCGTTACCTGGCATAGCTTGAACGTGGCTACCAGCCTCTAACATTTGTTTCTCGAGAGACCCGGTAATGTGAGTTTGGCTCTCTGTTGGCGCCCCGGTGTTACCTGGCAAGAATTGGCGCAACAAACCGCCTGTTTTGGTTTCGTTCTTAAGTTCAGTAGTTGCTTCTTCTGAATTTGTAGCCGCAGCTTTCGATACGCCTGCTGATTTCTTTTCACCACCAGGATGTATGCCGGCGATGATAGCTGTCAGTCCGCGACCCTGCCCTGCACCAGTTGGCGCCGGCGCTGGAGTCGTTGTCGGCTTCGTAACTGTCTGCGGGTTGTGTGCTACCGGTTTCGGTGCCTCTGTTGGTGCGGACGGCGGCTGTTTTGGACTCTGCGTAGCCGAAGTGTTGGTACTATGAGCAATTTGTTCATGTGCATTGGAGGCTATATCGCTTGCGAGAATGTGCTGCGCGGCGCTTAGCGGTACTCCGTAGGTTGGGCGCAGTTCTCGTTCAGCCATTGCTGGCAGCGGCGCTCTGATTGCGTCATCGTGCGTCTCTGCATAGAGGTAATCAGAAGATGACGGTTGTGAATATGTAGTCGATGGTGGCACTACATCAACCGATGCCGTTGTGACCGGGCTGAAGTAGGCTGTTTCCGCCGTCTTTCCTTGTTGCGCTTCACCTGTCTGTGCATACGCTCCTGAAACATTACTGAATTGGTTGTTCTCAGTATTTACTTGAGTGCCTGCGATATCCACCGGCAACACGTTTTGTGCGGCTTGTGGTGCTCCTGCTCCCTCAATGGATCCTTGCGGCGTTCCCGGCACGGCATGAAGCGTCTCGGTAACGGGTGGTAGGGCTTGCGCTGCGTAAACGCTGCTGCCCAGTTCTCTGGTGGAAGCGGCTAGCTCACCGGCGTGCGACTGAAGTGTCTGCTCCAGTGAATTTGGTGCGCTTGTCGTGCTCCATTCGTTTGAATTACCGTAGTTATGCTCCGTGCTCGTCGCATCGTAGGTGATTGCAGGAGGCACCACGTCTACAGAAGCTGAGGTGACGGGGCTGAAGTATGCAACGTCGGCGGTTTGTCCCTGCTGTGCCGCATGGGCTTGTGCGTAGGCACCAGATACGCTGCTGAATTCAGTTTCATTGCTGCTAATTTGAGTGCCGGCGATGTCTACAGGTAAAACGTGCTGGGTGGCGTTGCTGCCATCAGCTCCGGGGCTGCCATTCGATACTATCGATTGGGCGCCTCCAGACTGAGATTCTGCGGCGGAACGAACATCGGCAGCAGAACGAACTTCGGCAGCAGCAGGAATAGCACTGGCAGCGTAGACGCTGTTACCCAACTCGAAAGTTGAGGCGCTCAAGTTACCTGACTGAGCAGAAAGCGACTGCTCCAGCGGTACTTCACTGCGCGTGTCTGCGCAAGCAAATGTCGCGTTATCGCTCGCATTTACAGTAGCCTGGTCGAACATCGCAGGTGGTACCACGTCTACAGACGAGGTCGTAACTGGGCTGAAGTAAGCGACATCAGCCGTAGCTCCTTGTTGCGCTTCGCCTGCCTGAGCGTACGAGCCGGCAACGTTACTGAACTGCGTTTCTGGTCCAGTAATTTGTGTGCCTGCGATATCAACAGGTAGGACGTGTTGGGTGGCGTTGCTGCCATCAGCTCCTGGCGCGCCTTGCGGCACTGGTGCCTGAGCATTGACCGCCTGCACTTCTGCTGAAGAAGGAATTGCGCTGGCGGCATAAACGCTGTTGCCCAACTCAAATGTGGAGGCATTCAGATTTCCGGCGCTCGCCGATAAAGATTGCTCGAGTGAAACGTCGTTGCGTGAATCAGCTCCGGCGAATGAAGCGTATTCGTTTACGTTGCCGCTGCCCTGATCGAACATTGCAGGAGGGACCACATCTACAGACGAGGTGGTGACAGGGCTGAAGTAAGCCACATCGGCGGTCGCGCCTTGTTGCGCTTCACCTGACTGCGCGTAGGAACCAGCAACGTTAGAGAATTCGGTTTGTGCATTTCCGCCCTGAGTGCCGGCGATATCGACTGGCAGTGCTTGAACGGAACGGGTCTCGTAGTTGTTGATTCCTGCGCCGCTTTCGTTGGAAGTTCTGGCATACGACTCTGAGGAAGAATTGTTGTAATTGAGGTTGTTTGCGGCTGGATCAAATACGATTGGCGGTACCACATCTACACGAGCCGAAGTGAATGGTGTGCTGTAGCTGTTTGAAGTGCTGGCGTCGAATTGCTGACTGGTCGGTTGAGCAGGCACATGAACGGCATCCCCACCTGCCACGGTCGTGGTGGAGAAGACGCCGCCGTCAGGATGTATGCCGTCAGCGCTGGACCAAACTGATCCTCTTGTCAGATCATTGGCACCGTTCATTCCTGAGTTCAAGTTGCTCAAGTCTGGTGCGAGATTTCCGTACTGGTCATAATGCGATAGCGATGAATTCGTCACAGAACCATCTGGATTGTAGTTGACGTTTTGCATGGCATAGCTGCCATCTGCATATGGAATTTGTTGTTGGCTGCTGACTGGGTTGTGATGGGCATCTCGCATCATTTCCATGAAGCCGCCATTTGGCAAATTCTGGAATTGCGAACTGGCGATGAGAGCGTTGTCCGAATTGAAGTAGTTTGTATTGTAATCGTCGTTATCGTTGTAATGAGTTTCGCTAGCACCCAGGAAGTTCTGAGAGGCAGGATCATAGTACTCGGTTCGTGCCAGATCACCGTTGAATGTATCTCTCTGATACTGTCGGCCGCTATCGTCGTAGGAAGTGGACTGTACGCCACCACCTGCAGTTGCACCAAAATTGATCATTCCCAGCGGATGGTGCGCGCCATCAGCATGGCCAACTGATATTGAGCCGTTGGGATTGTGAATGACTGAAAATGCGTCGGTTTGCTGGTGAGCAGCATTGAACACTGAAAGCTCAGAGCCGTTGGCGGCCGCGCTGGCAGAGACGATGCTTCCATCTGGAAGCTGAACCTGGCCGTTTGTAGACAGGTCAAGATTGTTGACTGTACCGTCGCTGTTTGTATAGCTCAGGTTCTGTCCGTCGTTGGAAAGATACAGATGCGAGCCTCCCTGTGTCGGCAAGGCGATACCATGTTGACCGTTAAACATCGCTGGATGCATCTCGGCGTTTGGATTGCTGTGGTTGAACGCGAGCTGTTCTGTGTGACCTCCAGCTGACACGGAGAAGAGCTCTGAATTTGAATTATGTTGATAGGAAAGCGATCCACCCTCGAAGTTCATTCGGTGCTGCGCTCCAGCTGCGACGGAAGCAGGGTTGAACGATGCCACGATGTTTCCGTGACTGTCGCGAAGAGCATCTTGTTCCTGTCCACGTTCCAGAGTGTAGTCACCCAATTGGAATTTATTTTGACCGGGAGTATGACTGAGTGCACCATTGTGTGGAGTGCCCGTGGTATGCGGTGGCGGAGCCACCGAGCCTACATCCAGAGCGTGCATTCCGCCACCGTCTTTGTGTGCAAGTGAGGTCAGCCCGAGCCCGCCGCCTTGCGACCCTTCGCCGCCGCCGCCGCCGGTTCCTCCTCCCAGACCGCCGTGAGCTCCAATGTTGTGCGCCAGACCGCCAGGATGAACGGCACCGCCTGCGTGTTGACCATCCGAACCATGAGATCCGTGTGAGCCATGGGAGCCGTGCGAACCATGAGATCCATGCGAGCCATGGGAGCCATGTTTGCCTGCGCCACCGCCGCCGCCACCTTTGCCACCTTCTCCGCCACCACCATGTTTTGCTCCCTCTTGAGCTTTTTTGGTGGCTTCCGCGCCGGCGGCTTTCACCAGACCAGCAAAGTCGAAGGCGTGTTTTACCGATGCTGTAGAAAGGAAGTTGAGTGCGCTGACAATGATTGTGCCGGATTCATCGACACCTTTAAAGCAAGCGATTAGTAAGATGGTTGTGTTCCAGAAAAGGCTCCAGAAGCAAATTGTTACTACACCTTCGACCCAGTTCGGAAAAGCTTCTCGGAAGTGTTTGATTGGCCAGACCCAGAGACCAGCTACGACGGGTCCGACGAAGAACAGGTAGAACAGATAGGCCATCTGGAAGGCACAGAGAATATTCCAGGTGCCGGTCAGACCTGCGTTGCCGCTGAACGATACTGCTCGAGCTGCCATCGCGCCGGCAGGCATACCTTCGTCAGTTTTGTCGTTCATTGGTTCATTGACACCGCTGCACGGATCCTCCTTTTTGTTTTCGAGGAAGAATTTTTCGAAATCGGCCTGTGATTTGACCTGACCGCTGGGCCAGTTTTTCCCGACGCCGGTGTTCTGATTCGATTGTGGTCCGCGAGTAGGGAAAGCCTTTATTTCAGCGCAAAGTGCATCTTTGTACATGCTGTTTCCAAAGATGCGTTCATACTCGTTGGCGATTGTGTAAGTGATTGAGTTGGAAAGATCGATGCCCCAGTTGACGATCAGAAAGGAGGCTGGAATCAGAAATATGGCAATCACGCTGCGCAAAATTCCTTCGAAAGGATTGCTCTCAGCAAGCACCGGATTGCCGGCCGACATGATCGCTTTTACTTGGGTCAGAACGGCGCCCGGAAGTAATAGCAAAATTCCAATGGGAACGAAAAGTTGATCGCGTACCTTATTCCATTTATTGCCTTCTTCTGCGGTGAAATTCTTCATGAATTTGCTGCAGTAATCGATGGCGCTTGCTGCCTGACCTTTAGCTACATCGCCCATGGCGTTACCGGCCGCCATTCCCTGAGCTTGCTGAGAAGCCTGCGCCGCCTTGGCTGCGTTGCCGGGCATCTGAACAGTTTTAGCCATGTGGTGAGCAGCCGTGGCTGCCTGCTGTGCCTGTTGCGTGTTCGAGGTGGTATCACCGTTGGTGGGATTTTCTTTGGCAAATTCGTTTAGTAAGCCTGCTTCAACAGACGTCGTTTTAAATTTCGAAGCCGACTTCAGTGTATCCGGCCAGCGAGTCAGGTAAGGACCACCGGGCCATTTGCCAGGATCTACCTCCACCTGTTTCTGGTTATTCTGATCATCGCGATCGTCCGACCCTCCCAGAGACGCAGGGAGCAAGTATTTCATCTCCGGATTTTGTTTTCCCCATTGATCCATTTGATCCAATATGGATCCGGTGCCTGCATAATCGGTCGAGCTTGCACCGCCGCCGCCGCCACCGCCTGCTGCTTCCACCTCAACAGTCTGAAACGCAAAGCATATTATTGCCAAAAGGACTAATTTTGTAATTTGTAGACCAGTCTTAGACAACATCTTTACCCCTGAATCGAACTCTGTTGAAAGCACTAATTTCACGCCGCTTTACCGTGATGTGGTCTCGCGTGTCCGGGCTTCTTGCCTCCGCCACCGCCTTCGCCGCCGCCTCCGCTGGCGCCTGTTTTCTCAAGGAGCTGATCGACCATATCTCCAGGTCTAAAGTCGAGAGCCATAAATGGAATGTAAGTGAGCATGACACCAAAGGCGATGAAGACGATAGGTTCCCATGGACTTTTGGGATCGTAACTTCCCGTCTCCTGCAGCCACTGAATTCGCGTTGACATGCACAGCAAAATCACGCACCACCAGAAGCGCCAGAGGACAAGATTCAATAAACCTTCCAGCCAATTTGAAAAGACCGGTCTGAACAACTTCCCAACACCGCTTGGCCAGGCCAGAAATGATGCAGCTATCGGTCCAAGCAAGTAAAGGTAGCAAGCCATTACGACTTGATATGCAGCCAGTACCATTAATCCATAATTTAAGAGAGTTGTGATAATGCCAAATCCTGAACGCATTACAGCTTGTTTCGAAGTTTCTTTCTGCGCGGTCTCTTCTCGTTGCTTTGCTGATTGACCGGCATTGGGATTCAGTAAGGCGTCAGCCCAACTTGTTATCGCTTGCTGATTGATCTGTTGTTTGACTTCATAGGTGAGCGAGTTCCCTACATCTATGGAATAGCTGACTATCAGCTGGGTTGAAAAAATCAAAAATAGTGAAACGGTAGCGCGCATGAAACCGGAGAACGGATTTGAATCTTCGTCACGAGTTGTGTTCACGCCATATTTAACGAGGCTCATCGTCTGCGTTGCGATCGCGCCAGGCAACAGGAACAGCACGGCCATTGGAATGAACACGCCTCTGAACATTTGTTGAACCATCCAGATGGCCTGGTTCAGAGTTTTCTTTGAGGCGCTGGCGCTGGTTTGTTGGCCAGCTCCTTCGTTGGCAACGTTGATCAAGTTTGTTCTAACCGTCTCAACGTTTGACCCAAATTGAGCGTTTGCTGCACTTTCTGTAGCGTCGCCAGCGTGTTGAATGCCGCCCTGCATCTGAGCTTGCGATGTATGGATGGAGGGGTTGTTCATTTCATTGGCGCCCTGATGCGCAGCATTGGCTGCTGCCACCATTGCTTGTCCGTTGCTGGTTGTGCCGGCACCGGTTTTCATCCAGGAAGGAAGATTTGCGTTTGTCGCTACGTTTGCCGGTGCGCCAAGAGAACTGGGATTATTGGGATGGTGTCTGAACGGACCCAGAGCTGGATTAGGTGGACCCCACAATCCATGGCCACCGCCCATGTTCTTGTAGTCGGTCATCTCTTTGTGGTGCGGATTTTTTGGTGGTTCTTGATCCGGTTGAGCTTTCTTGGCGACTGGCTCTGGTGGTTGAACCTCAGCCTGAGGTTCTTTTGAACCTGGGCTCATCCCGCCTTGTTTTACCGGTCCGTACTGTTCTGTCGGGTCTTGCCCTTCTTGCTTCTGTAAGCTTTCGGCGTTTACTTCTTTGCCGATCTGCGGTGCCGTTTTAAACCAGACTTGGGTTTGATGGTCGACGAACGAGCCTGTCCACTGTGATGTGCCGCCGGTGCCACCACTACCACCAGAACCAGATGAACTCGATGAACTGGATGATCCCCCACCGCCTAGAAAACCGTTGGAAGCATTTGCGGCGATGCCGCTGCTTGCAAAAACCAAGATCACCAGCAGTGGCGCTGTGCTGAAATGCAGCAGTGAGTTTTCAAACTCAGTTTTTTTCATTCGCTGGTAATCAGTAACGAGCGCAAAGAAGTAGCGTGTTACTGCCTTTGTGCAAACTAGTAAATTTGCGATAGTGGTGCTATCGACTTCGAGCTTTATGAGAATATACAAATGAACGTCAAATGCGCATAAAACAGTGGCCGTGTTTCAAGATTCTCGCGCTCGAAGGCGCATTCTTGCGCTTAAAGTTCTGGAAGTTACCTTCCAGGGCTTTTGAGGTCTGCTCAATACTGCAAGTACCTTCCATGACTTCTAGTCAGTTCAATACTGCAAGTACCCTTCCAAGACTTCTGGTCAGTTCAATACTGCAAGTACCCTTCCAAGACTTCTGGTCAGTTCAATACTGCAAGTACCCTTCCAGGACTTCTAGTCAGTTCAATACTGCAAGTACCCTTCCAGAACTTCTGAAGTCAGTTCAGCACTGCGAGTAGCCGTCAGTTCAATGCTATTAGATTGCCCAGCGATGGATCTAATTTCAGCGCATCCTGCAGATCGATTTCACTTTCCTTTGTATTGCGCAACTTCTTGTGAGCGAATGAACGGAGAAAAAGTGCATTTGCGTTATTTGGACTGCGCATGAGATAGGCGTTGAGATCTGCCAGTGCCGACGCGAAGTTTTCCAAATATAAGAACGAACGAGCCCGCTCGAAGAATGCATCCAGGTTGTTCGACTGCAGTTCCAGTGCTCTCTCGCAGTCGACAACAGCCTGATCGAACAGATTCATTCTATTCAATACGATCGCTCTGAAAACATGTGCGTCTGTGGTGCTCGTTATGCGAATAGCACAGTTAATGTCGCGCAACGCCGCATCACATCGTCCTTGTTCGAGATAGATGTTAGCCCGATTGACATAGGGCAGGTTGCTTGTAGGGTCTAGCCTGATTGCATCGGTAAAATCCTGAAGCGCAAGTTTTTCTCGGCGCAATTTCAAATAGACTACACCGCGTGCGTTATAGGCCTGGGCAAAGTCTGGGTTGATCCTGAGTGCTGAGGTGAAGCTGGCTAGCGCCTGATCACATTCGTTCAACTCAAAGTGCGCTCTGCCCTTGTTGAAGTAGGCAGCTATGCTGTTTGGATTGAGTGACAGTGCTTTATCGCAATCTGCAATTGCGTCGCGATGTTGCCCTGAAACAGCGTTTGAATAGCTCTGACTGATGTAACTTTCACAAGATTGGTTTTGCATTTCAATCACGTCTTTAGAACCTGTTTTAGTGCCAACGATTTTGTATTCGTCTGTGCCTGAAAATTTTGGGGCTGGTGCGTTGCCTGGTTATTTATGCAATGGCTCTGTCCGTCGTCGAATACTTTCCGAGACTAAGGGAGCGGCCGTAAAACAGGTGTAAAACATCTTCGACTGATTTCAGCATTCAGTGCCGCATTTTATGCTGATTTTATGCACATGAAATATTTTGGTATTACTCGAATTGTTATTGCAGTCGAGTGTCCACTTAGAGCGCTTACTAAAATTTTTCGGGAGTCTGGGCAGGATGGTTGAGCATCACTTGCGTCAAAATGACAAATCGCACGCGCAGAACCATCCTCATGATGGCGGGTCCGCTCATCATAAGTTGCATGAAGACAGCTACGGAAGCAAGTCATCTGGTGATAAGGGAAAGGAGCACCATCAGGTAGATCATCATAAGTTAGTCGATAACGCCGTCCATAAAATAGAAGGAATTTTAAAGCACGATTCCCACGATTTCGCACATGTTTTTAAGGAGATTGAGAAGCTCAGACAGCTTGATCCAAAGCACTTCAACAAAGATCTGGAAGAGCTGAATAAAAAGCTTCACGCGGACAAATATTTACCACATTTAGAATTGATCGGTGACGACAGAGTCGGTGCTCACAACAAGATAGAACGTGGCTATGGTGTGGTATCTGAAGACTCGAGCTTAAAAGGGTTGCCGCACAAGCGCACCATGATCAGTACCAGCCACAATCGACCTGAAGAATCTGAAGCCCTTAAAAAAGCGTATCACTCGATGAAGTATGGGCACGGCAAGTACAACGGGTTCAATGAGAGCGTCGAAGGTGATCATGGTGCGGAGGGCGGCTTCGATAAGCATGCAGTTGGTGGTCACGTTCCCGATGGCGCCAGAAAGGAGTTGATATCTAAAGCGCTTCAGATGTCTGGACTGCAACCTACAGAATCAAATATCGCTGCAGTCAACAAAATAGTTTCAAGAGAAAGTGCATGGAATCCCAACGTGACTAATAATTGGGACATTAATGCCAAGAAAGGACATCCTTCTACCGGACTGATGCAGACGATTCCGAGTACCTTCCAGAAGTACGCTTTACCAGGTTTCAATTCTAATATTCACGATCCACTTTCGAATTTAATAGCAGGAATTCGCTACGCACAAGACCGGTATGGTCATAAACGGGCAGGGCAGTCGGGCGTTGAATTTGTAGCCAGCCGACCGGGTGGTTACTAGGGAATTGAGCTCTTCAAGTGTTTGTTTGACGTTCATTTTATACGTCAACTGCAATATTGAGCTTGGTTATGTTGCTGGTCCGAAAACAAAAGACAGCAGTGGGAAAACTTAAGCGAAGGAGCATGATTGTGGGAAAAGTTTACGAAATGGTCCGACCTGGTCCAAATGTTCAAACCACAATTAAATTCGACGTTCCGACGAGCATTCTCTGGTATAGAGCCATGGAGCAGGATGCTGAAGCGCAGAATTGCCTTGGAACTGCTCTTTTACACGGTGTCGAAATAGAACAGAATTTCGAGGCTGCGTATTATTGGTATAAATCCGCATGTAACCTCGGTTGTTTGAGTGCTATGTCGAACCTGGCTTACATGTACGTCGAAGGACTATATGTCCAGCAGAATTTCAATTTCGCTAGAATTCTAGTAGAAGACGCTGCATCTCGTGGATGCCCGCATGCTGAAAATAACCTGGGTCTTATCATTGGCTTTGGTCTCACTGAAGAAGCTGATGAAACCTTAGCGAAAGTAAGTTTCGCGATCGCCGCCAGGAAGGGCGTTAGAGCTGCATCTATGAATCTGGAATTGATCGCCTAAAATGCCGATGTTGAAAGCATCCAATTCTGCTTCGACGTCTGGATCGTCGCAAGTTGAGCAGTTCGTTGTACCTCAGCACCATGCGCGAGGAAACTCTACAGCCTATACTCTGATCGTGGGCGGTTACGTTGCGGTAATCGTGATCAGCGTGGGAGCTGCCGCCAAATTCATCGCGCTCGGTCCGTGGACCTTTAGCGGCGCCACCTTGATCTGGCCACTTACTTTTGTGTTCAATGACATTTTCAGCGAAGTCTATGGATATGAGAGATCGCGGCGTATCATTTGGACAGGTATGGCAGTTCAAGCAATGGCTGCTTTCGCATACTGGCTCGTCGATGTCGTGCCAGCGGCACCATTTTGGCATAATCAGGCAGCCTTTACGACGATTTTAGGTCAGGCACCACGTGTAGTGGCGGCTTGTCTGGTCTGTTACATATGTGGTGAATGGGTTAACTCAGTCACAATCTCAAAAATGAAGTTTATGCAGCATGGGCGTGGTGGCTTCGACCAGGCCGCGAGATTCATGGTGTCGACCTGTCTTGGTGAGTTTGTCGATACAGTCATCTTTTTCCCCCTTGCTTTTTACGGCGTGGTTCCTACAGATGATTTGATTCGGACAATGGTTTGCATTTACTGTGCGAAAGTTGTTTATGAGTTTGTTTCGTTGCCTTTCAGCACTCGTATCGCGAATTATGTGAAAAAGGTGGAAGGGATCGACGTCATAGATGACCCTGCGACTACCGATTACAATCCTTTTGGATTAGACTGATTGCGATACCACATGTGATATTTTATATGCGTTGAAGCAGCGTTTGCTTCGAGTCGCATCTGGTAACTGTGCTTCATGAGAATTCATAACGAGACCCACAAGCTCGCCAATACCGGTTGGCTGCGGGCCGCGGTGCTTGGCGGTAATGATGGAATAGTCTCGACATCCAGTCTTGTCTTGGGAATTGCTGCAGCTCATGGAACTCAGCATTCAGCGGTGATCGCAGCTGTTGCCAGTCTTGTGGCTGGGGCGCTCTCAATGGCAGCGGGCGAATATGTATCAGTTTCCGTGCAAGCAGAGTCAGAGCGTTCATCGCTGAAACAAGAAAAGCTCGAGCTAGAACAAGATCCGGTAGGCGAGCTGAAAGAATTGACGAATATATACATTTCACGAGGATTGACCCCGGAACTGGCTAAGCAAGTCGCCGAACAACTCATGGCGAAGGATGATCTGGGTTCACACGCTCGTGATGAGCTGGGGATTTCTGAAGCGTTCACGGCGCGCCCAATGCTGGCCGCTTTCGTCTCGGGATGCGGATTCTCTCTCGGGTCGGCACTTCCTTTAACAGTGACGATCTTTTCACCACCTCAATCGCTTCAACTCTGCATATGCGTCTTCGGCCTGGTTTTCCTCGCAGTTCTGGGCGCCGTTTCAACAAGACTTGCTGGTTCCACGCGAATCTTGCATGGCGTTATCCGGCTAACTTTATGGAGTGCTCTTGCCATGCTGGTTACCAGTTTAGTGGGAATGGCGCTTGGCACAACTGCCCCGTAAGTTTTTTGATGTCGTGGAAGAATTCTTTTTGCCCGGGGATTTTTTAGGAGGCACGGCATGTTCATCGACATGCAGTTCTCTTTTCAGAAACTGGTCTATGAGTGAAAGATGTTGCTTGTCGAAAAACTCCAGACTGAAGTGCGATACGCCTTTCAATAAGTGTACTTCCGAGTAGATGTTGTATTTGTCGAGCGCCGCCTTCATCAGGTCGACTTGATTCAATGGGACAACTTTGTCTTCAGTACCGGCTTCGAAAAAGAATGGTGCCGTCTTCCTTGATACCCATGTGACAGGGCTCGCTGCAATCGCAAGTGAGCGGCGATCCATTGTTGGTGCTCCCAGCAACCGTGATTGGTCGCTGTTGCTCTTCTGAACGATTTCAAAACCAGGTGTGGTTGCTCGCGCCACAAGATCAGCAATGCCGGAAAACCAGAGAACTGCCTGTACGTCGCTTGATGCATTGAGATTGGTGCCTTTGTCAAATTCTTTGACACCATTGGTGGCACCAAGAAAAGCAGCAAGGTGCGCTCCAGCTGAATGTCCTCCAACTGCGAATCGCTTTGGATCAAGATGATACTGGCTGGCGTTTGTGCGCAGCCATCTGACAGCCGCTTTACTGTCGACAATTTGCGCCGGCCATGTGCCCTGACTACTCAGTCGGTAATTTATCGTAGCGACCGCGAAACCTCTGGACACGAACTCTGGAGCTAGTCCGGCAAAATCCTTTTTATCTCCACTCAACCAGCCTCCACCGTGAATAAGAATCACAAGTGGCAGTGGACCAGGTGGTAATTTCCACGGTAAGAAGAGGTCCAGCGATTGACTCGAAGTGTCTGCTTCCGTATATCCAATACTACGATAGACAGATATCCCATTTTCTTCCGTTCTTGGAGGGTTGGCTGTTGGAGGATTGGTCGCTTCTGTCACCACTTCGAGCGTCCATAGTGTAAGCACCAGAACTGGTACTAGAAGAAAAGAGCGTTTATTCCAACAAACTTGAATTCGATTTTTCAGGACGACTCCCATGAGCCTTTTGATGGCGGGTTTCAATGAACAGCCTGAACAGTGACCCGAGCAATGTCAGTGTGATTCTGGCAGAAATGTTGTCAGGTTTACAAGAGTGAGCGCATTTATTGTCGGTCCTATAATTATCTGTGTGAACGATTGCCCTGACAATGTACGTATGAATGTTGGACGACTTTCTCTCTGAGCTGTGTACGAGCAAGCATCATGGCCCCCTTTTGCAGATTTCTGCTGACTTCGCTGTGATGAGATGCTCATTTTGTGAGCAGTTATTGAAAACCGCGAGAGTGCGCCAACCGGCAGAAAGCAAATCCAAATCTTCGCTGACCTGTGTCTCAGCTTGCGATTGGATTGTTGAAGACAAGCAAGTGAAATGTCGTTCGTGTAACTATCGCGGACCTGTTCCTTAGCGGTGTGATTCTGCAAGTTCGAGTGCCTGATAGGAGTTTCGGGCGGCGCACCGAGCCAAAAGAGCGCTCAATCTGCGTCGACTATGTAACCGGAACCCAGGATCGTTTTAAGAATGCAGTTTCCCTCTCCGCCAATTTTGGTGCGCAGAGTTTTTACGCATACCCTGACAGTGCTCTCCATTATTTCCGTGTCAGAAGGCCAGACATGTTCGAGCAGTTCGCGCGCCCCGAAGGTTTGTTTGGGATGACGCATCATAAATTCGAGCAACCTGTATTCTTTAGTCGTCAGGTGCACCCGCTCACCACTGACGGTTACTATCCGTTTTTCCGAATCAAGTGTGACATTGCCAACGCTCAAGCTCTGGAATCCGCCTGAGCGTCTGAGACACGCTCTAATGCGCGCAGACAATTCAGGCAAGGCAACGGGCTTGGAAACAAAATCGTCGGCGCCTGCGTCCAGCCCGCTTGTTTTGCTTTCGACGTCTGTTCGCCCGGTCAAGAAGATTACGGGCGTGCGTCCGCCATCTGCCCTGAACTTTTTCAATATTTCCGGCCCGGTCATGTCCGGCAAGCTCCAGTCGAGAACGATTACATCGAAAGGAAACTGCTGGAGTAGCTGAAGGGCGTCCTTGCCTGATTCTGTGGACTCGACAACGTACTTTTCAGCGCTAAGCCAGGTGCTTACTGTCTCTCTGACGTCTGTTTCGTCTTCAACTAGGAGAATTTTTGCCATTCGATAGTCTGCATCGCCCCCTGCTGATTATAGCGGGCGTTTCGGTCTACTGTCGGCAAAATCTCTGGGCTGTCAGGTCTGATATCGGTGAAATCAAAGGCAGTTCGGGGTTATTGTCTGCAAAATCTATTCGGTTACGGATATTGAGCTCGAAGTTCAGCTGCTCTCCTCAAGTCCGCAATTGCCTTTTCCGGCTCTTTTAGTTTTTCAAAAATTTGTGCGCGGAATATGTAAGCTTCCGCCGTCTTGTTGAAGCGAATGAAGTAATTCATGTCTCTAAGTGCGTTTTCGTATCTTTCGTGCCGAAAATAAACTTGTGCTCTGTTCCGGAAGGTGAGCCATCTTGACGGTTCGAGGATGATTGCTATGTCAAAGTCATTCAGTGCCAGTTTGTCCTGGTCAAGGCTTGCGTAGACCACCCCGCGAGCATTGTAAGCTTCGGAGAAATCGGGGTTGATTCGCAGAGCCGAGGTAAAACTTGCAAGCGCATATTCAAACTCATTCATTTCATAATGAGCTTTGCCTTTATTGAAGTAGGCTACTGCGTTTGTAGGGTCAAAAGACAACGCCTTGTTGCAATCCTCGATAGTCTTTGTCGGGTAACCCAACTCGCCAAAGGCGCAGCTTCTTCGAACGTAATAGGCTGATGTGTTTGGTTGTGTATTGAACAAGATTCTCACCTCTATCCGATGGTCCAACAAAAGTTGGCAATTCTTGATTTATAATCTGTAAAGTTCAATTCTCTGGGGAGTTTCCGCCTTGTTCTTTTTAATAAGGTGGAAAAAAGTTTTGTTTTTGCTTGTACCGTGTTGGTACATAGAGAACTTACCAATAACTGTGTTAGTAACTAGTTAGTTTTACTGATGACGCATAGTGATAATGATGTGCCTTCAAAACCAGTAAAACTGCCGTACAGGCGCAGCGTACTTGCTCAGGGATTGCTCCTGGTGCTCGTTCCTTTGATATTGGGTGCGGCAGTCATCGCTTGTCTCGGTGTGCTCAGGTCACAAACTGAGAAGTTGGCGGCTGAGGAACGCAAAGAGGCTCGTGTGGTCTCCTATGTGAACCTCTCTTTCATTGACTATGGGCTGATGTTCCAGGTTTTCATGCAGCGCCTGACTGGTGAGAACACTGCCGTTGATAATTCTGGGGTAATTTTGCCGGTGCAACGAGCACTCGCGAAAGCAAGCAGTCTTGCCAAAGATAATCCGAACATGCAGGTCGCTCTGGACAGCATAAATGAGCTCGTCAAGCTTGAAAGCATCGTTTTGATGGATCCAAATCTTGTCGGAACTGACAACGGACAGCTCACGGCCCTTCTAGTCAGTCGACAATCACCACTTCTGATGCTGAATATATACAAAAACGGAGTCATTGCTCGGAAGCGATTTTACGATGAATGGGGGCACTGGCAGGAGTTAGCTGAGCGTCAAATTGATTCTGAACGCAAAATGCGTCTGCTGGTTACCGCCGGTATCGTGTTTAACGTTGTTCTCAGCAGCTTGCTGGCACTTGTCCTGGTTTTTCCATTCGTAAGACGACTTCGTTTGCTAATGGGAAATGTCAGAAAACTATATGAATCCGAAAGCGTTGAAAGATGCTTGACCGGCAACGATGAACTTGCATATCTTGATGAGACGATTTGCAATGCTTCAAAGATGCTCGCTGATTTTGCTGCACATCGCGAAAGAATTCTGCGAATGGTGGCACACGACTTGCGGTCGCCGCTGATGTCTGCCCAGTGCAATTTGGAGTTGATTCCAGAATTCACAGATGATCTGCCGGATGAGAGTGTGCTTGAACTGCAAAGAGTTTATAGATTGATGGACACTGTGGTGTCTCGGGCTCAAGATATGTTGAACCGCGATGCTGAAGCGGAAATCAATAGGGTTGAAAACCCTGATGACGAGCAATCTAAAAGCAGCACAGCGCACACAAGTTCATTTGGAGCGCATCATGCTGTTGATCAGAAATTGAGTTTGAATCAAAAGTTCAAGTCTCTTGTTCTCTCACCGAGTCTATTGCAGCAAAGACTTGCCCTGATCATGATTCTTTTGATCATGCAAATTCTGCCGCTCCTGGCACTTAACCAGCAAGTGCTGGAAGCGGAACGCGGGTGTGAAGCTGAAACACGAATTATCGATACTTCGATGCGGCTCACAATCGTTACCCTCGATATTCATAATGCTTTGTTTGGAAAATTCGATAGTCTGCTTCGTGGTAGTGGCAAGCAAAAGGCTAATGCGGTTAAATGGTTAGACACTGCTGAGCTAGATCTGGACGAGCTGATCAGAATCGATCCAGACGAAATGATGCCATTCGTAAATAGCGCTAACAGCAGCTCCACTGACGAGAAGAAAAACAATAAAGCCATATTCTTTAGTAATGTTCGGAAGTTCATGCAAGATGGCTTGAGCGCGACAACGATATGCAAGCCAAATGATTTTGCTCCCGGCGAAGTTTTGCGTATGCGGCGCAGGCAGCGTAATGCGTTGGAAGCAGTATACAGAATGGAAAGTTTTCAGAAGACTCAAGACACTGCCTCTAGCAAGATAAACGATTTGATCGCCTGGACCTTGATTGCAGACGTAATTCTGGCGTTGCTTATGCTCTTTTTGTTCACATGGCGCACCGAGCAGCGTTTGAAAAAGATTCTGAATTCCGTAACAGCTCTGTCAGAAGGAGAACCGCTTCCGAGCGCGATTCCAGGCATAGATGAAATTTCACAACTTGATGGCGCAATTCACTTCGCCGATCAAAAGTTGCGTGAGGCTTCTGCCGAACGTTCGCAGATGATGAGGACACTGTCAGACACAATGCGCGTGCCGTTGCAGGAAGTTTTAACGGGTGTGGACACATTCAGTGTGCAGGCGCAAAAGCAATTGAGTGAGAGAAGTCGCAATTATATCGTGCGCGTCAGGGGAAGCGTTGAGCAGGTGCTGGCGTTGTTGGAAGACTTGCTGACAGTCGAAAGCGCAGAGATCGGGCGTATCGAACTAACTCTCGGCGCCTTTGATGCCGCAGAAGTAATTGATATCGCATGCGGTGCAGTCAGTGGGCTCGCTGCCAAGAAAAATAGCACTGTGACGGGCTCTTCTGAACATATTCAGATACATGCAGACAAAAGCCGCGTCGTTCAGGTTCTGGTTAACTTTATCAGCAATGCAATAAAGTTTTCGCCCGAGAATACAACCATTCTCGTCAGTGCGGCTGATACAGGCAAATCAATTCGTTTTTCTGTAACAGATAACGGTACAGGCATGGATGAGGCTACTCGTTCTCGCGTTTTCGAAGAACGGTTTCGAGGCCTAAATGTTTCTAAAGGCAGTGGGTTTGGTCTGGGTCTTGCGATCTGCAAACTGATTGTGGAGTCTCATGGTGGCACTATTGGAGTGGAAAGCGAGGTCGGTAAAGGCAGTACCTTCTGGTTTGAACTACCGTCAATACCTGATTGACGATCTAAGTCGAACGCGAGACAGCTAAATTGCGTTTGTCACCAAATTCTGCTCTTCAACTGGTTTTTTCGGTAACGTTCGCCACTTGCTCACGTCAATTTGGTCGGCAGCAGTGCCCAGTCTTATTGATTCGACTTGTTTTATCTGATCCGTATATTTCCCTGCGTTATACGTCTCTTCCAAAATTTTTCGCATGGTGTCGACATCATTGGTCTTCCTTGCCTGATTCCACAACGTCTGCATTTCATTGAAGTTTCCGCGAATTACTTGTGATTTCACATCGCCCGGGCGATCTTTGTTGAAGGCTTCATCGTTGCCCTTTGCATAATCACCGCGTTCAAAGCGGTCAGCTTCTCTATGAAGATAAGCTGAAATCAGCTTCTTTGCGCCAGCTTCAGTATACGGGTCTGCGTCTTGCAAATCCTTTTCGTATTTGGGATCGCGTTTCAGTTCAGCAATCTGCTTTTCGCTCATTTTTGCTGGTCCGATGTCAAAATTAGGCCATTTAGAAATGTAAGCTGAGTAGATATCTTCAACTGGATCTTTGAGCCCACGGTTATTTTGTTCGTTTTTCATAACCGCAGCGATCGTTTTTTCAGTCACGATGTCGTCTACATTCAGTGCCTTTTGTCCGCCCCGATCTGTTCCTGAGATAGTCAGTGACGGCAGTATTGAATCTGTCTTGCAAGCCCCGTGCTCTCCTTTGTGACCGTGTCGGGTTTCCGTGCCATGAGCACACTCTTTTAGCAATTTATGATGCGCATCTTCGCCTCTGTGTGCTGTGACGTCAGAATGCTCTGCTATGTCGAGTCGACTGCGGTGAGACATAAAATCTCCTTTGCTTTAGAAACTGGGTTGTCGTGTGGTTTCAGCGATGGTTGACGACCGGCTCGCTAGTAAATAGCCAGCCTGGATATCGCCTGGACCTCAACGTTATTCGAGGTTTAGAGACTTTGGACAAGATCGATGCCAAGAAGTTATCAGTACTTGCGTTAGTAAGTTGTTAGTTTTACCGTTCCGCGGGTGTGACGGGCGGTTTTGGGTGGTTTGTTCGCCGCAATCCTTGTCTTGTTGTGCCAACAAGGTCAAACCGCCAGGAGCGGGTGGATAATGGATTAGACTAGTAATTCGGGATGGTAGAAGAGTCCATAACCAGGTGGTGTAAGTTTGCCTGAAGATAAATCGCAGACCAATGCGCGAAAAACTTGCCCAAATTGCAAGCGAGGCTATTTCGCTAATCTAACCGTTTGTCCGAATTGCGGGCAATCAAATCTTGATCCCTTCATTGGTCGTACGATTTCTAATCGTTTCCTGGTCGAAAGCATCATCGGCGAGGGGGGCATGGGCGTTGTCTACAAAGCATCGCAGGCGGAGTCTAAACAACAGGTCGCTGTCAAAATACTGCGCCCTGAGTTAATGAATGACGAACTGGCGGTCAGGCGTTTCAAGCATGAGGCGGTTGCCACCAGCCGTTTATCACATCCTCACATTGTTGCGATGTACGACTACGGCTCCACGGTGGACGGCTATCTTTTCATGGTCATGGAAATTATTGAAGGCAAGTCCCTGGCTAAACTCGTTCACGAAAGACGGTCTCTGAGTGCTATGCGCACGAATAGAATCATTGGGCAGGTCTGTCAGGCTTTAGAACATGCGCACCAGAACGGTGTCATTCACCGCGATCTCAAGCCGGGAAACATTCTTCTGACGACGACGGACGATGAGGAAGATTATGTGAAACTGGTCGATTTTGGTATTGCCAAATTGATTTTGCCTGATGGTCAGGTGGATGAAACACAAATCGAGCAAGAAGGAGAGGTGCTCGGCAGTCCCCTGTACATGAGTCCAGAGCAGTGTCTTGGTCGTGAAATTGATGGTCGATGCGATATTTATGCGCTCGGAGTTGTTCTTTATGAAACTTTGATGGGCAAGGGGCCTTTTGTTGGGCGAACAGCTCAGGAAACTATCGAAATGCAGTTGCAGAAGGCTCCTGCACCATTCGCTACAAAGCGGCCGGACTTGCAGTTGCCTGCGAGATTAGAAGCAGTTGTGTTTAAAGCTCTGGCTAAAAAGGCAGGTGAGCGCCAGCAAACAATGCGCCAGCTGGCTCTGGAATTAGATGAAGCGACAACGAAAGCTACTGAAGTTGCTACTCCTCGCAAATTTGGCGAAGCTGCTATTCGTTCGCCTTTAAAAGCTAACGTTGTGCCTGACCAGAAAGTAAAAATAATGGTTGCCGCAATTGTCGGATTGTTAGTGATGATAGCGATAGCCGGTTTTGCTTTTAAAAACGTTTTGTTCCACTAATGAAATAGCGAACCAATTCCTCTTCGATTTGCAGCAGGTAGGTATTGTAAAATCTCAGGAATCAAAATGATTTTCGATTCTACCTGCAGCCCAGCTAAAAGCTGCAACTCCCAGCTTCACTCGAAGATCGAATGGCAGTGCTGCAGCTAAACCCATGCCTATTGCCTCAGCTCCAGTAGGGCGAAAATAATCATGTCCGTTGATGTTATGACCAAATGCATTCTGCATTAACATGTACTTTCCGAACTTAAAAAATAGCAGTGCGCGGCGATTCGGTTTGGATCAACTCATGTTCTTCAAAAAATCCTGAATGCTCAATTGAAACAGGCTCATGAGCCGCTCTTTCAGAGGCTACTTCATGTAGTGCGTGGTGAGCAAGATGCAAAACGCTCTCAGGCGCCTCCTCCGCTTTAATCAAGCGATTGCTAGCTCCTGGCAGTGCCGCCAACAATTCGTCTAACTTAAGATGAATCGCTTTCATATCCTGAGCGTGAGTTCGTTCTATCAGAAACAAGAGGACAAAACCCAGAAAGGAGACGACAGTGGGCAGGTCAATATCCTGATGCGCAGACAATCTTTGAGCCGACCAGATAAACGACAACAGCAGTGCGACAACTATTCCGAAGTCGGATTGCAGAAATATCTTGCTATGTCGGCGAATCCACTCAATCATCTCTGCAATGACGGAAGGTCTGCTGTAGAGGTTCCTTTATGAAACCTGTCGCCCCATGAGCTCAGAAATGGACTTGAACGAATCGCTATCAGCTCAATGGGTTTCAATGAGATTGTCGAGAAGCTCAGACAGGCTTTCACAGACATAATCCGCTTCCATAAGCTCATGCGGCGCGTGAGTGGTCGCAACGGCAATAACTCTCATTCCAGCTGTTTTTCCTGCGCGAATTCCTGCCACCGCATCCTCAACGACAACGCACTTTGATGGTGGCACATTCAGTCTTTTGGCCGCCAGTAAGTAACCTTCGGGATCAGGTTTGCCGTGTACTACATCGTCTGCACAGACGAGAACCGGAGGTAGTGGCAACCTGGTGTAGTTTGTTCTATGACTGGCCACGCGAATTGAGCCGGAAGTGACAATCGCCCACGGTCGCGACGAAATTCTCGACAGCAGCGTATGCGCCCCATCGATGACTACGAGTCCATCGGTAAGATTGCATTCGAGATCTTCGAGAATAGCAACTTCTTCGTCGTGATTGGCGTGCGGTAAAAGCAGTTTCACAGAATCAAGTGCACGGCGTCCGTGAGCCTTATGAATAACATCATCAGCATTGAGCCCATGCCTGGGGCACCAGTTCTGCCATGCTGCGATCACACAAGCTGTTGAGTCAACGAGAGTTCCATCAAGGTCAAAAAGCCACGCGTCGATAGAATTCAGCCAATCTAAGGTTTTCGATGAGTCCATAATAGTTCCCACAGGAAGAAGCATTATACATTTATCGTTGAAGGGATGATTCGGGAGGCGTTGGCTTCTTTAACTTTCGCTGTCTTTTCTCTATTATTGTCGGCAGAGACTATGGACAGGCAACTTTGGTAACCGTCGATCAAAATTTTGATTTTGGAAAAATTAGCTTCACTGCTAAGTTGGTAGCATACTTTCGTACGTTTTCCGACATTCCTTTTGCTGCTGAGGTCGCTGAAACGGTCAAAGCAAGGGAAGCGTTTCTAGAGATTCTCGGTCGACTGCATATTGAGGATCAAAAAATACTGCATGGTGACTCACTGCCGGTAGAAGGCAAAGTCTATGGTCCGCTTCTAGAAGCCCGCTATAAGAGCATCATACAGCTGATAAAAGAGTCTGAAATCAATCACGTGCTTGAATTGGCGAGTGGCTTTTCGCTGAGAGGGTTGGCCATGGCGCAAGACCCGAAGTACGTTTACGTAGAATCAGATTTGAGCCAACTTAATGTCGAGAAGAAGAAGCTCGTCAATGAGGTTCGTAGTAGATTTGAGATTGCTGACCTGGGCAATCATTCTATTGTCGATGTGAACGCTTTACACTCTGACGAATTAGATGCCGCGCTGGACCGTTTTCCCTCACACAGCGAAGAAATTGCCATCGTCAATGAGGGACTGTTGATGTACCTTTCGGCTGAGGAGCGGGCTACGGTCGCTACTAACGTCAGGACAGTGCTAAACAAATTTCGTCGGGGCATCTGGATTACTCCAGACTTCAGCACTCGTGCACTCACTGATAACGTCCCCGATAGCGTCAAGCGATTTCGTAATGCTGTATTTGGTGCAACCGACCGGCAAATATACGATTCGGCCTTCGATAACGAAGAGGCGATCGAACATTTTTTCGCATCAGTTGGTTTTACTAGCGAGTGCTCAAATCAGTTGGACGTAGTGCCTGCGCTATCTTCGCTGGAACGATTAGAAATAGATCAATCGATTTTGGATCGTCTGAAACCACGAATGAGAATTTGGATTCTTAAATCAATCCGATGACAGATATAGCGTATTTCCAATCGCAATCAACATCTATGTAATCGTATTCGGTGCTACACTCAAGCAGCAGAAGACGTAATTGTGATCATCTGATCTTCAAAATTTCGACAAAGCGTCACCATGGTTCATCTTGAACAGATACAGGCTTTGATTTTGGCAGATTCGGTAACTCGGCTGAAGACGGGTTGCGAACTTGAACAATAGTCTTGCGGACGGTGGGCAAATGGTGCTCGGTTACGTTCAAACCTTCATGGGCATATGGATCTGTTGCACTCCAGACAATATTTCTGGGGTTAGGAGGCACCCAGCTTGAGCTTCGATTAACGAGAGGTTGCGCATTTTTAGGCATTCCGACGATGCCGACCGTGTATCCTGGAGGGACTACTGTGTGCGTTGGCTGAAAATTACCTGATCTGTTATGCAGTCTGAATAAGTCACTCGGTACGTCCATCGTCACGGCTACACCTCCATTATAACGGGGGTCGCCAAGTACGAATGACCTGAAGTCTGTTGCCGCTTCGGGTCCAAATGGACGAACGGTGGACCCAAGCTCACCAATGTAAACCAATCCGTTTTCAGCAATGCCTTTAGCCGATTCAGGATTTGTTATATGCACGATGCGCAGATAACCATCGCGTAGGGGAGGTAGTTCCTGTGGTGAAAGAACGTCTTGCAGTTTGAGATCTGGATAATGCCTGGCACCAGGGGGTGCAACTATGCCCTCTTCGAGCGTATTAATAGTCAATTCTTTTAGAGGTCTTCCAGGTGAATGGGCTGGCCATTCATTTACAGCTTTTGAGAAATCATGTGTCGCCGCTTCTCGTTCGATTGTTATGAGCTCATCTTCGTGGTGCTCAAGTCGCCCATCAGGAAAAGACATTTTCACATTCCGCCAGTGATTACCCTCAACTGGGAAATGAATTTCTTTCACTCCATTTGCGCGGCTAACGTTAAAACGATTTGTTCCAGGGTATCCAGTGATTCTCGTTTGATCAGCGTATTCAATCCGGAATTCCTCAGGCAGGATTTGCAGCGATTGCAAAGGTTCTGCGAGTTTCTTTTCGTCGTCGAGAAATCGAAATAATGTGCGATTGTCCGTCATGACTTTTAAAGTTCTGGCAGTGGTCAAGTCATCAACCCCGCGAGCCGGGTCCATAAAATCGTGCAAAGAGCTTGCGGATTTGAAATCAGGCAGCTTGACCGGCTCATAGTGCCAGAGCTTTCCCATCAGGGCGTCCGCATTGCAGCCGTTGTATTCCGCCAGTCTCAATGAAGGTAATATACGTTCGCTGGTGGTTGCCAGCTGAGGCGCCACATTTTTTAATCCGGACCAAACTGTAGCGGCGAGTTGTTCTCCAATGGGCGTCTTTGCCAATTCTTCTGCTGCGACCAGAGCGAGTCGTTCCATTGGCATTGAGAATTCTCCGTTAATGTGTGTAAGCAACAAAAGAGGTGAAATTCTTTTGCTGTAGAAACTGTTTGTGCTGATGCCAAGAAACTAACATCACGTCCGTTAGTAACTTGTTAGTTTTAGATCAGCTTGGACCGCGACTAGCTCCACGATTCGGTTTTCGCGAATCAAGACGCGATCCGCATTTGTTTTGCTGCACGACAGAGTGATTTCAGCACGAGATGCTCTCTGCTTCAAGTGACATGAATTCTAGGTCTGCGATCGATGTTTGGTTCTGCTTCCCGCAGGATCTCTCGTGTCACTGGACCAGTCAAACCTACGCCCAGAAAAAGATACTTGAGGGTTGAATGAATTGGATTTCCCTCGCTCCAATAGAGGAAGGCATGAGGGATGACGCCAGTCTGGTTGCGAATTGCTATCAGTATAGACGCAATTGCATTCGGTGCCGCCGCGCTCGAGCAGCGGAATACGTAGTTGCCATTATCTACCTTTTCTGAAGTGACATCTAATTGCTTTTCCGAAAAGTCAGATGCATCGTTGATGGTTATTTCTAGAAAAACTAGATCCGGAGCTTCCTGACGGTCGAGATAATGCAGTGTGCGTGCCTGTTTTTCGCAATTGTGGTAATCGTAAGTTCCGGGTGTGTGTGCGACGATATGCATGGTCTGGTTTTTATGCGACGCTATCAATGCGCTTGCCACTTCGTCGAATTTCACATTCTGAGTTCGCAATTCCGTCGATCGCACAGCGCGCGAGATGAATGAAATCGCGAAAATGCACATGATGAAGAAACAAGCGATTTTCAGACCTTCCGGTCTTTGAATGATGTTCATGATAGTCGTGTAGACGAAGATCGCTGAGATTGCCAGGTAAATGATGCGGGTGATCCGCTCGCTTTTTTGCAATGAGAAAAACACTGCCACAGCCGCGGAACTCATTAGAACAAGAACTCCGGTTGCATAGGCACCGCCCTGGGCGTCGACATCAGCCTTGAAGAGATAAGTCACTACATATGACACCAGTCCAAAAAATATCACAAGCGGTCTTGTCGCTTTGGCCCAGGTGGGCGCCATGCCGAAGCGCGGCAAATATCGTGGTACAAGACTGAGCAATCCTGCCATAGAGGAGGCTCCAGAAAACCAGAGGATGGCGATGGTCGAGATGTCGTAACATGTTCCGTAGATGCTGCCGAGATATTTGTGGGCGATGTAGGCGAGCGCTCTACCGTTTGCTTCGCCGCCTGGTTGGAATTCCTGTTGAGGAATCAGAAGTGTTGTCATCAAGCTGCTCAACAGCAGAAAACTCGTCATGATCACTGCTGCTGAAGTGAGCAATAACTTTGCTTTTCTGATTCTATCTTCGAGAGCTTTTTCCTTGCCGCCCGAATCATCGGTTTTGATGATTGGCATCACTGTCACTCCGGTTTCGAAACCGGACAACCCCAGAGCCAGTGCCGGAAAGACAACCAGGGAGCGTAATGTCATGTTCCATGGCGTCTTAAATGTTTCAACGAGATGATTTTGCCAGTTCGACCACAGTTCAGGCGTCTTGAATACTTCGTAGCAGCCGACTATTGAAACGCCAAGGTTGAGCACCAGGTAGGAGGCTACAATAGCGACCGCAACTTGAACTGCTTCCTTGAATCCTTTCAGAAATACGAGAGTTAAAACTGTAAGTAAGGTAATGGTGACACCCATGCGATCTTGCAAGAATGCGTAGGAGTGCTGATCGCTGACCAGCTGTTTCACATAGGTGTTTTCGGCGATGTGAGCAGCCGCATCTGCGGTCGACAGTGTAATTGTGATAATGAAGTCGGTCGCGGCAAAACCGAGCAGGCAGAGAATTATCGCCTTGCCAATCCATCCCGGCAAAAGCTTCTCTAGCATCGAAATGCTGCCTTGACCGTAAGGACTTTTCTCCGCAACGCGTTTATACATTGGCAAGGCGCCGAACAGAGTTAACAGCACAAGCACAACAGTTGCCTGGGGTGCTAGCAGACCCGCCGAAATTGCAGCGATTCCGGGCGCGTATCCCAGGCTGCCAAAGTAATCCAACCCGGTCAGACACATGACGTTGTACCAGGAAGACTTTTCGTCTCGTACCTTGGCACTCGGCTTCATTCCTTCAAAGAACCATGAGCGAAATTTCTTCTTGAAAGAGCGGTTGTGCGACTGGTTTGCCGTCTCCATGGTTACTTGATACCGCCCATCAATTTCTTAATGGTGGGCACCAGTAATGCCATCATACCGGTTGCCACCAGAGCTGATACCGCCATCGAGCCAAATAGTGTAGTCATACCACTGATATTTTTCTCGTCGAAAAAGCCGCTCAAGCTTCCCGCCAGATAATTGCCGATCGAGATGCTCAAGTACCACGCACCCATTGTTAGTGACCCAAACCGCGCCGGTGCCAGTTTGGTGACTGTGCTCAAGCCAACAGGACTCAAGCAGAGTTCGCCCAGGCACTCAAAAAGAAACACGCCCACCAACCACAATGGGCTGACTTTGTCGAAAGCCGCCAGCATGCTTGCCGGAACCATGAGCGAAATTCCGAGACCGAGTAGGAAAATTCCGATGCCAAATTTCGATGGTGCGGTGGGCTGCTTATCACCCAATTTGAGCCAGATCCAGGAGATAATCGGCGCGAAAATAATTATGAATAAGGCCTGGAATGTTTGTAGCCATGTTGACGGAAAAGTCCATCCAAAAATAGTTGTGTTGATGCATTTGGATGCAAAAATATTCAGGCTGGAACCACCCTGTTCATAAATTGCCCAGAAGAGAATGTTGAATACGAACAGAAGTCCGATTGCGCCGATGCGGCGCCACTCGTCAGTTGAAAGTTTTTGCTCGATTGGCCGATCCGGGTCGACCCCGGAAGATGCCGAACTCGCACCCTTAAGACCTGCGGTGCCAAGTAATTTTGCGTTCAAGAGATAAATGATAAGACCAACAATCATACCGATACCAGCGGCTGCAAATCCGAAGTGCCAGCTGACATGGGGATCAATGCCCATTTTAGCCAGCCACTCTTTGAACTCCACTCCCTGTGCAAGATACCCGCACACAAGTGGCGCAAACATTGCACCGAGATTGACGCCCATGTAGAAGATCGAAAAACCGGCGTCGCGCCTGACATCGTTCGGGTGATACAGTGCCCCCACCATCGTTGCCATGTTCGGTTTGAGCAAGCCTGTGCCGATGACGATCATGAACATTCCGGCGAACAACGATATTGTGCTTGGGAACGCGATCGTGAAGTGCCCCAGTGCAATTATTATGCCGCCTAATAAAACTGCTCGGCGGGCACCAAACACTTTATCTCCCAAAAGCCCACCCGGCAAAGCGCTCAGATAGACAGCCATCGTGTAAAGTCCGTAGATTTGTCCCGCCTGTGTGTTGGTCATGGACAACCCGCCATCTGAGACAGCTGCCACCATATACAGTACTAGTATGGCTCGCATGCCGTAGTAGCTGAAGCGTTCCCACATCTCAGTGAAAAACAGGTTAAATAAACCTTTCGGATGTCCAGCGAATGTTTCTTCAGTTACAGGCGCTTCATTTGCGATAACGGTCATGTCAAGAATTGCTCCGTGACCAAAACAAGATTGGTAACCATCAAGTATAAGATCATCCGGTCGAGTAATGTCTCGAATCGCCGTTAATCCGTCTATTCGGGGAATAAAGTAGTTAAGCAGTTCAAGTGTAAGCGCCTAATATGCCTCCTGACTTTGAAACCTCGAAAGCCCCAGCTGAAAAGCAGGACAGCGAATCTGCATTGGAAGGATTCGGCAAATCGCTGATTAATTCGGCGATTCAAAACCCGATTAATAGCTTGAGCCAGATTGGCAGTGAGATTGTTGGTGTTAAGCTGCCGGAACTGCACTATTTCAACCCGGCTAATCCAACCGACGAAACTCAGAAATTTGCTCAACAGGCCGGAACTGTGCTTGGTATGGTAGTGCCGTTTATGGTCGCGCATCGAGCAGTTGGGTTTGGTGCGTCAAGAATGAACATCGAATTTTCGGGTTCGATGCTTTCCAGGGGAGCGGAACAGGCTGCGACGGGCGCTGTGATGGGTTTCGCGCTCACACCCTCAGATGATGGTTTTACAGGCAGATTCAAAAACAGCGTGGTTGATGCTGGCACGTTCGGTGTGATGGGCGCGGCAAGTTCGAAACTGGCTTCCAGCTTTGCAACGAATGCAGAGCTTTCACTGTCAAGCAGAGTCATGCGCAGTTCGCTTTTCGGTATCGGCAGCGGTATTCCAGGTGGAGTCGCAAACGCTGAACTGAGTTCGCTGATACACAAAGGGCAGTTTGCATCTGCAAGTGAGGTTCGCGATGATGTTGCGTCATTTGCCCTTCTTGGTGGTGCGTTTGGCGGCATCGATGCCTTTAGCAAGAACAGGGGCATAACACAGCCTGCGGACAGTCATGCCAACGCCGCCGAGGCTCTGGAGAAGCCACATGATTTGCCAGCCAGAGCCAACGAGACGCTTGTGAAACTGGGTGAAAGGTCGAATCCGAGCGATACACTGTCAAAACCGGGCGAGACACTGTTGAAACCGACTGAGATGCGTGCCAGATTTCCAGTCTATTCAGAACAGCAACTGGCGATCGGCAGAGACGCTGTTTCCAATGAGCTGGCGCAAGTTAAAGCATCGGGTGAAGATGGACAGTCCGTCAGCGTGCTCGATAAATTCAATCAATCCAATCTTACAGCGGCACAAAAGGAACGCGTCCTAAATGCACTGGCTGCGGTGCGGGAAAACCATGTCAGTACGCGTCAAGCTGACGGCTCGATCGATCCAGACCAAGAGAAGAATTGGATTCACACTCAAGGAGAGTTTGGTCGCAACATCGATTCTGCCCAGAGGATGGGCTTGACGCCTGAGCAGACGGAAGACACTCTGATCGGGTCGATGTTCTCTGATGCAGTAAAAAACAAATCCAACTTTATGGTGCATCACATCGATGGGCGCGATGGTGCAGTTGCATTTTTATCATTTCTGAAAGAGCAGGGGTTGAGCCATGAACGACTGAACGGAATCGGTAACATGATTCTGGAGCATCAGATTGGACCGCCCGGCTTCATGCGCATGATTTACACCAACGGTATAGTCGCCGACATAAATCTTTCGAGAGGCAAAGAGCTGTCTGATCTCGCCCAGAGATCTGCGGGCTCGCTCACGCAACAGGAAGTTGCTACTTACGAGCAGCTGCAACGGCTTTCCAATGATTATGAATCGCGAGCTTCGAGGCTTGCTAATTTCTCCGGTAACGAAATCGACCGCGCCGCATTGGTCGCCCGACAGAGTTTTGGTCGTTTTGTCACTGATGAAGAAGTCGCAGCAATTGATTCGCTGGGAGAAAAGATTGCTAAACCATTGCATCAGAATTTGATTGACACCAAATATGGTGGTAAGGCTGTTGAGCTGACCGATCTTGAACGAAGTCTATTGCAACGAACCGGTAATGATGACTGGTATGTGCCACATGAGAGCACGCAGTGGTACGCAGCTTCGCGATCTCTGATAAACGCTGATTCAATTGATAACTACGCGACACCGGGTGGGTTCAGCAAGCTTGTCGGTATGAATGGACCCGAAACGGATATCATGTTTAGAGACAAAACACTGACTGAATCTCTTGCCAGTCCCCGTCGCAGTTTTCGCTTCGCTTACGACATCATGACGCCGGAAGGGAAAGCACTGGCTGACGCGGAACTTGCGAAGACCGACGCGGCGATTGAACGTGCTCGTGAGCGCACTTCGGACTGGCTGAGGAAAGAGCTGAACGTGCCTGCCGATCAGGATCTTCCAAAAATTCCGTTTTGGAATGCGGACCTTGTCTACCCAGATCGAGGCACGTTTGAAACAGAGTGGTGGAAGCTGCATAAGATGTCCAGCCGCACTGCTCAGCAGGAACAACGCTGGGCTGAGTTGAGATTTACTGGACTTACTCCAGAGCAAGTAGATCAGTTCTTATTTGCTAAAGAAATACGCAATCAAATGGTCGACGAGTTACGACGAGAACAGCGCGTAGATGGTAGCCTTCCGCCAGACTATCTGCCAGTTATGGGTAGACCGCCGTTGCCGGTGGGCTATCACTGATTCGAGTTATTTGTTGATTTACAGATCAGCTGATTGGCGAAATCTTTGAACTACGACATCAAGTCGCTTTCGTTGCAGCATTTCGAAGATTATTGTTAGCTAACAGGAAATTGTCGCATCAGAATCTGCGCAATCAACATGTACAGCGGGATTCCGATTGTCACGTTGTAAGAGAAGGTCAGCCCCAGACTGGCAGCCAGTGGCAGCGAAGGACTGGCTTCGGGGATCGCCAGACGCTGTACAGCAGGCACAGCGATGTACGAAGCTGCCGCGCAGAGAACTGCAAAGAGAGTGTAAGTGCCAAGTTGGAAAGGCTGATGCAGAGCGTGACTGAGGAGTTGCGCTATGGTCAGACCGAGCAGCGCAAATACGTTTGGAGCAATCAAACCGAACGCAATAAATGTCCAATTGACCGAGCGAAGGTCTGCCAGACGACGTGCTGCTGTCATTCCCATTTCGAGCAAGAACAGACAGAGGAAGCCCTGGAAGAGGGAAATGAAGACAGCGTCGTTTTGCTCTACGACCTTCATGCCCTGCAGCCTGCTTACATAGCCGATGAAAATGCCACCAAATAAAAGGAACGAACCCGGGTTGAAGAAGATTTCGTGGAAAACGTGCCCCCACTTTTGCTGTTTGGCGTTTGCCGCTTCTTCTTCGGTGCGGGCTCTGTAGTTTGGTTCATCAGGCATGTTGCCGCGCCTGTCCATACCTCTGGCGCGCAGCTGGTTGACGAGCAAAAGTCCGACCAGGCAGCCCGGAATTTCCATGATCGCGAGCATAACGGGCATGTATGCGGCGGCTGCGATGTGGGCAGCTTGCAGAACTCCCAGGCAGGTAACGAATGTTCCTGCTGAGTCAGAACCGTAATAAGCGGCTACTGTCGCAGCGTCGACTTTTCGCAACTTGGGCACGAAAAAGCGCAACATCCAATAGGCGAGCACGGCAATCAAACCGTTCGTCAAAAATCCGACAACCATGAACGAAAATGCTTGCTGAAAAGATTTGCTACTGAGGATTGCCAGCTCTTCACCACCGTGCCAGCCAATCGAAACGAGCAAGTAAATCGTCAGCCCTTGATAGATAGCTTTTGGAAACTCGAACGCGACACGCATGAGCGGAACGCAGAACCCGACATAGAAAAACAGCAGGAGCGGTTTGAAAAGATTGGAGCGGAAGTTGTTCCAGAACTTGTTGAATAAATTGAAGTGGACCGTTTCCACTTTTAAGACGTTTTTGTGCTTGTCTAAAAGTAAGGTGGCGTCGTCGCCTTTGACCAACTTATCTGCCGTTATGGAGTTTCCGTCAGCCACAATTTTTGCGCCTGGAGCGAGTTGATATGACTCCTTTTTGACCATGTCTGAAGAGATAACAAGACTTGTTGGTGTGGAGTCAAGAATAATTCCTGCAGTCGCTCGAGTTGCGGCGATTTTTATAACGTTTCCTTTTTCATCCTTAGTGACAGTGCAGTCGTCACCAGCATTTAAGTCTGAAATTTGAGACGGCACGCCATTTATTTCGACGGGGACGTCTTTTGACAGTCTGTATTTCTGGTTGTCTGCCTCGTTTTCGCCGATCAGAGTTATAGTCGGGTTGTCGTCTGAGAAATCAGCCAACTTGCCTTTCTCAGGAGGCGGAGCCTCCGCTGCCGCTACTGAAGCGGCTGCGGCTGATGCAGCGGCCGTGACTGATGCAGGAGCGGCTATGGCTGATGCAGGAGAGGCTGTGGCTGATGCAGGAGAGGCCGTGGCTGATGCAGGAGAGGCTGTGGCTGATGCAGGAGCAGCTGTGGCTGATGCAGGTGCAGGTGCGGGTATCTGGGAATCGTCGTTGGCAGCATATACCAGAACTCCCTTACCTGCCGCGACTATGCAAATGAGTAAAAGGAAGCAGGCTGACAGTCGAGAAAATTTTGATTCGAAATCGATTCTTCTAATCAAATAGCCGAAGGGAAGCATTTATTGCGTGATCTCCAGTACAGGATCTTAAGTACAGTCGAAGACCTGTCAAAGGTACGGCGCTACTACGCGTTCGTGCTTTTGATAATTTCGACAGTACATGGTGCCCCAACTGCGACAGCCTCGGAGACGCTGCCGATCGCAATCAAAGCGGAGAAATTTCGACCTTGTGTGCCGACGAAAATGATGTCAGCGTCGTAGTCTTCGCAAGCTGCAATAAGTGCTTTGCGAGGATGTCCGTTTAGAATCTTGGTAGTAATAACGCAATGAGGTAAATCTGCGGATAGCTTTGCTTTTGCCTGAACAAGACCATCCTGGGCAATCTCCATCAATCTGCTTCGTCCCTGCTCGAGTTGCTCTTGCGAGAAAACATGAGGGTTGTCCCATGCGCTCTCATCAACAGTCGGAACGGCGTTAACAATAAAAATTTCGGTGCCTTCAGGAACGTGACGACCAGCCACTATAGACAGTGCACGCCAGCAAAACTCTGAGCCGTCGAAGCCGACAAGAACGCGGCGTTGTTTACGCACGATTGAGCGGCGGGCGATGCGCACCGAGCAGGGTGAGCCTAGAAGAAGAGCATGTGAAACGCTGCCAAATAATAACTTCTGCATGGATGGACGTCGCGAGCCCATAACCAGCAGGTCGAATTTGTTCGCAGCCAGCAGGTTTATGATTTCAGTTTTCGGATTACCTTCGAGAACTTTCGTTTCGACATTCGATACATATTGATTCTGGCCAACGGTCTCCGCCGCGCTTTTTAGTAGCTTTTGTGCCGCCTCAGACGAAGAATCTTTAGCACTGACGAATCCGAATGGTGACCAGACCGCGGTGGCAATCATCACTTCGGTGCCGTCCGGCCACAACCCGTGTGACACGTCCTCGATGGCTAACTGAGAGTGTTCGGAGTTGTCGATTGAAAGAAGTAATTTCATGAGCCGCCGTTAAATTAGCAAGTGATATTATGCGCCTGAGAGTTCGCTACAAAATTAATCTTCAGCAACATCAGGACATTTGCCTCATGGCGTTATTGGCAGCGAATATACGCCTATATGTTGAGCTTGGCTAGACATTGTAATCAAACGTGAGACACTTCGTACTTCCTATTTCGTGAAACACTTCGTACTTACTATTTCGCGAGGGACACTTCGTACTTGCTATTTCGAGGGCGCAGGTGCGGGAAATAGCGAGGTATGGTCATGGATTATTTTCCAGGTGCCGTCAACCTTTGTTAGAACCAGGGTGAACATCCCTTCCAGTTTAGTGTGATCGGCGCGCTCGACCAGCCAGTGTCCTATGCACAAGGCGTTGTTATCGCCAAGCGGTTGGACTTGCAGATTTGAAAACGACAATTTACCCATTGTCTCTTTGCTGTTGCCGTATTTGATTCGATACCGCGCCGCCAGATCTTCGTACCCTCTCATCTCTCCATCAGCGGAGACAAAGGTGATGTCGAGAGACTTCAGGTAGGCAGTCATGAATTTATCCAGATCACCTGCGTTCCAGGCATCTGCTTGCGACTGCAGTGTGTTCTCGATTTCTGTGCTAATCGACGGGGTCAGCTTTGCTGTCTCCGCCACGCAGTTGCCTGGACTGTTTCCGACATGTTCTTCTGTAGCCACTTGTTTACTCGTTTGATTGCCTGTCGCGTCTGTGTTCTTCGATTGAGTGTTTGTTTCCGGCTGGCGGGTCAGTACCAGTTCTTCACAAAAGTATCGAGCGCCATCGGCCTTATCAAACAGTTTCAGTACGTCTGCACCGGGCGACGTGATCAACATGTTCTGACCCCAGGTAGTCTCATTGGCTTTGCCTGTCAGAGTTTTTGTATCGATAGCTTCCTTCATTCTGTCGAAATCAGCGTGCCAGATTCTAAGTTTGTCGCCCGTGACTTCGTACTGAACGGGCATAAACGCATCCTTTTTGTCCTGGTGCGTCATGATCAGGTTCGCATAGTTTGTCCGTTTACCATGCGTGATAAACGCTAACATCGTCCCAAATCGCTCACTATCATTGTCTCGCTGCTGCACCTGGTAGTTGCCGTTTGTCGCTGCAGTAATTTTCAACTGCATCGTGCTTTTCTGCTGGTTTTCTGCCCGCCAGAAGCCCAGGATTTGGTCGTCTTTGAACTTCGTATGAGAAAGCGGCGTTTGCAATTCAATACATCCCGACAAAATCGGAACGATGAAGGCAATAGTTGTTAGCACTTTAGCGAGTGATTGCCACCCGGTTTTCAGAGATGGACGCATAGAAATCTTCACCTTGATCGTTAATGACGATAAATGCTGGAAATTCTTCGATTTCGACTTTATGAACGGCTTCCATGCCCAATTCTGGGAAATCGATAATTTCGACTTTGCGAATCGAATCTTTAGCCAGTCTGGCCGCTGCACCGCCAATAGTGCCAAGGTAAAAGCCACCATATTTGGCGCACGCTTCTTTCACGTTTTTGCCGCGATTGCCTTTGGCCAGTGTTATCAGGCTCGCGCCTCGTGACATGAGCAGATCAGCGTAAGAGTCCATTCGGCCCGCTGTTGTGGGTCCAAATGAGCCCGAGGCGTAGCCTGTAGGAGTTTTGGCTGGGCCGGCGTAATAGATAGGGTGCTGGCGCGTGTATCCAGGCAATTCTTCACCGCGTTCGATCATCTCTTTCCATTTAGCGTGAGCGATGTCGCGAGCTACAAGCAGGGTTCCACTCAGCATCAGTCGAGTGCCGGCTGGTTTTCCTGACAACATCTTGCGCACTTCGTCCATCGGCATGTTCAAGTCGACGTGAATTGTCTGGCTTCGCAGGCTGTCGTCTTCCACTTCGGGAAGATATTTGGCTGGGTCTACTTCGAGCTGTTCGAGCCAGACGCCACTTCTGTCGATGCGTCCGAGAATCTGACGGTCCGCGCTGCACGATACGCCGATGCCGATGGGCAGGCTGGCTCCGTGCCTAGGCAGACGCACGACACGTACATCGTGACAGAAGTACTTTCCGCCAAATTGCGCGCCTATCCCGAGTTCGCGTGTAATTTCGAGTATCTCCTTCTCCAGCGCGATGTCACGGAAGGCTCGACCAGATTTGTCGCCCTCGCGCGGCAGTGTGTCGAGATAGTGACAGCTTGCCAACTTGACGGTTTTCAAGGTCATCTCGGCGGACAGACCGCCAATGACGATAGCCAGGTGATACGGCGGGCAGGCTGATGTGCCCAGCCCGGAAATCTTGTCAGTAAGCAGTTTTCGCAGTGAAGCTGGATTGAGCACGGATTTTGTTTCTTGTAAAAGGAACGTTTTGTTCGCCGAGCCGCCCCCTTTTGCAATAAAAAGGAACTCGTACTCTTCACCAGGTTCGGAAAGAATGTCAATCTGCGCGGGCAGGTTGCTGCCTGTGTTCGCTTCTTTATACATGTCTATGGGCGCCATCTGGCTGTACCGCAAATTGCAGTCCAGATAAGTCTTCTTCACGCCTTCTTGCAATAGCTCGGCGTCGTCGGCGCCTGTCCACACCCGGTCGCCCTTATGGGCTACGACAATAGCTGTGCCTGTGTCCTGGCACATGGGCAGTGTGCCTCCGGCCGCGATGCTGGCGTTCTTGAGAAGTTCCAGAGCTACGAAGTGATCGTTTGAGGAAGCTTCCTTGTCATCGAGGATGGCGCGAAGATTCTGCAGGTGGGAGGCTCGCAAATAGTGGGCGATATCGTGAAAAGCCGCTTTGCTTAGCGTTTCCAGGGCTTCAGGCTTGACGACCAGCATTTCTTTATCGCCGAACTTTTGCACCGATACTGAATCTTTGTCGAGCAATCGATATTGCGTATCTCTTTTACCGAGCTGGAAAAGCCCGTGTCCGTTAGATGACATGGTTTACCTCATCACTTTTAACGCGCCGCACCCGGCGTCGGAAGAAATTTTACCGCATCGGCAGGCTGGATCGGCAGTGCCACAATTTCTCAAAGTCTTTCAAATGGCGCCGTTTTTTGCCAAATGTTTGCCAGCAGCTCTGACTATAACAGTATTAGAGCGCGATTAGGACAAGCAAGCAGATGCAAGGTTCGCGTGCGCCGGGGGGGCAAGATGCAAATTAGTAACTGTCACGAAAAACAAAAGAGAGGGCTGGAATTTCTGGTTGTCGATGACGATCATACGATTCGCAAGATTATGCGACTTCAACTCAAGCCTTTTGGATTGAAGGTTGATGTTGCGGAAGACGGTGCGCAAGCCGTTCAACATGCTAGAAATTTCCGATACGATGTGATTTTCATGGATATTCAGATGCCGAAGATGAACGGAATCGTTGCAACGACTGCAATTAGAAATTTGGAAGTCGAGCATGGCTACGCTCCCGCTCATATTATCGCAACTACCGGTGGTGGCGCAACACGCGAACAGTGTCTGGACGCGGGAATGAACGACTATTTGCAAAAGCCGGTCGGGTTCGACAAATTGGTCGAAATTCTTTACCACTTATTGGCAGCGCGGCAGTTACGAGTTGCCGAGAGCAACTTGCCAGAGTGCGAATGTTGCACCTAGTTCGATTGCGATTGCAGCTAGTTGGATTTGTGACTGCACCAGATTACTAACTTATGGTTTCTTCTTTGGTGTATCCGCAAAAATGATGTTTTGAGGTGTCACAACGCGTGAAATTTCACGAGCAATTACATTTGCGGCACCCGGCATTGGTTTCTCTTTCTGAGCCGTGACGAAAGCGACGATGGTTATATCTTTGTCCGGCAGGTAGTAGGCTGCTGTGTGATATCCGGGAAGACCGCCTGTGTAACCGTACCACCCAGCGTCATGCCCGATGCCCATGCCAAAAGACATTTTTGTATCGGCTGATATAGGGGTGCACTTCAAGCGATCTTTTTGCGATTCAGCACTGTTCGTGGTGCCAGTCACATACGCTTTCACCCATTTGACCATGTCTGGAACGTCTGAGATCATGTTGCCTGCAGCCCATGTGATGCAGGGTGGGAGCGTTTCGGATACGTCTTCCCAGTTGCCTCTCTTATCCAGCCCGTATCCGTGAGCGTATGGTGACGGCATTGCCACGGTGTCTGGAAAGGTTGTTGCCGTCAGCCCCATTTTATCGATCAGGCGCTTGCGGATCTGGTTGCCCACATTGTCGTGCGTGACAACTTCAATGATGCGCCCGAGAATCAGATAGTTGGTGTTGCTGTAGTTCCATTTAGTGCCCGGTGCGCAGACTGGTTTGTGAGACACTCCCCATTCAATTAACTTGTTGGGCGAAATGGTCGTATTTGGTTTGATATTGAGCGCGTTGAATTGTTTTGTGTCGTAAGCTTCGAACAATCCGCTTCTCATCTCGGCTAGTTGTCTGATCGTAATGTTTTTGCCATTAGGAATTTTCACGCCTATGTCGTATTTGCTGATTGGATCATCAACTTTCAGCAGGTGCTCGTCCTGCAATTGCAATAACACTGTGACGACGAAAGTTTTAGTGTTGCTACCAATGCGAAATCGATCGAGTTTTTCAAAAGGCTTCTTGTTTTTTACATCTGCTAGCCCGACACCTTTGAAATAAGGTTCTTTGCCAGGTGCGTAGACAGCGATGTAGACTCCAGGAATTGGCGTCTTGCCGCCAAATACTTTTAATTGCTTCTTTGCCGCCTCTACGATTGCTTTATCCTGCGCTGGTGTCACTGCTGGTGTCAAATTGTTAGCTGCCTGCGATTGACTAGCCTTATCAGCTTCGGCTGTTTGGCTAAGATCAGGGGCTGCCGACGCTGCGATAGTGCAAAATGCCAGTGCAGCAAGCACGGTGCAGTGAATTGAGCGGAAAGAATGCATGTTCAGGGTTCTCCTTTTTGAGCAACCCATGATATCACTGTCGTCAATTTTCCTATCTGTCAGTGATAAGCTATAACACTCTTGTATAGGCGGAAGGTTGTGCCAGTTGCCTCGCTAATGCAAATATTCAAGCCGGCACCTCATGTAGAGCGCTTGCCGGAGGAACACATTGGTTCCGAATATAAGCGGCACCGCATACAAGTCATGAGCACGATTTTTGTGGGATACGCCGGGTACTACCTGGTCAGGTCCAACATAAACGTGGCAAAGCCATATTTGATAAATGATCTGGGGCTGAGCAAAGGCGATGTCGGGCTGCTGGCCTCGGCTCTTACCATCGCTTATGGACTCTCAAAATTTGTGATGGGAAATTTTTCTGACAGATCGAATCCTCGTTACTTCCTGGCGACTGGACTCATATGCTCAGGACTCGTCAACCTGGCGTTCGGATTTGTGCCCGGACTTTTCTGCATGATTATTCTCTGGTCTGTGAATGGCTGGTTTCAAGGCATGGGGTGGCCGCCATGTGGAAGAACAATGGTGCACTGGTTCTCGGATAGAGAACGCGGAACAAAAATGGCTGTATGGAATCTGGCGCACAACGCAGGTGGCATGCTTGCTCCGCTTGTAGCCAGCTATTCAATTTTGATCACCGCATCGTGGAAAAGTGCGTTTTACGTGCCTGCATTGCTAGCGATAGTTACAGGATTTCTTGTTATCGCTTTCTTGCGCGACACGCCACAATCAGTTGGATTGCCCAGCATTGAAGAGCATATGGATGACTATCCATCGACTTCTGTAGACGACCGTGAGCGTGAATTGTCGGCAAAAGAGATTTTGCTCAATTTTGTTTTTAACAACAAGTTTCTCTGGATCTACGCAGCGGCGAACGTTTTTGTGTACATAGTTCGCTACGGCGTTGTGAACTGGACGCCTACGTATCTGACTGAAGTGAAGGGGTATTCGATCACCGAAACTGCCTGGCAGTCCAGTCTCTATGAACTGGCTGGAGTTCCTGGAATGTTGTTTTCAGGCTGGGCTAGCGACAAGTTGTTCCACGGACGGCGCTCGCCGGTCATGGTTTTTTCTATGGTTCTAGTGGCAGCTGCAGTCGTGCTCTACTGGCAAAATCCACGAGGCAACAACCTGATCGATTCGGTAGCCTTAATTTTAATCGGCTTTTTGATTTATGGTCCCGTAATGCTGATCGGAGTTGCTGCCTGCGATCTAGTTCCCAAAAAGGCAGTAGGCACAGCTGCCGGTCTGACCGGGCTCTTTGGATATCTCGGCGCCACTGCTGCCGAGGTCGGCATTGGTTTCACGGTTCAGCAGTTCGGTTGGGATATGGGATTTGTGGTGATTATTGCTGCTGCCTTGCTCGCAACGATTTTGTTGGCATTGACCTGGAACGTGCACGATCGACGCAAAGAGTTGCATGTCTGAATCGTTAAAACGCTGACAATCGCGTCCGAACAATGCTCTGATTGTCGCGCCATGGCGTAGTTTTATACGACCGATGAAAGTTTTTTGTCCTTAACGCACAGAAAACCGAAGGCTAAATTTGCCAGCAGATACAGAACCGCAACTATCACTAACGAAGCTTTGATACCAATCTGATAGCTGATCAGAGGGAAGCAGGCTGCTCCCAGGGCGTTGAACGCGCAATTGACTCCCCAGAACCAGGCAATTTCTCGGTTGTAGGCGGTCTTGGCTGATTCCATCGCCAGTGGCACAGGCAAGCCCGCAATGCAGGCCAGGAAAAGTGTTATTGCCGCACAACTGGCTAGCCTTGCCGGAAAGTCCAGGAAGAGCAGAGCGGTAATTGTCTGGGGAAGGAAGAGAAATGCGCCCATATTGATTGCGAAGAGCATCGCTCCGATTGCGTAAAAGGTTGAGGGACGCGGCTGCAATCTGCTCACGATATAGCAGCCAATAGAATAGCCAATCAATACCGAAACGAGCACCACGGCTAGTGCATAGGCAGGACCGCCGACAAAGACGGTAAATAGTTGCACAATCGCCACCTCAAAAAAGAGGAAGGCGAAACCACACGTGGCAAAGAAAAGTGCGTAACCTAAAATTGAGAGTGAAAGCTTTTCCCTGCTGATCCTGGTCATTGGCACAAAAATCAGGAACAGTGAAAACAGGAATACAAGAATTACAGCGACCATCGGCGTGTAGGCGTAGTTGTTGGAAAAGAACCAGCTCTCGCTACGGTCAATCTGGTAGAAATACGGTTTGTCATCGCTGGCTGGCTCGATGTTGGATATAAATGTATCGATAATTTTTTTACGTTCGCCGGCACTACTAAAGGCAAGCTTTTGATACAGCTCCTCCACTGGAACCATTCCAGCCGCAAGTCCAGTCTTTCTGTCGGGATCGAAGATCAAACAGTAGCCCGTGCGTTTGCACCAATCGCGAATCCCTTCCAGTTCGGCTTCAGTAAAGGGCGTGGTTTTGACCATGACGTCAGCGTCCATGGTGGCACCGACAACGATCAAATTGCGCCATGGTTCTTTGTTGCCTTGCTTTTCCAGGGCACTGATATATGTGGTGAAAAGTCGCAAAGGCAGAGATTCGGGGTGCCGACAGTAAGCAAGAGAGAGCACGCCGCCTGGTCTGAGCAATCGCATGTAGCTGTCGATAGCGTCCTGTGTATACAGGTAGTTGTCTGAATATGCCAGAGCACCTGATGCCACTGCTGTAAAGGTATCTACTCCGGTTGCCTGGATCACATCATATGCATGCGGAGGACTGGCCGAACAAAAATGGCGTGCCTCTTTGTTGAAGATTGAGACCTTGGTCTTATCGTCGCTTTCAATCCACGGCTGAAAAAGAGCCCGCTGTGGGTCTCCCTCTCCCAGCAAGACGTGTTTGTAAGTCATCGGATTCAATTCCAGAACCGAGACGTGCGGTGTCTGGAAATATTTAGCGACAGTTATGTCGATGCCGCCGCCGCCGCCGATAATGAGAGTGTCTTGCGCTCCGGGTCTTGCCACATAAGGAATGGCGACGATGCTATCGCCAATAAACTTCTGGTCACGCAATTTGCCTTTGTTGACAAACTGTCTGGTATTGGCACCTTTATCGACAGTGATCAGGCGACCCTCTAGCTTTTCTTTGCGGTCGACAAAGTCATAAAAATAGGTCGCGGCATCGTTAGACCATCCGACGTTCGATACGTCAATGCGGGCAAGAGCATTCCAATACGTCTGACCCAGTCCGTTGAAATCTGTGGCGAATAAATTTTGCAGATTTTCGCCCTTGTGTGAGCGAATGTCGATGCCGTATTTCTTGATTGCCCAGCCGGGATAGGCAAGGAGAAGAGCCAGACTGGTAAGGAAGGCTGCTGACCAGGCGATGCAAGACGGGGGGTGCAATTTAGCAGAAGCTTTTTGAAAGGCAAAGAATGCCACCATCCCAAAAGCGGCGGCTGCACCGATCGCACCATATCCTCCCAGTGCTTCTAGAAGCGAAGGTGCAGTGGCTGCAGCAAGTGCAGCGGCGGTAAGGTCCCACAGCAATACCCGACTTGGTCTCAGGCGGCTGTCAGCCAGAACTTTGCTGATACATAGACCGCCGAAAAAGAAAGGGCAGACAAATAGAGCGAAATATACGGGCAAGGAAGCAAGGCGCCAGAAATCTGCCAGCTCGCGATTGTACGGGTCGATCGGCAGCCAGCAAAATAGCAAAACAACCAGTAAGAGGGAAACTGAATAGATAGCTGCGTCACGGGCAGCGCCCTGCCAATCGCTTTGCACTGGCTTGCCTGCGCTCGTGCGCATGAAAAGAAAAGTTCCGGCGGCACCAAAACTGAGGACTACGGTGCTGACTATGATATTGACGAAGTGGTGAAAAACTTTGAAAGCGATAAACTTGATTATCACCACTTCTACAAACATTGTTGAGGCTGCAACAGCGCTCAGCGCAATTAGTAAAAAAAGGTCCTGTTTTTTATCGAAAGCATGACCATCCGGGTTACCCTCTTGCACACCCTGCTCCCCATTGCAACTGATCTATCAACCTGTCTTTTATAGCATGGTAGCGAAAGCAAGATCACCAGTTGCTCTCTCCTTAGACTGTGCATCGGCTTGACCAGGCGGCAACGTTTTACCAGATCCATGCTTCGACCTTGATATCATAGTCGGCACAGCGGCAAGGGCTTGTTTAGAACGATTGGCTCGGATGCTAAATTGCTGGAACTATTGTTCAGTAGAATTTTGGGAGTCAGGCGTTGAGCAGGTTGAAAAAATGGTTTTTGCTTACTGGTTTGTCGTTAATGTGTTGCTTTGCTGCTCCATCGCCAGCTGCCGACATCGATGGTGAAGCTGTGAAAAAGGTTGTCGATGCTTCGATAACACCCTTGATGGAAAAGTATCGCATTCCCGGTATGTCAGTCGGCGTCACCACGCACGGACAAAAATTTGTTTTCAACTATGGACTCGAGTCGAAAGAAACAAAAAAAGAAGTATCGAACCGTTCCTTGTTTGAAATCGGCTCAATCTCGAAAACGATGACAGCCAGCCTGGCTTCACTTGCGCAAATGGACGGAAAAATTTCTTTCTCCGACAAAGTCGATCAGTATCTTCCAGACTTAAAGGGCACAAGTTTTGGAAATTTGACTTTGCTAAATCTTGGTACCCATACCAGTGGTGGTTTGCCTTTGCAATTGCCTGCAGGTGTGACTACCCAGACAAAACTGATCGAATATTTGAAGGAGTGGAAACCAAATCATAAACTTGGCACGGTGAGGAACTACGCAAATCCTGGCATCGGCATGTTGGGCTACATAACTGCGAAATGTATGCATCAAGATTACGACCTTTTGATGAAAAATTTTCTTTTCGAGCCGCTCGGAATGAAAGATAGCTTTATCAAAATTCCATCGGCTCGACTATCTGATTATGCGCAAGGTTACACAGAAAAGGACTCTCCAATCCGCATGAAAAGAGCAGTCTTATCTTCAGAGGCGTACGGTGTCACCACAACAGCTACTGATTTGATCAATTTTGTAGAGTACAACATGGGTATAAAGCAGGGCAAGGAAAAGCTGCAACATGCGCTGCTCAACACACATCTGGGTTATTACAAGTGTGGAGCAATGACGCAGGATCTGATCTGGGAACAATTCGCTCTCCCTGTCGCGGAAAAAGATCTGCTAGCCGCAAGTTCTCCTGCAATTGTTTTAGAATCCGCGCCGGTTGTTGAAATAACTCCGCCCATGAAACCGCAGACGCAGGCCTGGATCCATAAAACAGGTTCTACGGCTGGCTTCGCTGCCTATGCTGCTTTTATTCCAGAGGAAAAACTGGGAATCGTAATTTTGGCGAACAAAAGCTACCCGGTTGATTCCCGAATTTTAGCGGCACGAAAAATATTTCGTGGTCTGGGCGGACATTTTTAGAAAAAGATCTCGTGGCTGGTGCCAGTTGCGCCCAGAGCACTTTTAAATTGATCAGTCGATCGCCTTGTTGGCATATCTGAGGGCGTTTTCGCATTCAGCTGCGCTGTGACAATTTGCTTCAGTAACGGCTGCATGTCGCTGTCTTTCAGTAACCTGGCTACTTCCTGAGCGTGTTTCATGGACTCTGATTCTTTCCCAGATTTAGAGCAAAGAATCGATAAAACATATTTCGCATAAATGATTTTCGACTTTCTAGGTTCGACAAAGCTCTCTTCCAGTTTAACGATCTGGCGAACTATCAACTCGCCTTTCTCAGAGCACCCCTCGTAAAACGCGAACCATGCCAGGCACCACCACAAATTCAGTCGTTCATTTACTGTCAATGCCTTACGCGTATGATGGTGATACGAGGCGATTAGAATGCGACGAGCGAGGTCGACATCGCCTTCATCAAATGCATTCAATGCTTTAATCAAGAGATTTCTACGATCGAGATTTGATTCTTTATCGTTTGAATTTTTGTTCATGGGTGCCTTGTGGTAGATGATGCGGACTTAAAAACCGAGGTCGTGGACGGTGAATTAGATTCTGAAGTTGGGAGAGGTTTGAAATTTGGTTTGGATGGAAGACGATTGCACTTTTAACTTTTACGAGCTTGTTTGCCACCGGCACCATAATTGGTGCCGGCATTACGAGTTGAAAATGTGTTTTCAGAGTTTGGTCGAGTTTGCCGGTCGATTAAGCCGGTACTCCGTCGCCTTCAATTGAAATCTGGCTGGTTTCCGAATTATCGAACCAGTGTTCCAATCGCTCGACGAGTGGTTCTGCCTCGTCTGCGCTCTTTGCATACTTGAATCCTGCTGCTAGTGTGCCTTTCCAGAGCTTAGTGTCACGAACCGTTACTGATAGCTCGCTATGCAGGTCTTTCATAAACCCAAAGTCTATGACCTGGGCGCCTTCGGCAGTAAGTTCCAGCAGAACAAATAGCCCCGGCTTGTTTTCAAGATTGTCTGGATTAGCGACAGGTCCCTGAAATTCAATTGAATCAATAGTGAACACGATTTTCACCTCAAAAGGTCGGAGGATCTGTGGACACTATTTCACGGAACGTTTAAGCAGAGGTTAACGACCAGGACGACGTAAATTGCCGCAATAGTGGAAAGGTATAGCAGCGGTCTCACGTGATAGGTGGCTAAAATTTGAGCATTATGAACTTTGTGTCCAAGTGTGTTTCATATATAAGGTTCGGAACTCTGTCGAACCAGACCCCCCTGCCTGAAAACTGGCATGACTCACTTGCCGCTGCCAGTGAGGCAGCTCGGGTTTCCAATAAGCCTGTGCTTGTCAAAGTGCATGCGGATTGGTGTGGTTATTGCAAGAATTTTGATGAGGAAGCCGGCTACGTGCCGCTCTTGATGAATAAACTGGGTCGCTACTCTTGTGCGCGAGTTGCCGAGAATTCAAAAGAGGGCAGAAAATTGAAAAAGGAGCATAAGATTATCTCCTACCCCACGTTCCTCGTTTTTCGCCAGGATGTTTGCCTGGGCAAAATTAGAGGCTATAAAAATGCCCCGATGTTTGTAGACGCGCTGAACAGTTTCGACGAACAGGTACCATGACAATACATCTTCCCTCGATAGATAAGGAAAAAGAGAAGTGAATTCAAGTTCGAATATTTTGATGCCATGGGTCTTGAGCGTGGTTTTGCTTCACACAGCCAGCGCCGCCTACTCGGAGAAATCAAAATTCGTCAGCATTTTTGCTCGGCAAGATTTAGCCGGAAGCTCCTCTCATTTTAGAGATGCGGCGGTCAATTTCGAATTTGACTATCCTCGAACTCTGACTAAAGTTGCAGATTCGGAGAAAGACACCATCGTAAAGCTTGGCGGTGTTATCGACCAGAGACATACCGAGTTTCGACTCAGTAAATTAGATGGCGCACCAGAGCCGCGACTGGCTGAACAATTCGTTTTAGCTAACTTGCAGAAGGCACTCCCGGGGTGCACCCTGGTCGGCAAACGCGATATTCGCTTTGGTCATGGATTGACGTTCTCAGGCTCCGACCAGAGCTTCAGCTTTCGTCTGGGTGATGAGCCATATACGGCGAGAGTTGTTCTATTTGCTAACCACGATCAAACTTATATGTGGACATTCACTTGTGCAGGACGTGATGAAGCCACAATCAAGCCTTTCTTCGATAATACACTGGCCAGCCTGCGTCAACAGTCAGCGGGCTCGGTCACCACGCGTGCAGCGGATAACAGTTTGACCTTCGAGAAATTCAGTGACGCAGCAAAACAGATTTCGTTTGACTATCCTCAGGGCTGGAAGCTTGAGCGCGATGCTGGTAAAGAATTCGAAGTCAAATTCCGTGGTGCTAACAAAACTGGATTGGGAGCGGAGCTTACCGTTTCTCGACTCGAGCACCCACCGGGCACCACGCTTGATCAGTATTTCGAAATTTTCGAGCAAACTTATCTCAAGCCTCTGAAAGGCTATCAAAAGCTGTCCACAACTCATTCAACGTTCGGCATCACTCATCATGATGGATCACTGTCGTCATCAATTTTTACTGCCGATGGTCATCCCTGCCGCCAACTGACTGCTTTCTTTGCAGAGGGAAAGTATTATTACGCAATTGTTCTCACCGGCGGCATCTGGAGTGAACGCGAAATGCGTAGCGTCTTTGATAGAATCCTTGCCAGCTTCAAGCTCATCGACTAGAGTTTTGCCTTAGTTGCGCAGTTGCTCGGCAAGTTAGTTCTATTTGCTTTCATTGTGGAGGAAAAAGACCACCTGCGGTCACGCCCGGTATGTCTTTAACTGCGGCGCATCGTATTTGTCTACTCCGATGGAGAGTACGTACAAATTTCTGCCAGCTGGCTGAGCGTCAGTCGGTGTGGATTGGCTTCGATCCGTATTACTGTTTGGACCCGCATTTGTATTCAGACCAGCCCAGGCAGGAGAAGTTTGCAGCAGGAGCCAGATGCAAAGGAAGGCAGATCTGAGTTTTTGCGGCACAGCGTCCTCAAAATTGGTGACTCTATGATAGCGAGTAACAACGAACAGCTAATGAAATTGGCTGAGTAAAAAAGTCGAAAAGCATTGTCTTGTCATGCTTCGGTAACACTGCTCCGGCAAGATGAAATCATCTATGTTTTGACTGGAGGTTTGCAAGATGTATCCACCGGGACCAAACAAAAAGAATCAGCATCGTTCGATGTTTCGTGACTCCGAAGCCCCTATTGAGCGACGATCTTCTACCAGCGAATGTTTTCAGCAGCAAGCCACATCTGACCTGAGCGGACCGTCCCCTGCCAGGTCTGGTGCAAGCAAATGCGCTATGGACTCTGCAAATGATGCTTTGCCTTCACTCACGATCACCTCGGGCTCAAAAATTACCAGCGAAGTTGCTGCCACCGCATCTGGTAGCACCGACGCAATTAAGGGCATGAATGCCGATACCGATCAAGTAAAACAAATGATGGCGTTGAATGCCACGCCCGAATTGTTTGATGAATTGAAAAACCGCGATCGGAAAGGGGCGGCTGACCTCGCTGTCAGCGATACGACTTTCCAGAGACAGGCGCTTCATGGAACTGATGACGAAGCATTCGCGCAGGAGGTGCGCTTGCGCATCGGCGGCGGCAGTGGTGAGACTTAAGAAGGAAGTTCAATTTTCGTCAGCAAGCGACTGTTTCTTAAATTCCTTTCAATTTGCTTTCATTTTGGGAACAGTTGAGTCCCCCCTCCCATCTTCAGAGCACTTACTGGAGTAACCCAAATGAACAAAGCAATCAATTTAGCAGTAGTTGCGGCTCTCGGCTTTGCGCTGAACCAGGCAGCATTTGCTGATGAGACATCGACTACGACAAATACAACCTCTACTGGTGCCGGCTCGACTTCCGATAGCTACAAAGCTAGCAGCGGTCCTGCAGGCGCTAAAGTTTCACACACCAAAACCAATGTGCAAGCCAACGGCGACGGTAGTGTGAGCGCAGTGAAACAGCACGAAAGCCATGCAGTCGATGCTACAGGCGCTACTCACAAGAAGTCAGCCTCAGCAACAACTGTCGGACCTGATGGATCCAGCTCAACTGTTCACAGCTCGGTAAAAACATCTACGCCTTAATTCAGACGTAGTCTCATGATGAGTCTGCCGGCGAGCACCACATTGGTGCTCGCTTTTGATATGGATACACAAACCCTGCACGATCTGATTACCCAGAGTTAACAGAAGTCGTTGAACTTTTTGGCGACGGATTACGTTTTAGATATTGAGACCCAGAGATCAACCATATCGGTCCTGCGATTTATGGAAATCGCCATTGCTGAGGTAATTAACATGTACACCAAACTGACATCCCCACAACGTCGAGTTGTTCTAGGCTCACTGCTCGCACTTGCATTGTGCAGCAGCCTGTCGCCATCTTTTGCGCGCGGCTGGGGTCAGCAACACCCGCGTCGTGCTGAGGTTTTAGGTCGTGACAACAACATAAATAATCGACTGAATGCCGATCGCGGCAACCTGGGCGGTAATTATGGACGTCTGAAGTCTGAAGATCGCGCGATTAGAGCGCAGGAGCAAGCAGATGCGCGTTTGAACGGTGGATACATCACTAAGGGAGAGCAACATCAACTCAACAGAGAAGAAAATCACCTGAATAATCAGATAAGGCGAGATTACACAGGTGGGTTTTCAGGAGGCGGGGGCTACCCTGGCGGCGGCAATTTCGCCCACAATCATCCCCGCAGAGCTGAAGTGTTGGGACGCGACAATCGTTTGAACCGCGAGCTTCACGCAGACCGCGGGGATCTCAGTGGTCACTATTCGCAACTTCGTGGTGAAGACATCGCCATTCGTCAGCAGGAACAAGCAGATGCTCGTGCTAACGGCGGTTACATTACCCCGGGTCAGCAGGCTCAGTTGAATCGGGAAGAAAATCACGTCCAGAGACAAATCAATCGCGACTTTCAATAGTCCCCTGCAATGTCAGGCGTTAGACAGAGCCTCTGCGGACTATATTTGAAGCATATACACTTCGCCTCAAATGATTTTTGCGACTCAATAACCGATTCACTGGATAGGTGAATCGGTTATTGCCTGGCGCTTTCACCTGATTTTGATAATTGACCACTCGCTCAGCCATTTATGATATTTTGTACTGATCAGTATCTCTGTTTCTTGTGTTCACCATCAGCTACAAAGCGGGATTTGAAGACTATGAATTGGTTGCAGCGAAAAATTACAGGTATGACCGCAAGTGGTCAACTCGATGATGCCCGCGAGGCAGTACGCCGTGAGGATTATGCAGCTGCTATCGACATCGCTACAAAGGCGCAGCAGGTATTTCAAAGCATCTCCGATGATCGGGGCGTGATGCGCTCTCTGTGCATCATCGCAGGTTCACAGTTAGCCCTGAACGCGCTCGATAAGGCCGAGACAGATTACACACGTGCCCAGGCCCTTTGCGAAAGTGTCTCCAAACAAAGTCCGAATTCATGTGACCTTGAGTCCATAGACGTCGCAATGGGGTTGGGGGATGTCAGGCGATTGGGCGGAAAAGACGATGAAGCAGAAAAGCTTTACAGACAAGCTCTGACAACGATGGAAAACGTTGGAGTTCATGACAGTAGCTTTCCAGAGTCAGCGCGTGCCACCAACGGGCTGGGCACACTGATGATGCAGCAGCAGAAAAATGATGAAGCCGAAAAATATTTTGAAAGAGCATTCGCTGCGATCGAATATCCGCCAAGTGGCGATCAGCATCTCTACGCATTGAGCACACTGGTCGCTACAAATTACGCAGAACTGCTCCGAAAGCTCAATAAGGTGGAAGAAGCTGAAGACATAGAAAACCATGTCAAAGATTTGAAAGAAGCAAATCCTAAAAATCAGCCCTACTAGAACTTCAGCTTAAACTCCAGGGCAACGCCTTTGTCATTCAGGTGTGGTCGCCCGATCGGAACTATTGGTACTCGGTCAGTTCGTGGTTCGGATATTCTCAATCCTAATTGTTGCCTGCCGTTGGGATCGTTCAGCAATTTGACGAGGCCGTTTTCGTAATACTCGTGAAATGGTGCCTCATTTACCCAGGTGCCGGGGTTGATGGGGTACGGGTTGTTTTTGGGAAGCAGGTCAGCATCAATTGGAGGGCGGGTCAGGTGAAATGAATTCGCCGATGCTGGTGGCAAAGTAACTGTTTCTGGAGGCGGTGGCGGTGGTTGTGTTTTTTGTCTTTCGTCCACGCCGTTCTTAGCTGGCTGGAGCAGATCAACAAGATTGATGCCGGCACTAGTCTCGTCGTTTGTGCGGCGGTGAGTCTCGGGCGGGTTGAGAACGTCTGCCATTTTTGTCGCAGCTCCGTCTAGCCGTGTTTGCGGCGTGAATTTCATATGATTGCTGATAGGGTGTCACCAATGTAGTCAATAAGAACTGAACAGTCATTGGGGAAATTACGAGAGCTTCGAAATTTCGAGTTCCATTGTGCGTTATAAAGTGTGGAAGCCGCTGTTCTCAGTGCTTTGAAGTGAACTGGAGATTGTTATTGTTATCCACCAATCCGCGCCCTGGTTGAAGCGTTAAGGTCCAACGATTATTTCCGATGGTGATGACGTAGGTCTTCGTGCCGGCATCAAACAACGACCAGGTACCCCTGGCACCACTTGCAGTGACTATAGAGCCATCGGCAGAAAATTTTGCCGCACCATAGTCATTCAAATTGACGCTGTAAACACCGACGATAGCAGAGCCTTCGCCGCTGCGACCGTTTGAAGCGTTTGCTGTTTCAGCAGTGACTGCAGCGGCGATTGCAGATCCGACGTTTCCTTCAACCTCTATTGTGTAGTCATTCGTCTGTCGAACCAGCGGACTCTTAGCTGGTTCAATCATGAGTACAATCCTGGTCGGTGCGGCTGCATTGCCCTCAAAAACAACTCCATTGGCGTTGTCTTTAAACGTAATTGTAGACCCTGGCACTTTAGGCGCGATGACGGCTGCAGCTGCGGGTTTCGCTATGTTAAAGCCTTCCTGAGCACCCGAGCGAATGAAAGCGATTTTGAAGTGACCACGCTGAATTGTTGTGGTCCAAAACTGTTCTCCGCCAAAGCTGTCGATGGTGCCTCTGGTGATTCCATTGGATAGTGGTGCGGGATTTTTTGGGTCGAGCGATTGTGCGAAAGAGGGAAGCGTCGTTGTGATGCACGCAAACGCAGCTATTAGGCGTGGCAGAAGAAGACGTTTTTTCAAGTAGGACATGCGCTCTGATTTGCCCGAACCAGTTTTTAACGTCTGAGTCCTTTTAAAGAACATTTGAATTCCTGAAATTAACGCAGTATGAGACACCGTATATCCTCTTGTTAACAGGGTTTAAAGCAAACAATGTTGAGGACATCGCTCTCGCCTTAAGTCCAGAGTAAGCAAAATACAGGATAAATTGCATCTTTTCGTGTAGATTCCGTGAATTCATTAACGTCATGGTGATTATTCGCGGTCGCACCATGTATGCATCGCGGTTATGTCGCTTTGATCGTTCTTGCAATGTGAAATAATAAACGATACGCAAACATGATGGTTTGATATGCACTACCAAACAGGGCTCTGGCACAAATTTCTAGCTGTGTCGAAAAAAGCGAAAGTCTTCGAAGTGTGTGTTCAAGGCTCCGTCGTCTACTGGCGCCTTGGAATGCAAGGCACTAAATGCGCTACCAGGAAAATACAGAATGACACTGAGCAGCATGCTGAAAAAGTTATGTATGAAATGATCGACAAGAAGTTAGCTGAAGGGTTCGTTTATCAACATTCAGCCATGTAGCGGTCTACAATTCCGATGGTTGCATTGCGGTAAACTAACGAGCGGTTCAAGGCAATCCGGAGTCCATCACGGTGTTTCAGAAATTTGATAAAACAACCATTACCGTTCTATGTGTTCTGGCATTGATGGCACTTCTTCTCATTGGTCTTATGATTCGCATTGTAGATCGATCGAGTGAACACGTAAATGAAATCAAGCAAACAAGAGTAGTTGAGCCAACGCGATTGGCTCCATCGCTAAGCGGTGATGATGATCTGGTCAACTTGATTATAAATAACAATCCTCGTTACCCATCATGCATTGTTTCCGACGGAAAATTAACACCTGCAATTTTGCACAAAATTCTCGCAGTCAAGAACTTACACGAAGTATGGCTAAAACGCTGCGAGTTCACGGCGGCTGATCTGCAAGCTCTTTCAGTCTGCCCTCTAGAGGTAATTAAGATAGAGGAAGGAAACATCTCTGAAGACTGTATGCAAATCATTTCAAAGATGCCGAAACTGAGAAAGCTCGAGATATTTGCCAGCGATGTTCCACCACATGCAATGGCACATTTGGCTGAGTCGAAGATAAGTTGGTTGATGATTCACTACTGTCTCAGTTCGAAGAATGGCGGTCAGCTTACTGCGTCTGACCTTAGCATTCTGTGCGACATGGAAAACCTCATGTGTCTTGACCTGGAAAGGGATCGATTCGCACCTGGCGCCCTGAAGGGATTGGCCAGGAGCAACATCAGCGTGCTCAATGTTGAACGCTGCAATCTCACTGACAACGACGTGGTCGATATTGCGAAAATTCCAAAGATTACGTGCGTAAACTTAAATCGAAATGATAGTGTGTCATGTAGGGGGCTGAAAACTTTGCTTGCCTGTAAGAACTTTAAAACGGCCGCATTCGATGGCGATACTTCTAACTGCGATTTGTCAGACGACGACAGAAAACGTTTTGGCCCAAAATTGTACAGAGTGCCTGCTTACGTCTGGATAAGCTTAAAAAGTGCCAATTGACTCAATCATGATTCGCCACCTGGTAGTTTTTTGCTTGATGTTCCTTTTTATTGAACTTGGTGCAGGCGCAGTTCCGCCGGCTCGACCGAAGTCACAATCTGCAGAGCCGACTGTGCCAAAGTCACAACGGCCTGCAGAATCGGGAGTTCACGCGCAGTCGGAGTCTGGCAAAGAGACCAGAGAGTCACAGCACGCCAGAGCGAGAGAGCTTGTTTCCAAAGCCAGGGAAATGTACCTCATGCGCCCGCCTCAATTTAACAGGGCAATCGAGTTCTACAAAGAGTCTTTAAAAATCGAAGATGATCCATTTACGCGAACGAAGCTGGCGCAAATGCTGAAGTTCGCAGAACGCTACGATGAGGCCGAGGCTGAGTATGTAAAGGTGAGGCAGATTTATCGCAAGCGTAAACAAGCCGTTCCGTTTGGATTTGAATGATTGCGTATTCAATCCAGTTGGTAGAGTGCTCTGTTATTTCACTAATTTAAAAGTGCCCTCGCCGCTCTCGTTTAGATGTTCGACGAGTAATTCCGATGCGTGTGCTCCCGGCCCCATAGTGAAAATTACGCCACTCAGCCCTGTGGCGTTCTCTCCGACGGGTTGGTATGTAAAAGTGTCTCTATCGTAATGCTTGAGGTTAGCACTCATGTTTTTTGGACCAACGAACATGACCATTTTTCCGTCGACATCTTTGACCAGGAGGTCACCGAAGAAATCGCTGTGGTACTTTCCAGTGTACGCGGAGGTTGTTGCCTGCGGTGTCGCAGATTCTGGCACTTTGGAATAATCTGTGCCGACAACTTCACCCAGTGTTGCCGGATTTTGAAAGACCTTTTGGAAAATTGCAAGCCAGTCGTGTTGTTGCGCTCCGTTTTGAGCGAAGTCCATAAACGATGCATTCAACGCTTCTGGAACTCCGCTCGGGCTGCCATTTGTGAGGGCTATTACTCCAATATTTTCGCCCGGCATCATAGTCACACACGTAGCAGCACCCATTGAAAATGCACCGGAATGGTTCAAACGCAGTCGTCCACGTTCGTCGTAAGAGACATTGATTCCTAGTCCATAAAATCCAGGAGTGCCGTTGAACGGGTTGAATTGCGTTAGCATGTGCGGATGATGCGTCTCGGTAAGCGCTTTCTCGTCGACGACCTGTCGCCCTTCGAACGTTCCTTTACCAATTTGCAGTCTCATCCACTTCGCCATATCATTCACTGATGAACTGACTCCGCCCGCAGGTGATTGCGCATCGGGCTGACGCTGCTCTTTGTGCACCCACTGTCCGTTTTCTTTTGTATGACCCATCGCCTTGTTTGCCCGTGCGATGAAGTCTGAGTAGCGCGCGCTTGTAGAATTCATTCCCAGCGGGCGAAACAGTTTTTGCTCTGATGCTTCCTCCCAGGTCAGACCATAACGTTTACCGGCGGCGACAGCACCTTCAGTGATACCAAAATTGGTGTACTCGTAATGAGACCTGAAACTGCTGCTTGGCTTCTGGTATCTCAAGCTGAAAAGCACCTGTGCGCGATCTGCTCCGAGGTCTTCCAGCACGTCCCCTGCATGGTCGGGCAATCCACTGCGATGGGCGAAGAAGTCGCGCAGAGTGATCTGACTTGTCACCCAGGGATCGAACATTTTGAACGATGGATCGAGGTCACTTATTTTTGAATCCCAGGTTATTTTTCCTTCTCCAACCAGTTCCGCCACAACGGTCGAAGCAACTGGTTTTGACACCGAGGCGAGCTGGAACACTGTATCTGGATCGATAGGATCTGATTTGCCAACTTCCTTAACGCCGAATCCTTTCGCATAAACAAGCTTGTCTTTGTATACGACGCCCACAGCAAGACCAGGTACGAGCTTTTTGTCTACCACTTGCTGAGACATCTTTTCTAATGCATTAATCGCCGTTTGAACTCGTTCTTCTGTGATTGTATTTTCTGACGCGTCAACACTCTGCACTTTTGTATGAGCAGATACTCCTGACTCGGCAATGGCAGCACTTGCATGCGTTGGGAGCAAGACGGTAGAAAGGAATAAAGATGCTGCCAACGCAGCTGATGCTTGTCTTTTCATTTAGGTGAATGGTTCCTGACGTGGAGTCTAGATTCAGTCGTAGAAACTCGCAAGCTTAGCATGCAAGCGATGCGGGCTTTCTCATGGCAAATGTCTTCTGCAGTCTTCCCTGACAAATGTCCAGTGGAGTCGACAGCATACATATTCCTCATAGATAAATTGTCAGGGTATTCTCTATAGCGAGATCCGGGTTGCCATGCATAATGGAATAAGTCTTTTCAGATCAAGCGGACGGGCGACGAACCACGTGAAAAAAGAACGGGTCGTAATCAGCACGCAGAACGCCACGATGCGAACCGCCCTCCGTGTGGTTGCTTTGCTGGCGCCTCTCTGGGCTGTGTATATTCCAGGGCTCTTTCTTGGACTTTTTGGTTTTTACATTTTTCCAGTTTTTTTTGACGTCAATGAGCGTATTTATTTGCTCCTCGGCAGTTTCGCGCTCGGAACTGTCAGCACTGCCGCGCTGCTGGTCAATACGCTCGTTTTGTCTAAATCAACCGCGTCGTTCCCGCCTCTCAAGGCTCTGCACGTTCCTATCGAGAATGTGCATCGGCTCTCATGGCACTGGGATGCTTACGAGAAGGAGATTTATCTGAGATTTCTGGTCGGGCGTGAGCATGTCGATATTCACCACTCAAGGCTTTCGCCGAGCAAATTGGTTAATCTTAGAATCGCTCTGAGAAAATGGTCTCCTAAATGTGAGTGGGAAGTGGAGCCAGAAGACCTCGAAGATATGGTCGCTTTGAGAGAACGCTTTCACAAGCCTGAGAAAGTGCAGCTGTTGCAAAACAAGCGAACCGCTGAGCCTTATGGTAAAGCCGCCTTCATCGACATACCCTACAACCCGCACGAGCAGTTTGCGAAATTCAAACAATCGCTGGGGGAGAACGAAAAATACTTCTGGTATTGCTGGGTGTCGGTGCTTTTAATTCCCTGCATCATGAAAATCCCCGATATCGTCTGGGGTTTCATAGCTGACGCGCGTCACGTCGAGCGTTTCGTCGATGTGCCTCCGTTCGTCAAAGGTATTGATGCTTTTGCTTCGTTGGCGTGGCATCTTTTTATCGGCGGTCTGGAAGGTGCCGGAGTGCTGTATTACTACGCAGCGACGAATCCGTTTTTTATCTGTCTGTGTTTTGGAATTATGCTCGTTTCTCTTGCTGCTCTGGCCATGTTTGTATTCCAGCCCAACGGAATTCGCTTAAAAGCAGATTGTCTGCAGTTGTATTTCAGATGGCAAAAAATTCCGCTGTTTCGTAGAAGCATTGCCTGGAAAAATATGATTGCGTTTCAGCTGGATCAATTTGGCGATGTCGCCAATCCTGAGAAGTGGCGCATGCAAATCAAAATGAAGGATGGGACGAGCGTTTATTTAAACATCGAATCTATCAAGGGAGCAGTATCTCGTGAGACCTTGTTGAAGACGGTGAGTGAGATGGCACCAGATGCGGTGCAAGACCCTGCTTTGATTCGAGCTCTGATGCCGCCGCAACGAGAGAGTTACACCGAGCTATGGTTGCAATCTTTGACTACGCCTCCGAACCGTAATCGACTGACTCCGCTTAATGATGGACTAAAACTTAAGTCTGGACGCTACATAGTTGAGCGACAACTTGCTGCCGGTGGTCAGGGTGTTGCTTATCTGGCTTCTGATTCTGCAGCCAATACTCGAGTTGTTCTCAAAGAATTCGTGCTGCCGGTTTACACCAGTAGGAATGTGCGAAAGCAAGCTCTTGAACGATTCGAGAATGAAGCGCGAATTTTGGAAGAGCTAAATCACCCTCAAATTGTAAAATTGATTGATTTCTTTTTGGAAGACCATCGTGCCTATCTTGTCCTCGAACACATTGATGGCATGTCATTGCGCCAGCTTGTGCAAAAGAGCGGACCCCTGTCGCTGACCGACATTATTTCGCTGTCACTGCAAATGTGTGACGTTCTTCAATATCTACACTCTCTGTCACCAGCTGTAGTGCACCGAGATTTCACGCCCGACAATTTGATTTTAGATTCGTCTGGACGATTGGTTCTTATTGATTTCAATGTCGCCCAGCAGAAGCAGTGGACGACAACAAGTACCGTTGTCGGTAAGCATGCTTACCTGCCAGCCGAGCAGTTTAGAGGCAAGCCTGTTCCTCAGAGCGACCTGTATGCGATGGGAGCGACACTGTACTTCTTATTCTCTGGACAGGACCCTCAACCGATTACATGTTCTCATCCACGCAACTTTGATGCCAGCGTACCACTGCAATTCGATGAAATTGTCTCAAAGCTGACGCACACTGAGCCGGAAGAGCGCTTTCAGACGGCTGAAGAAGCGCGTGCAGCACTGTGCAGTCTGTCGGAAAGTGGTGTTGAAGCGCCAGGCAACGTTGTTTCAATTCTCAAGCCTGATGTGCTCAAGTTGATGAACGTCGAGCCCTTGGAAGAGTTGCGTGCAGTAAAAGAACGAATTAAAGAGACGAGTCAAGAACGCAATTGGAAATCGAGGTCTTCGCATGGCTGATCTGGAAATAACCGTGAGATACAAGAGTCGTCCAGCGAAGATGGCTCTGGGCGTGGTTGTTCTGTTGCTTCCTGTGTGGGGAATTGTCATCCCTGGCATTTTGCTCTATTTCCTTGTGATAGGCATAATGTATCCAAACAACGTTTTGCCATTGTTCGCCGCCATGGGAATGCAGGTTGGCGGCGTGATCATGGGGATGCTCTTGATTGTTTTGATTGGCGTCAAGAGCGTTTTGAATTTGTCCGACAATAGAATTATATTGAGTAAAAATGGTATCGAGCTCCCGTTCTTTCTGGGCAGCACATTTGGGCTGCGGCGCAATTTTTCCTGGGTCGCTATTAGTTCAGCTCAACTGGTTGACTCGGACCAAAAGCGCGAAATTGTTATCCACACCACTGACGGCTTTCCAATGTATCTAGACGTGAAATGCTTTGAGCCAGAGGAGTTAGAGCAGTTTCTGGTAGCTCTTAATGTCTGGGCGATCAACTGCAAGCGAACACCAGAATTGGAGTATCTGCAAGACGAGTTGCAAAAGAAATCCGATGAGAAGCTACTCCCCAGCTACACCGCGATGTGGGATGATGAACTATCGCGCCGTTTCACGGCGACTGCTTATGTGCCGCTCGAACCGGGGCAAATTTTGCAGAACGGAAGATTGAAGGTCGTCAGTCAACTTTCTTTCGGCGGTTTGTCGGCGGTTTATCTGTGTCAATACAACGAAAGAGACCTGGTGGTGCTGAAGGAATCGGTGGTTCCACAAGACAGCGAGGAACAACTGAAACTCAAGGCAACCGAATTGTTCGAACGCGAAGCTCGTTTGTTGATGAAAATCGATCATCCATCCATCGTAAAAGTGATGGATTGCTTTGTGGAAAAATCTAGGCAGTATCTGTTGATTGAATATCGCAGTGGGCAAGACCTCAGCCAATTCGTCAAACAGAATGGTCCTCAGCGCGAAGAGAGAGTTTTGAAGTGGGCCGAGGAAGTCGTTGATATATTATGCTATTTGCATGCACAGGAACCGCCTATCATTCATCGTGACGTCACTCCAGACAACCTTGTGTTGGATAACGATGGCGCCCTGGTGATGATTGATTTCGGTGCGGCTAACGAATTCCTGGGCAATGCGACGGGGACGCTTGTAGGCAAACAATCATTTATTGCGCCAGAGCAGTTCAGAGGGCACGCCAGCAGTCAAAGTGACCTTTATGCTCTGGGATGTACCCTGAGTTTCCTGCTCACGGCTCAGGAGCCTGTACCGCTGTCTGTCACACATCCTCGCAAGCTTGTCGAATCGATCTCGGAAGATGTCGATAAATTTGTCGCGGATCTTACCGCCATGGAACTGACAGATAGAATCGAGTCAGCCGAGTCTGCAAAACTGAGGATTCAGGAATTGCGCTCGAAGTGTTTGCAGCTTAGTTGAGAGTAACTTAAAAGGCTCGTTCTTTAGCCATGAACACATTGACGATTGCGATTACATAAATCCCGATCGCGATTAAATAGAGAGCTGCATAACCGAAATACATGGCGTTATATTCCAGTATTCCACCGAATAGTGCGCCGAGTATATTCAGCGCCATAGCGCCTGCAATGTCTTTTGTTTTGCTGATTAGCGTCGAGAAAAGAATTCCTGAAAATGCGATTGGACACGTTAAAACTGCCGTCATTAGCCAGGGACTGCTTTCGAAACCTGTGATTATGTGGCGTGAAACGAGGGCGCTGAAGACGAGGGCAGCTATCAACAGAACACCAGGAAGAATAATATTGTTGAACGAAACCTTAGCTACCAGAAGATTAGATAAGAACGCCATTGAAATAACTGCACCGACCACGATGGCAGTGACCAGCCAGGTGTTCCCGAATTGTAAACCCAGTTCAGTAATTGCTTTCGTTTCGACCAGCATGAAACCTGCTCCCAGCCAGAAATAGGGCAGATTTGCAGCGCTGAACTTTGATTTCTTCAGTGAGCTTTGTAACCAGATCGCTAAAGCCAGGACAAGCCCCATCAGTGGCAGATATGAGAATGGGAATTTCCGATGAGGCATGTAGAAGAACGGCCAATCATCGGTTGATGATTCGAATTGTCCGACGTATTCAGCAAGTTCGTTTCTCACCTTCAGGTTTGTGTCGGATGCTACGTCTTCGGGAATCGGCGGAGCGCCCGTTGGCGATTCGAAGAAGCTTGTCGACGAATCATAGTCAGTCTGCAATGCCAGTGGCTCCTTCCCATCGAAGACCGTCTTCAACATGCCGAAGACTTTCTTTTGTAAGTCAGGAACGACACCTACAAATGAAAGTGAAAGAATGCCACCCTCATTCAACTTCTCTTTCGCTTCCTTGAAACATTGAATCGTGTAGATGTACGAGTCTACCCGTAATGCCGAAGCTGAACTCGAAAGCGCATGCGAGTCAATCAATGCGAAGACGACGACATCATATTTTGATTGTGTTCGCCGCAGAAATGCCCGTCCGTCGTTAAGGACGAGATGAACTCGCTCGTTGTCGTATGGCTTTTCCGGGTGATAACTTTTGCCGAAGCTGGCAATTGCGGGGTCAATTTCCACTGCGTCGATGTGCTCTGCTCCAGCACGAACTGCCGCTGCTACGTCGTTACCACATCCGGCACCGAGAATCAAAACATTTTTGGGATGCGGTTTCAGCTTGTAGGGAAGATCGTAATATGCCGCCACTTTGCGCAGGTCAGGGTAGGCTTCGAATGACGGTTTTGTAAGGTCATAAGCTTTCTGATAATAATATCCTGAGGCCCGTATGCCTCCCCAGCCGTGTTGTGCATCATATACATCAATTGATTGGTATGGCGAGTATATGCGCGGGTGAATGGCATCCAGCGGCGTTCCGACTAGCGCAAGGAGCAACAGGGCGGTTAAACCAGAGACAGTCGCTGCGCGTCGGTTGTATGCACCAAATGCAACAAGCAAGGCGGCACAGATGCTATACCATATCACTGGAGGCGCCCAGAAATAGCTGAGCACCGTCATCAGCAAAACGCCTATCAGGCTGCCGAACAGGTTGGCGCCATATGCGTGCAACGTTTTCATTCTATTCATCGTGGCGCCACAAAGTTGCCCGATAGGAATAAACGCGAGCGCCGTTGATACAAATAGAAAAGCCATGATTACGTAGGCAGTAATCCAATAGTAATAGTGAACGTTGTGCAGCGAAGCGATGGAAACCTGTTCCACGACTGGCGGCTGGTGAAGGAAGTGCAAAACCTTCGCGCGAGCCAGAATGGTGACAAACACTACCTGTAGTGTCAGTAGAAAAGTGCTGCATCCCAGGGGAAGCAGCTTCACTCGTGATAGCGAGTACCCTATCCCAAGCCCGGCGAAACATGCAATCAGTCCGAAGTTTTTGAAAAAGGCCAGAAATTCAATTTCGCTGGTTTGCCATCGAATCACGACCAGTTCCAGCAAAAGGCTGAGCAGCGCACTGAGCACCACCAGCACAGTCGCATGCTTTTGCTGAACGCGTTCAATCGCGTTCGTTTGACGTTCTGCATCACGTTCGAATGACTGTCTGAATGTGGCTGTACCAGTGGTTTTTTCTAAGATTCTCCAAATTGGAAAGCAGATTGCCAGGCCTGCCACAATCAGCCCCAGCGCAAGCATCTGTGATAAGTTCATTTCAACAAACATGAATGGAGCCGGCAAGGCTACTGTCAGTGCGAGTAGCGCACCAATAGTCACGCGTTGAAGCCAGTTCAGATACGCGTTGCTTACGCTATCAATCGATTGCTCTGTCACATGTCGCTCCCCGGATTACCAGAACTTATACCAATCTGCGGTGGCGCTTAAGCAGCTCGCTTATTGGAAAACCGGGTCAAAACATATCCCCAGCTGTAAGCTTACAAATGCGCAATAGGACCGAAAATTCTTGCTTTCAAGTGTTATTATCTTGAAAATCCGTTTTGGAATCCCAAATGAAAAACGTCGTGATAATCGGTGGCGGTTTTGCCGGAATACGCGCTGCGAAAGCATTGAGTTCTGCTTCCGTCAAAGTTTCGCTTGTAGACCGTAAGAATCACCATACATTCCAGCCGTTGCTTTATCAGGTTGCAACAGCCACGTTATCACCGGCTGATATTGCTCAACCTATCCGCGCGATTTTGCAGAATCAAAAGAATGTTTGCGTAATTATGGATGAGGTAACGTCGATCGAGCCAGATGAGCGTCTGGTTTATTTAAAAGACGACAATGTTTTGCCCTATGACTATTTGATTTTGGCGACCGGGGCAACTCACTCATATTTCGGACATAATGAGTGGGAAAAATTTGCACCGGGTCTGAAGACCATTGAGGACGCACTGCGGATTCGCGGACGAACTTTTTCAGCGTTCGAAGAAGCCGAACGCGATATGGTGCGCACAGGAAAGCATAAGCCGCTCAATTTCGTAGTCATCGGCGGCGGTCCAACCGGCGTGGAAGTGGCGGGAGCAATCGCAGATACATGCCGCGTCTACCTGCGTGGTGAATTCCGACATATCGATACCACAAAAGCCCGCGTTATTTTGCTTGAGGCGATGCCTAAAGTTCTGGGTCCGTATCCGCAAGATTTATCTGCTAGTGCGAGTCAGCAATTGATCGATTGCGGTGTTGAAGTTATGACTGGTACTCAGGTCACTGACGTGCAAGATTCGTATGTCATGACCAGTGCAGGAAAAATTGATGCTGCCGTGATCATTTGGGCAGCTGGAGTGCAAGCCTCGCCGCTTGGCAAAGCACTTGGATTTCCGACAGACAAACGCGGTTGTGTGATTGTTGATCAATTTCTAAATCCTCCGGGTCATCCTGAATTCTTCATATGTGGTGACCTTGCGCACTTCGAGCAAGACGGCAAGCAATTGCCTGGTGTGGCGCAGACCGCAATGCAAATGGGTGTTCATGCCGCGGAGCTGATCAAGCTCGATCTGGAAGGGAAAGTTCGCAGACCTTTCAAATATTTCGACAAAGGAGACATGGCTACAATCGGCAGAATGCGGGCTGTCGCCAACATAAGATGGCCGTTCTATGCACATGCAAAAGGCTTTGCTGCCTGGCTGAGCTGGTTGATTATCCACATATTTTTCTTGATTGGATTGCGTAATCGATTCCTTGTATTCTGGCAGTGGATCTGGACATTCAGTTCGCGCCAGCGAGGCGCTCAATTGATTACTGATGTGGAAACTTATTGTGAGCATGAAACGAATCTTCCTCTAAACAAGTTAGCTTGATGGGCCTGCGTAAGTCACTGCGGAAATGGGCTTTTCTGAGTCATCTCTGGATCGGCATAGTTCTGAGCGCCTATTTTGCGATGCTGGGACTGACCGGTAGTTTCTTAATGTTCAAAACTGATTTGCAACCGATTTTTGAGCCCCGGCTACATCATGTTGAGGTGCCGCCAGATCGGCGGAAGGTGTCGCTCGACAGAATCGTTAAGACCTTTGATACCATAACCCACTGCCACATCTATTCGATGACTTTGCCCGAGGTTGATGGGGATCCTTTGATTATCGGCTTCAAGCCGCTGACTGAACCAGGCGGGCGCGATCGCGATTGGCGACAGTGTTACTTTAATCCATACACTGGTGAAGTTCTTGGTGACGAAGTGGTGAGTGGAAAGTTGTTTCGCACTGTGCGAAATTTGCATGCGAACCTGCTTCTGCAAGACCTGGGTTCGAAACTCAATGGCATTGGCGACCTATTTTTGCTTGTGCTCCTTTTTTCTGGTTTGTGGTTGTGGTTTCCGTCACCAAAATACTTTCAGCAGCAGTTCAAGCAGCGGACAACAATCAGATTTAGTTCGTCTTCTGGGCGCATGAATTTGGATATTCACAACGCGGTCGGATTTTATTCCTCATGCATGCTTCTGATGTTTGTACTTACAGCAACAAGCGCTCTCTGGCACAGTCAGGTGGAAGCAGTTGTTTTTGCTCTGACTGGCACCCGCTCTGAGCAGATGCAGGCTGCCGCACCGCCGGCAGTGTTTTCTTATGATGAAATTATCAACCGAGTCAAAGGTTCACTGCCCGGTTATGAGCCTGCCATCATTACGGATAACATGCATGTATTGATGGCGCCTCCAGATCATCACCAGTTTATTCCTTCGATGGTAAGCGTTTCCATTAATCAAGATTCAGGGCTGGTTGAGCGTATCCAGAACTCTGAGTCTTTGCCGCTTGGAAAACAAATCATGAACTGGTTGATGCCGATTCACTTTGGCCAGTGGGGCACTGGTTGGCTTTATTACCCAATAAAATTGCTATGGTTTCTCGCTGGATTCTGTCCACTGATTTTAGCTGTGACCGGTGTTTCGATGTATTTGAATAAGAGAAGTAAATCGCTTGATTACAAGAGCGCGCAAAGTAGCGGTATCAGTGTAGAAGCGTCAGTATAATTCCAGAGATATCTCGCGACAGCGAAAGTTAGGTTGCAAGAGAAAAGCCGTAGCACTTTTATGCTACGGCTATCTGTAAGCTACAGTCCAGGCGATTGGTGCAGCGATTGTTCGCTGCTTGCGAGTTAGGCTCTACGCAATCCACCGCTCAAGAGAGAGAAGAGGAATACGAACAACGCTGAACCGATGATACATGGAATCAACGACACGCCAGCCAGGTCTGGACCGAAGTGACCAACCAGGCTACCTCCGACCCAGGCGCCGATGATGCCGACGATGGAGGATATGAGCAGACCGCCTGGCATCGTGTTTGGCACCATGCGTTCCGCGATAAAGGCACACGCCGCAGCGACTAACAGAAACAGGATAAAGCTCAAAATACTCATCACGCACCTCATTAAGTGAAATCTTGTGCGCTTAATGAAGCAGGCGACTTCCGAAAAGTTCCAGAACTTCCAAAAATTTTGAACTTATCCGGTTATGGTGCCTACTTTGCTTTTTCGAAGTCCAGAGAAGCGGAATTGATGCAGTATCGCTGCCCGGTTGGTGCCGGTCCATCATCGAACAGGTGCCCCAGATGCGCCCCGCAGTGCTTGCAAACTACTTCTGTGCGCGACATGCCAAACGAGTTGTCTGTCGCTGTGCTGACGGAATTTTTCTCTGCAGCGTTGAAACTGGGCCAGCCGGTTCCAGAGTCGAATTTCGTTTTTGAATCGAACAGCAACTCGCCGCAATTGCTGCATCTGTACAATCCCGCCTCGTGATTGTTCCAATACTTGCCCGTGAAAGCCGGCTCGGTGGCGCTGCATCTCGTCACTTGATAAACTTCCGGGCTCAATTTTTGTTTCCAGTAGCTATCGGGTTTTTTATCGGCGCTATGTGCTTGCTTATTGTTCGTTTCGTCAGTGCTCACGTTTTTGCTTTCCTTTGCCTGGCTGCTGCATCCATACAATGCAATCAGACCGCCTGTAAGTAGTGCCAACATTTGAATATTGATTTTCATGACTCTGCTCGTTAGTGACATACCATTCCGTGCTTTTCGAAATAGTTCTGGTGATATTCTTCCGCCGAGTAAAACGGCTTAGCAGCTACGATTTCGGTGACTATTGGTGACGCAAATTTGTGTTCCTTAGTCAATTGTTGTTTCATCTGCTCGGCTTCTTTCTCTTGCTCAGGAGTTGAGTAAAAAATGACGGAGCGGTATTGCGTTCCGAAATCTGGACCCTGACTGTTTAAGGTTGTTGGGTCGTGACTTGAGAAAAACGTTTCCAACAATTTGTGATACGAGGTTTTTGTTGGATCGAACTCTACCAGGCACGTCTCAGCATGACCGGTTTTGTCTGTGCAAACCATCTTGTAAGTAGGATTAGCCATTTTGCCACCGCAATAGCCGACAGTTGTTTTTACCACTCCCGGAACTTTGCTGAAAACGCTTTGCACCTTCCAGAAGCAGCCTTCTGAAAACATGGCTCGCTCGAGCTTTGGAGAACCTTTGCTATCGCTGACCGCTTTGTCTGCTGCATCGGCCGCTATGCCGGTCGTACAAAATGGGGACTGGAGGCAAATGGCAAGCCCAGCCACCAACCACTTTTTTAGCGTGTTCATGTAAATCATAGTTTGTGCCCTGGATACTGTTGCCTGTTCGAGCGACCGGTGCTGCCCAGAAGACCTGCCTTTGATCGCCCTCCTGTAGTCTAATTCAGGGGATGTGAAATCCGTGTGGACATGATTGTGTGACTTCACTGTGCACTTCGAGGTACGGACTTTAAATATGGACTCCGAGGCACGACGTTCGAGGTACGGTCTCCGAGATACTGACTCCTAGATATCGACTCCACTGCGAGAATCTGACATGGACATGACTCAGTCGTCTTGCTCCACTTCTGGTTTCTCACCTTTACTGCTGATTTTTATATGCGGTGCTTTGTAGCCCAGTGCCACAATGTCATGTTCCGATAAATTCTTGCAATGTATAATTGAAAGCTCTTGAAGTGTCGGGCTTTTGCAGAGTATTTCCAGTCCTTTCAAAGTGACACTAGTGTTTGTTAGCTCGGCTACTTTGAGGATAGGATATTTCGCCAGGATGGCGCATGTTTCGTCGTCAACGTTCTTGTTGTCAGTCAGAGCGATCGACTGCAGGTGACCATTTTGAAAGTACTTGAGTCCTTCGTTGGTGATTGCTGGTGTGTCTCTCAGTTTCAGCTGGCTTAATACAGGCATAGTGCTCAACGATTTCAATCCGACATCTGTGATCTTCGTGCCGTCGAGATTCAAATAAGTAATTTTTTTGTTGCGTGCCAACGCCGCTGCGCCTTTACTTGTGATGTTGCAACCACCAGCTGAGACCATATACAACGCGTTGCACTTTGCTATTGCCTCCGCACCTTCATCGTTGAAGTTAGATCCGGTGACGCACAGGTAGTAGAAGCCGGGTAGATTTTGAAGTTCGGACAAATTCTTGTTTGGGAATGAAGATTCTTCAATGTCGAGAAACTTTATCCACTTAGTTCTGCCAAGCATTGCCAGTTGCTCTTTATCAAAATGTTTAAAGCGCAGCACGATATGCCCGTCTTTGTCAGCCAGTTTAAGACGTTGCGCCAATCTATCTGGTGGTATTGACTGAACTTTCTCCACTATCTCATCGTCTAACGGCAGAGCGCTGTCTTCTGTTTTGAATTTGACGCTGGCTTTGTCCCGAATCACTTGAACTATCGGTTTTTCTGACTCGAGATGTTTGACCTCGAAAGCCGCAAACCCAGCCAGTGTAGCCGACATCAAAGTGGTTAGCAAAATGGCACCAAAGAAAAATGTGCGCGTTAGTGATAACGGTTTTGGTATTGCATCTGGTTGCTTGACATTAGCTATCACCGTTGCAGGTGCCTGCAATCTTTCGCCTTTGACAGCAGACGCTAAATCTTTTGCTACATCCATTATGTTCTGGTAGCGCTGCTCGGGCTTCTTTTCCAACATGTGGGCAACAACGTGCTCCAATTCTCTGGAAAAGGTTCGACCCAGCGATGCTTCTCTGAGAGTCGGTGCAGTTGACGTTTTATGCTTCATCATTGTCGTCAGAGCGTTTTCACCGATAAATGGTGGCGTTCCGGTTAAGGTTTCGAACAGGACGCAACCCAGTGAATAAATGTCGGCGCGGTGATCAACTTCGCCACCGATACACTGCTCTGGGCTCATGTACAGTGGGCTGCCAAATATTTCCGTCGTATGGGTGATGCTGCGTTCTGCATCTTCGGAAGCAAACGTGGCTATACCGAAGTCGACTATTTTGACACCGCCCTCGGTGCTCGTATCTGCCTCATATGGAATCATGATGTTGCTTGGTTTTATGTCGCGATGGACGATTCCCAGCTCATGAGCCGCGGCTAAACCATTGCAGATCTGTAAAAACATGGGGATAGCTTCACTGACAGGCAGAAAAGTTTTCCGCTTTAATTTCTCTGCCAGAGTCTCGCCTCGTATCATCTCCATGACCAGGAAGGGAGTGCCATCATCGAGAAGACCGAAGTCATCGACTGAGATCACATTTGGATGCTTTACGGCAAAAGCAGTACGTGCTTCTTTCTGAAATCGGCTCACAACGTCGTCAGACAAGCCACGTGTTTCGATGGTCTTGAGTGCCAATTCTTTATTCAAAAACATCTGGGTGACGTGATAGACAACACCCATTCCACCGCGCCCGAGTGCGGAAATGACTTGATAGCGCCCACCTAAGGTTTGCCCTGATTCAAAAAGTGGCGATGATGCTGCTTTCTGGGGAATATTGTTTCTCATTTTGATTTCGGCGTAGCGGTGGATTCGGGAGTGGCAGAGTTTTCTGGTGCACCAGTGGATTCGGTGCCGGTAACAGATCCTGTTGCAGGAGCAGATGCAGGTTTTGCAACGGACCCTGGCGTGACCGCAGACTCGCGTACCTGTATGACCTGCCTGGGAGCAACCGAGGTGATTGAGTAGACCGCGAAGTAAGCAGCAATCGCAGTCAGTGCTGCTACTCCACAAAGTAGCGCGATAAAGTTGAACTTTGTGATTGAGATTGTTTCTTCTTCCTTCTTTTCAAATCTCTGCTTTAATCCTGCCTGAACCGCGCCACCGCCTTTGATAGCAGCTAATTCAAATGCCAGGTCACTCAGGTTTTGAAATCTCTGGTCTGCATTTTTTGCCAGCATCTTCGCCATGACAGCTTCGAGTTTCTTGGGAAATGTCTTGTCGCATGCATCTCGCAGAGTCGGAGCCGCTTCAGTCTGGTGCTTCATCATCGTCAGCAAAGCGTTCTGTCCCACAAGAGGCGGTTTGCCAGTCAGAGCTTCGAACATTACGCAACCCAGAGAGTAGATATCTGATCTGTGGTCCACGAGTCCTCCCTGACACTGCTCTGGACTCATGTAAAGTGGGCTGCCGAAAACTTCACCAGTTCTAGTAAGAGCTTGCACTTCGCCGCCTTCTCTGGCGGAGTATTTGGCAATACCGAAGTCTACTATTTTGACACTGCCCTCGGTGCCCGGCGGCATGTTGTTCAAGAGCATGATGTTGTTCGGTTTGATATCGCGATGCACAATTCCTTTGTTGTGAGCATACGCCAGGCCAAAGCAAACTTGAATAAACAAAGGAATCGCGTCATCAACACTAAGTGTCTTGTGTAATTTTAATCGATCACCGAGCGTTTCTCCCTCTAAAAGCTCCATAACCAGAAAGGGTGTATCATCGTCTAGCAAGCCGAAGTCGTTGACCATGATCACGTTCGGGTGATCAATCGCAAATGAAGTCAGGGCTTCTTGTTGGAATCGCCTGATTGCCGTTTCTGTTAAACACTGTTTGCTGATTGTTTTCAGCGCAAATTCTTTGTCTAGAAAAACCTGTTTGACCCGGTAAACAACCCCCATTCCGCCGCGTCCGAGGTTGCTGATTACCTGATACCGTCCACCAAGCATATGACCTGGTTCGTATTCGACGTCTACACCGCCCTGATATTCAACAGGCGTATGGGGTGAAATGTAATCTTGTTTTGGTCTGGACATGCACTGGGTCTTATAAAAGTTGACTCTACAATTGTTATGCCCAGATCAGCACTGTGTGCCGTAATGCAAAAGGAGCAAATCAGCTCGATTTGCTCCTTTTAGATAAATTGATTCCAGCTGTAGTTTCGCTAACAGGTAGCTGCCAATATTATTATTGGAAAGCTTTGAACTGCTCTGAAATTACTGTTGTCTTCTGGTCAAACCGGCGACAATTTCTGGTGCCAGTTGATGCATCGAGTGGTGTGTCAACCAGCGCACAGCCATTACTGTGACCTCGTTGTCGGCGTTATCGAGCAAAAGCAAACTGGCAATAACGTGACCGTTGTGGTCGGCGTTTTTGTGTTTTCTCGCCCAATCCATTGCCGCTTCAACTACTTCTTCGTCGTTGCTATTTTCTTCCAACCACTTTTTGATGTACTTGCTTGCATCATGGAGGTGCTTATCTTGATTTGTTTCGTGCATCAGTGTTGCTCTTGCGTGCTGGGAAACTGAATTTTGCTGTTGGTTTGCTGCCTGTGGCTGAGGGGCTGCCGCAGGTTGCTGGTATGCAACTGTCTGTGGTGCGGTGGCTTGCTGGGGCAGTGGTTGTGGCTGGGGCACCGGCTGTGGAGCTGCTTGAGGAGCCACGTATTGCTGCGGTTCCGGCTGCACTGGCTGCGGTGCTGAGTATTCAGGTTGCATCGGTGCAGGCGCTGCCTGTTGTGGCGGTGGTGTGTAAACAGGTTGCTGATACTCAGCTGCGATTGGTGCAGGTTGTGGAGGCTGTGGAGGTTGCGAGTATTGCATCGGTGCAGGCGCTGCTTGTGGCTCAGCCTGTGCCTGCGGCGCACGGAAAGGAATTGGTGCAGGTGGAGTCGCTTGTTGACGTTGTGCTAAAGGCGCAGCAGCCTGGTCCTGTGCTTCTTCCGTCTCTTCTTCTTCGTCATCGTCAAAAAAGTCGTCGTCATCTTCATCCATAATAGATACCGAATTGACGAGGGCCATTGCTGGTCCTGAGCGAGCAGGCTCCATGGCACTCTGTGCTTGTGTACTTTCGGAAGGGCTTGCAGCACGGATTAACGCTGCCATAGCTGCATCGAGATCGTCTATCGACGGAGCCGTCGCCACTCCAGTACCACCTGGATTCTCAGCGTCCATGTCGTCATTTTCATTATCAATGCTCATTTCGACTCGTTCTCCTATCCTTTACTAAGCAAATTGACCAGAGCGGCGGTGACAGGTCGCCCCTGCCTGCTTAATGTTCAACATTTGAGCCCGGTCTGAAATCTATATACCCGGGCGATGCAAGATTTCGACCAGATTGAAATATTTACTTGCACATGCTGTAAAATGCCAACGGGTGACGGTTTCGGACTGTTTACATGTCTTACAAATCGACTTGTCCAATATTATCAAGGTTGACAAGAGGCAGATTTTAAGATGGTATTCTGTGACTCGCGCATGGAGAAAAGATCATTCAATTCGTTTATAAGCACGCAAAGACAGCGCTGTTGCTTTCAGGAGCAGCCTTAGTAAATGCAATTCTTTCGCCAGCATTCGCTGCAAACAAGCTGCAGGAAGCTTATGCTCATTATCAGGCGCATCGTTTCAAAGAGGCGACGGCTGCATTCGATGCCTATTTGCAGACAAGCCCACGGGATGCCAATGCAATGTATTACGATGCATTGTGCAATCAACAGATAGGCAACATGTCGCGTGCCAAAACTTTGTACAGACAAGTAGTGCAAACCAGCCCGGGAAGCCAGATTTCAAATTACGCAGAGTCCATTCTGGTGAAAGTCGACCCGTCGTATCATCTGACTTCTTCATCAGGAAGCGCAAGTCGAACTGCTCAGAGTCCGTCGGTCACGTCTGTGTCATCGAGCAGCCCGGCCTCAATTCAGGGCCCTGCTCAAGCCAATGTTTACTATCGCCCTCAAGGTAAGCAGATGATGCTAACGGTTGAAATCAATGGGCGTCAAGTTGAGATGATGCTGGATACCGGCGCTCCAGATACATGTATAGGAAAGCGCCAGCTCGAGTCGATTGGTGTTCGTGCGCCGCAGGGCGGCCCAACTAGCACAACCGGCGGGTCTTCTAATGCTACGCAGATCGGTGTGTGGACGATGCCTGTGTCGATAAAAGTTGGACCATTCGTAGATCCAAGGGCTGAACTCACAATTTTGGACGCCGATGATGGAAATGCCTTGCTTGGTCAGACTTTTATCAAGCATTTCGAGTATCAAGTCGATCAATCTGCTCACTGTATTCATTTCACGAAAAAAGGCTCCACAACGTCTCAGAAACAAGGTTACACATTGCCTTTCACTTTTCGTGAGTCCGGAAATCGAATAATAGTCGAGGGTGAAATCAATGGTCGTAAAAATAAGTTCTTGATGGACACAGGTAATTCAGGGTCAGGCATTTCCTTTCACAGTCCTGAACAAGCTGCAAAATATGGTGCCCCCGTTCCGGAAGGTTGTCAGACCGGAACTTTTACTGGAGTCTCTGGATCTGGATCAGCCTACATGTACACTATTCATCATTTGCGTATAGGCCCAATCGACTGCAATGACTTGAATGTCGCTGCACACATCGGCGCCGGAGCCGATGATGAGGAACCATTGCTCGGGCACCAGGTATTTGAAGGGTGGCAATATACAGTCGATTACGACAAAAAAGTCATTCATCTATTGCGTCGATAAGCTGTGATGTAATCAGGAGTTGATTGTGAAAAACTACGCTCGAAAAGTTTGTACGCTTGTATTTGCAGTGGCGCTTTCACTTGCGCCTCAGGCATCATTAAGTGCAACGACGAAGCAGCCAAACATCATCTTCGTTATGGGCGATGACGTGGGCTGGTTCAACATCGGTGCTTACAATCAAGGCATCATGGCGGGCAGAACACCGAATTTGGATCGCATGGCGAGCGAGGGCATGCGTTTTACCGATTACTATGCAGAGGCAAGCTGCACCGCCGGTAGAGCTAATTTCATTACCGGCGAGTTGCCGATAAGAACTGGTCTGACCACTGTTGGTCAAGCCGGGTCGACAACTGGAATTCCCGAGCAAGCTGTGACGATAGCAACGGCTCTAAAGGGGCAGGGATACGCGACAGGACAATTTGGTAAGAACCACTTTGGCGATCTGAATAAATTTTTGCCCACAGTACATGGATTCGACGAGTTCTTTGGCTATCTCTACCACCTTGATGCCATGGAAGATCCTTCTCATCGCAATTATCCCCCTGAATTGAAAGCGTCGATGGGGCCGCGAAACATGGTGCACACCTGGGCATCTGATACAGATGATGCAACCGTTCAGCCGCGTTGGGGGAAGATCGGCAGGCAAAAAATTGAAGACGCCGGTGAGCTTTATCCAAAAAGAATGGAAACTGTCGATGACGAAATTCTGTCGAATGCAGTGAAGTTTATGGATAAATCCAGAAAGGATGGAAAACCATTCTTCGTCTGGTTGAATCCAACTCGAATGCATATAGTTACGCATCTTTCCGAAAAATATGAATCGATGCGCACTCCAGAGAACGGATGGAGCATTGAAGAAGGCGGGATGGCTCAACTCGATGACATTGTTGGCACCGTCTTGAAATATGTCAAGGATAACGGATTAGACAATGACACCATAGTTGTTTTTAGTACCGATAACGGTGCCGAAAATTTCACCTGGCCGGACGGAGGGCAGACTCCCTTTGCCGGAGGCAAGGGCACAGCGTTAGAGGGTGGCTTTCGTGTGCCGGCGATCATTCGATGGCCCGGGCACGTACCTGCAGGAAAGGTTGAAAACGGTATAGTCTCTGGACTTGATTGGTTCCCAACTTTTCTTTCGATTTCTGGTGCTCCGAATATCAAGAATGAACTTATGAGTGGAAAGCAAATCGGCGATCAGAATTACAAAGTCTATCTCGATGGATACGATCAGACTGACTTGATTACTGGCAAAGGTCCATCGAGGCGGCATGAAATTTTTTACTTCACTGAGGGAACGCTGAGCGCAGTTCGAATTAATGATTACAAATATCGCTTTACCGATCAGCCCGATGGTTGGCTTGGTTCTACTCAAAAAGTTGATTGGCCTGTTTTGACAAATCTTCGCCTGGATCCATTTGAACGTTGCGGCATCGCCAACGGCAGAGGCGGCTCGCTTGGCTATTACAACTGGTTTATCGATCAATTCTGGCGCTTTGTTTTTGTCCAGGATGAAGTATCCAAAGCTGCTCAGTCCTTCGTCAGTCATCCTCCCATGCAGAAGGGCGCCAGCTTCAACATGGAGGCGATTAAGCAATCTATTATGGACCGGATTAATTTGCAAAATAAGTGATCTTGCTCAGCAGATTGCGGTTTTAGTGAGCACGGTGATGCGTTCTAAATTGCCATCAATTTGGTTTATGTTCGGTCTGCTTTTACTCGGCGCGTTATTTGTTTCATCTTCGCCGGTGCAATCAGCGGACGGCACCTCGTTTAGACCGACTGTTGCAAACAAAAGAGAAGTGTGGCTGAAGCCGCCAGCGAATATGGTGCTAATTCCTGGTGGCGAATTTTCAATGGGCAGCGAAGATCCCACCCTGAAGGAGATATGTGGTGGGCATGAGCACATGAGAGACGCACGTCCAGTTCATCGCGTGTATGTGGATCCTTTCTGGATGGATAAAACCGAAGTGACCAACGCACAGTTCAAAAAGTTTGTAGAGGCTACAGGTTATAAAACAGTTGCTGAAATCGCTCCTACGGCTGAGGAATTTCCCACAGCACCGAAGGAAAATCTGGTAGCCGGTGCAACGGTGTTTACACCTACACCAAATGCGGTGTCGTTAAACAATAATTATCAGTGGTGGCGGTATCAACACGGCGCTGATTGGCGACATCCTGAGGGGCCTGACAGCAACATCGTTGGGCGTGAACAGTATCCGGTCGTGCAGATTGCTTATCCCGATGCGGAGGCGTATTGCGCCTGGGCGCACAAACGTTTGCCGACAGAAGCAGAATGGGAATTTGCCGCGCGTGGTGGTCTTAGCGGTGCTGCATATGTTTGGGGTGATGATTTCAAACCCCAGGGCAGGTGGATGGTTAATACTTATCAAGGAAAATTTCCCGTCAAAGATACCGGCAACGATGGATATGTCGGACTTGCACCAGTTGCCAAATATCCAGCTAATGGCTACGGACTTTATGACATGGCCGGAAATGTCTGGGAATGGTGCAGTGATTGGTATCGTGCAGACTATTACTCACAACTTGCTTCCGGCGAAGTTATTCGAAACCCTCAAGGACCGAAAACACCTTGGGATCCTGCTGAACCTGAGGTGTTGAAGCGTGTGCAACGGGGAGGCTCGTTTCTGTGTACCGACCAATATTGCACGCGTTACATGGTGGGCACCCGGGGCAAGGGAGACGAAAAAACGGCCGCCAATCACCTCGGTTTCAGGTGCGTAGAATCATTTGCGAAGTGATTGAGCTCTCCTTGAAATCCTTGGAAACAGTTATTGTGGTATCGTTTTGGGAATTGGATGTAACATCCATCTCGACAATGTACTAAAATGAATCCGCGTAGTTGACCAGGAGTTGCAAATGCTTAAGAAATTGTTTTTGACCGCACTGGTAGTGTCTGCAGTAATGCCAGTTGCTCCAAGCTTCAGCCAGAGCGAAATTACAAACAATCAACCAGTAAAAGGATCGATGAACAAGGATGCAGAGCGCATCCAACAAAAATTGAAAGATGATTTCAAGAATGGCTTGATTGATTCGGACCAGAATGCTCAGTTGCAAAGAGATTTCGACGGTATCATGACCCGCGAAGATGACCTCAAGTCCAGAGGAAACGGCATGAACGCTTCCGGCAAGAAAGATATCTTGAAACAGCTGACAGCGTTTGAAGCAAGATTGGACAAAGCTGCCAACTTGAACAAGACCAAAAAATCCAAATAATCAGCGCGAGTTATCGCCTTGAATTATTAAAGTGACAACGCTGCTCGGAAGAGCAGCGTTTTACTTTGGACATTTTTAGTACCGTGCCTGGTGCCCATTCAGCATCTCTAGCCGAGTTTAATTTGTAGACTCTATCATACATTGAGTTAGACCACGAGAGATGGTAGTTGAACTTTCTCTGTGGATGGGTTGTATGACACAAGTCTACATTTCTTTATCTGCTCAGCACTTTGGTTTCCACTGGCCACGACGTGTTCAGTGCTGAGTTTTGGAGGAAGTTTGCCGTTATTGCTTAGTGAGGAACTCATTGAAGCGAGCTGCGTCAAGACCCAGGGAATTGCGAGGTTTGATTATGTCGTCTCTGAATTGTGCTGATTTTAACTCTTTGAAGGGTGGTGCAGACCATCTTCGTCCAACGATTTTGGGCGCACTGTTGGCAGTATCACTTCTGGGTCCAACCAGCGCCGTTTACGCGAAAGACAAGCCAGCTACAAACGGTGAAGCAACCAAATCTTCAAACATAAATGCGGCCAGCAAATTGAATAACGGTTCAGAAGAAAAACAGTCTTCAAAAAACAAATCCACGAAAACGAGTGGGTCGAGTTCAAGCGAGACGACAAGCACTGGTGAGAAGTCTGATGGTAAGAAAGATAAACTTGGCGGTGCTTCAGCTTTGACAGATACGAAAAGCAAGGAAGATGCAAAGAAAACTGCCGACGTCGTAAATCAAGTGCCTGGAGTGAAGGTCGATCAAAAGGACCTGGAGCCTCCAACAGCTCCTCCAATTAAAGGTTTCCACCCAATCAAGAGGTTGCTTCGCCCGGTTGAAAACCTTGAAGGCATGTCTATCAAACTCGAACAACAAATTATGAAGCTTGAGGGACCGATAGCCGGACTGCAGCCGCCGATGATCAACTTACAGCACAAGATGGATAAAGTTGATCAAAGTATAGGCACGATGCAGGACAAGCTTGGTGGTGTCCAAAGTCAAGTTACCGGAGTGCGTTCGGACATTGCTTTGATGCGAAAAGACATTGAAGGGCTCAAGGCTCCTATCGTTGCTTTGAAGGCCCCAATTGGAACGGTGGCGCAGCCACTCGAAAAATTACAATCACAATTGAACTTCATTATTCTGGCGATATTTGTCGCAGCTGGCGCCATTGCTTTTGGTACGCCAGTTGCTGCGGTATTGATGTATCGAAACAGGCACAAACTTTTTCCGGACATGCAAACACACGAATTGCCCGAACAGCTCTCCAAGGTTGGTTCGAAGTGAGTAGCGGTCAGCGCCCAACTAACGGTGAAAGGTTCCTGCGGTGAACTTCTTTTAGCCTTTACGGAGCAGACTCGTAAAGAGTTCACTCGAAATTCACTCAGCCGCAGGAAAATCATACACGGTCGTTTGAACTGACCAGCATGTGCTTTGAGGGCTAAATGTTTGACTCTAGAAATCTTTTTGCTCGTGCTTAATTGCGCTGCAACGTGGTTCATGACTGGACTGATCTGGTTCGTGCAAATTGTCCATTATCCGCTCTTCGATAGCGTGGGCATCAATGAGTTTCAGTTGTATGCGGAACGACACCGGCAACTAACCACGTTGGTCGTCTTCTCGCCAATGGTAATTGAAATTTCCACTGCCGCTCTCCTGGCTATGACGTGGAAACGTTCTGATGGATGGTTGTTGTGGTTATGTTTCGCAATGGTAGTTGGGATCTGGATTTCAACTGCTCTTTGTTCCATTCCCTGTCATGCAAAGTTGTGTGGCAGCGGCTACTCACAGGCGACGCATCAATGGCTGGTGCTGAGCAATTGGTTGCGCACAGCTTTGTGGACTGTGCGAGCAGTCATTCTCGCGAGCGTGATTGTGAAACTTCTTGCGCAGAGTGATCCGTCATAACTCAACTCACTAATTAAAGTTTCGCCTGAAATATTCGACTTTAATCACGGAAGACCCGGGAAATTTCGAGATTATGATGGATCATTCAATATCTCCAGGCACCGATCGAGCACTCGCGCACCATCTTGCCGGATTGCATCATGCTCATACTCGTTGGTAATCCAGATTTTCATCCCATGAATGTTGTCGGCGGTTTCTTCCGCGAATTTGCGATCCACGTACATGTCGTTGTAATAAATTGTCGAAACGCAAGGCACTGTATTTTTGCGGAGAACACCTACGTCGTAAAGTCGAGGCCAGTTTTCGTAGGCTGCGAGAATTCGCGCCGCTTCCCTCATCGGTTTGAGACATTCATACTCATCGAACATCCAGGGGAAGATCATCTCACCCGTGAAAAATGTCGGTCTGTGTTCTGTGCTAAATTCGGCAAATTGACTCATCATGCGCTCTGCAGACCAATTTGATGCAGCGCCCTGGCAATAGATTGCTTCGTGCAGTAAAGAATAAATCGGGTTCGTGTTGTAATTCATCATTCGTTCGACATTACGCAAGAAGTTGTAAGACAGCTTGTCTTTCTCACTGTTGGAAATGAAAGCACCTTCCAGTAAATAATGGATTGCGTTCATGTTGCCGCCGGCGCTGTTAAACCCGAATGCGATTCCGAGCTGTAAAAAGCGACGTGCGCTCAGCACCTCAGTCGTTGGTAATTCGACGTGGTGAGTGCGAAGATGATTGACTATTCGTTCGACAGCCGAACCGTCTGCAGGAAATCGCTGATAGTATCGGTTGTTTTTTTCTATGACGCGTCGAAAAGTCGCTTTGTACACTTCGTCTGGATTATTAACCAGTGGCGGCAATCCGCCCAGAATGACTGCTCTGCTAATACCGTCTGGTGCAAACGAGAGATAAGTTGTAATGCAGAAGCCGCCGTAACTCTGTCCCAGGAGGGACCATTGTGCGCCCTCTGCAAAAGACTTTCGAATCAGCTCGCAATCTTGCACGATACTGTCAGCCCGAAAGTTTTTGAGATATTCCGCTTGCTCTTCTGGTGTCGCGAAAGACTCAAGAGTCTCATGAGTAACGGGCGTGCTCAAACCGGTTCCGCGCTGATCTAAGAGCAGAACCCTGTATTCTTTCAAAGCTCTGCTCAGCCAACCATCGGCTGATTCCGGTCTGGGTGATGCGAATCCCGGACCACCTTGGAGAAAAACCAGCCAGGGCAATTTTTTGTCTTTCGGATCGTTATGACCCACTCTGCGCATGTGCCCTATCAAGTGAATGCAATGAGAGTTTCAACTTCCTGGCATCAAGAGAGCAGTTCGACCGCATGTTCGGTTTTGCCGGCTGGGTGCTGCAGCATCTCGGCACCTACTCTGTAATTCGAGGGCGGCAAGTTGAGCGTGCATCCGCAGAGGAGACAGTGAAAATACTTGTGCAGGGAAAACACAAATTAGCTGAATTTCCCGAAGGCGACGTGACTGGCAGAGACGATACGATACTGCCCCTTAAAGAGGACGGATTGAAAAATCTTTTCGAGGCCCAGAGACAACTTCTAGAGTTGACCGGAGAGTCACTCTTTGTCATTCCAACGGCCATTTATTATGAGGTGAGACACGACTCGATCAAACAAATGTACCAGAGCATACTTCGCCTCGAAAAGGCGTTTCATATCTCATCGCTGAATGTCATTGAATTATCGTTCGAACAGCGAGTTAAACGCCTGGTTTCACAATACATTTCTCATCTGTCAAATCTGTACAAAATCGTGCTGATGAACAGACAATCATTGTCTTCCGAATTGCAAGAGTTGAGCCGAAAAATAACCGCCATGACCGCCAATGGTTGCGGAATAACAGTGCATCCAGACGAAGACGATGCCGTCTTTCTTTACGACATACGCGCTGATCTGCGAAAGACTACCGATCCATGTTCCGTGCAGAAATGCGACTTCAAAACCAAGCTGCAAAAATCGACGGAAGCAAAACGAGCTGTATT
>DATNPY010000072.1:0-50096 GCA_036702955.1 Drouetiella sp. | reverse complement strand
ATCTTACGGTGGTTTGGAGGCGCCCCCTGCTGGGCGCCTCCGGTGGGTCTGCCACCATCACATGCACAGCATAGCTGTCAGGAGATTTTCGCTAACTGGTTGTCATTGAGAACCTCCTCGCGCTTTCTTGGCGCACTGCCGCAAAGATGGAAGCTTGTGAGCTTGACGACCGGCTTGGTCATCTGGATCTTTTCGCCTTTTACTTCTTTAGTGAAGGTCGAGAGCGCGAGTCTGCCGCTCACGACTACTTCGCGACCTTTGGTGATGGTGCTGATTGCACGTTCGCCCAAGCCGTTCCAGGCATCAACGTCGACCCACATTGTTTTGTCTTCTTCTCCCTGTGCAAACTCTTTCACAGCGATGGAAAACTTGACCACTTTGTTGTTCGTATCGCTGAAACTGACTGCGTGAGGAGCTTGACCGACATGACCGACGAGAGTGATTGAGTTGTTCATAGATGCACCTCCAGTGCGTGTTAGTGCCCGCAAAAAAGCCGCAGCTTGCAGGTGGTGCCAAGGGACGCGTAGCGCCACTGGTCTGCCCTTGGCTCCGCCTGAAAGATGTGGCAATCTTCGGCACTTTTGACTCGCACGGGAGGGACAGATAGAACAAGTTCAATTCAATCAAGTCGAATCAGGTCGTTTGCAAGCGGCTCAGGCAGCCAGTTTGCGAGGAGAACAATATAAAAGAAGACAGGTTTTCAATCGCCGTGAAAGGTTACGAGGGAAAAGAGGAAACGATGTGGGTCGACGTTGATGCACTAGAAATTGGCTTGGGAAAACGATCTGCATCAGTGACAGCAGTTAATTTCCCGAAGTAAGTCGTGAGCGGTGGATTGAGAACTCGATCGGATAAAAGGTGAAAGACGAAAAGAAAACAGTGAACCTAGCCGGACATCAGGCTCAAGCAACAACACGAGGCAGAAATACTGTTGCTGAGTGCTTCGTACAGGAATAAGGCCGGCGATTGTCCTCAGCAGTAAAGTGAGCAGGATGCGCCGTTCTCGAATCGGCGCCGCTGTGCTGTCTCGATTCGAAAAAAATAGGCAGTCGGAGCCGAGCTCCGACTGCCCAATTCAATCAGTTATGCAAAACGAGTCCAGAGTTCAGGATGCGTCTCGCGCAGGCTGTTCAGTCCTTTTGAACTGACAATGATGTGATCGAGTACGCTTATCCCAAGCAGTTTACCGCCTTTGATAAGCTGTTCGGTCGTGTCGAGGTCGTCCGTGCTGGGCTCAGTGGAGCCGCCTGGGTGATTATGTGCAACGATAATCGAGTGTGAATTCCCGAGGATTGCTGCCTTGAAGACTTCACGCGGGTGCACGAGGCTGGCACTCAGAGTACCTCTTGAAACGATCTGGTGACCGGTGACTGCGTGTCGTGCGTTCAGGTGAAAGCTGACGAAATGTTCTTCAGGATAGAATTTCATCGGCTGAACAAACTTCTCGATGTCCTCGGGACAGCGGATGAATGCAGGTTCTTCAGCAGCCGGCTCCTTGATTAGAACCAGTCGAATCTCCGGCACGATGTACTTCAGATGTTCGTGCAACTCTGATTTTTTCAATTTCAATTTAGCCATTTTTTGAATCTCCAGTTGTGCGACTTCGCCGCGCGAAAGGGGCACGGGGGCGGCTCTGCGGGTCAAGCGCCCAGGTGCAATGAAAAAATCGAAGTACGTCTGACGCGCTTGACGCGTGGTGGCGCCGCCCCCGTAAGCTTGAAGAAAGCGAAAAAGCCAAGACCGGCTGTCACCACAGCTCACGGCACGCCGATTGCATGTGAAAACACAAAAGAGAATCTCGAGCTGGCGTGAAAAACGGAGCGCAGAACATCAAAAGATGCGCCCCCCTGATCCGCCGGAAAAGCAGAAAAGAGGGGGGCTAGAAGCCCCCGGTTGCCTCATTGAGGTGAATGATGCTGCATAGTTCTGCGTGCAACTCTTCGATGTTCGCCGAACTCCATTGATATTCTTCGCTATCGCGCGTTGCTTGTGCTCTGAGTTTGTATGCGGCTTCCAGCTCCGCGATTGTTTCAGAAACGTATTTGATTGAGTTTGAATTGATGTAAGTAGTCATTGCGAAATCCTCTTGTATCCGGCTTCTTCGCCGGCCCTCTCTGGGCCATCGCCAAAAGGTTTGCTGTCAATACTCGCGTAGCGACCCGCAGGGCTTGGTGTTGATAGCAAAGATTTTGGTGATACCCTCAGAAGAGCCGGGGGAGAGGACGACGAGGTCCAGCGCAGTGCGACAAAGTCGCGCGGAGCGGTGTCTGCGGTCAATAAAAAAATGCGCCGCAGGCTCAATTGAAAATTTTTGGTGGCGCGAAATTAAAGAAGGAAAGAAGGGCGGAGTCGTTTGGCTCCGCCACACCGTCGTCAATTCAAGAAGCAATTACAGTGATCACACTTGCACGTTTCATAAGCAGCGTCGCCTGCATCAAGAAGAATAAGATCGTCTGAATACCCTTCGCACACTTGCATGAGGTCAGCAACACGTGCTTCGGCTTCGCACTGTATCGAGTCTTCAATCATTTTCCACATTGCTGCAATAGCGAAATGGAGATCCGAAAGCGCATCATCTACCTGCCCGGTTTCGAGCATATATAGAGCCTCGCAGTAACGAGCATTGCAGGGCTCTGGATGTATCGCATGAGTTGATTTGCAGTGAGCAGCCAGCACCTCGATTCGTTCGGTGAGATGGAAAAGCAGTCCGAGAATGTAATTCATTTAACGCTCCTTTAATCGGCAGTCGTTCTGCCGGTTTTCGCAATGAGAGCGAGCGCTGTTGTCTAGGTCGAAGCCTGCGGAGCAGGTCGGAGCGAAGCGGAGAACCTAGACAACTGCAGCTTTCGCTCGCTTCAATTGAGAAAACCGGTAAAGAGGTTTCTTGCAGCTCCAGATGGTTCTGGCAGCTTCGCTTTTGGCTGCCAATCCGCTGGAAAACCTTTAATCATGCCGTAAGGATTGCAACCCCTAATTGATTTATTTGTGCAGTTAACCCGTTACTCAAAATTGTGGAGGACCACGAATGCAACGAGTGATTTCAATTTGCACCGACACACTGAACGCGGAAACAACAAAACTTTTCTGGGATGTCATCGCAGCGGTGAGCGAAAAAAACCGCTGGTTGCATGCTCCAGGAAGCGATTGCACCTTTGTAGTTGGACTGGTCGATGAAACCTGCGCGCTTTTTTTCGACCTTCTGCAGTGCTACGAATTGCAGCAAATCTGTTTCCGCCTCCAGCTAATGGAAGTATTCGAAATTGACGGTGTACAGATGCTTCGGGAATTTGCCGACCACAAAAAGGCAGACGCTCAGTGGTTTGCAATCGAACAATACGCAGCAAGTTTGGCGAACGGACTCAATTCGTTGCTCGCCGAAAGCGGTGTGCCGATGAAACCAGGAAGCAAACTGGATGCCATCATCGACCAGGGGACAGACGAAGAAGCAACAAAGCTTGAGATGGCAAAATGGTCGGAGCGTATCGCCCAGACCTTTGCTCTGAGCAGCAGCAAAGCGTCGTGACGCGCTCAAACAAAAAGCCAGCTAGTTGCCAAAATTGTCTGCTTTAATCCCGTCATTGAGATGAGAAGCAGGGGTGCGACTCGAAACAGACAATCGATCCGGCATGCGGCAGCGGGTAACTGCCAACTGCCGGATTTTTTGCTGCAGCATCACATTTGGCGCATGTAAGTTTTCAGATCGCCGGCAGAAAATCGTGCGCATGAATCGCAAAACGGTGTTTTAATAGTGGTACCACCGGTGGTTCAGGAGCGAACACACGATGAGTGATAGCCAAAGTGAGATCGAGCATCTCAGAGCGCAACAGAGAGAACGACGCGAACAAGCTCGGGACAACTACAACTACGAGCGCGAAGCGATCAGTCAAAGGACCTGGGAAAAAATGGGCGCCAGGGACGAAGACCGCGACCGCTGCCGCTAACATAAAACTCCGGCTATAAGCCAGCTAGTTGCCAAAATTGCATGCTTTAATCAGTCCGTTCAGTCCACAATGCGTGTTAGACAAATCGATCCGGTAGGTAGCAGGGCGTGCAAAGCTACTTGCCGGATTGTTTGTATTAGCAGGCGATCCAGTCGGCAGGCTTGCCACAGAAGCCGCAATTACCTGCGCGCTGCTTCTCATCCTCTGTGATTTCTCTGCGATCGTCTAGTTTGTGTTCGCTGCAAACTCTAAAGAATGGCTTGTCATCCCATTCCCAGACGTTCAACGAATTGCTTAGCAGTTCCGTTAATTCGCCAGTTATTGCAGGCACTTTCAGTCGCACATAAGGACCGTGCTTTTCCCCGCCGACTTCATCGGGCAGCCAGGTGTTGCTTCCCGACAGGATGTACAGCTGATTTAAGAGCTTCGGGTCTGGCTCTTCCCAGACACTGCGATGAAATCGAATGAACAAGTTTGGTTTTTCTGTTTTCGCCGGCGCCATGTTATTTCAAAACCTCCAGTCCATGCTTCTGCACGACGGCTAACATCTTGAGCGCAATACCGCTCGGGTGTTTGTCACCGCGTTCCCATTTTGCCACAGTGCTTTCGCTTGTGTTCAGGTAACGAGCAAAGACGGGCTGGCTTAAATTGAAACTTTCGCGCAGCGCCTTGATTTCAGCCGGTTCGAGATTCGCCGGCGAGGCCAGGCATGATTCATCGAAATGGCGCAGCGTCTCTTTGCTCATTGTTCCAGCTTTGTGCATGCCGGCCACGGTTGTGTGGACGGATTCCGCAATGCGGCTTCGATACTGCTTCTTTGCCATTGCAGATCTCCAATAATATCTTTGGTTTGCTCGATCTCACACTCAAGCTTTCGCTCCAGATCCACATCAAAGTCTAGCACTTAGTGCCACCGCTGTCAAGTTGCTTTCGGTCCTGCAGGCGGTTTCGCTGGTTGGCAGAGAGCCGGACGCTGCAGCATCCGACTCTCACCAGCTGCGAACTAACTTCGAAGCTGACTGATGCGAACAGGCTCGAAATCAGGGTCACGAGCGATCCGCTCGAAGCCGGCTTCTCTGTTCACGTCCTCAAACTCCGCCAGAGAGAAGTAACCCAGCTCCTGCTCATGTCCAACTACGAATCCGAAAAAGATATTGATGCCATCGTATTCGGTGGCATACCAAATCCAGCTGCCGATCGTGTCTATAAACTTTACCTGCGCAAATGGGTCAGGCACGTGCTCCTGCGAGTAAAGCGCCGGCAGTTTCTCTTCGACTTCTTTAGTTAAAAGTGTCATCTTGTGACCTCCAATCAGTACGGCTTCTACGCCGCATCGGGGGCACGGGGGCGGCTCTGGGCGTCAAGCGCTTCATTGCACCTGAATTGAACGAAGACATTCCACGCGCTTGACGCGCGGTGGTGCTGCCCCCGTAAGCTAAAAGCGAGCGGGAAGGAGCCCAGGTGGCGCGCCACAGCCATCAGCACGCCAGGGCGTTTCAGCAAAACATCGCCGGCTAAATGTCGCTGAGGGATCTGGCTATCGTCCTGGCAAGTGAGCATTCACACGCGCCCAGTGCGCGGCCAGCGCACTTGCCGCACATGCCGGAACGGCGAAGAACTCGGGCCCCATCGTCAAGGTCGCGTCAGCGCCGCGTAGCGGTTTGCCTTGACGACGGGTGTTCGAGCTAGGCTTATCGCCGGGCATGTAAGCTGCCGCGAGGTCGTCAGGTTGACCATTTGCGCGCGGACCCACTGCGGGGCAGGCGGTCTCAATCGCAACTATTTTGCAGTGACGCAAGCTGAACTTTGCGGCGCAAAACGTGCTTATCTCAGAAACAGTTTGCAATTGAAATTGAACTTTCGGCAGTGATTGCCGTCCTCACTTGCGAAGCGGCGCACAAATCATTTGCGGGATTGCAAATGTGACCCAGCGGGTGTTTAGCCGATTTGTCATCGCGCAGCAAGTGCTCGCGAAGTAAAGCTATGAGGGAGTCCAGAAATATGTCAAATGCGATCGAGTCCTTAAACGGTCTTCTACGCGGAGAAATTTCCGCCGTGGAAACTTACACCCAAGCCCTGAAAAAAGTCGAGGCACCGACCTTGAAGACGACTCTAACTGAGTCTCTCGGCTGCCACCAGAAACGTGTCTCGGATATCCGTGATAAAGTCGCTAGCCTCGGCGGTCAACCATCTGAATCATCGGGCGGCTGGGGCGTCTTCGCCAAGTTCGTACAAGGCGCAGCCGACATCATGGGCGAAACAGCCGCAATCGATAACATCGAAGAAGGCGAAGACCACGGTCTCAAAGCCTACAAAGACGAATTGACCAAATGTGATGACCAGGCAATTCGGGAGTACATCCAGAAAGACTTGCTGCCGAAGCAAGAGCGCACCCATGAAGCAGCGCGCACGTTGAAGAAGAGTCTGCACTAAAACAAAACTGAATTGAAACAAACACTGCTCACTCTGGGCGGTGTTTTTCTTTGCTTGAAATAGTGTTGGCAACGATCCACAAGAAAAGCAAGGCATCTAGAGGTGAACAGAACGGAGAAGACAGCGAGAGAGCCTTGCGACTCCCTCGCTATCAAGATCGCTTCAGTTCTCAAAGCACTCACTATCGCCATTGATTTCCAATTCGTATTCAGGGCATTGGTCGCAAGCGCCAGTTCGTGCTCCGTGACTGCAGTACATTTGCGAAACGGTTCCGAAGCCGTCACCGCCTATGCTGAACATTTTGCGTTCAAGTACGTGACAGCGTGCATTTGCAATGATGGTGCTGTATCTGAAAGCGAAAACTTTAGTGGAATTCATGACGTATACCTCTTTGTCTTCGGCGCTCTTCGCCGGCTCTCTCTGGGCCATCGCCAAAAGGTTTGCTGTCAATACTCGCGTAGCGACCCGCAGGGCTTGGTGTTGATAGCAAAGATTTTGGTGATACCCTCAAAAGAGCCGGGGGAGAGGACGACGATGTCCAGCGCAGTGCGACGAAGTCGCGCGTAGCGGTGTGTGCGGATAGTAAAAAAATGCGCCGCAGGTTCCGTAGTCGAAGTTTTGATTAGCTTCAAGGCTAGACTCGATAAGCGCTCACTTGCACTGAAGTAAAATTACGGAATTGCGGCAATGCCACCAACGGCGGTGCAAGTGGTTTCGGAAGAGAAGCGCAAAGTTTATCGCGCGCATTATTAATAGCCAGTTGAAGGCGTTGGCAAACTTAACTAGACCGGGCTTTCGTGAAGCTGGAAAACTTCATGATACCGATGAACTTTCAGCATTTCGAAAACACCTACATGGACATCGAGTTCGACATGGGCGCCGGGACGCTTGCGTCAACGAGAATTCCGATTGTGATCGGAAGTGCACCTTGATGATTTGAACCGATTTTCGCGCTTGTCGCTATTGTTGGCGACAAACGTTAGTCGCAGCTGAAAAAGATTAAGTGTCAAGGGAGCTGTCAGACTGTTCAAGCGGCGTTGCTTTTGTTTTACGTTTTTGAAGCTGTTTGCTTATTCCAAAACATATTGCCCAACCAACGATACCGATTGGGACGAAAATCGCACCACCAAGCAGGAAAGCGTCGCGCTTCAGCGCGTCGGCGTCGCTTTGTTTATAAGGTTGTTCGGGACGCACCCAGCGCAGGTAGTCTTGCTCTTCACCAAGAGAAGACCCGAAACCGCCGATGACAAACAAGGAAGCACACCAGACTAAGAGCCAGAGACACTGGGCTTTCCAGGTAGTCTTTTGAATCGGGACATCATTTTGCATGGGGCATCTTTTTTACTTCAGTGAATGCTGACATTACTTTCTGTACGTGATGGGAAGCTTCGGTTACACCAGCTGTGGGGAAATTTACTTTGTGCCATCCGTGGACGTCACCGATGTGAGCTTTTTCCCAGTATGAAAGTGAACGTAACTCGCCTTTATCGTTGCTGTAGACATCCGCATTGTAGCGGTATGCAAGCGTTTCTGCAGTGATCGGGATAGCCTTCTGATTTGGATGCTGCTCATTGTACGCTGCAATTGCATGTGCTTCATTTGCAAGATATGCCGCGACAAAATAGGGCGCCGTCAGCGGGTCAACGGCAGCTTTCCGAGCATCATCGCCGAGCACACGAAGCATTGGATAGCGCTGAGCGAGTGCTTCCAGATTCTGAATTTGAATTTGTCCGGGACCAATTGATTCAAACGGTCTTTGTTGCATTCCTAGTGACGCCATGGCATCTTGCACTCCATCGGTCGGCTTCAAATGCAGTTGCTCATTCCAAACGATAGCGGCGATAACATCATTGTCAACGCCCAATTTATCTAAACCAAAAGTCTTGGCGGCGGCTGCGCACGTTTTTAAATCTACACCGTGGGTGATGCGATTTCCGGTTTCGAACGAACGGACAACTGCTTCAGCGCCGCCTTCGTAAACAGCTTTCTGCGCGTTTGAAGCGGTGATTTCGATGCTCTTTGTGGTCTTCTCAAATGTGTCATGAGCAGATTTAGATACAGATGCAATGCCGTCATTGATACCCTTTCCGAACGCGCTTACAGCGTTTGCAGAAGCTTGGAGAGCATTTGCTATGTCATTGCCGGCGTCGTTCCACAACCATTCTTTGAGTCTGCCCGCGATGTCGTTTTGACCGTGAGCATAGTGTTTGCGTTCACCAGCGGCGATTGGAGCTTGTATTCTTTCGGGCGCGGCTTGCGCGAGTAGCTGTGTGTTGCCGTAAAGAGAATCCATCGAACCGCAATCGATTGTGAGTGAATCTCTGTCGCCGCACTTGTAAGCGAAAATATAGGCGCTATCGCGCATATCGTTGTTGGTTTGAGAAACGGCAGCGGAGCCGGTCGAAGCGACCGCTCTAGCTTCCATTTTGTTCTCTACCGCTTCGCCCACAATCCACGCGCCCCTTGATTGATGCGGTCATTAAACCAGCGAAATTTGGCATCCGGTTGGCAAAACCCAAACGGTGAATGAAATTCTTCGTGCGCCACCATGATGGGTCACCCATCTTGCTTGCGAAGTTTGTCTGCCGTGGCGGGAATAGCTTGAACAGCAAGTTGTTCCCGCCGGAGCACTTTGCCATCTGGATCGCACTGGGTGGGAGGACTAGTCCCCTTTTAACTTGTCTGGTTAAATCAAGATTTGACGATTTATTGTCGTCGCAGCTCACGAACAAAAACATCATTTGCAGGCCAATCTTTTGCTGCGGTAACAGCTAAATTCAGCGTCTTCAAACTTTCCAATGTGCGATTAGCATCTTTGAGTATCAACGATTTGAGCCACAAGCCTCGCCATTTGTTTGCCGGATTATCGAGCGAAATGGCTTTATCGCAGTCCTGAAGGGCTCCACTTATATCGAACATATCAGCGCGGACAACGGCTCGATCGAGATAAAGTCGAACAGCAGTATCGTTTTCCGCGGAGGCTAAAATCAGCTGCGATAGGGCTTTGCACGACTGCGGAAATTTTTTAGAGCGGGCTAGTTGTTCCGCTTCGATCTGTTTCTTGAGTTTCTCGCCATGTTGCATTTCGAAGCTAGAAAAGCCGGATTCATCGACGAGACCAGCACCGTTTTTATCGTACGTACGCGCGGTCCCAATTTTTGTGAAATCGCGACAAAGCCGGTCTACATACAGATCTTGACTTAAGTCGGCAGCAGTAACTTGCAGTGACGTTGTTAGCAGCACGGCAGATATCGAGCTAGATAAGATAAACCGCATCGCTTTCGCATACCTCCTTGACTGATTCGCGCCTGTTCATCAAACCATCTTTTCCTTTTTCTCGTCGAAAACTTACTAAATGCCATCATAGAAAATTCACTAAGCGATCAACACACGAGCGACTAAACCATGAAGGGGCGCCGCTGATGGTGAGTTTTTGAATTAAGATAACACAAATAAGAACCGCCGGTGGTGCCCATGGCTAACAGCAAACTCTATCGAAGAAACGATGAGACTTTTGAAGAAGGCAGGTTTGCTTGGTTTGTTAGCCTGAAACCGGCATTTGCCGCGCCGCTCAGACATGTGGTCATACACAATACCAATCCGAAACGGCTGGATCTTGTTATCGATACTAACGGTCAGGGACTGACTCCGCGCATGATGTATAGGCCGAACTTCATGCCGCTTGGCGGCATTGACGGCAACTTGCACGAAGTTATCGAGCGCAGCGCCGTGACAAACGAAATTCTGTCATTCAGGCTATGCGTGTATGACGGACCAGCGGCACTTGAAACATGGCGACAGCTTGAGTTTCAGGCAGTTTACGGTCCGGTGCATTTCAAACGACCAATTGACTTGCCCGAAGAAATTAGCAAGCACGTAGAGAAAGATCGATCGCTTGCTGAATCCGCGAGCTTCACGTTGACGGTCAGTGGAAGCGTCGAAAAGACCGGCGACTGGTCGCGTGTCGATGAACCGGGAATTCGGCTGGAGCTCGAGGTAACAGCCTTTCGGGCCAAACGATTGCAAGAAATCGCTGAACACGATAAGGCCGAAAGACAGGCGCAATCGATAAAAAACGCAGTCGATGCAGGCAAAGGATTTGCCACCGGCTTGTTCGAATTGATTGGCAATATTCACCGCGAAGCAAAAAACAGCGCTGACAAAAAGAAGGCGCTGGAGGCGCGTCAGGGCTCGTTCCACACGCAAAAAGACTTGATGCAGATTTTCGGAGACGTCTATCAGATCTTGCAAAAACCACTTGGCGCATTTCGCTTCAGTGTGAAAGCAGAATCCCGAAACCTGCACCATCACTGCGGTTTGCCGCTGGCATGAAGACCTTCCATGGTACGCAAATGCGGAACGCGAACTTTCAAGTACGTTCACTTTTGAGGGCAGCGAGATTGGAACGCGAATCGATTTCGAGCACGCGTTGTACGAGGTGCCACCGGGCTCGCTGCACAGCGACCATCTGGTGCGAATCTTGAACGGGTGGGTAAAGGCGTTGGCAGGAAGCTGATCTGCTCGACGGCCGGAGCTGTTTCTGAAACAATGAGGCTCAAACGTGCTTTGGTGCGAAACTAGATGAACCTTTCGATCAGCCCGGAAATAGCAATAAACTTGCCTGCTGAAGAACTCGCAGGCTACATCGTGCAAAGTCTAAAATCAGGACAAGACAAATTCCATCCGCACAATATTTGTCTTTCCTTGGGAGAGCGCCACAGCAATCACCCTCAAAGATACGAGTTCTTGATCGCGATAATGGAGGCCTTCGGGTGGATGTATAGCGAAGGTCTATGTATTTACGATCCGGGCGATGGTTATAACGGTTGGATGCGATTGAGTCGCAGAGCACAGTTACTACAAAATCCGAAAGATGTTTTAACGCTTGGTCACCGGGAGATTCTGCCTAAACGGTTTCTTCACCCGACGATCGCGCAAGCAGTCTCATCTAGTTTTTTCGCTGGTAAGTTCGACACCGCGGTATTCGATGCCTTCAAAGAAGTGGAAATTGCTGTTCGAGACGCATCCGGACTGTCGGGTGTCGGGGCGGCTTTGATGATGGAGGCCTTCAAAGCTGGTGGACCTTTATTCGATAAAGACGCCGACGCGAATGAAGAAGAAGGTCTGAGATTCGTTTTCGCCGGTGCGTTTAAAGTTTTCAGAAACTCCACCGGACACCGTAACGTTCAAATGGACGCCGAGTCAGCGGCGGCCCTGATTATCCATGCGAGCTATCTTCTCGGCATAGTCGTTGACCGGAAGCAACGGTTGAAACCGACATAGCAATTTCTAATAAAACCGCGATTTTTGCCAACGGCTTGCCAGAACTTATTGTTTTAATCTCCTCGTCAACAAAACGAGGGCGCCGCAATGCCAGTTAATCCAGAAACAGCTGAAATGACAATTCAAAAATTTGAGAGCGTTCAGTGTGCAGCCTCAAGGATTGCGGCAAATGCGTGGACAAAAGAATCAATGAGCAATCTTGGTGCAAACAGCGCTGAACTGCCAACAAGTTTCGGCAACCTTGAACTCTTCGACGATTCAAAACCACTCATCGCCAAGGTGGATGCAGTGATGGACCGCAAAGCCGGAATGTTGACAGTGACTGAATTAGACGGCAATGCTCATCACAAAAAAGGCGAAGTGTTTAAACTGCGAGTTTTTTCCGGAAATGACATTTACGGCGCCGGATATGACGGAGGACAGGGCGCAGATGGACGCTTCGATAATCTCGAAAATCACGGACCGATTCCGCAGGGCGACTATTTGATTGGTGACATGTACGTACCGAAAGAGGCGGCACAGGAGCATCCAGGCGGCGATAACGATTGGTACAAGCTTTACGGAGACGATGGCAAGGGCGGCTACAGCTACGAGAAGATGGCGAACGGACGCGGTGGATTCAATTTTCACACTGGTCTAAGAAGCAACGGCTGCGTAACTTCACCTTCCGAAGCGCAAGAAGGTAACGCGATTTATCCGCACAGCACCAAGTATGAGCAATTCAAGGAATTTCTCAATTCAACCTCGCCTCTTGATTATAAAAACAGCACGTATAGAGGCAAGTTGCACGTCAAATAATCAGTGCCGGCACTTCTCTCTTGCTTCTGTAATTACTTCCATGACGGTGGCGTTGCCCGATTCTAATTTTTCAACTCGATCGAGAGCTTTAGCTGCTTGTGGTGTCCCAATTGCGCCAATTTTGCGTATGGCAAATTGTTCGCAGTCCATAAAATAATCGTGCTCCGCCTCGTGTTGCTGTTCGGTTCCCGGCAAATGCTTTCGCTTCTGGGAGCACAAGCGAATTAACTGGAGTAGATCAGTGGTTCCGTTCAGCTGGTAAACCAAGGCTTTTTCTTCTTTGCCTCCCTTGACCGCGCTTGCGTTGTCTCTCGACAACTTGTTTTTCTTCGCGTTGATTTCAATTTGTTTGAAAACCTTTTGCACTTGAGATTCACTGGCAAGCGCAGGTGCAAACAGACTCATCGCTGCGAGGAAGGCGAAACATAATTTGCGTTGCATGAGACACCTGGGAGGGGGTTGTTCGGTCAGTATAGCGTCACCAGACGCTAACTTTTTTGGGCGGAAATTTTTTGAAAAAAACGTGGGTGCCCGCCTAATTACGACACCCTTGTCGTAGACAAGAACGGTGGGCGACGGCAGCGCAAGCGATACCGTCAAAAAGCCCGAAGTGTGACGCCCAAAGGAAGTTGAAGGCGTTGCATTTCACATACGGCAACCTCATTCAACACGTTCTGTCTGCGCGGGTCATGCGCAAACAGGAGCAAAAGCAACATGGCATACATCGAACTTTCGGACATGTCTGAAGCACACAGTCAATGGCTAGGACTCAACGTCCAGGCTCATTCAGCGGAAGTCAAAGGTGATCTGAGAGAGGCGCAGCGTTTGTTCGAGCTGGCAGGAATGCTGGCATCGAACAATATGGGCATGGAGGGGCAATATGCCTTTTCGTGCCTGCGAGTGGGTTCGATTCTGATGCAGTACCGCGACGAAGAGTCTCTCTCCGTCGCGCTCAAGTTGTTTCAGTCCACACTCGAGATTCGATGCCGGTTAAACGCCGGCAACCTCGACGAATGGGACATTGCGGAGGTGCATCACTGCATCGCGCAAACGCAACAACTGCTGCATCGATACGAACTCGCCAGCGAAAGCTGGCGGAAATTCATTCGCACTGTAAACCGTCTTGCGGTCAGACCCGAATACCTAACCTGCATCAATGAAGCGGCAAAAGAGCTGCTTTACTGTCGCGGGAAGATCAAAGGAATGCCTGACCCAATCGGCTATGACGGAATCTCGTCAGCAGTCTTCTGGGGCGACTGGGAAATCGCATAATCTCGAATCATCGATAGCTAACGCTTAGAAAACGCTCGCCGCAAGGCAGGCGTCGACTCCTTTCAACATCAGCAACTGGTATCAAATCCGGTGGCTGCGTTGCACTAAAACAAAACGACCCGCAAGGGCTGAACGTGTTGTCCTTCTGGCGGGGGCGGGGGCGGCAGCAGTGCCGCTCCTAGCCTTCTATTCATGCTTGGCGAAAGTTGAGCACGCACGGCGCGAGCACCAAGCTACTCCCGCCAGAGCACAACGCCATCTGTTAGAACAAAGTGGGTGGTGGGTGGGCTAGTTTCTCTTATGTTTTTTGGCACTTAACCAAAAAATCACAGCGGGGCGGGCGCCGACACGGCAATGCTTTTGCAAAGACGCGTCCGCAAAATCGGGTGATGTTCGACTTGCTTGAACAAGGCAGAAGTGATACGCACGATACACGGAACTGCACCGCTATGTGGGTCTTCCCATTGCCGCTTCCTGAATAGAGTGCTAATGTAGGTCTGGGACTGCAACTTTGAAACTTGCCAAAGCGTCTACCTGTCCAGAACTAACGGTCAAGAGTCATGCAAACAAGAAGAAGACCAGATTGGTATCAAGCCGCTATGGGGCAGCTGGATAAGCTGCAAGCTTCTGCTGCAGAATACGAAGACGAAGAATCAATCTTTCCCAGTGACGAGGTTTTCCGTGCAGCTCGCGAGTTCTTGAGACTGCTCGAGATAAAAGCAGAAGAAAAAAGACTCGAGGAGCCAAAGCTCTCACCTTCGCCCAACGGTCATTTGGTCTTGAGGTTCGGTGCAAGCGCGCAGATTTTGAACATCCGTTTCAAACCGGAAGTGAGTTTTGTGATGCAGAATGGCCGCACAGAGCTTGCCAAAGGAAAGGATGCGGACCAGGCGCTAGAGCTTGCTTTTCAGAAATTTCAGATCCGCTAATGACGTATCAAAAAATCGATTTGGCAGAGGATGAAGAACTAGTTCGCCTGTTCTTCCGCGTGGAGGATGGTGCGGCAAATCAGTTCGAGGTGACTGATTTTGAACGCAGACCGCGTGTCAACGAAGGCGGGCTCTCATTCAACATCAGCCGCTTGATCACGTTCAAAGATATCGTCGCCCCGAAACGCAAGGCCGACAAATGGCGCTTCGGACTCGGAGCTGTTTCTGCCGGACTGTTCTTGAACGAGGGGTACACGTTCATGTATGACCCCGATCATGACAAAACGCATGTTTGCTTGCACTGCCCAAGCTGCGATCTGCAGGAAGAGAACTGTCTTTGCATCCGACCAGCAATCTGCCCAATGGACAAGGAAGAAAATGACTTCATCCGGCAGATCATGGCGCTCTACATGCAAGTGCTGATTCCGGCGCAGGAGACTAAAGAGACGCTATTGAAAATCTTTGGTGATGATGTCGATCAAAGCGACATCAATCGAGCCAATCAAACCTACCTCCAGCGTTGGTCAGCTCGTATTGTGCCGGTGCTTTAGCCAAATCCCCAAGCACTACCGGCGATACCACACAGAGAAAACTCGACAGCTTCGAACCGAATGACCTCTACTCGTGTTGTACTTTAAGTAGCGCGTCAATTTGAACAAAGACTAAATGTTCGTATGGCTTTGTGCATTGCCATGCGCCCGTTCTTTTCACCGTGGACCACTAAATCGATCAAGCGTGACAGTTTAAAATGACGTACAAATGACAGAGTGCAGGTTTTCATGACCATAACCAATGTCTATCTTAAAGAAGACGAGTATTTTGAACCGGGACGCTTCCAGTGGCTGGTCAGTTTAGGACCAGTATTTGCAGCACCAATCCGCCGCGCACAAATACGGCACACGATTCCAAAACGCATTGAAGTCGAAATCGATATCAGCGGCAGAAACTTGGCACCACGTATGGTGTTCAAACCAGGTGGTATGCCGATGCAAACCAGCCCGGGCAAATTGCATGAGGTTGTTATGCAAGGCGCTATCGAGCACAGCGAAATAACGCAGTCGTTTCGACTATGCGTTTATGACGGACCGGCACCACTAGAAACATGGCGCCAGCTGGAATTTGAGGCGACATATGGTGCTGTCGAATTTACTGACGACATCAAAGTAGCAGCAGAAACGCGAGCGTGGTTTGAAAAGGACGGACATCAGTTAGGACGCCAGAGCGCGCACTTCATTTTGACCGTCAGAGGTGAGATTGAGAAGACCGGCGATTGGTCACGAATAGACGAGCCGAGCGTCAAACTCGACGTGGACACGCAGGCTTGGAAAGACAAAAGAGCAAAAGAAATCGCTGACGCCGATCGGGCAGAACGACAAGCTTACAACGTAAAGAAGGCAGTCGATACCGGTAAGAATGTAGCATCAGGATTGGTCGAATTGGTCGGCAATATCCATCGTGAAGTAACAAATAGCGCCGCCGAACAAAAGGCACTGGAGTCTCGCAAAGGCTCATTCCAAACTGCTAAAAACGCAATGCAAATTTTTTCTGATGTGTACAAGATTCTGCAGAAACCAATTGGACAGCATCGTTTTGCTGTCAATGCGGACAATGAGGCGCTAGAGATACAGGCGCGATGCGCCTGGACAGAGGATCTTCCGGCTTGGCCGCAAGCGGAGCGCGAGCTGCATTGCACTTTGAACTTTGAGCCTGAAGAATTCGGTACGACAATTCACTACGACTATTTTTTGTACGAAGTGCCACCCGGTTCCATCTTCGCCAATCAGCTGGTGCGCATCGTGAACGGCTGGCTGAAGGCTCTTTCAGCATCGACATAAAAAAAACAGAGAGCAGAAAGTGGACGATTCAAAAAAACGATTGCAGGAGCTTGTCGATAATCCGCGCGAGGATTTGAACATCGAGCTGAAAAATTGGTTGGATTTTTCAAAACCGGAACACGTCGATGATTTGATGAAAGCGCTGATGGCGCTGGCTAATCATGGTGGTGGTTACGTGTTACTTGGATTCGAAAAAAATCCAGCGGGCGATTACGTGGTAGCGGCAAATGTCGCCGGCAGTAAATACGATCAAGACCTGATCAACATGTCTTTGATAAGAAGAAACGCTGAACCGGCGTTTCATTGTCAGCTCTACTTCGTTACCCGCACTTTGGGAGATGCAATCATTCCAGTGTTAGTGGTCCAAGGTAGTTTTGTACCAATCAGATGCAAACGAGATGGTACGAAGCATCTAAAGGCGAATTCGTACTACATTCGGCGCCCCGGTCCGTGTAGCGAAACACCCCAGACGGGTCAAGAGTGGAACGAGTTCATTGCTCGGTGTGTGCGAGCAAACCGTTCTCTTTTGGTCGAGGCAGTTCGCTTGGTCATCAATGAAGAAAATGTGCCGCAAATAGACACCGCGCCAACCGGATTGATCGATTGGAAGCAGCGGAGTGAGCAGCGTTTTGTTCAAAGGGTTTCGGAGCTTCCGCTAGAGCGCCAGAATTTGTTTGACCCAGGATCATACTCTTTTTCATACGTGCTCGAAGGTTGTTCCATTGAATCGTTAGTTGATTTGCTCAAGTGTTTGTCTGAATCACAAGGCAGCGAGTCCGGATTTCCGCCGTGGTGGGTGCCGACCAGTCAGAGTTTGAGACCAAAGCCCTTTGAAGACACAATCGAGTGCTGGCTGGGTGAAGACGGACTTGATGCCGCTCACTCGGATTTCTGGCGCGCATCTAGAACAGGAGAACTGTATTTGAGACGTGGCTTTCAGGAAGAATCAATAGCTTCGTCCAGAAAGGAGAACAACGAGTTAGTGATCGACCCACTTCTTCTAATTTGGCGAGTTGCGGAGTGTTTGTTGCACATCGAGCGCTTCGCGCTCAAAGCTGAAATGCCTGAAGGGTCGATGTTCTCCGCACAACTAGAGTTAACCGGCATAAAAGATCGTCGGCTCGAATACCTGAACGCTGGTTACTGGCCTGTACGTGGCACATTCCGGTCAAGTGTGACTGAGGCTCGTTCCGAACTGACCGGGCGCTGTGAATTGATTGGCACTAATCTCGTAGAATTCACTCACTCCATCACAAAGCCCATTCTGGAGCAATTCGACTTTTTCGATTTCACGCTTGATGATGTTCGGAAACAGATCGAGCTTATGAGAAATTGGAAGACGCGCGGCTATTAGGTCAATTGCCTTAACAGTTGAACGTGGATTCGGGACCGGCAGACTAAAGAGCAAATTACTTTACGGCAACGATTCCGGCAAGCGTTGCGTATAATTTGTGATTTCGCCATCGTTCGTGAAACCAGACCTGTTGCCAACCGGCTGGTGACTGGTTCCGATGGCAAGAAAATGAAAAAAGATTGATTAGTATCGTATTTGGTGACTTGCAAGCAGCGCATTGATCGAGGCTTCAAATCGCTCTTGATGCAAATGCATTCGTTGTTCGCTGCACGGGTGGTATAACTTAGTTATTCAAATTCCGCAGAATAACCGGAAGCAAGTCTGGGCTCTGTACGCAACGGGGATTACTGCGTCGTATGCCAGCGCCGGATTGGTTACCAATCAGTCTTGAATTTATCGAGTCATCAGTAGAGATGCTGTTTGATGAGGAGTTGACGGATAGGAAAGCTCGCTTTGCCATGGTCGAATTAACTGCCGGAGTGGAGTTACTTCTGAAAGGGCGCTTGGCTCAAGACTTCTGGCCGCTCGTGTTCGCGGATCCGGGAAGCGCAGATGCGGACAAGTACGAAAGTGGCAACTTCGTAAGTGCTAACTGGGACCAGGTGATCACACGCCTCCAAAACGCTTCCAAGCTGACTCTCGGAACGGGTGAGAGAAACGCTTTGGACAAATTGCGCAATGCAAGAAACAAATTGATGCATCAGGGCGCGATGGATGATAAGCGAGCTTTCAAAGCAAAATGCTGGAAAGCACTCGTGGTCGTTCTTAAATTTATTCAGGATGAATTTGGTACAAATTCTGTAGTAGCACCGCAAATACAATCGCTGCGTCTGCGGGTTGTGGAGCTTGAGGAGTTTGTTGACAAATTATTTATCGAGTCAGCTGAACGCATTTTGCAAGCCAAACGTGACGATTTAACAATTGTGAACTGCCCGACCTGCCATCGTCCCGCGATGTTTATCCAAAAGATGCATCTAACGTGCTTGTGCTGTCATTATTCAACTGATGATTTAGGCGAGGGACTAGACGAAAACTGTGAGAATACGCCGCCCAGTTTGCTTGACGATGAAGCCATGTATGTCGGTGGTGAGATCGTCGAGGGTTGCTGTAATGATCTGGTTTTACGTCTGGAGGCTTCTGATCGGAAGGGAATTGAGATGGGACAAGAGGAGATCTGTTTTGCTTGTGGAAAACGCGGCGACTCACTGCAACCATGGCAAGATTGGGGACCGGAGGATTAAAGCATAACGGGCGCAAGAATTTCTGGCATGAAATCAAAGCGGGGTGTGCTGCTCACTTTTATTCAAATGCCACCAAACGGTTCCTTCTTCTGGGTGGACGGCTGGCAAGTCATCGAGCGCTAGTTTCTTTCCGCTTGCGTCTTCAACAAACCAGTTCTTTTCGAGGCTTTCAGGGATTTCGAAAAGAAGGGTCGAACTGGCGATTTTTTTCGACGGCTAGAAATTCCCAGATATGAACAAATGGTTTTGCAGCTTCAGTGAGCTGAATCTTTCCGCCGTACAAGGGCCAGTCCAATTCGGGGTCGGTCACCATACCACTTGCGACGAGCTCGGCTACCGATTCATCAAGTTTTTCAGGGAGAGGAAGTCGCGCCGGCGGTGGGACCGACATCCAAGCAACCATGTTCAGTGCGGCTGGCAACAAACTTACGGCAACGAAAGACGAGGTCTTAAAGATACCTTTTCCGAATGTTTTTTTTGAAGAAGGGTTGATAATCGAGTTCATTTTAGAAGGCAAAATAGTAAGCGTGGACCAGTCACAACTATGCGGTCTCGACAAATGGCAAGCAAGAAGGAATACCCCGTAGTTTCAGCGGCACTTTTGAATAGCGATTGATCAACGTACGTCAAAAGTTCTGCAGATCTCAACATCTCAACGCATTTGATTTCGCCGGTCGTAATCGCCGCTGACACTACTTGAACGTTCAACGTCAATTTGGTGGTGTCCCACTTGGCGATATCGCTCTCAAGATAAAAGTTTGTGTACCGATGGTTGATGTCAGCGAGACTGCCCTTACAGACCCATTCCGAATTTTCAGGAAACGCTTCGCCTGGCTCGTTGAGAAAACATTTGAGGTTCTCCTTTCGCTCGATCGGCAAAGAAATTTTTTCGGTTGGTTTAAAAGCTCCGTCAGCTAATTTGTGAGTTTCCAACGTTTTCTGACCAGCAATATTGAAACTTTTGAAAGCGACACTATTCCAGCATTCTTTCGATGCACTCACAGTTCCAGAGCGAGACTGCTCGAGCGCTAAATTTTTTGTATGCTCGAAGTAAAAGTGCGAACTCAATCCAGAAGACGCTTTCACGAGTTTTTCAGATAGCTGGCTCAGCGCAGGATTATCGCGTACAGAAGAAGAATTCAGCGACAGGTTGACGGAATTTGACGGCTCTGAAGAAGACTCTATAAGAGGCTGTGAAGCATTCAGAGCAAAGAAAGAGTTAAAACCATCCAGGGAAACTCGTGAAGAACACTCTACGGATTGCATAGAGGCTGTAGAGGACCTAACGACTTGAGGATCAGGACCAATACCCGGGCTCTGATCGCTTGAGGAAGCAGTCAAGATATTCCAGTGTTTTCGAACTGTATTCCAGTGAGCTCCGGCCTTTTCAGCAACTTCATTGATGGAGGGAGTTCGGCCGCGGCTTGCCAGTTCGTTGAACGCGCTAGTGATTCGAGCAAGAGCGTAATTATAGCGGGCTATGTTGCCCGTTATGAAACGCTTTGGGGTGAGTGTCGGATTTTCCATCATCCGTTCAATTTTTCGGTCGGTGTGTGCGTAAGGGGTGTGGACATGAACTGATGGGCGCCAGGCACAGGCACGCTGAATATCAGCGTTGACCTTCTTCCAGTCGCCGCGATTGATGTGGCGACACATGCCGTTGTGCTTACGTTCAAGCCAATCTGTAATCAGTTGCTCGCGTGCAGCGTCATTGTTGTAACCGGGCAAAGCTTCAACGGCTGCATCATCGTCGCCGAACCACAAGTAGTGCTCGACGGCAAGCATGGCGTCATGACGTTGCCCCCAGAACTGCAACCCGGTTCGCCACAGTTCCCGTCCTAGTTTCCAGCGCTCCTGAATCAAACCAGAACGGCGTTTGTTTGCCCGACGTTCACTTGTCGGCGTAACCAGGTTTGCGGAGATATGGTCGACCGCGCCTTGCCAACTGTTGGTGCATGAAGCATCGCAAAGGAAGCGGCGCAGAGCCTGCTCGAACGTAAGTTGATTGCGCTGCGTGTCGTTTGAAAGCCATGCAAATCCGGGCTGCAGCGGCAGTCTTAGACCGTTTGCAGATGGGAAAATTTCAAGGACACCGGAGCCAAGCTTAAAACCTTGCCTTTTCAACCAAGCCGCGAGCAATTTGTTTAGTTCAGTTGAATCGACCGCCTCATCGAAAAAGATCCATAAGTGCCATCCGCCCGAGTCGCTGCTTTGATAATGGTGAGTAATTGTCAGTCCGGCTGCTTCCAGCGCCCGTCGCAGACGGACCAGGGACAAGACGTTGTAATAGGGGCTGATTGTGTCGATATCGAGCACCGCATATCGTGTCCGGTGATCGAACCGGGCGCCAACGAAGCGCTGCAGCTTTCCTTCAGCCGCATCGAGGATTTGTTGGTCGGATAAACGTGTTGTGTGTTGTGTGAACCACCGCCTTTGTCCGCGTCGTTTCCAGATGCTCTCGGTGCGGCGCGGGAACATCTCAAGGAATCGCTCTTTGACCTGATCAAACGCGAGCGAATGTATATCAGCAGCATGAACCGCTGATGCTGTAAGTGCACCAGTTCGCATTACTCAACCTGAAAAAAGACAGGTTGACCTGACTGGATCAATCACTTATCCTGTGTTCAATCAGTGGGGACGACCAATCCACCTGAACGACAACTGAATAGCGAGATCCATAAAAGGTCTCAAGAATAGGCATCGCAACCGCGATGTCTTTTTCTTTGTCCTGCTAATTTGCCTTTCTAGGAGGCGCTTGCCTCAAGATATTTCTTCGATATCCAAGCACCATATTCGGTGCTTGTCCGTTGTCGATCATGATAACAGCCTGTTTTTACAGATCAACCCTTGACGATCCCGAAATGCTGATCCACTTAGCGATTTCCCAGGCTAAGCAAAGTAGGGGGAAGTTTGTTCTCGGGTCAAAACCTCCTTTATGTCACATTGCTGATGTTTTGAGAAAATCCAAGCGACTTGCAGTCCACCGGGCAGGAAGGAAGACTTCGCGGGTGGAAAGTTAAGCTTCCTGCCGGAATTTCCTCAACGCACAAGACTCGCGCACGGACGGGGAAGAAGCGAGAAGGAGGCGCGAAACGGTCTGCAGGGCAAGCATTTAAAAGATTACTCGAAGGTGCACAAAAGCGCCTTCTTCCTGCACTCTTCGCCGTCGCGCTAAACAGCCAGGAAGGACGACAAAGAAACAACATCCGCCCGGGAAGATGGTGGTGCGAAATTTTTCCTACCGTCTTCCCGCCCGGTGAGAACACAGTCAAATTTTTTTGTATCAACCGTGGTGTCGTGTTTTCAACTTTTCTCCGTCTTCGCAATCCGCACAGATTTTGATTGCCGCTATGTCGCGATGGATTCCTAATTTTTCTCGCTCTCGTGCCAGCGCAGATCTTGATCGAACACTATTTCCCATCTCCTTCGCAGCTCATTCTTCTCACCGGCGTAACGTGCATATACAGTCAATCTCCGGCGGGCCGTCTTTAATTTTGTCCGTAGACGCCATATAATCGGGACCAGGGCGGCGATTTGCGGTTTTTATATAGCGTCCGCGTATGAGGTAAACATACATGCGAACACTTTCTGTAAAAGAAGTTGCTGATGCTCTTGGCATGACAAAGCGCGGCGTCATGTATCGCCTGGACGGCGGTAAACTCAAAGGCACACTTGTGCAAAACAGTCACGGTCAAGAAGAGTGGCGCATTTATCCAAACAAAGAAATTATGAGTGCACTTCAAGCCAAAGCCGGCAAGCAAGAAGTCCATTTGAATTTCAGTCCAGATGACATTGTGGACTCGCTCGTCATTGAAGATGGCGAAGCCGTTGATGACCCTGAAGAACATGTCGAGGTCGAAGGAGGACGTAGCAAAGATTTTGACAAAATGCTCGAGATGTTCCGAGAGCAGTTTGCACCGGAGCTGGTGGCAGAAAAATTGATGAGACCGCTGGTAGAGAAGCTGGAAGCGCAGCAAGAACTTTTGTTCAATCAGCGACAAGAACTAGCAGATAAGGATAGGCAGTTGAAATTGCTTCCGGATCTTCAGAGACAAGCCGAGCACAGAGCGCAGGAACGAGACCTTCTGCACGTTGAAAATCAAGCTTTAAAAAAACAAGTTGATGCCATGAAAGAGCAGCTGACCTCCGAGAAGGACGAGCTGTCGCGGCAGCTCGATGAGGCGCACAGCAAACAACAATTGCTGGAGACCGAACTGACGCAAGCCAAAAAGTCTTGGGTGCAAAAGTTATTCGGCAGATGAGAGCACTGCCGCCCGAACGTTGGCTACGAGTTTGACAATCTGTTTTGCGGACGTGGTAGTTGTCCGGAACTCGCACTAAATCAGGTCGACGCGAAAATTGGTATTCTGTTTGGGACATTTTCTGCAACAACGAAACGGTCTGACTCGTTAGTTGACTTCACAGCATCGTGCTCCGTAAACAGGCTAATTTCAGCCGCCTACTAATTATTTTCGGGTGTTCCACCTCGGCGTGGTGCCCAGCGATGCAAATCATTCTGTATCGAAAGCCCGACAATCGAGCTCAGATTAGTCTTGCGGGTGGGGTCCTTGTCTTCTTGGAGTTTTGGTTTGGACTCAATCAAGGACTGCAGACGCTGGAGTTTTTCGCTGGTCCTTTTCATTGATTGTGTGTGTGAGTGTTGAACCCATACAATTATCAGCAGGGTGAGCAGGGTCAAAAGTTCCATTGTTATTTACCCCATGTTAGGAAGAGCGCAACCGCTGCCGTTCCCATCGCAATGGTGGCAAGCCAACCAAAAACGTTGACGAGCCGACCGTTTGTCTGATCGCCCATTATCTTTGGATCGTTTGCGATCAGCATGATGAACACCATCAGCGGTGGCGCAACAATGCCATTAATTACAGCGGACCAAAACAATGCTTGCATTGCATTCAGCCCAAAAAAATTCATTGCCATGCCGCAAATTGTCGATATCACAATGCAGCCGTAAAACTGTTTAGCCCTGTGCGCCTTTTCGTCCAGCCCATAGCGCCATCCGAAAGCTTCAGACAGGGCGTATGCAGCCGAGCCGGTGAGAACCGGAATAGCTAGCAAACCAGTTCCAATTAGACCAACAGCAAGGAGGACGGACGCAAATTTTCCAGCTAACGGCTCTAATGCTTTAGCGGCGTCGGTGGCGGAAGCGATGTTGGTCTGACCATGCGCGTGCAAGGTCGCGGCGCAAGTGAAAATGATGAAGTACATAACGAGGTTTGAGAAAATCATGCCTGCATTCACATCAAGCGCGGCCAGATTTAACTCAGCGTCGCTTGCGCCTCGTCGCTGCCAGAGAGCACGTTTCCCCTCGCGTTTATCTTCTTCAACTTGTAGACTTGCTTGCCAAAAAAATAGATATGGCGAGATAGTGGTGCCTAGAATTGCAACAAGGGTCGAGATGAATTGAGGCGTCCACTTTACGGTTGGAATGAAGGTGCTTTTAAACACTTGAACCGGATCGACTCGCACGAAGAATGCTGTGGCGATGTAAGCGAACAAAACAAGTGTCAGCCATTTGAATACATTTGCTAACCAGCTGTAGGTTCCAAGAATTTGAGCGCCGAGGATGAGAACGGAGACGCCTATGATGGAAGGCAAAATCGGTACAGGAAAAAGCAGTTGGACGGCGGCCGCGATTGCGCCAATGTCGGCACCGACGTTTAAGGTATTGGCAATGAACAATGCGGTTACTGCTACGTAAAGAAGCGGTCGCGGGTAATTTTTTCGCAACACACCAGCCAATCCTTGACCTGTAATCATGCCGATCTTGGCGCAGCTGTATTGAATTGCGGCGATCATCGGTAGAGTCGCTAGAGCAAGCCATAAAGTTGAAAACCCTAACGCTGCTCCCGCGATTGAATAAGTCCCAATGCCGGATGGGTCGTCATCTGATGCGCCAGTGATCAATCCTGGTCCGAGAACTTGGAAGAATCGTTTGAGCGGATTTGGCTCGTGTAGCGCCTTTTGACGCGGGGACAGTTCTGCAGGATCTTGCGCGTCATCAGTAGACATAAGTCTCCTCGATTCTCCGTAAGCTGATTAGCAATTGGAAGAGCGGCGGATTTGCCGTGTCGAATTGGTTGCAAAAAACCACTGGTCGCTAAGTTGCGGTCGTCATAAAACCGCAGGTACGTTTGACCGATGCAAATCATACAAGTAAGTTCCGCTAATCGGACATCACTGCCCGCCGTTCGCGCTACTTACGACGCCGTATTCGTTTCTCGCTCGGGAGTAACTGTCAGATTGAATGAGAGCTGTTCGACGCGTGTTGTATTTTTTGAAGCCTAACTTTGTTTGGTTTGAGTTGGTGTTTTTTTGATGTGCTGTTTTTCAGTTGTGGCTTGATGCTTTTCAGCAAACCGTTTATTTACGAATTGACCGGTAACGGAACTCCGGTACACTACAACGGTTTCAGGCTTCTTCTTATTGCCCATTTCGAATTATCCTCAATTTGACAAGCGCAATTGATCGCGAACTTCGAGGTTGCTTGTCTCCCAGCCTTGAATTCGCATAGCAGTCACAACATCGTTGTAGACCGGCAATTTTTTTTCTTTATCAAACATGCTAATAATCAACGCAAAGTTCTGACCAACTTCCTGGTTAAAATCAGCTCGATTTTGCAAATCGACGTGCAATCGCCATTCATCGCCCGTTATGCCGGACATCGATTTGCGGTACACCTTTACGGGTGACCATTTGAAGCCATGTTCGATCATGAAGCTTTCAAAATTCTGTTTGTAATCGCCAGTTTCAGGCGGCACTTTGCCTTGATGTTTGCGTTTGGAATCGGCGCCTACATCGTATGTGCCAAGCGAGATTTCCATGTTCGATCTGCAATATTCGACGCCATAATCGGGGTTGAGCGGCGGATCATACACAAGCGTCATCAGGAATTCTCCTTTGACTTTATTGGCGTCAGTGCGAAAACATTTGGGAATCGGAAAACTGCGCTTCTCAAAATCATGTGTTTGCCACAATTCGCCCTCAAAAACCAGGGTGGAAGCCCATGTTGGACAGTTGAGAATAGACTCGATATCGTCAGGCACCCCGAAGCCACGATAGATCAATTCGTTGGCTTCGACATGGTCCGATCGTAAGACGGCCGAATGAATAAGCAGTCCTTTAGCCAAGTTACGTGACATCGGTTTTTTCACGGCGTGGTGAATATTAGCCAGGAGATTTGACACAAGTGGTGCGGAGAAGCTTGTACCAATGCTCTCAACGATATGATTACTGCCATCCAAGGATAGGACACCAACATTGTCGAATTTGCCGTTCTGCGAGCAATTACCGCCAAAGTGATTCACTTCAGGTTTAGGAATGTAGGCAGGTCCTGGACCGCGTCGGCTAAACGGGGATGGGTCGCCTGGACGCACTAACGAATTGGCATCACCAAGTGAAGCAACAGAACCGACGGTCAAGGCTCTTACCGAGTCGGCCGGGCTGCAGATGCGATCGGCGCCGTGTAGTTCCTGGGTCGGCGGCCATCGACGCAGTGGCTTTGCATTTCCGCTGGCTAAAACGAACGTGACGTCGTGTTCGTCTTGCAGCGAATCCAGAGCGATTGCAAAGTCACTGAATGTCTGTTCACTAATGGGAATATTGCTGCCGAAGGACAAATTCCAAACTTTCGGTTCGGGGAAAAGGCGTAAGGACTCGCCGATCATCTCAATTGCTTCGTCTTCTCTAATTTTGCCTCCGCTTGAGCTGTGCTCGCCGGGTAGGGCGACGATATCGATAAATTTGCATTGCGTTTTGGGAATGCGGGTATCGTTACCGTTCAGTTGGCTTGGGTAGGCAAGTAGACCGCTCACGAAACTTCCGTGGCGGTAGTCGCATTCCGAAGGCAAAACGTATGCAAACCTCCCCACACGCCATGGGGAAAGTATTGGATCTGTTGGATTTGTGCCCGAGTCGATAACACCGACAACCGGATACTCACGATCTGGTGATGGCGGCTTAAATATCCCATTTGCAGCTGCTTCACGTTCAACATCGATGTGCCTGACCATGCGAAAAGTTTGAAACTCGGAAATTTTCTGCGTGCCTACAAATGATGCCAAACGCAGCACCGCATCTGGTGTCACTTCGGTCAAGCGGAAGACACGCAAGTGCTTTCCATAATTTAAAACTTCTGGCTCCGGAAGATTTGATTCGCGGACTATTTCAAGGAAACGTTGAAGAATAGCCAGATCCATGGTTTTGTTTTGATGTTTGAATAACCGGACCTTCACTGCCTTGAGCCCTTGCTCAACTTTCTCGACAAGCGACTCAACAACCTCGGAGACGATTCTATACGGGACAATATTTTCAATCGCCGAGATGTTAGCTTGTCCAACTTTAGTCTTGTCGCGCAAAATGCGGCTTTTGAGTTTGGACAGTCCAGCCGGCGTCACTTGCGTCAATAGTTCACCAAATTGGTCGACTCCGATAATCGGACAGGTTCTATCCGTCAGCAGCGCGTCAGGACGATGACTTTTAGCCAGCGCTTCCTTTTTCATCACAACTTTAGCTACCGCTGGAACATCTGGACTAGTATCAAATGCGGTGGCAAAAAGCGATTCGATGCTGGCTAGCTGTGTGGACAAATTGTTCCGCAATTCGGGAGTGACATCGCAGAACACTTTTTTACCACCGCCTCCACCATGTGGGGGCACATAATAGTCTTCGTCTCGATGGACGATGATTTTAACGGGACGCTGCTCATTGCTCATCAGCTTTTCCCTGTTGTTTGTTCAGGACTTTGTGCACGTAGCCCGTGGATTTATCGTAAAGTTCAGAGAGGACGCGGTAGGAAAATAGAGCTGGGTCGAGTTCGCGGGCAAGGCGCAATTTTTCTTCCAGCGATTTTGTCGGCTGCAACAGCTCCGGAACGCGCAGTTCGATTACACGCTTTAGAATGTATGGTTTGCTGGATGTTGTTTCGCCGTTCAAAATAGCAGCCCGTTTCGCGTCGTCCGCGATTTGCCGAATGTCCGCTCCGCTTAAACCGGCGGATGCATGAGCATAAAGCGACACCAATTTTCTGTCGGCAAACTCCGCCAGAAAGTGTTGAAACAGCGCTTCGCGCGCGAGCTCTGAAGGAAGTCCTATCTTGAGCTTGAAAGCAAATCGACGCCACAAAGCAGGATCAAGTAGATGTTCGTGGTTAGTTGCTGCAATCAGAATCGTTTGATTTTCTAGACTGTCAATGTTCTGTAGCAGGCTGACAACGACTCGTTTCAATTCTCCCAACTCATGGCGGTCATCGCGCAACTTGCCGATGGCGTCCAATTCGTCCAGAAACAACACGCATGGACGACCCATCGCGTGCTCGAATAAGGAGCGCATGTTTTTTGCTGTGCTTCCCAGGTACGAGGAGACCAGTGAATCGATTCTGGCAGTAACAAGAGGCAAACGTAGCTGTGCGGCTAAGAATTTGGCGATTTCCGTTTTTCCGCAACCCGGCGGTCCACACATCAGTAAGGAAGGCGACACACCAACACCGTGAGCCACAAGTTTGTCCGCGTTGCGCACGAAGTGCAAAAATTCATCGAGTTGCAACTGTACGGAGCGGTCAACAAAAACTCGAGTTGAATCGGCATCGAAATGCTTCTCGTCAGCAAGCGCCATGCGTGATTCACTATCGACGGGGAGCTGCATGACAGTGTTGATATTAGCTGCCGACAAGGTTCCAAGTTTGGACTGGTTTGTAGTGCGCCTTAGTCTCTCCGCTGCCTTCACGTTGCCGTCTACTTCCAGCTTTTGAGCCAGTTGTTCGACGTATGACAAGACTTTGTTTCGGTCAGCGTTTAGGGCCCCCTCAATGATCTTCATCATCTCAAAAAAATGAGGAATTTCGCTGTGAACAGTTTCTGCCATTTGTGAACACCGGTGGGTTAACTATGAACAGATTAACACACATCGTGAACAAAACAAGAGTTAAATAACTCCGGTAGAAACAGAGCTTGAAAACGAATTTTACTGGCTGATTCGGTGGTTGGCTTTTAGCGCGCGACGTGATTCGGCGACAACGTCCCAAGCCGAGCGGAGAAATATTAGGGCAATCACCGAGCCGATGACGATATCCGGCCAGTTGGAATGAACCGAAAATGTCAAGACGCCGGCTGCAATGACGCCCGCGTTCGCGATCACATCGTTTCGAGAGCAAATCCAAGTCGAGCGCATATTTAAGTTATCACCGCGGTGGCTCCACAATAGAAAGAAGCAGGCGCCATTCATCGCCAGCGCTAGAAGTCCGATTCCAGTCATGGTCGGTGCCTCTGGAATCGTGCCACTGCTTAACTTTGCGCTTGCCTCGACCAGTACAAGCAATCCAAAAACGAGCATGACTAGCCCTTTTGCCAACGATGCGCGGGCTTGCCACGTGGAGGATTTTTCTATAACAAAAATGCTGAAAATGTAGACGAGCGCGTCGCCCAACATGTCCAGCGAGTCGGCAAGCAGACTCGTGGAGTGAGAAAGCAGACCGCTAACAAGCTCAACTGCAAACATCAACAGGTTAATCGCAAGTACAGCAAGCAACACGCGCTTGTGCCGTACTCTCAGCTGGCTCAACTCTTTACCTTTACTCTCGCAGCACTCGTCCATCAATCGTCCAATGATTTGGGTTCTTACACGTATTGTGCAGCAGAACCAAAACAATCACTCGCATACTTAGAGTTTAAACTTTTCCGGAACTTCCGGAAATTCCGGATCACATTTCCTATCGATATCGGACCGGTTTCCGCCCGTTGCCAACACCAGCGATTAGCGGCGCCTTTAAAGATCCGCAGGACAGCTTCCGGAATTTTCCGGAAAACTCCTTTGTCCTTTCCGGAGATTTCCGGAAAACTCCTTTGTCCTTTCCGGAGATTTCCGGAAAACCGTCTATAATGAGTCGTGGAGCGGGTTTTCAAATCAATTACATATAGAATGGATATGCAAATTTATGACGCAACAAGATTTTATGAGTGTTAAGCAAGCTGCAGAAATTTTGAATCTGGATGAACGATCGGTTCGTATCCGCTTGATGAATGGACAGCTTGAGGGCGAGAAAAAGCTCGTCGGATTGAAGGAAAAGTGGTTTGTCAACGCCGCTGCAGTTGAGGCGGCAGCGTCTAGATTCAAAGAGTTCAATCCAGGCTCATTGGAACAGCCAGCTATTGAAACTATCATCGCTGAGAGCATCGACGTCAGCATTGACGAAGACGTGGACGCGCATCAGACCGAGTTAGAGAGCGACTGTACCTCAATTGATTGGCTTGAAAAGGAGCGCACAAAACTGCGCATTTTGGCTGAGGAGATGGTGCAACCGCTTTTGCAAATGATTCGGGATCAAGAGCGCGAACTACATCAAAAGAACTTGGAATTGCGCCTGCTTCCCGATCTTGCGAAACAGGCTGAACAGCGAGCACAAGAACGAGATCTGTTGCACAATGAAAACGCAGCCTTAAAAAAGCAAGTGGCGGCAATTAGCGCCAAGCTGCATCTTGAACAAAGCCAACATTCAGACAGTAACAGCAAGCACGATCTCGAAGCTGGGGCGTTGAAAAATCAAATTGCGGAGCTATCCAATCAGGTAGCGGAAGCGACTCGTCCCTGGTGGAAACGATTTCAACATGGAGGTCGCGGCCATCGCGTGTAGTGCTGCGCGAAATTACCGCCAGCTAGGGCATGACACCATATACGGTGTCAACAAATCGAACCAAAAATCGAATAGAATCGGATTTGGAAACCATTGCCAAAGTGGGTGTGCGTAAATTTAGCAAGAAAGTCGAGAAGGCACGCGTCAAACAGTTGTATGATCACGCTGGGATTGCGGCTCACATCCTCCAGAACAAATGTGATCAGTCTCTTCATCGGACAATTCCCGCAATCCTGACTTTTGGCGCCGTCTGACTCGTGTAAATGGCGCAGGCGTCATCACTTATGGATCAGCATATGGACTGGCAACTCGAATTGTTGATGGCTTGCCGCGCGCTGATCGCGACCATCTTGGGTGGTGTCGTCGGATTTGAACGAGAGAGCCACGGTCAGGATGCCGGTATACGCACTTACGCAGCAGTCTCGCTCGGCTCATGTGTTTTCGGACTTGTTTCCGCCCATGCACTGGGACAAACGATTGATACAAAAATAGCTGCACAGATTGTCTCCGGTGTTGGTTTTCTCGGAGCTGGTGTCATTATGCGCGAACAAGGTAAAACTACCGGTCTTACTACAGCTGCGACACTCTGGACTGCTGCTGCAATTGGGCTGGCCGTTTCGTTTGGAATGTATGTCCTGAGCGCTCTTGCAACACTGTTAACCTTCACGCTGCTTGCCGTACATCACTTTCCCGTCTGGAAAGCAATCACTGACGATAACAAATGCACAGATCACGCTCAATCTGAAAACGTGCAAAGAGACAAAAGTGATTCGACCACAAACGATGAAATTCCAAAATCGAATCAAAATTGGTGAACGCAATTTATCGGCTATCTGCCGCCCATAACTTTGGTTCAAGCTCTCTCGAGCTTTGAACGGCGTCGAGCAAGGCAGCGTGAGTTGCAGTCGGGGACGACAAGTCAGTCATATAGTGAGCAGTATTTTGAACAAGACTGAATTCGATCGTCCGAAAGTGCAGATGAAGGTTGACCGCACAAAATTCGCTCAACTTGTAGGATGTTGTTCGCTTATGTGACACCTGAATTAGCCGATGGTTGGTAATAATCCATAGCTCCGTAAACTTCAACGGATTGTTCCAAATCCATTTAGCAAAACCGGCATAAAGCAGTGTGACGGCAAGCTGAAAGTGGGTGAAGGGCGATGGAATTAAGGTTATAACCAGGCAGATGACTGCGGCAATCCAGAAAGGACCGGATAACCACACTGGTATAGCCGGATTGGTGCAATCGACATGAATGGGCTCTTCCTCAGAGCCGAGCTGCAAATCGGCTTGCAGGACGAGTGTCTCGGTTGTCGGCGAAGCAGCGCCGATTCGTTCCAGATTGGCTAATATGAAAAAGTTGTGTTCTTGCAGAGCAGGCATAATTTGGTAGTGTTGATCTTGATGATTGCTGATGGCGCCGGTGGTGGCACGTCAAAACGCCGGAAAAACCGATTAGAATAGCGAGTATTCTTTTCAGTTAGCTTTCCACTGAAGATTGCCAGTGTGACTCATTGTTCGAAATGATTTTGGAAACCATTTCGCTTTTAGATTGCTTGAACGTAATGCGTTGAAACAAACTTTCGCATGTATGATCAAATCGGATTGCGGAATCACTGCCACCACACGCAAGCGTCGTTCGACGATGCGCCCGCAATCCGCTTACTATCCACTTGTTGGCAGAAAAGATATTTGCCCCGACCAGTCCGAAACGCTTTGGAATCGATATGAGCACTATTTTTCTTAATGCGGCGTTCCCCGTTATAGCCACCATATTTGGTGCACTGCTTTCGCTCTGGCGAACCCCGGGTCCAGTTGCGCGAGGCTTTCTGCAACATCTGGCTGCCGGCGTCGTGTTCGCGGTTGTTTCTGTGGAATTATTACCGGATGTAATTAAGCGCCATGCCCCGATGTATGTGGTGGTAGGGTTTGGTATTGGCGTCTTGACCATGCTGGCGATTAAGTCAACGACCACAAAACTTGAAGAGAAGGCAAGCGAAAAAAATAGTTTTCCTTCAGCATTGCTTTTGGCAGTGGCGGTGGATGTTCTGCTCGATGGCTTCCTGATCGGAATCGGTTTTGCAGCGGGCGCGCGTGAGGGTCGACTTTTAACTATTGCTCTAACGATTGAGTTATTGTCCCTCGGACTCGCGCTTTCTTTGGAGCTTGCCGAGTATGGATTGTCGAAAGTCAAAGTAATGCAAATAGTTACTGGCATCGCGTCATTGATTTTCATCGGCGCGGTTGTGGGAGATTTGATTCTAGCCAAAGCACCAGATCGAGTCATGGAGACTGTTTTATCGTTTGGATTGGCTGCACTTTTATTTTTGGTCACGGAAGAACTCATGGTGGAAGCGCACGAGCAACCTGAAACACCGGCAACTACAGCTGCATTTTTTTTCGGCTTTTTGATATTGCTTGTATTGAGCATGGCAACGTAAGTTGCTAAAAATGGATCATGCCAAAAAGCAACGAGCAGTTCCCCCAAGAACTGCTCGCGCTGCCCGTTAACGAAGCTGAATTGATGCTTTTAGCTTGGTTTCGACGTTTGTGGTTGGTGTTGTTCAAGATAGTACTGCGAGAGTGTTGCGCACTGACCAATGCGATAGACTCGGTCTAAAAAAGCTCCTCGCTGATGCATGGTGATAAGCGAATTATCCCAACGGACAACCAAGGTTTCCTCGACATCTTCAAATATGATGGTGCCTCCCACACCAGCTGGAATGTAAGCCATCCCGGTCTCGTCGACCATTAGAACCTTCGTCCAGATGCGCGTTCTTTTGCATAAACACCCATTTGGGAGAAGATACTCACTTGCACGTGCGCGCATGTTTGAAGTGACTGGCACATCGGGCATTTTTAAGTCGATCCAGTCAAGTTGGTTTTGAACAGTTTCAATGTTGCAGTCGGAACACATGAGCACCTCGCACAAAATCTAAATTGAGTAGGCCTAAGTTGCTTTCAACTTGTTCATGGCATCAATGCTGGCCTGGGCTTGCTGAGCCCACACTTTAGGGTCAAAAGCGGCAGTTGCGAAACTAGTAAACAGGTTAGAGATGAATTCGAACAAAGCGGTAAGAAAGCCCATCCCGGGCATCGCACTAGCAAGAGATTGCAACATCCCGGAAATCTGTTCACCAAGCATCTGCAGCGGCGAGCTGCCGACATTTCCCAAGCCAGTATCACTACCGAAATTAGCGGGCTCGGGGGAGAACGTTACTGTGCCATCAGGGGCGATCGTTCCTGACGGAAAAGATGATGGGAGGGTTCGTTCGACGTTATAACTTGGTATAACAGAATTTGAAGCCGCTTTGGTGCTGTCTTCCAAAAGACGCACACCATTATCGGCGAATTGGACCGATCCCTCTAAACCTCCTTCAACACTGGGATTGTCCGCGACAAGCACAATCAAACCTCACAAATTACCTGCAACTCGAAGATAGAGATTTCCGATTCCGATGTCAATATGAAAAAGCATTCAAGCAAACAATTTAATAGTTGAAAACCTAAATTCAGAACGAAGTGCAACAAAATGGAAGACGATTGCTGTTCGCAAAAACCCAGCTACCGAGAGGCTCTGCTCAGTCAAGAACAGGCCACTGAGCTTGAGGAAATGTTCAAGGTACTGGCGAACGACACAAGGCTTAAGCTATTAAACCTCTTGTGCAACAACGACGAGATGAGCGTGACGGAGTTAGCCGTTGGCTGCGGAATGACGGTGCAGGCGGTATCGGGTCACCTGCAGAGGCTAACATTGGGCGGCATACTGGCATGCCAGCGTCACGGCAATCATGTCCACTACAGGCTGGTGGATGGTTGCGTCAGATCGCTGCTTGAAAAAGGCTTATGCCTCCTTGATGACATGGAGCAGGCCAAAGTCAAAGACAAGGCTAATGGCAAAAAACGGCAGAGCAGTAAAAAATAAAACGCGACGAGAAGCCTTTGAGAGGCGCTAGAAGGCTCTCAAATCTAAGCGTTCCTATTCCCACCGGTAAATTTGAAATGGACAGGGTCATTTTGAATTACGCCGCGTCCGTCTCCATGAACGAAACCATACTTGAGTAGATACGGTTTAGCTTGTGCATAGTTTTGGACATCCAGAGCCATTCCGCTTTCATGATTCGACGTTCCCGGCTTTGCGACGACACTAGAGATGCCAGCTGTGCCCCGGTTGGCATAGAGTCGTGATTGTTCTTCGAACGTCCGTCCTGCTGAATTGACTTGAATTGGTACCCCGTGTGCTGCGGCGTCTGCTTTGGCTGCCGCCAGTGCTTGAGCGGCCGGATCATTTAACCACTTGCCATTACCAATGGTGACACGCCCGTCCGCCCCCCATTTGACAGTTTCATTGGGTTGAGTTGCTTGTTGCCGGGCTGAAGCGATATCGAACAACCGTTGTCCAGCTTCAACGGACTGTTTGGCGGAAGGTGAGTCGAGGTCTCTCTGCGATATCTCCGCTGCGTTTTTGCCGGTAAGCATGGCGGCAGCGATCGCACCAGGACTATCACCGAACTTGGTACCAAAGCTTTTAACCAGGTCAGTCGCAATAGACTCCTGCAACTCCTTCGGTAACGCTGTTTTCAGATCTTCACTACTGACAGTTCCGTTTTGAGCTTTACTGGCGAGATCTTGCAGAGCTTTTAAAGCCCCTGCATTGAAACCTTGCGGTAGCTTGCCCTGCTTGATCAATTCATTGATTTTGGCGGGATCAGGTGGCGTGCCCAAGTCCAAACCAGAAAGCCACTGTTCGATTTGATGCCCGCTCAACCCATATCTACCCAAACGATTGTCACCTTGTGGGTGTTTGCGTATCGTCTCGTACGGCTTCTCTCTATCTGCGTTGAAAAGACCGGCTGCGGCTTCTTTGATTGCTACTTCGCGGGTTGATTCGTTTGGCTGCTTTGGAACTGTTCGGTCAGGATAATACTGGCGGGTGTCGGAAACCGGCATCTCGCCGCCTTTTCCCCCGCGGAAGCGATTCATACTACCGATAGATTGCTGAGTTTCTGGGGTGTTGCCGTCATTTTCAGCCGGTTGACGCAAACCTAATTTTTGCCGAGTATTTGAAGCAACCAGTGCATTTGCGTCAGTAACTTCAAGACCCGTTTTGGCTAGGTCGGGATACTGTACCTTCAGGCGCTCGGAGAGATACGACACGAGCTTATTGAGCTGCTCTTGCTGTTCGGGATTAGGATAGATTTGTCCGTCCGAGCGCTCGACTTGAATCGAAATATTTTTAGTGTTTAGTTTTTCCGGATCGCCACTCATTTCAATTGTGCCGTCGTTTCTTACACGGAAAGTAGGATTTCCCGAATCCGTATTTGATGTGAAATCGACTGATACTTTGGGTGGTGTGCGATCATTCAAATCGCTAAATTCCAGAGTCTGATCTGCGCCTCGGCTGATATCTTTTATCGCTCCAGTTTTGACCAGGTCGGATAAGGTGCGTTTTGAGTCAAATGGTTCAGAGTGAGCGGTATCGCTGCGCGATTCGACGGATCTTGCCCCTGAGGGGTTGAAGCCAAGCAGTTCCGGCTGCACAGACTTTCGCAGCTGATCACTTGAATCAGGAGCTCGCAGATTCCCTTCGCGCTCAGTTGCATTAGCTCGATTCTGTTGTTCGATTCTAGTCATCTTGGTGTTCTCAAATTTTGTTTGTCGACTAATTGGTAATAAGTTCTTGGGTCAGTTAAGCCCTGGCTGTGTGCAAGACGGTCGCAGTATGCTGAAATCAACAATTACCGCTTTGCCGCTTTCCACGAGCGCTTTGATGCGACCAATCATAAATATCGATTGTCCATCTTCAAACGGATATTCAAGCAGAACCTCTTCGCCTGATACAGCCGATTCCTTCAGGGTTCGAACCAGAAGGGGTTCAACGAATTTGTGTCCGCATGCTTCCGCTGCAAATAAAGCCGCATAAAAGCCATCGTCTGTGGAGACGCAGGGCAACCGGCAACGTGCTCGAAAAAAAATGTCTGCTCCCTTCCGGGTGGTATCACTCATCTACTCTCCTTCTAGAATTTGTTTTTGGTGCCTATCGCTTTACGTTCGACCGCGAGTACCACATCAACTGTTGTGCTGCACGCACTGGCAGCGACGAGGTAGTCGCGCCAGATCCCGTCCTCAATTCCCCAGAGCACAGTCAGGATTTTCTTTTCGATTGCAGAGAGTTTGCTTGAGGGGAATGGAAAGTCAGCACGCTTAACGACTGAAAGGTGTCTCAGTTCTATCTTTCGAAGAGCACGTCGTTCGATAGAGCGCACGCTTTCCGGACTGATTCGGTATTCTTCAGCTAGATCGCGTAATGTCCTTGTCTTCTGCTCGAGGCCGAAGCGAGAGCTAAGAATTCGACGTTGCTTTTCCGTAAAACAAGACTGCAAAGCATAAACCTCGTCATGAAGAACGTATCGGCACCGCACGGCTGAAGCGGCGTGAAATATCTTGTTTGACACGGTACACAGTTCAGGTTATGTTGTCAATAATTAAAGCGATTGATTTAATAGTTGAATGAACGCCGCCGATAATCATAATTCAGCCAAACGTACCGCCACCATATTTGGTGGCGCGCATTTATCTCGATGCTTTGTGTATCGAGTTGTTAGCTTGATGAAATGCAAAGATGTTGCGCGACTCCTGCGGTCTATGCGACTATACATCACGTTCTGATTTGATTAAGATGAAAACGAAAGCCATTATCACTTGTTTGCTTGTCCTCTTCCTGTGCTTGCGCGCAGGAGTTGCGCACGCATGCGTTTGCCCGGCAGAGAAAACCGTGTCGGCTACTGCTGTGTTATCGGCGGCGGATGGCGATAATTGCACCGAATGTGGTCACAAAAAATCCTGTTGTAAATTCAATTTGGAAAGCACAACCCTGGCGGGCGGTGATGCTGTTGCAGTTCTCGCGGCAGTGGCGCTAGTCCAGCAGCAAGCGTTTTCATTTAATACCTGTCGGTTTAAAAACTCTGCTCAATGGTGCTTCTTTAATAAAGCCCCGCCCAATGGATGCAAGCCGACTTTGCTTGCAATGCATCAACAACTTCTGATCTAAGCGCTTAACCGAGAAAAGGGGACGCGACGGTTTTCCGTCGCGTCCTTTGAGTTGTGTGCTATTTAGGAGATTCGTGCCATGCAAGCGCCCGAAGATACATCTATTTCAAACAAGTCTGGGGGACCGGGCAAGCAGCGCAAGGCTTGGCTTGTGACATGTGGTGCCGTGGCCGTCGTGTTCGTTCTGTGCGGCATCTTGTGGTTTGCGATCGGAAATCGTTCGTCAAAAAACGAACCGGAGAAAGCCACAGAAGCAGCAGAGAAAGAGGGAGCGCGCAAAGCGCTCGAGATTAACCAGGCGTTGTCTGAGATCAAGATACGGGAAGTTGGTCGTGAAACTCCTACGCCAATGATCAAGATCACCGGCACAATCGAACCGAATCAGCTCAAAGTGCAGGAGATAAGCTCTCTGGCAGCCGGTCGGATCGCCGATGTGAAAGTCGCACTTGGTGATCATGTCGCTCAAGGGGCGATTTTGATCACAATGCAAAGCCCGCAGGTGGCTGAAACACACGGCAAACTTCACGAAGCGGAAACCAAATTGAAGCTTGCCAATTTGACGCTGCAGCGAGCCAGGCAGGCTGCCAACAAAGTAGCAATACTTAAAGCAAAAGCATCGCTTGATGAATCAGAAAGCACACTCAAACGCACCAAGCAGCTAGTGAGCGAAGGTCTAAGTGCACGTAAGGACATGGTGGCTGCGCAGTCGGACTACGAGCGCGCACAAGCAGAGTACAACTTCCAGAAGGACATCTCATTCAATCGGGAGGTGTCTGACGCTGTTGCTTCGGTCAAAACCAGTGAAACTGAAGAAAAGCATCTCCGAGAATCATTGCAAGCACTAAATGCGCAACTTCCAAGCGATAAAGAAGGTTCTGAACACGACATATCGGCGCTGAGCCTGCGCTCACCGATTGCCGGAATTGTGATTGAGCGCAATGTCAATCCTGGCACGGGCGTAGAAGCGGGAAAACCATTAATGACGATTGCAAACACGGCATCGCTTTGGGTTATCGCTAACGTGCCGGAAGTTGAAATGCAATACGTTCGCCTGGGAATGCCAGCTCGCGTAATGGTTGACGGCAAAGTGATTGCAGGCAGTGTCAGCTTTATCGATCCCAGGTTGAGTGAGGATACAAGAACCTCGCGTGTTCGTGTCGTCATCAACAATCCTGATGGGCGAATACAGACTGGATCTTTTGTCCAGATTGAATTGATCAGACCAATTGACCGCTCCGTCTTTTACGTGCCGGCATCAGCGGTACAACAGGTCGAGGGCAAAAATGTGGTGTTCGTTCAGGACAAAGACAAGTTGTTCGATGTACGCCCAGTTGTCACCGGCGCCGAAACGCAAGGCATGGTGCCTATAAGAAGTGGTATTGCAGTTGGTGAAAAAATCGCGGTCGAAGGCGCATTTGTGCTTAAGTCCAAACTTCTGAAAGGACAGCTGGGAGACGCAGATTAATGATCGAAGCAATCATTCGCTTTTCAGTGCAGCAACGCCTGCTTGTCATTTTTGCAACAGTTTTTCTGATTGCCGCGGGCGTTTTCAACCTACAAAATCTGCCGATTGATGCTGTGCCTGATATCACAAACGTCCAAGTTCAAGTTCTCACTTCAGCTCCTTCGTTAGCGCCTTTGGAAATCGAGAGGCGGATCACTTTTCCAATTGAGATTGCGATGGGCGGCTTGCCTTCAGTCACTCAAGTTAGGTCGATTTCAAAGTTTGGAATTTCGGTTGTAACCATTGTTTTTGACGAGCAAGTCGATACTTACTTTGCACGACAGCTGGTTCTTGAACGCCTCTCGCAGGTCAGGCAACAAATACCCGAGTCAATCGGGTCACCCGAGATGGGACCGATTTCAACTGGTCTGGGAGAGATTTATCAGTATGAGCTCCTGCCAGAAAAAGGGAACAAAAACGACCCGCAGTATCTGCGCACCATCCAAGATTGGACCGTACGCAGGCAGCTTATGGGGCTTCCGGGCGTTGCAGAAGTGAACAGCTATGGTGGCGAAAAGAAGCAGTACCAGCTCCGAGTCGACCCAGCTAAGCTCATGGCGTACGGACTGACACTGCGAGACATTGTCACAGCAGTTTTAGCGAACAACGAAAACGTAGGTGGCGCCTACATCGAACATGGTGGCGAACAGTACATCCTGCGCGGGATTGGTCTTGCTCAAACGACCGAGCAGCTCGGTAACATCGTCGTCAAATCGGGCAAAGAGGGCGTGCCAATCTACGTCCGAGATATCGCAGATGTGATTACAGGATCGGCAGTCAGACAGGGTGCAGTCGTCTCTGATGGCAAAGGTGAAATTGTAGCCGGCATCGTGATGATGCTGAAGGGTGAAAATTCGCGCGCCGTAGTTGAGCGAGCAAAAACACGCATCGACCAGATACGTAAAACTTTGCCACCAGGTGTCCGACTGAAGCCTTTCTATGACCGCTCAGAGCTTGTTGACCGAACAATTGAGACAGTCGAGCACAATCTAATCGAAGGGGCGATACTGGTGATAGTGGTATTGCTGGTGGTGCTAGGAAACTGGCGTGGAGCATTGCTTGTCGCAAGCGTTATTCCGCTTGCAATGTTATTTGCGGCCATCTGCATGAACGTCTTCAAAGTGTCCGGCAATCTGATGAGTCTGGGTGCACTTGATTTTGGGCTGATCGTCGATGGTGCGGTCGTGATGGTAGAGAACTCGATCAGACGTTTAGCTCTCAATCAAGAGCACGGACGCCCGGATTCCAACACGACGACTATTCTCAACGCGTGTCTTGAAGTCGGACGTCCGGTTGTTTTCGCTGTTGCGATTATTGCAATCGTATACATGCCAATTTTTAGCTTAACTGGCATTGAAGGCAAGATGTTCAAGCCAATGTCGCTCACCATCGTGTTCGCTCTGGCCGGTTCTCTGCTTTTCTCATTAACCTACATTCCGGCAATGCTTACTCTCATACTGCAGGGAGATGTGAGCGAAAAGGATAGTTTCCTTGTGCGGCTCGTTAAGCCGGTTTACAAGAGATCTTTGCTGCTCGCGGAAACTTACCGTTTTCAGACTTTCGCAGTCGCGCTCGCCCTGCTCATTTTCAGCGCGGTCACGCTGCCGATGCTGGGCGCTGAGTTTATTCCGAGACTTGACGAAGGTTCTTTGGCTGTACAGATCCAGCAATTGCCGAGCGTGTCTTTGAGTCAATCGATTGCAACAACTACACGTGCGGAACAAGTTCTCAAATCGTTTCCAGAAGTATTGAAAGTGGTGTCTAAGATCGGTCGCGCTGAAGTGGCAACTGACCCGATGGGTGTAGACACAGTCGACGTTTTTGTCGCATTAAAACCGCCGGACAAATGGACTTCAGCGTCCTCGCGCGAGGAGCTTGTGGATAAAATGTCTAAAGCGCTCGAAGAAAAAGTGCCGCAAGCAGTGTTCAGCTTTTCGCAACCAGTCGAATTGCGAACCGCTGAATTAATTGCCGGCGTGCGCTCAGATATTGCGGTCAAGATTTTTGGCGACGACCTCGACAAGTTGCGGGAAACAGCCGAGAAGGTAAGCAAAATCGTAGGCGCTGTGCCGGGTGCAGCCGATGTGAAAGTGGAGCAGACCGCAGGTCTGCCGCAACTGATTATTGAGGCGGATCGCAACGCGATCGCACGGTACGGCATCAATGTCGAAGACGTCAATAACATGATCGAATCGCTCATGGCTGGTCAGGCAGCCGGAATGGTGTACGAAGGCGAGCAACGCTTTGAAATTGTTGTGCGTCTGAATCAAGCCAGTGCCAAAGATGTTGAGTCAATTCAAAAACTGCTAGTTGCTGCACCGCCCGTTGCGGCAAAAGCTGGTGGTGCCATGATTCCCTTGAGCAGTCTGGCCAAGATAAAAGTTGAAGAGGGTCCGGCTCAGATTTCCAGGGAAGATAGACGGCGTCGCATCGTTGTTGAGTTGAATGTACGCGGGCGAGATATCGGCTCTTTTGTGAAAGAGGCGCAGCAACGTATCGACCGCGAGTTAAAACTGCCGGAAGGCTATTACATCACGTGGGGCGGGCAGTTTGAGAATCTGCAGCGGGCTACTTTGATGCTATCGATTGTTGTTCCGGTCGCATTACTTTTGATTTTTATCCTGTTATTTATGACGTTTGGGTCAATCAGCCAGGCGCTGCTTATTTACACCGGTATCCCGTTCGCCATAGTTGGTGGCATTTTCGCCCTGGCGCTCAGGGGAATGCCGTTTTCCATCTCGGCGGGAGTTGGATTTATTGCCCTATCAGGGGTTGCTGTTTTAAACGGTGTCGTCATGGTGAGCTACATCAATACTTTGAAGAATACGATGGATACTGAGTCCGCGGTCATCGAGGGTGCTCTGACGCGATTACGCCCGGTCATGATGACAGCACTTGTTGCCAGCCTTGGTTTTTTCCCGATGGCGTTTTCCAGCTCGGCAGGCGCTGAAGTGCAACGACCACTTGCGACCGTTGTAATTGGCGGACTGGTCACCTCCAGCTTGTTAACGCTTCTGCTTCTTCCAAACCTTTATCTCTGGTTTGAGAGTTTAGCCAAAAAAATTACGCGTGAGAAACCGCGGTCCCGTCGCTTAGCAAAGCAGGTGTAGTGACATGAGCGCTCATCATTCAGCAAACGAAGAACATAGTGGACACACACACGACAACGTCGCAGCTTTGCGGAGCTTGAGTCGCCGTCGCCTGTGGCAAGTGTTTGGACTGTCCGGTGGTTTCATGTTGCTGGAGTTTGCTTTCGGTCTTGCAACGCGAAGTCTTGCGGTACTGGCCGATGCTGGACACATGCTAGGAGATGTAGCGGCGATTTCAATTGCGTTGATTGCAAGTTCTTTTGCAACTAAAGCAGCCACATCCGAAAAAACGTACGGATATTATCGGGCTGAAATTTTAGCGTCATCTTTCAACACGCTCTGCATGTTGGGTATGTGCGGATTTATTTTATACGAAGCATATAGGCGGCTGTCGGAGCACGTCGAAGTGCCGGGTGTCCCACTCATTGTCATTGGTATTATCGGCGCCACCACCAACCTCATTTCCATGCGCATTTTAGGCGCTGATGCCAAAGAGTCGTTGAACACGAAAGCTGCTTATCTGGAAGTTCTCTCCGACATGCTGGCAGCGCTTGGAGTTGTTGTTGCCGGGATCATAATTCAGTTAACTCACTGGATTTTGATCGACTCGATCGTGAGCTTTCTCATTGCACTTGCGCTGATACCACGAACATGGAACGTGCTCATGGAGTGCGTGCATGTGTTGATGGAAGGCACTCCTGACCGCATAAAACTCGATGAGCTGCGAAAGTCCGTACTTAAAGTTGATGGCGTTCTCAATGTGCACGATTTACATGTGTGGACCATTACATCAGGACTCGATGCGCTCTCAGGGCACGTTCTCGTGCGCGAAGAAACTGATGGACAGCGGATCTTGAATGACATCGCCGAATGCTGTCAGCACGATTTCAATATCAATCACACTACCATCCAAGTGGAGATAGCCGCGTGCGAACAGAAGTGCGACTAAGCCTAACTGCGCTCTGTGGGCTGCTACTGGCTTGGAGTATGCCGCCAGCACATAGCTCGTCGGCGGATCCAGGATTGATGGCGCCCGCACAAACTCAGTCCGACCCCACCATGAGCGCGTCTCCTGTGGCATTATCAGCGGCTTTTGACGAATCCATCGTCAACAGTCCGCGCGTTGCGAGCGTTCGCGCTCAACTAGGCATTGCAAAAGCGGCCAGAACGCAAGCCAAAGTTTTACCGAACCCCTCTTTCTTCTTCCTAGTCGACACGGGCGCTCTCTCGAGGCAATTTGGTGGCTCACTTCCGATTGAACCGCCCTGGAAACTCGTATTCCGATTACTTGCAGCAAAGAGTCAAATTCAACAAGCAGATCTCGAAATTGCACGAAATCTCTGGCGCTTTCGCGGACTGATCAGGCGAGCTTATTTAGACGTTGTGATCGCTAACGAGACACGCGACACACTTGCGGAGCTCCAGCGTTTGGCAAATGGCGTCAAAAAGGTGGCAGACAGGCGCTACCTGGCTACCGACGTCGCTGGTCTGGATGTTTACCGAGCCGACCTGGCTGCAATGCAAGCGACCGCGGACTTCAAACAAAGCGAAAGAAAAGTCGCTCAAGTCAAGCAACGTTTATCAATTTTGCTGGGTCGCGGTTACGCCAGCGCAGTCGAAGTTTCGACGTTGCCTCCGTTTCCACTGCGAGCTGCGACCCATGAGCTTTTGCCCGACTTCAACGAAAAGTTGCCGGAGCAATCTGTACTTGTCGAACAAGCTCTACGCGACAGGCTGGATGTGAAAGTGGCTGAACAAAGCATTGTTGTTACAGACAAAGTTTTAAAAGTCGCGCGTGCCAACCGGTATCCAAACCCTGTTTTGAATGCCGGCAGTTCGTACTCAGGCAACCCGCCGCGACCGTCGATCGCGACGCGTGGATTTTACATTGGAGTTACTCAAGAAATTCCCGTATTGAACCGGAACCAAGGCGAAATCGCTCGATTGCAAGCACAACGAGCTCAACTCGTGTTGGAGTTAAACTCAGTGCGGAACCAGACCACTGAAGAAGTTACAACTGCATACCAGCAACTTGCATCTGCTCGAGAACGAGTTGAGATCTTCCAAGCGCAGATTTTGCCTGCCTCCGACCGTGTAGCTCGACTAGCGAGGCGTGCTTACGAAGTTGGTCAAAACGATATCACTTCAACTTTGTCAGCACAGCAAGCGAATGTGCAAACGAAGTCAGCATACCTTGATGCTGTGCGCTTGTATCAGCAAGCGCTGACCGACCTGGAACAAGCTGTGGGGCGGCCGTTGTAATCAATGCAAAAACTAGAGAACTCCACGCTTACTCAAATCGATAAGCCAACCGTGCAAAGACCAAGCTTGCTGGACAAAACGATTCGCTTGATCGCGTTGTTCATGCCTGGCGGGTTCAGACTTGTGGCTGTTCTCTTAATCAGCTTGGTTTATTCTTCGATCGTTTGTGTTATTGATCTACACGCCGTTCCTTCTACTCAAACTTTTCAGGGCGCTGCTGCTTTATCAGTGAGCGTTGTTTTCGGTTTACTGCTCATTTTTCGCAACAACAGTGCTTACGAAAGGTGGTGGGAAGCGCGAAAGCTCTGGGGACAGCTGGTTAATGACAGCCGCAATTTAGCAATCAAGATTGAAAGTTACGGCTGTGATCTTTCTCAAGCAGAACGAACATTTTGTGCCGAGTTAATTGCCAGTTTTGCCGAGTCGCTAAAGATGCACTTACGTGGAGAGCGAAATGGCGCCGCATTATTGCGGCTGGAATTGCCACCGAACACCAACCACATACCGTCTGCAATTGCGCTGGTTCTCTATAAAAAACTCAAACTTTGGCGGAAACAAAGTTTCCTCGGTGATTGGGAGCAGATTCAAATCGACTCACACGCTCGCGCATTCATGGATATATGCGGAGCTACTGAACGAATTTTAAAATCGCCTATAGCATCATCATACAAATTGCTTTTGTGGATCGTTTTGTTGCTCAACCTGGCATGCCTACCGTGGCTTCTGGCTCCGATGTTTCACGGCGGCACCGTGGTAATCATGCTTGTTAGTTGCTATTTGATGTTCGGCTTGGAGATGCTAGCCGAAGATGTTGAACGCCCATTTGATGACAGTGCAAATGATCTTCCGCTAGACGATATTTGCGCCAACATTCGCGCGTCAGTTTTCCAGCTACTTTCATCTGCGCCCAGTGACAATGACGGTGTTCAGTGAGCAGCGCAAACCAACGAACGCGAATAACCTGCCGAGCACAAAAAATTGTCGGCTCGGCAACGTCACTTGTGATCAGCGTGAGCGCTGCTTTCGCACAACACAACAGCGAAAGGGTCGTCAGCGACATCGAGTCAATTAACTCTGCTCAGATGAATGCGAGAGAGGATAAAACCATAGATGTTCATGTTGATACCATTTGGCAGCTAGCACTCGAGTTTGTATCTCAAGGCGATTTAATCAACGCAGCACGCTCGTTTCGACAAATCGTTCGACTGGAGAAGCTGCGTGCAATTGGCGGTGAGTCAAGCAATTTAGCCAGAGCACTAGTTGCATTAGGCGATTGCTATTCGCAGTTGGACTGCAACGAGTTGGCAGAAGATTCTTTCTTAAATGCGATTGTTGCGGTCCGCAACGATCGGACGAACACTGCATATGCTAGCGCCTGGTTTGGACTGGCCAAGCTTGCTGACGGTGCAAATCGCACCGACGAAGCGCTTACGTTTTATCGGCGCGCACTAGCTGTTAAGGCAACTTTGAGATCTTGCTTAGAACAGGATATTCGGCTGCGTTATGCAGCCTTGCTCAAACGACTTGGACGCGATCATGACGCGGCCAAGGTACTAAGTCACATCCGAATCAAGCGAGGAGGGAAATTGTAATGCGGATACACGTGAGCCATGGCTATGGCTGGTTTCATAGGCGCTGCAAGAAAAACTTTGCGGGTGCGATTTTGATTTGCGTGATGTCGCAAGTACATGCAAACGCATTCGACAAAGAGGTAAGCGGTCATACATCCGAAGCCTATCTTCTTCAAAAACAGAACAAAGTGCTGATTAAGGCAGAAGATCTGCGCCAGCAGGGGCTTGTATTCCTAGCGGAAGGGAACGTGCCGAAAGCTATCGAGCGATTTACCCAGCTTGTGAAGTCGGAAAAGCTTCGAGCGAAAGCAGGTCGATCGGAGTCTCTTGCTGATGCTTACCATGGGTTAGGCGATTGTTACGCCCAGACCTGTAACGATAAGATGGCTCAATCGGCTTACAACAGCGCCGTGAGTGCTGCAACTAATTCGAAGAGGTCGCAAACTTTGGCGACGGATTCGCTTGTTGGACTGGGCAAAATCGCTGAAAAGCAAGCGCACTATTGGCAAGCGGCGAAGTTTTACAAACAGGCTTTAGTGCTGCAAGACCAGGGAAGGCATAGCGACACTGCAGCGACCTGGCGGCGCTACAGCGCGGTCATGCAGCGATTGGGCAAACTAGCCGAGTCGGAAGAAGCTTTAGTTAATGCGCAGCGACACGAGAAGCTGCATAAACCCGAAAGTTGAGGAGCCGTAATGCTTGTTCTCGACGATTTACGGATTGAACATTGCAAAAAGTTAGATGAGAAAAGCACTTTCTCTGCTAGCTCTACTGCAGCCCAAACGAAGCAACCGACGTCGATTCTCCAATGTAGAATCAAGGTTGTATCTGCTAATTTGTCAGTGGTGCTAGGACTTTTGCTGATACCGTGCGTGGTGCTCGGTGCTTGCAATGCCAAGGCAAGTGATAAAAAGAAACTGGCGAGCAGTAATCTACCGTACAACTACACGACGAAAACACTCGAGTACGCCCCAACGATGCACGATCGGGCGCACAAGATGGATTTGTATATTCCAAAGCGCGCCCAAATTCCCATGCCGGTTGTTATTTTGCTTCATGGCGGAGGCTGGGAGGTTGGCGATAAATTGGAAACTCCTGCCGTAGATTTCATGGATCATGGTTTAGCTGTAGCAAGTATCAACTATCGCTACAGTGAAGAAGGCATTTTCCCAGCACAAATATTTGATGTGAAAGCGGCGGTTCGTTTTTTACGCGCTAATGGTGCGACGTATGGGCTTGATTCCAACAAGATAGGGGTGTTTGGATTTTCAGCTGGAGGACATTTAGCCGCTCTACTTGGCACCAGCGGTGGTATCAAAAACCTTGAAGGAAATCTGGGCAACTTGAATCAACGCAGCGATGTCCAAGCGGTAGTCGATTGGTCTGGACCAACGGATCTTGTTGCAATTGCCCTGGAAGGCGAACGATATAAGCGGCTGAAATTGGACGAGATGGAAGGCCCGGTTGCAAAATTGCTTGGCGGCTTACCATCAAAGAACAAAAAACTGGCCGCGGACGCGAGTCCAGTGACATATATCGACAGCCGTGATCCCCCATTTCTCATCATGCACGGAGAGAATGATACAGTCGTGCCGCTCAAACAGAGCGAAGAGTTCTACAGGCTGCTACGAGCGCACAATGTAAAAGCCGAATTCAAGATCATCAAAGATTCCGATCACGATATTTTGCGGCCGGATACGTTAAAGGTCGCCGAAGATTTTCTTGCAAAAAATCTTCGCTGAGAGGTGGAGTCAATGAAATCTGCACATGAACCTCGTTGGCCAGCATCCGCTGCTGTACTTGTGGCAATTTGTCTACACTTGGCTCTTCCCAAGCAGTACATCTGGGGACCATTCTGGCTGATGCCACTCATGGAATTGGCGATTTTGCTTCCGCTTTCAATGAGAGCCCCGCACCGTGTTCCGCACGAGGGTCGGTTGAATCAGTTCCTAGCCTTCGCACTCATCATCGTAGTCAACATTGCCAATTTTGCATCGTTGATTCTGCTCATCTTAATGCTCCTGTACAACGGAAAGAGCGTGACCGGACCAGAGCTGCTTTTTTCGTCCCTGGGCATCTGGATCACAAACGTAATTGTTTTCGCTCTCTGGTATTGGGAGCTTGATAGCGGTGGACCAGACGAGCGAATGTTTCATGCGGGACACTGCTTGCCTGATTTCTTGTTTCCTCAGATGGCGACTGCAGGAGTAGCAGCAAACGATTGGCGTCCACAGTTCATTGATTACATATACGTTGCATTCACCAACGCGACAGCCTTCAGTCCAACTGACACCATGCCACTTACTGTGAAGGCGAAAATCCTCATGCTGTGTCAGTCGGCTATTTCAATTATCACCGTAACACTGGTTGCCGCACGGGCAGTAAATATCTTGAGTTAAGCAAAATGCGCGAACATCAATTACTTGTCACTATCAGTCTTTTTTTGAGTTCGAGTGGTTGTTTTGCTCAAGCGATAAACCCGCTCGAATTACAGCCAGGTGTGTCTGACCAGCCTAATAGGCCCGTGAATCGTTTTGCGCTGCACCTGGTTGAAGCATTCGATCAGGCTAATCAAAACAATCCCGAAATAACTGCTGCTTTGCGCAACCTCGAAATTGCTCGTGCACAAACCAAAATTGCGCGTGCAATTCCCAACCCTCAATTCGCGCTGCAATACGGTTTTGGTAATCCTTACACACAAACTATCGCCGGTAACACACAGCAAGTTGGTTTCAATCAACTTGTCGAAACCGGGGGAAAACGATCAGCGCGGTCACGCTTAGCGAAAGAAAATTACAAATTGACCGAACTTCAGCTTAATGCACTGCGGTTTGACATTCATGGTCGAGTCAGACGTGCATACGCAGAACTTGCAGCAGCAGAAGCGAACATTGATTTGATTGAAAATCAAAGAAGCCTGGTTGAACGGCTTTATTCAATTGCAGCGACACGAGTAAAAAATGGTGAGGCACCAGAAGCTGAAAGTATTCAAGCCCATTTTGCAATTGATCAATTTGAAACATCACGTACAACGGCTTTGGCTCGGTTGCGACAAGCGTCAATCAAGTTAGATTTTCTTTTGGGCTTCAAACCGGAAAGAGATATCGATGTTCAGGACAACTCTCTGTTCAATCTATCGCCTGTTCAAAATGAGCTTGTACCGAGTCCAGACATGCTCTTACCTGAAATTCAGAAGCTGGTTAGTGCTGCTCAGAATCAGCGTCCAGATTTGTTAGCAGCTAAAGAGCAAATTGAAACCAATTCAAGTCAGTTGTCTCTTTCCAGACGACAAGCTATTCCTGACGTTCTGGTCGGATCAGGCTTTGTATTCAGTACTTATAAGCGCAATCAAAACGTGCCACCCCAGCTGGGAGCTTATCTTAACGTCAACGTTGACGTACCAATTTTTTACCGCCGAGAAGGGGAAGTTAATCTAGCGCGAGCAAACGTGGATCAGGCGAGAATGCAAATGAACGCCTTGCATGCACGTGTTGAAACTGAAGTGCACTCGGCTTATGCAGCGCTTCTTGCAGCGCGTCGGAATATATTGCGCTACCAACAAGAGTTGATACCCCATGCTCGCGAAGTGGTGCATCTAGCACAGCGTAGCTACGAGGCAGGTCGCGCAGACATCTCGAACGCGATCGTTGCTCAGCAATCATTTCAGCAAACGATATCTACTTACTTTGACGCGGTTGTTACTTACCAAAATTCATGGGCCGACCTTGAGCAGTCCATCGGTGCACCGCTTAGTTGTAGCGGCGTGACATCATAAATCGTTCGGCGCGACATCATCCGCTGTTTCTGGCTCGAATTAACCGCCACTAAAAGTGGTGCCGAACTCAAATTGATTGACACCGAACCCAAATTAAATGACACCAGCGTAAATT
>DATNPY010000041.1:0-54897 GCA_036702955.1 Drouetiella sp. | reverse complement strand
CAGCGCCATGTCTGCCAGGGAAGCAGTTGCCGTCGTTAAACGAAGCAAAACGGAGCGAACCTGCGTCTTTTTCAGAAGAAAAGCTGACGGAACCATAGCTGTCTTTCCAGTTCAAGCGATTGAAGGATTGTTCGAGTGTTGGTGGTTTATCCATGACGAAATCGCTGGTGACGTACATGCTCCATTCGCCGCTTCTGGCGCAGAGTTTCAGATTCAGTTGCGGCTGCGCCAGTAGTTCGGGTTCGAAATCTTTTTTGACGAGAATGAAGACACGCGGATCAGTCGAGTCTGCGGAAGCTGGGCGCGGTCCGTTTGATGTGCCGATATCGCTGGATATTGGTGTTCCTTTTACTGCTGCTGGTGCTGCTCCCGGTTGCAACTCCGCTCGCTTTGCGGCATCTCTGCGCGGTATCAATTGCGACAAATGATAGAAAAAGAACACAGGTCCTTTCCGGTAATACAGCAACGATGGCATGAACTCTTTGTATTGCCCCACATCCGCATCCGTATCGGCAACAGACTTTACCAGCTCGTGCACACCTGCGTATGTCTTTTCGTACCAGTATTCAAACAAAACCGGCGTCACAACCGCGAAACCAATGCAAGTGCTCATAGCTAGACCGATGATGGATTTATCGAACTCTCCGCGCCTGTAAGCGACATACTGGTGAACCCAACCAACTGCAAGCACCAGCACCCCTGTCGGTGCGACAACGCGCATCCACGTCTGCACATCCTTTACGACGAATGCGGCTATGACGCTGGCAATAAAGCCAATGATGCCGATTGCCGCTAAAAATGGACTGACAATTTTTTCGGTTTTCGCCGTTGCCGTCACATCCACTGGAGCCGTGCCCGCCGAGACTGATGGACTCATCTCGACCGAGCCGACTGGACTGGCTTCCGTCGAAACCACTTCACTTTTTGCCGCCGAGACTGCCGGACTTGTTTCCGCGTTCGCACGGAGCCATTGCTCGATGCTAAGAGAAATCATTATCACGAGCGGGCACCACATCGGCAAGATGTATCTGTCGAACTGCGTGCGCGAGAGGCTGAAAAACACAACAGTTACCAGAACATACGATGCGGAAAAAATCATCACACTCGAATATTCGCCAACAACCCTGACCGAACCACCGGTGAATTTTTCTTTTACCGATTTGAATGCATCGATCATTGCCGCCGGTAAAAACAAAGTCCACGGAAATGCGCCATAGACCAGCGCAGGCAGGTACGTCCACCAGTGCGGATGTTTGCCGCTGTTGGTATTACCGGTGAAGCGCGAAAGATTCTCATAGAGCACAAACACTTTTAAGAACAACCCATGTGTAGCTTGACTGACCGCCACGCACCACGGCAGCAGCAGCGCCGTGAAAATTACGAGACCTGGAATTATCCGCAATTGCTTCAGGCAATCCAAAATTTGTTTGCCACCGGATTTTTGCAGAATCAAGTATCCGACCAAACCGCCCAAAAACAGCACCAGCGCAGCCGGACCCTTCGTCAGAACCGCCAGTGCCAGGCTTATCCAGATGAGTGGCCACCAGCGCTTTCGCTCGGTAAACAGAACCAGTATCATTGCGCATAACGTCAACCCCATGAACGCGCAGAAGAACGCATCGATAGATGAGCGCCTGCACGTTGCCACCATAAGCGGTGACGATGCCAGAATCAGTCCCGCCAGTAACCCCGCGCGTGTTCCGGCGAGCGTGCGCGTTGTGAAATAGCAGAAGAACACTAAAATCGTGCTGAGTATCGATGACCACAGTCTTCCCGCCAACTCACTCACACCGAACAGCGAGTACGCCGAATTGATCAACCAGAAAGTCATGATTGGTTTGGAAAAATAAATTTGATAATTTAGTTGCGGCACGATCCATTCGTTGGCTTTTACCATCTCGCGGCACGCCGCCGGATAGTACGACTCGCCGCCTTCAAGAATGCCGAAGCTGCCCAGCCTGAAGAAGTACAAAGCCAGGCAGACCGCCAGTAGCAAAAGTGGTTCGCGCCAATTTTTTTCGGAACTACTTTTCCACATCGAAAATGTTGTCGATCGAGCGCGACGCGCGCTGCACCTCTTCCAAAGTGTGTCCGTGCAAAAAACAATCGGGATTTCGCACATCTCCGCAGACGCAACCGTGCTGCCGCGCTTCGTCCGAGCCATAGGGCAGATGCTTCCACTTGCGCGCTTCTTCTGCGTGTTTGATCAGGATGACCAGGTCTGGATTCGCTTCCTGCACCGCTTTCTGGGCATTGTCGCAGGCGCGATTGATTTTCGCGATATTCAGTTTCGCAGCGCTCACGCCGATTTTCGTTACTTCATCGGGCTTGCATACGAATCTGATTCCTTGCATGCGCGTCGATGGATCGTTGTACTTTGGACCGAAATTGAAGAACACGAGGATATTGCCGTTATCGGCAATGCCAGTCACCAACCCCAGCATGCCGTAAAGCTCATGTTTAGGATTTGCAGTGATTTGAACGACGTCGCCGGGAGTAAAAGTCATTGTGGTCCGCTTGATTGTCAGTAGCCGATTGCGCTTAAATCCAGTGATCTTAGCAGACTCGCCACCAGCGCGACAGTTAACCGGGCTTGCGGCAGTCATCAAACCAGATAATGTCGGATTACAGTGCACAGCGCATTATGCAGAGCTTCACCTTGTGCCGGTCGCGCTGACAGCGCATCGACCCCGCCTGCAATCTGCATACCCAGACCCGGGTACAAAAGGGCGGCGTACTGAATCTCGCGTTCTCCTCCTTCTGCCAGTTGCTGGATGCAGATGAGAAGTTCGTCGATGTCAGCTTGTAGTGGCTCAACGGCGCTGGCTAATTTTTCCGATTCACTTGTAAAATTCAACCCGGTGTCGACCGGCGGCGCACCGCCATTGGTGCCCCTTTCGGCGACCCGGTATTTGGGGTCGAATAGTAAGACAACAAGAGGTCTGTGCGGCACTTCAATCGCGATTGCGAGAGCCATTGGCGCCTCCGCCGGCGAAGCTTGTGCACTCAGTCGAACCGGTCGCCACGGCAGAAGATTGACGTGTGCCCCTGTTGTAGGGCTGAAGAGCTGCAGAGCCGCGCTGCCGTCGTTGATGACCTGTATGAATGCACCCTTCTTGTACGATTTGACCCAATGATGACTGACGCATTGATAGCCCAATTCTATGCCGACCTGCAGCAACGAATTCATCACCATCAAGTTTGCCCAGAGTTGATATAGAAACGGAAATTTGTCGAGTGGTTCGGTGAGCGCCTGCTCTTCCAGTGTCACAGATGACTGCTGATTGAGGGCGATATAACCCTCGAAAACCGCGCGATATGCTGGATTTTTCAAAAGCACCATTGTAGTGCGTTCCGCTGTCACATGTCTTTTTACTTTCCGCAGAAAATTCGCCCGGGTGCAAGCGAGTTGAAATTCGCTGTTGAGCGCGTCGAATTCGTAAAGCACTTCTGGTGGTGCCAGCTCTTGTATCTTGGGATGCAATCTTGCCAGTCGACTGCGCACTGCCTGAACATATGTTTTCACAAGTTGGTTTTCATAAGTTTCGAATGATTGTTCGACCGCGACGTCAAACATCTGATACAGCTCATCTTCGGCAACCATATTTCCCGGCATTGACATCGCTTGCGGCAGTCTCGACATCTCGGGGCGTCTCAATTTTTCCGCCTTGCGAACCTCGATTCGGGGCGACAAAATCTGGTGGCACTCACGATCGATGATGGGAAGAACCTGTAACAGTCCCAGTTTGTCTTCAGTGCCTACAATCGCATTGCGCAGTCTCATCCACTCCGATTCAACCGATGATTGCTGCGCGATTGCAAGCTGCGCGCCGCAGTGCACCAATTGCGATGCTATCGAACCTGGCAGGCGCACCGTTAAATCGTTGACCAGAGCCATGCAATCTTCTCTGGTGAAGTTCCGCGGCATCACCATGATGGCTTGAATTTCGCGAATAGCTCCGCATGAAAGTGACAGCTCGTAGTGACCAGGACGACTTTCGGGCCAGATGCAAAAGGAGCGGGTTCCGCTTTCGTCTGTGTAAACCTGAAGTAACTCCCCACCCAACTTGAGCGTGATGTAAGCTTGCAACTCTTTTGGCACATCGATAACGATGCTGCACATCTGCCCTTCGACCGGGGTGGAGACCCACGCTCCAGCCTGGTCGTAAAAGCTGAGTCTAGAAGAACGAGACGATGCCATTAGTGTGAAAACCGTAACTGAGCTGCTGGATTTTGAAATTGCTGCGTGGGAATCGGTTCACTGTTATGTCATTGAGTCGCTGAAGCATGACACCAAGCCTGATATCAGTGCCTTTGATGCGCGGCAGAATTTTTTGAATGATTTGATCGTCGAACGCGTCTTGCCATGGAATTCCGATGCGAGCCGCTTCTCCGACATATCTGTTGATTTCATCGACGACTCGGATGGAAAACGGCATGATTTCAGCAACCGCATCCCAGATCGCCATCAGCGAATCTTGTATCTCAGGCACTTTGATTCGAGAAGCAACTTCGTTTCTGTCGTGGGTAACTTCAATCACCTGGGCTCGGTCATAGATTTTGTCTGCGAATCCCTGAGTGGTTTCATCGACGTTGACTGTGCCGATAAAGTACAAATTCGGCGGCAGTTCCACCACATCTTGTCCAGACATCGTCACCTGCGCTCTGCCGGCGCTGGTCAACACTTCCATTCCAGATAGAAACTTCGCGAAATAATATTCGACGCGCGCCAGGTTCATCTCGTCGAGAACAAGGTGGAATGGCTCGGGCTGCTTGTTTACGTTGATGGCATTTCGATATGCGCGCGATGCTTGTCTGAGAAAGTTACTGAAGTCAGTGTCGTAATATTGCTTGCTGAGCGGATTGTAATAGCCCAGCAGATCCTCGTTGGTCGTCCAGTTCGGCGCCACCGGCACCAGGCAATATTCCGCATTGACTGCGTCGGCATACATGCGGGTCAAAAGTGTTTTCCCGCTTCCGCTGACGCCGGAAAGGATCACGAATCGTCGAGTTTTGAGGGAGAGATGGTAGCGTCTGAGCAGGTCGGGGCTGTAAACCGCGCCTGTCATGTCGATGACGTTGCGAATCGCGTTGAAACTGGGTTCTACGTAGGAAGTCATTTGAAGTGTTGCCCTTTGAGCCGGTGCATCGCAGCGGGTGAAATCCAGCGGGTAACCAGGATATCACAGCAGTAGGCGGATGTTTAGCCCGTCGATCCAGCCCAGGTGGACCGATCATGCTGATCGCCACCGACCGATATTTGAGAAAACCGACACTCGTTCGGTTTTTTGCCTCAAACGGCGGAGATAAAGTTATGTATGCGCGATTCGACGATAACAATTTCACGTTTTGTTGCGATTGCCAAGCGCTTTCAAGAGGAGGAAGTGTCACGGGCAAGGGTTTAAGACATCAAGTTAAGTTATTCGAGAGAAAATGTTTCGCTTTGACCTTCCCAAAATCAACTGCCGCGCCACACCGAGACGTGACGCGCTGCTACAATGGCCGACAGTGCTTGGGAACGTAACGAGGCTGTGTCTCGTTCGTCATTATTCCTCCACTTGGGCTTCATTTCCCTTTTGGATTTAGTAGTGGTAATCCTCTCAGCTGCACTTCGTCAGAGGTTGCTTGCTATATGCTCACATTTTGCATTGCCCTGGTCCTGTTCGCCATGTGGCATGGAATGGGGGTGACGGTTGGGCTGCATAGACTTCTGACGCATCGCTCCTTTCGCTGCCCCAAATTAGTCGAGTATTTCCTGGTTGCGGGTGGTTACTTCGCTTTCAACGGCTCACCTGTCTGGTGGGTGGCGATGCATCGCGCTCATCACAAATATTCCGACACGCCGCTCGACCCTCACGCGCCAAACGAAGGCATGCTCAGAGCTTATTTCACCTATCGAATCTTCAATTATCCAGATTACATGAAACCGGAAGCGATGTGCCCTGACCTTCTCAAGGACCCTGTCTACAGATTTTTAGAGCAACCGGGCACGCACTACAGTGTTCATTACACGATCAATTTCATTCTTTGCGTCCTGTTTCGAGTGGCTTTATTTGCCTGCTTCGGTTGGCCCGTGGCGCTGGCGAGCATCATCATGGGTGTTGCTTACTTCCATCTGCCATTGATCTTCAACATCATTTCGCACATTCCAAAATTGGGCTACAGAAATTTCAACACGAGTGACGAAAGCACCAATATCCCCTGGGCTGCGGCGTTCTCCTGGGGCGATGAATGGCACAATAACCATCACGCTTTTCCGGCTTGCGTTCGAGCTGGTATGAAGCCGAACGAATTCGACTTTTCGTATGAGATGGTAAAGGTTCTGCGCGCTCTGGGGCTGGCCAGTCATCTGAACGAGCGTTTCAGCCTCGAAGGACATGGCTCCATTCAGTCGGTGCCTGCCGAAACTGGCATCGAGTTGTCGCTGAAACCGGAGATAGGAAAGCCCCTGGCGATTCCTGTGCCTGTGAACACGCATGGATTGGGCACCAGAAAAAATTACTGATTAATTGGTGGAAAGCGCTAGCTCTTTCCGCCCGTCGCGCTGCCTGCTACCCGGAGTAGTGTAGGCGGTCGTCGCGCTGCCAAGACCTTGCCAATTTTGGTCTGTAAAGTCTCGAACATCCCCGTGAGAGACGCCGCGATGCCAGTTACGGATCAAGTCGGACCTGTCGAAAACCATAAGGCTACTGCAACATCTTCTTTTCATTCGGAATTGCATTCCATCTGGGGTCCGCCGCCACCAGCCTTCAAGCAAGTTGGTGAGTTTCTCGCAGGAGTGGGCGAAGGTTTCGGTCAAGCTGTCAATGAAGGTGCTAAAGCCGCTGTTCAAGCCGTGTCCAATCCAGGCGAAGCGATTCATCATGCCGTGAGCGAAACGTCAAAAACTGTGACTGGTGTTCTGTCAGCAACTGAAGCAGCCGGTGAATACATAGGCGATCATGCCGCTCGAGGCGACATGAAGGGCATTGTTCATGACGCGCAGAACACAAGCCATGCAATCGAGCATGTTCTTTCGGCTGGCATTGAGCATCTGAGCAAGATGAACGCCCACGATCTGGGCAAAGTAGTCGGTCATGATGTATTGCCGGGCGCCATCGTTGCAGTCGCAGCCCCTGAACTCGCGGGTGAAGGAATCGCGCTAGCAGCCTCCGCTGCTTCCAAAATCGGAACAGTCGTCAGAGAAGGCGCTGTCATCGAGAAAGTTGCTGGTGTCTATGAAAGCGCCGCCTCGAAGGTTTCAGCGATCAGCGAAAAGATGGCTGGTCTCAACAAAAAGATGGAAGCACTGCAGCATGAAGTTCGCTGCACGCAAAAGTTAGACGGTGAGGGCTTTGAGCACGTCAGACCGCTTAAAACGCATGACACGAGTCCTGTTTCCGAAGTTTTTCGAAGGCACGTCGAGGAGTGTCAAAAACAGATAGCACCTTGGCTTGCTGAGCACTTGAACAAGGAAGGAATTCAAATCCACGCCGTGAAGAAAATCTCTGACATTTTTCCTGGCTTTGACACTACTCCCGCGTGTTGTGTAACAAATGGAGCTGACAAGGGCATTTACATAGCGGAGCAAGTCTGGCACAACGGGGGTTGGACTGATCATAATCCTGTGGATGTATTGTTCAACATGTTTCATGAGTCTGGTCATGCTGTTAACGCAACTTTGAGACACGACAATTTTTCTAACAGCCCGGAGTTCAAAAAAGTGTTTGACCCGATTTGGAAAAATCTTGACAAAACATCTGGTACTGCAAAATTGTTGGACAAATTGCCGAGCATTGATAGAGTGAAGGATGAGGTTTTTGCTGATCTCTGGGGGCACTTGCACGCGATTCCGCATCCGGACAACGAGTATTCAAATACAATGAAACGGATTTTCGCGCCAATTTACGAACATATGGCATTGTGGAGGACAAAGTAAAAATGGTCGACGAGAGCGAACCGGAACCAGATGAGCGGATTGTTGAAACCGTGCGAATGGATAGCGACGGTAGTTTGGAACTTGGATATGTTCATTACTCAAAAGTGATGAGCCCTTGCATCAAGCTTTGGCATGCGGCGCCTGGCAGTCATGATTTTATCGACTTTGGAACTCGGCACGGTGTTACGAAACCTGGTCAACAGAGCGTTTATACGCGCGATCTCAGGAACGGTGTGTGGACTGAAAAGATGGAACGAGAGGGCACTAACTGGTAAATAAACTGGGACTTCACGCGCACCGCAGGAAGTCTTCTTAGCTGCACTCCGTAAATAACAATATGTGTTCTAAGGTTATCCCTTCGAATAAATTACGAGCGGCGTTTGTCCGAACCAAGCAAAAAACAATACAGGAATATGAACGAAGAAGAAAGGGCAAAGTGGCGAGCTGAGATGGAGGCTGGAACTCGTGCATTCGGAGGCCGATTTCTAAACCAGTCCACAAGTATCCTGACAGTAATGCTACTGAAATGGCCATGTATACCGACGATGGCGGAATCGAAATTACGCACGTGCAAAGAAATAGCAATGGCTCCTATGGTCACGGAACGCGAGCATATCGACCCGGTGATAAAAATTTCGAATACTACTGGTAGCGCCATGATTCAGACAATCGAAAAACAAAAACTCATGTCATCATCCAAAGATTTGACGAAGAAATTAAGAACTGGATCGATTTAGGCAGCGAGTGGATTTAACGTCTGGTGTCTCCGACTGCAAATCAAGCAAAGCATAAACAGGAATATGAACGAGGAAGAAAAGGCAAAGTGGCGAGCTGAGGCGGAAGCTGGTGCACGTGCGTTTGGCGGTCGTTTCGTTACTGATGAAGAACTACAAGCGATGTACGTCAGATTGTGGAACGGCTCTCCACCCGTCCATAAATATCCCGAAAGTAATGCCACTGAAATGGCCATGTATACCGACGATGGTGGAATCGCAATTACTCACGTTCAAAGAGACAGCGACGGTTCCTACGGTCATGGAACTCAAGTTTATATGCCGGGTGACAAGAATTTCGAATACTATTGGAAGCGCCATGATTCCGACAATCGAAAAACGAAAACGCATGTCATCATTCAAAGATTCGACGAAACAATCAAGAACTGGATCGATTTAGGCAGCGAGTGGATTTAAAGTCTGGTGTCTCCGACTGCAAATCAAGTGAAGCATAGACAGGAATATGAACGAAGAAGAAAGGGCAAAGTGGCGAGCTGAGGCGGAAGCTGGTGCACGCGCATTTGGCGGTCGCTTTCTCACGAATGAAGAAATAGAACAATCACGCATTGAACGGTAAGGTGGCTCTCCACCTGTAAACAAATATCCAGATAGCAACGCCACCGAAATGGCAATTTATACTGAAGAAGGCGGAATCGAAATCACACATGTTCAGAGACACAGTGAAGGACCTTACGGCGAAATTGGAGAAAGAAGCTAACGACATTCGAAGCCACTTTCCAGCAGACGCGCAGTAGCAATTATTATGCGCAAACATAACCGTTCTTATCGGACCGACGTAAATTAAGTTCGTTATGTGTTGCGACGATTAATCATTCCAGCACGCATGGACCATGTCAGATAGAGAGACACTGCGGTCGATGGTAAAAGCATCCAACCAGCTATAGGTGCATCAAACAACATTTCCATCCAGCTGTAGACCAGATAAAGGCTTAGTAGAAGACAAATGGCGCAGAAGATTGAATCTTGCGCGTTCCGGCCGAATGGCATCAAAAGTGGTGCCGGCAGTTTTGAGCGGCGAAGCAGCAAATAGGCAATCAGATTAATGATCGGTGCCAAAATGACAAGGCCTAAGGCGCATTGAAATATTGGAATCGAGATAGAATCAGCATGAACAGGATAATCTCCGCGAGCCAGGCAGAATTGATAGTACTGCACAAGTGCCGGCATATTGCTAAACCATGCAAGGTTCAGTAAAAGCAAATAGATAAATTTATTGGCGGGCGTTTTCAGGTTGGGCATGTCGTTTTCGAACGTTCTGTACTCTTGATTATATTTCCTTTCTGCTGGTTCCGAATCAGTTAGAATACACGAATTCAGCTGCTGGCATGCATTACAGGTCGTTACCTCTACGGGGTGCGTTTTACTTGCGAACTGGATATACCGGTTTAAGACATAATGGTTCAGATTGGCTCTCCTTCGGCGCGGGCGTATTGCTCAGCGCAAAAAGGCTGGAGTTCCATGAAGCAATTGATGCTCCTGTTAGATCGGGGGTTTTGATCGAATAAGAACCAAATTTTTCACAGGCAAAAAATTGGATCGTCTTTAACTTCGAAAGACAACTAAACCTTTCCCCAATAGAACCTGCAGGAGCCGTACAACCAGGCTTTTACGCAGAGAGCTTCGCTTCGACATTCGGCTATCCCGAGTGGAAATTTATCAACAAATCGCACACATGTGCCCTGGTCACCAACCTGTATCTTTGAAAAGTGACCGACTTCCCTTGCTAGTCGGTCAGCTTTATACGGACTTACCTTAACGTGTTTCGATGATCAGGCAGCACACCGGTTGTCTTTTTTGCAAAGATCAGACTGGGTTTTACTGCTCTATAATTTCCCGTACTGGTATCGAAACCATGCCAACTTGTGCGCGATGGTGACTTTGCAGGTGGCTGGTCTGCATCTGCTGCTGGAACGTGCGCATGCTTCTCGCCCGTAGACTTCTGGTAACTAGCTAACCAATATTCTTCGAGCACATGGTTCGCTTCCCTCGTTGTTTGCTCTTGTTTTTGCTCAAAACCTACCAATTCTTCCGCTACGACGTCCGCTTGTCCATCGATGGCGTCTCTGGTGGCATCTTCGCCAGCTTTATTCTGATGTGAACCTAAGGTTGTTTTGCAGAGCAATTTAAACCTGGCATACCAACTGCTCTGATCACAATCCGATTTCGATTCCATAAAGTCACCCATTTTTGTTTCCAATACACTGCAGTCTACAAAATGTGCGGTTTAGTTCCTGCTATGCGCCAGCAATGCTGACGCGACAGCTGCAGAACCAACCCTAATGTACGCTGGCAGCTGAATTAATTCGCCACCCTGCTACAGCATGGAAGCAAGCGGCACCAATCATAAATGCTTCCTCTTTGTTGAGTCGGTCTCACTTCTCTTAACATCGCAGTAGTTGCAGTCGCCGCTGATGTTGTCTGTATCTGCACGTATTGGTAAATTCGCCTTCTCTTTCTCAAACTCGCCTTGCACTACTCTGAGTTGAAGGCACTGCAACAGTTCTTTGAGTGATACGTGTTCAGTAGTCACGTTTTGGAACTTCGGAAGACTCGATGGCAAATAGGTGTCAGATTTAGGCTGCCCGCTGGTCTGAGGTCTTAACCAACTCAAGTTTTCTCGGACTGAAATCAGGCTCGTTCAGCGAATTCACCAATCCTAGAAGGCGCGACATGCGCAAAACTTCCCAGGACAAATCAAACTCGTTCGCTTTAAAGCCCGAACGCGCCGAGCCAGGATAAGCGTGATGATTATTATGCCATCCTTCTCCATGTGCCAATAGCGCCACCCACCAAACATTGACGCTATCATCATTACGAGCAAAGTTTTTGTAACCTAACCTCGGGATGTGGCATGCAACATTAAGCAGAAGTGGAACTTGCAACACAAGAACTCCAGCCAGCAGGCTCGCTAACGCAACTTTCCAGCCTAAAAAGAACCACAAGGCAGCTCTGAACAAAATACCGATGACGGCAGCTAGAATATGCGCGGTCTCCCAATGTCCGCCCTGGTCCAAGAATTTATAGACAGGGTCTTTCGCGATGTCGGGACATTGCAAATTAGGATCGATGGTCGGCGGATAAGACATTTTTGTCATCCAGCCGTAATACGCATTTCTTAGTCCGTACTTGGGCGAATGCGGATCCAATGCGGTATCAGTAAACTTGTGATGGGCTCGATGAATAGCCGTCCACCAAATGGGCGAGCCTTCGAAAGCAAGATAACCGCCAGCTATCCAAAAGTATTCGACGAATTTAGAACACCTGAATGAGCGGTGTGACAATAATCGGTGATAACCAATTGTAGTGCCCATACCGTGCCACAAATAGGACAGGACGAAAGCACATACAAACTCCAACATAACGCCTCCAACGAACAGGAACCATTATTTGTAAACCAGCTGACCATCACTCATCCAAATATTGGGTCTCGCAATGATCGTGCAAAGGAGACATTAGCTGAGACGGCAATCCTTAAATCTCGGTTCCGGGCCGTCAGCTTGTAGGATGTCACCAGCCTCGTGACATAGCCTTATGCGTCTGGTCGAACGCCTTTGTAAAATAACATGTGCACCAAATCGCACACTCGGTGGTGAAATCGATTCGCCACATCAGTACCGCCCCCTCAAATCCTCTCAATTGCAATGTAGGCAGTGCAATTTTAAAACCACGTTCACCAAATATAGTATCTATGAAGTCAATTGCGTGCAGACGGGAGATAGTTCAAAACAAGCCGACGCAAATCAACTTCGCTGAAAGTATTGATGACATGTTACCCAGCTGCATGGAACTCTGGTTTCACTGGCAAGAATATCCATTGCATCATCGTAGTCGCTGCATACGGTAACATCGAACTCAGGCAAAGTTTGTTTGCCTTTCTCAAGCAATAGTTTGTTGTCATGAATCAGCAGGATTCGAGCTGGCGAATTGTCATCTGTCCTCGAATACGGCTTGGCTCTGAAGTGCTGCATGCATAAGCTCCTCTTCAAAGACGCTCATTAACTCATTCAACGACACCTGTAGACCTTTTGATATAGCAATTAGGGACACAATGTCGATGTCCCATTCACCTTGCTCCAGCGCAACTATATCCGCCGTCGTGAGCTTTGCTCGAGAAGCTAAATCCCCTTTTAAAAGTCCTAATTTCTCTCGATACCGGTAGACGACTCTGCCGAGGAGGAGCAACAGCGCCGTCTCACCCAAAGATGGCACAGCAATCAAATTTTTGACGGTTGAATCGCCCGATCTCATATTGGTCACCCCGAGACTTATAGAGTTTTGCCAGCATGCATAGTGTGCGCTCAAATGTCACCAAAATGCGTCGCGGTCCCGGTACCGTACACAGGAAAGTTTATTGCTTTGTTAACCAGAGCTAGCCCCCGCTTGGAACAGTTAGGTTACTGTAATTTCGCTTCGGACACAGAAGTTACGCATCATGAGCTGTTTTTCGCTCGGATGGCGCACTCAAAATTGGCTTTCACTTCGCTGTAGCATTCACAGGTGATGGTTTCCAATTTCTCTCGGTTTTTGATCACCACCGAGTCAATTTCATATCGCACGATGTCTCGTTCTCTCAAGCCATCCAGCGTTACTGAGACTCCCTCTTCATAGCCGACCATCATGGCGAGATACGCACGAGTCAAGCTTACCGACCTAATTTGCTCTCTATCAGTGGACATAAGTAACCACCTTGCACATCTCTGTTCCAGCGAATGTGTGCGGTTGCAGGCAATCGTTTGAGTGGCTTGGAAGATCGCTGTCATGATAAAGCGATTACAGAGCTGCCGAATTTCGCTGTTGTTTTCTAGAACACTCTCAAAGTCGCCAGCGTCAACTTCCCAGCCAGATCCGGCCAGTTGAGAAAATAGTTTGGTCTCCGATAAACGCGTGCCTAAAACCATAGGAATGCCGACAAAGCCTTCTCTTCCAACTGTTCCAACTTCAATCGGTGAACCGCGTTGTGTCTCGACTACTGAAGAAATCAAGCCCTCTTCCGGAAAGTAAGCGTATCGAAAATTGTTCTTTTTTTCTACCAGCACCATGTCTCGCGGATGATCCAGGAGCCGCATGAAAGGCGCAAGATAACTAAAAGCTTGAGGCGATAGCAGCGTCAGCAAAATATTTTTAGTAGCGGCTTGATCCGGTTTCACAGGATGCTCCTTAAATGGCTCCAGTGGTCTGCCACCAGGGACAGTATCAAGCACCTTCGGACAAAGATAAACAGTCCGGGCCTGATTGTGCCATGCTGTATCTTTCTCAAGCATATATGAATTGACTATCACATCCGTGTAAAAATGAACTTTATTGTGTACGTTACCGGACACGCAACAGCTATAAAATCCTATTTTTTCGCCCTGCTAAGCAGGAAAATTTTTTCAGCGAAAGCTGTGTAGATCAGTCAACATGGGGAGCGAATATAATCACAGCAAACACAAACTTTCTTTCATTTTGTGTTTTCAACGCGTTGCGCTCTTGTTTCTTCGATAACCTTTGCTCAGCGCTTTCAGGATAGTAAGTTCGCTTTTGCTTGCATACGTCAATTCGAGCAAAACGGTGCGGTTTTCTTAGCGATAAAAAAACTGCTTGGCAAATTTCAACAAAGCCAACTCCACGATAAAATTGACGTTGAGTAACCTGGATGACCTCAAATTCGCCTATGCGGTGCGACCAATCAAAGTCACGCAATATCCTGCTCAAGTCCTTGTCTCAAGTCAGTTTTCAGCATCTGGCGAGCAAACTTCATTACATTGAACACCCCCGCAAAGCGCTTGTTGCAGAGAAAGACGAACCTTTCAAGTACGCATATTTCCCAGAAGAGGGCATGGTGTCCATTGTTCTTGTAACGCCGGAAGGGACGCCAGTTGAAGTCGGAACAGTTGGGAAAGAGGGTTTTGTCGGCATTCCCATGTTACTTGGTTCCGATATCTCTGACCGGAAGCTTTTCTCTCAAGTAGCAGGACATGGATGGCGGATCGCGCCCGATGATTTCAGAGCCGAATTAGTTGCGAATGCAGACTTACGAAGTGTATGTCAGAAATTCACGCTAACAATGATAAATCAGGTTACACAGACAGCAGCTTGTAATAGGCTCCATTCAATTGAAGAGCGCTGTGCACGCTGGTTATTGCTTGCGGTGCACAAAGACGAAACACAAACGGTGGAACTAACCCAGGAATTTTTATCAATGATGCTCGGTGTCAGACGCTCTGGTGTGAATATCGCTGTCAAAACTTTAGAAAAAGCGGGACTGGTTGAGCATTTGCGTGGGTCTGTACGGATTCTCGATCGGGCCGGCATCGAAGCCGTAGCTTGCGGCTGCTACGAAGAAGTAAAGAGATTCTTCGAGCAGACCATGGGAGTGTCTTTCTAGGATCTTTTTGCCCCCCCAATTTCTACAGCACTGCTGCGTCCCTGACGAAGCTTTGCTTTCACGCCCCTGCTCTGTAGCCCCTAACCGACAAGATGCTAATCGCGATTGAGCTATCGCCTCCAGTCACACAAACAAAAATCTCGCCTTTTAAAGCGAGATTTCTGCTGGGGGGAGAGTCAGGGAACGGACTAGTCTGCTTTGCCTTTGCCCTTGGGTGACTTTTTCGTCTTCGCTTTCGCTTCGGAAATTTCTTTGCTGTTTTCTGCCATTGAATTTTTGACAGATGGCTTGCGACCGTTTGTCAATTCTTCTTTGCGAGCGAGCAGTGCGCTACCGAGTTCTTCTAAGTCAGCTCCGCTCTTTTCTAATTTCTCAAAGACTTCTTTTTCTTCTTCCTGCACATGATGATTAACAAGCTCGCACAGCACGGTCACTTTCGAGTCATAAAAATCCTCGTCAGCTTTCATAGAAGAAAGTTCAGAGAGAAGAAACTTGATCACATGGTGCTCGGTATCAGCTTCATCCATGATGTCTTCGTTTTCCTCATCTGCCTCTCGAATAATAGGGTAGACAATTTCCTCCTCAACTTTGGCGTGGGTAGCCAGCTCCGAGATGATTGTTGCCACCAATTCTTCTTTCTCGGCGTTGTCTTTAGCCTGACTAAATTGAAAAAACAAATCGGCCACGGTCAAGTGGTCAGCGTGCAGCACGTCAATTACGTTATCCATTGCAACTTCTGCAACGACCTGTTTTTCCTTGGATTTGGCAGTCATGTTTGTACCCCTGAGTAAATGTGTTGAACCAGAGACTCGAACTGAGCCGTTTAGTTCCATGAGACGAGACGACAAAAGCTTACTGATGAGTTGTGATCTAGCACCATTGTTTGAACCTAACGGCTCATTCGGCGCATCAGGTTTAAAGCTGCACGCTACCTGCCAACAGGTTCTCCGACGCAATAGACTTTTACTTCCGAAATTTGTAGCGATGCCACTAAAAATAGTGGCATCACTTCTATACAATGAATTCGGATATTTCGGAGTTTCACGTGCATATAAAGCTAGAATGATGATCTACAAGATCAATTAGGCAGATGGTTCATGTTAGAAAGTCGCTTATTCCCACGATACAAAATTGCCGTCCAGGATTACACGGTCAACTACGTCTGCAACGAAAAACGCGCCGGGATGCCGATTCTAATGGTGCACGGAGCAATAGTTTCGCACATTTACTTTCTGCCGCTGGCTGAACTTCTAGCTTCGCGCTATCAGATTATCATCCCTGACCTGATTGGGCATGGACAGAGCAGTAAGCCTGCGCACGTTTTGCCTGTCGTGGAACAAGCGTCGATGCTGCATGCTTTGCTTAAAACGTTGTCTATTGACAGAGTGCACCTGCTGGCAAACTCTTACGGCTGTGAGATCGCGACTGAGTTCGCCATAAGATACCCAGACTGCCTGGACAAATTGGTATTGATTGGACCGGCAACCGATCCGCATCAGAAAAACATATACATTCAGTTAGCCAGGCTCTTTTACGATGGGGTGGTTGAGCGTCCGAAGATGTCTATCGTGCTAATGCGCGATCTCTGCTGCATGGGCATGGGACGAGCTATTGATACTTCCAAACAGATGATCGCGTACGACTACAGACCGCGCCTCCCATGGATCAAAGCTCCGACCCTGATTGTGCGCGGAAAGAATGACGCTCTAGCTCCGCAAAAATGGGTGGAGGAGGCTCAGTCGCTGGTACCAGACTCCAGGCTGGAAGTCGTTGCCAACGCGCCGCACAACGTTCAATTCACGACGCCTGGACCGCTTGCTCAATTAGTGCGTCAGTTCTTCCCAGTATGACTATCGCACAAGGATTTCATCACCGATAGGGACTGTTTGCGAAAGTGATCTTGAATCAAAATTGCAATTGGCCAAAGCATCGAAACTAAGCGATGATTGGGTCTTGAATACGCAAGTATTTGGTAGGTCACAGAGTCCGACAATATATCCCATTCAAGAATAAAACTCTCCTCACCCTCTTCTACATGGCTCGGCAAAGTGCCATAAGCATAGCCAAAACGTCTCTTCTCTTCCGTCCATTCATCAATGGTATATATGATCCGGCAAGCATTCATCGACCACAAAATGAAATGGTTGGCACCAACTACTAGTGTCGTATTTGGTGCTATAGCAGGACGCGGTGGATAAAGCTCGATCCAATCCATATTAAAATGGTGCCAGGATTTTATTTGATCAACGGCGAGACTATAAAGAGCATCTCCTGTACCCAATGTTGTCTGAACATAGTGCTTACGATATCGCGAATTCGAATAATTCTGCCCCAGGCGGGTCATTTCAATGCCCTGGTATTGCACCTCTAACTGCGATTGTTTCAGATAGAAATCACTCAAATGCTTTTCAGAAGGTTTGTGTCTCAGCAACACTTTAATTCTTTCCTGTCCTCATAACTGAGCACCATCCTAACAGTATCTACCGCGCGTGCAGTGCCCGAAGAGTGTGAACGATCACATCCTCTCAGTATCAGGCAACAATAACGCAAAACAAAGTGCACACCATATGATGCAGAAGCCGCCAACAAAATTAGCATGCGTACAATTGGCGTCCTATGTGGCGGCTTCAAACGCGAGACTCTGGAAGAGGCTGGTGTTGTCGAAATCTTCCAGAATCCGACTGATTTGCTGAACAATTACGAACAGTCAACTCTTACGAAGCGGACTGATTAGCCCTCAGGGCACTCGTATATCATCGAATGCGATATGTTCTTCACGAATTTGTGTGTACGGTATCGGTCATTTACTAATACTTTTAGCCAAGAAAGCTCAGACTTGATGTATCGAAGTTTCACTCCGAACCCTGAACTTGGCCCTGACGAGCAAGCCCTGCACGATTTGGAATAATGATTCTGTCTCTACTCGTCGTAGAATGTCCCGCGTAGCACCCGATGACACCGAAGTGCCAGAAAGTAAAAGATTAGAAAAAGAATGGCAGAGCGACTCGCTCTTCGATGCTTGCTTCGGACGTGTCATCTCGATCAGCCGGTGTTCATTGAGTCTTTCACCGAAAGAGTTAGAACTTCTCACATCAATCCCTCGTGAACGCCTGCTAGCACTTGAAACAGGGCGAGCGTCCGCCACATTATCAGAGCTAGATATTTTGTCGACCGCCTTCCAGACTCGTCCATCCATGCTGTTCCTGGTGACTGAAAAATTGATGCAGAAGTGGTCGCCTGAATAATTGGGAAAAAGCCCATCACCACTAACTTGCGTCAATGGCGATGGGCGTTCTTCGAATTGAACTGTTGTCAGTTGTGACTATCGTTATTCAGAACATTTTTGCTCTGGTCAACAATTGCATTTACATCTGATCCCAGGTGTTCGAATGTTTCACCGGCAATTTGTCCAGCTCGTCCTGCGGCCGCAGTGACGTTGGAGAATTTTTTAGTAGCTGCGGCCTTCACTTCGCCGCCTTTTTCTACTACATCGGCCACAAGCTGCTTACCATCGTTCAACCGATCGTCCAACATCTCTGCCCCGTCATCCGTCAACTGATCGAAATGTTTCATCAGTTCAGTGCGTAGGAGAGATCCTTTTTTAGGCGCAAATAAAGTGCCAATCAAATAACCCACAGCGCCTGCGAACAATAATCCTTTCATTGGTCTCTCCTTAAGTTGTGTGTACAAAGAACTCTCCCTAAGCGGGCGTTTCGATGTCCACCTTAAGACCTGCAATACCCAGTTTGGTTCCAAAAGGTGGCAATGTAATTCGCACCAGAAGTGGTTTCCGCAGCCAACAGCGTAGCTCGGCGCACTGTCCGACCGTACACAACAAAGTTTATATAAGTGTCAAGATTGCCTTTAAAAGGTGCCTGAGTTTGCATCAAGGTCTATCAGTTTTTTTGATGCGAAGCGCTGGAATGTTAGAGAGAGTATTTCTTTTAAGCATGTTGTGCTCGGTGCAAGGTGCCGGTGTTTCGGTACAAGGCTTTTCTGGCTGTCCGTGGATGCCACGCTTGCATTAGAAGAAAACCGACCATAATTTCCAGCTATGCCGATTAACTCAGGAAGTAAACCGTATATGGTGCTCAAACAATTTAGCGTTGGTTAGCACACTGCTAGTACACTGTTTGTGTGATGACCCCATAAATTCGGGATAGGAGGCGCTGAAATTACCCGCAGCCATGGTTTAAAAAATTTGGGCCATGGTGGACTCGAACCACCAACCAATTGCTTAAGAGGCAACTGCTCTGCCATTGAGCTAATGACCCATAAATGGCTTGTTTGAAAATTATATCGCGCCCGGTTGGATTCGAACCAACGGCCGTCCGCTTAGAAGGCGGATGCTCTATCCACTGAGCTACGGGCGCTCATTATTGGCGCAATCTCAGGCGCCGTCTTTGTTTACAAATTTTCAGGGTTCGATTTAGCGCCAATCACGCGCAAGTTCGCTCCCTTGTTTCAGGGGGCGAGTGGAAATTATAACCGATCGCCCGCAGCCGCGGCTTAGCTAATTGAGCACGCGCGGCGAGTAAATCCAGCCTTCGGTCAAAACTTCGACCTGGTCGAGGTCGAGAGGGTCCTGGAAAAGGTCTTTCGCCGTGTGCCACATGGCAATTGTGTAGCACGCCACCAGCGCATCGAGTGCGTGGTCCGAATCCATCGCCGCACTGCGCGCCGCCGGACCCACTGACAAGCGCGGGCAATCTTTGTGCGAAATGCCTTTGCGCTCTCTAATCTGCACAAGATTCTCAACAATCGTGCGTCGAACCGCATGGGCAGCGTCTTTATCTTTCTTGTCTTTGCTCTTGTAACCCGAATCAGGCAGCCCCAGTGACGTTAGCGTCTGCCGCGGATAGACCTCGAGAATTGCTGTACCGTTTTTGACGCGGTCTTGAAAAGGTAGAACAGCGCAAAGCTTCGGGTCCAGCGTCGCCAGCATGCGTATTCCTTGATACGTCATCTGCACCATCGATGGGTTGCCGCGATGCAGCGGGCTCTGCGCCGCTTTCGATATGGCTCGGTCGCAAACTCTTTTCGGCTCTTTTTTGAACTCCACGACCAGCTCCATAAATTGCTCGAAACTCATGAAAACTAGCTGCTCAGCGACTTCTTGCCACGACTGAAATTCGGGCTTGCTCAATTTTTCCGCCATGAAAACCAGGAACTCTGAAGGCAAAGAAAAAGGTACATCGATCCCAACTGCGCTATAACAGATGTCGGGCTTGGTAAACTCCGCTGCCACTTTATGCGAACCGACTTTGCGAATCTCGTCGACCTCGAGCCCCATGGTCGTCAGGCTTCCCGCCGCAATCCATGTGTCATTCGGCACGGTCTTGGCGCCGCTGAAATCGATTCCCGCTATAAGCACTCCAGTCATGAGGACTTCTCCTAAAATTCATAGAAGCTTCTGTGATTGTTCAATGGACACTTATACTTGAGACTGCCAACATTTGTTGAGACTTGACAATGACCTCTTCTGACCCCAAAACCGAATTAGCGAAGCTGGCTGGCGCAATCGGCCTGCTTATCGATCGTTCGGGCGAGCAGGAGCAGATTCTCGGCAGCGTCTGGCTCATCGATTCGAATAAAGTTGCGACTTGCGCGCACTTGATTACGCTCTACGGCGACAAGTTGCACGCTCTCAAGGTCTATTTCCCTGCCCTCAAGCAGAGCCATGGCATTTCTCAAGCGCTCTTCCATCCCAAATTCAATCGCAAATACTCAGCGAAGCTGGCTTCTGACGGGCTCTGGGATTCATTTACCAACATGCACCTGCAAAATTACAATGCAGTGGTGCTCAGCCTGACACCTCAATTAACGGAATTGACCGAGCGCGATAGACAGGCGGTCAATCAAAGTCTGACTGTCGCCGCGCCGCAGATCGAGCAGGGTCTGGGCGGAAATTTAGCAGAGATTGATTTCTATCTTGTCTTACAAACCATCACCAATGCCAGAAAGGAAGGCGTGGTGATTATTTCAGACACGCGCAATCGGCCCGTGGCGCGCTTGTTCTGTCAGGCTGGACGCATTGCCCACGCCATCTTCAAGAATTTGAGCAACGAGCTTGCCGTCTATCAAATGGTGCAATCGCACCTGAAAGGCAATTTCTTTTTTCAAGTGAAAAGCGAACCCGATTGGCCGGTTGAGCGCCAGATCGCGCGCCCGCCAGAGATGTTGCTGCTTGAAGCGCACCGGCGCATGGATGAAATGGAAAGATTTCTGGGCTCGCTGGGCGGACCCGATGCCATCTATGTGCGCGCTGTGCCGTGGATGAACGATGGAATTCTTCCAGCGGAAGTAGCTGAGACTGCGCGCAATCTCTGGCCGCACCTTGACGGCACTCTGCCAATCGCCGATTTGTGGCAAGTCGTAAATGTCGATAACTACGCCGTCTACAACGCTCTGACGGAGTTATTCAAAACACGCCAGATCGAAAATATCGACGATAACACCGAGTTCAGCCCACCGCCCGTTGGTCACTTAAAGGCTGAGCCACTACAACTGGTGCCACATATTGAACTTATTCCCGGCGACGCGATTGAAAACTTATGCGTTGATCATCGCCGCGGTCATCCTCGTATCAGGTCTGGATTCTTGCTTGGCAGTCTGCTTTCAGATGATCCGTATCACCTCTTGCACAACATACCGCTGCTGCCTGAGTCATGCGGCAGTCCCATGTTTAAGAAGGGAGTTGTAATCGGGCTGCATTGTGGAGCCTTGCCTCCCGCTCCCGAACTCGATGAAAATGAAGGCGCCATGCAGCAAATGCTCTGGTCTGAATGTATCATCGAATGTCTGCATGATGGCGGAGAAGTCGAACTGGCGAGACGTCTCAGTTCGACCGGAACAGAAATCGCGAAAAAACTTACTATGTCTGGCATTTACGTTTCAGGCGGATACAAAGCAGATTCCGGCACCAGAATTAGCGACGGCGACACTGTGGTTTCGGGCACAAACTCTGGAACAGCAGCAGGAACAGCAGCCGGAACAAATTCTGGAGAAGATTTATCCGGCGGTACTATCAGCGGTGCGACAACTGATATCCCGTCCTTCGATGCCGCCACAATGTCGGGGACCGCAACAGGTGCGATTCATCGTCCTACCCAGGTCGGCTGCCGTGAAGTCGCGCGCGTGCACTGTTCCAAATGTGGAAAAACCAGTCTGGATGCGGCGCGCTTTTGCAAATCGTGCGGTCAGAGATTGTTCCAGGATCCCGTCTACAAGGCGCCGCGACGCGTCTTTACCCAGGCACCGCTGGTAGTGACGACGATGTGCTTCTTCTTCGCTATTTTGCTTGGAATATTTTTGATGACGCCCGTCAGACCTCAATTCCTCGCCACTCATCTATCTTATATTCCAGATGAGCCGTGGGTGCGTGTCAACATTTTCGGCGTCAACAAGCTAGCGCATGAGGCGCCGCAATGGCGTCCCGTTCCAGACGGCGCGGCGCTGAACGACAACGTGCAGGTCTATCTGGACCTGAAAGCGAACCACGACTGCTACTTATATGTTCTCAGCGACCTGCCCAAGAACAAATCCAAAGACAACACCGCAGACGCCGCTATCGAGTTTCCTGAGGGCAAGGGTCCCGAGAAAATGCTGAAAAAGGGCGACCACTTTACCGTTCCCAGAGAAACTATCAAGGAAGGTATGTTCAACGGCGTCAAAGGGTTCTTCCTGAACGGGCTAACGACCGGCGCAGGTGATACAACTATACTTATCGCTAGCAGCAAGCCCCTGCCGTTGTTGGGCAATCAGGAGAACGCCAACCAGTTCTTCGAGAACGCCAACCGCATTTTGAGCCTTGACCGGTTCTCTCGGGGCATCGAGGTACCAATTTCCCAGGTCGCTCCTAATTTGTTTCCGCCCGATGTAAACGATAGACCGGGTGATCTGATTTATTTGAAACGGTTGATGGAAAAGATCCCGACGGATTAATGAGAGGTAAAGGACATGACAGGTCGTCGCCACATAGTTGCATCGATGGTTGCTCTGCTGAGTCTGGCTGCGCCACTTTGCGCCACAGCAGATGATGCCATCAAGTCCGATTCTGACAAATGGACTTACGCAAAAGGCTTGTTCCGCAAACAGCTGGATCAGCCAAAAGAGGCGCTCAACATCGGTTTGCACTACTGGGTCGAATTGACACGTAAGGGAAATTCCCAGCGCGTTTCAAATAAGTATGCGTTTAAGACTGGCGACCAGATTCAGTTTCACATCCGTCCAAACATCGACGGTTATGCCTATGTCGTAATGCGCAGCGGCAGCCGTGGCGAAAGCTCGGTGCTTTTTCCAGACCCGGCGCATGGTGACGATAATCGCGTAGAGCACGGCATCGACTACGCTTTACCCTCAAGCAGCGAGTCGTTCGAGTTCGACCAGAACCCTGGCACCGAAAAGATTACTTTGCTCCTCTCTCGCCACCCGATCAACGCTCAGGCTTATCTCGCCAAGCCGGCAGATTCGCCAACAGTCATCGCTTCGGCAGTCACCGGCTCGAAAGATTTAGTTCCGTCTCAGGTCTTCGTCGCCTACGCAACGCCGCATGAAACGGCGCCTCCTCCGACGACCACTCGCACGACAGAGAAAAAGAAAGTCGAGAAAAAGCAGTCTCTTATCGCTTCAACACCAGTTACTCCTGATGACTCGAGCGAAAGCAAAGCTGCGAAGAAGCACAAGACCGGCAGTAGCCACACATCTACCTCAACATCCGGTTCGACAACTTCGACTACGAGTTCCAGCACGACCAAGCAAACGACTCGCACCGCCTCGAATCCGAACGATGACAGCGGCATGACGACGGTGATCAAGAAAACTCCGGATGGCGTTCTGTTCGTTAATATCGACCTTGACCATCGAAGTTAAGGTTAAATCGCGAACTTCTTAACCACTCCTTAAACCACGGGGAACGAACATTATGCGTCGTATCCCCGTTTTCCTTAGGAAGAGGTTATGGTCGTCTTATTGTCACTGATACTCTGCTCGTTGCTTGGCATCGGTATTTTGTTTGTGATCAATCCGAGTCTTTTTCCCCACTTTATTGTCAAGCGCTGGGAGCAGCACTTCCACTATTTCCGATAATCTGAAATAGCGCTCTCGTCTAAGCGCCAAACCACTGAGCCATTCAGGGTTCGCGAGTGGTGGCATAACCGTCAAAGTTAGCTGGGGTTCATCCGAAACCAGCTCTGGCTGCTAATTACAGACAACTAATCGTTACAAAGCGGAAGGTTTTCACCGCTTCTTAACCGATCGCACATATAATTTGCTCAGATTGTCAATATGAGCAAGTTCCAATGCCCGCAGCCGCAGCCGGTCTTTTTATCATAGATTTCGTCTTCCGTCCGTTCGCGAAGATTCTCGAAAAATGGCCGATGGTTATGCTGCTTCTGGTGTTGCTGCTCTACACAATCATTGGCTATATCGTCGTGAAGTCTGTCTACTTCATGCCTGATCAGCAAAAACCTTATTAGGGTTCAGTGCCGCTAGAAGTCGCTCATAGATCAGTGCTCGCCGTCACCACAGCCAGCCGCTCTATGATTTTGTGCCAAGTAACCGTCGCTTTTCCGGCTCTTACGAATCAGTGCCCGCCACCGCCGCCGCCTGAATCGCCTTTCACCGAAAGCAGCTTGCAACTCAGCTTGTCGCTGTGCAAGTTGACCAGCCCAACGTACAGTTCTGGGAAGTTTTTGACCGATGCCGCCGGCACCGAACCTTCGATTGTATAAGTGCCCTGGTCAAGCGGCGTGCCGTCCCAGTCGTAAGTGTTGTACTGGAACGTAATGTCCTTAATCGGCACGTTGTTGAAGTTCTTGATGCGCACCCAGGCGACCGGACAATTGATTACCCAGAAGCCCGATATATGCCAGTCCACGAGTTCAAAATAGGTCTGGCTTGTGAGCTGTGCGTCGCCATTCAAGCCCTCGCCGCAGCCTGCCAGAAAAAACATGGCGAACATACACACGGCGAAAACGCCTGTGCATGCGAGTCTCGCATTGCCAAAATTCTTCGAGGCTACCATTTTAGTTCAAACCGGAAACCACCCGAAATATCCAGCTAAAATTCCCAGAAATACTAAAATGGCGAAAGCCGCCAAGATTCCGAAAAATACCGGTTCTCCTTCAGCCATAATAAGCTCACTTCCCGGCGAAACCGCATACACAGACAATTATATAGAAGATCCTATAACATGGCTGTGACACGTGCCGAACCCTTATGGAGCACTATGGACGCCGCGATCGACTTGTCTGCACTTGAATTGAATCTCGACCAGCTTAAGAAAGAGTTTCCCATTGAAGAGGGATGTTTGTATCTCAACACTGGAAGCTGCGGGCGCAAGCCCCAGTCGGTCTTGCAAGCGCTGGCGCAGGGCTGGCAGGAACTCAACGTCAACCCGACTCTGACTACTTTTATGGATGAGAGCGCCTTAGGCAATGCTAAGGAAGCTGTGGCGCGTTTGTTTGATGTCAAACCGGAAAATTTGCTGCTCGTGCAAAATACCACGCAGGGATTGCATTTTTTGATGCAGAATTTTTTGCTCAAGGAAGGCGATGAGTTTATCACCACAACCAGCGAACATGGCTCAGTTGGCACGATTGCGGCGTACCTGGCAGAAACGCGCGGTATCAAAATTCACAAAGTCGAAATAGATCCGCATCAGGGCAATGATGCTTTCACTGCACGGATGCTCGAGAAGATCTCAAATCGCACCAAACTTATGCTGGTTAGTGAAATTAGCAGCTATACAGCGTGGCGACCAGATTTATCTGATCTGGAAAAGTCCACGAGAGATCGGAACATCCCATTGCTTATCGATGGCGCTCACTCGGGTGGTCAGATTATTTGCCGCCCTGCTCAGTATCGACTTTGGGTCGGTTCTGGGCACAAGTGGCTGGGTGCCCCGAATGGCACAGGATTCGTCTATGTGGCACCAGATTTAGTGCAAGATTTGCAGCCGCTCTGGCTTGGCGATGAATACTTTAAATTGAAGGGATTGCACGGCAATACGCTGGCGCGCTTCGAATCGCAGGGTACGACTGATGTTGTGCGCTGGCGCGGATTGGCAGCAGCCGCAAATCTACAGTTGGAGGTCGGACCTGAGAAAATTTACCGGCGCGAATTGCAGCTAGCAAAGTATTTGCGTAAGTCAGTCCAAAAATTGAAACCGCACTTCCGAACTCCCGATGGCGAGCCGAATTGCGCGCTGCTTGTCATGCACTGGAATGCGGCGCAGATGCCGGTGCCTCATTTGCGCGATCATCTCTGGAATACCTACAAGATCTGGGTGCAGCCAGATTTTATGAATCAAGATCCCGGTCTGGGAGTGCGTGTATCTTGCCACTACTCAATGTCAGAAAGCGACATCGATCGATTTGTGGCGGCACTTACAGAGACGCTTTTGGAGAAGCCGGAAATTGACAAACTTTGAATCCTGTAAAAAGATTTCGAGTGCGGAAAAGAGAAACTTTTGCTGCTTTCTAGCATACTCGAGCTACGCGTGGAGACCTTGAGACTGTGACGGACTTTGAGCCACTTCCGTTTTTGAAAAATGGACACCTGATGACGATCGTTCCAGCTCTCTGGAACCGCCGCTTGCCACCAATCAAGACACCATCTGTGGACCGGTTGTTCCAGGTCAAACCACACGTGCAGGTCCTTGCTAACTGTCACTTCGCAGATGATGCGCAGGCGCGCCCTACCCTCATTATCCTGCATGGATTGGAAGGTTCCAGCAACACGCCGTACGTTCTCGGTCTGACTCACAAGGCGCTGGAAGCTGGCATGAACGTGGTGCGGATGAACTTGCGCAACTGCGGAAACACGCTGCATCTGACCCCGACACTCTACAATGCCGGGCTGAGTGCAGATTTGATCGCTGTTGCAACAGAACTTATGGAGCGGGATGGTCTAAAAGCACTTTTCGCCGCCGGTTACTCGCTTGGTGGCAATATTGTGCTGAAAGCGGCAGCAGAACTCGGTTCTAGTGGCGCTGAATTGTTCAAAGGCATCTGCGCAATATCTCCTGCGCTCGACCTGGCCGCTTGTGTCGATTCTATGGAGAAAGGCTTGAACCGCTTCTACGAACAGCGTTTTCTTCTCGGCTTGAAGGACAAAATTCGAGTCAAGCACCGGCTTTTCCCGTCGCTTTATGATGTATCGAAATTGAAAGGCGTTAAAACTCTACGCGGATTCGATGATGTTTTTACCGCTCCTGATGCGGGATGCAACAATTCTGCTGAATACTACGAGCGAAACAGTGCCATCAGAATTTTAGAGAATGCTGAAATTCCGATATTGATAATTGCCGCCCAGGACGATCCGATTGTTCCATTCAAATCATTTGAGTCACCAAAGTTGAAGGCCGCAAATATAACGATGTTGGCGCCTAAATTCGGCGGACACAGCGGTTTCCTTGCCAACACGTCAGAAAGTGCCACCAGCGATCGTTTTTGGGCTGAGAATCGTATCGTCCAGTTTTGTCAGGCGCAACTCGATTGAAGAGGCGCGCCACACACGGAATTGAAGCCGCGCGCCACAGACGGAATTGACGCCGTGCAAGATCTGGCTTGTCAAGCCATTCTTGACAAGATGGTGAGACTAATTCTGTGACGGACTGAATATCTATTTCATAGCCCGCTTGAATAGTTGGGCTATAATTTTTTGAGCGCAAATCAACGGGAGGTACGTTGTGAAGAGTTCGAAAATAGCATTGGCTCTATCAGCCTTATTGGCGATGGGTTCCTTGGCGCCAGCATTTGCTGGTGATGATTCCGGCGTAGACAAAGCTGCTAACGCTTCGTTGATCGTTACTAGATTGGGTGGCATGGGTGCCGGTATGGTTATCGGCGCACCAGTTTCGGTTACGCGTGAAACAATTCGCAGCTACAAAGGATTGACCGAAAGCGCCGCCGATAAAATCGGTGGAAAAGACTTCGGTCCTTCGTGCTTGCTCGTCAGCATCGTCACTTTGCCAGCCAGCCTGATCGTGGGTGGAGCAAAGGGCACCTATATCGGAAGCCGTAACGCCATGAAACATGGTTTCAATGATCCTTTCAATGTTGACTCATTCAGCGTTGGCAAATTGGAAGAGTAATTCCCGATAATCTAAACTCTTAGCGCGGCTTCCATTCGGGAGCCGCGTTATTATGTGCGATGAAAATCAAGGCTAGCAGACTACAGATCTAGTCCAACATTCAGTAAGACGTTGCTAACTTCGCACAAACAGGAACCGGACGGCAGTAACTATGTCATCTTCAACAGACTTAAACGCGTGGCTCGAAAAACTAAAGTCGTCACGAAATCGTTCGGAACTATTTTCGACGTTGGATAAATTTCGCGTTTTAGAATGGACCGACGAACAACGCTCCAGCGTCGCGAAGCTTTATGTGCGGTTACTCGATGTCTTGCCTCACGATGAATCAGATGCAGATGACGACTCCTCGAAATCGAGCGGACCAGCCAAACCAGCCGAACAAGAGGAAGTCTGGTACGAAAAGATGTAGAAATAGACTTTTCCGTCCATGCTGTCCAAAAAGCCTGAATATTGCATATAGTCAATCATAACTTCTTCGCTGTTATGATTTTTCTTACTCGGGTGCACCATGGGCCTGCTGTCTAACATTGAGCATTCTGTCGAAAACGGCTTGTCGAGCTTCGGACACGCTATTGTTGAGGACTGCAAGACCGTTGAACATGATGTCGAAAATTGCGCCAGAGTCGGCGAAGTGCTGCTCGAAGGCGCCTGGGACTACACCAAAGAGCACCCTGGCGAAGTTGCAAAAACTCTGGCGATCGCTGCGGGGGTGGGCGTTGCAACAGCACTGGTATCACCTTTGCTGCCTGCGATTGCCGTCGTCGGAGTTTGTGGTGCTGTAGGCGCAGTGGGCACCGCCGCTTTGGCTGTAAACACCGCTAATTCATTTAAAGACTGCTGGAGTGACATGAAGATCGTCTGGGATGCCGATCATCACTCGAAAGAAGAAGTCAGCGCTGCCGAGAAAAGCGTCGAGCAACATACAGGTGCTGCCGTCACGAATTTGGCGTTATTGCCGGTGACATTTCTAGTCGGCAACGCCGCAGGAAATGCTGCAGTGGGCATGTTTGCCGGTTCTGAAGCGGCGACAGCTGCTGCTGCTTCATCCGGTGCTACTGCCGGTACCGAAGTGATAGCAGCATCGGCGGGATCAGATGCCGTAGCCGCAACGGTTGGATCAGAAGCCGTGGCAGCTTCAGTCGGATCGGAAGCCGCAAGTTCAGTGAGCGCAGCGACATCAGCTGGTGCGGCAGCAAGCACCGACTGTAGTGTTTCAGCAGCGTCGGTCGGAGATTCGATTCCGTGCCCTAGCATTTGGACGAAAATCGAAAGTAATCCAGTCTACAGCTTCTTCTCCAGCCCATATGTTGCGGAAAATGATATTCGATCTCTGGCTACCGGTATCGGCAGACTGATGTCGACAGAGTCCACGGCGGTGTCGAGACACGCAAGTTAGGCAGTCGAATCTACAAACTTCGCAAGGGCCTCCGGATGACTTCGCGAAAGCAGAGAGCCTGACTTCGCCTCACTACCTCTTAGCCAACGCAACCAGATCTTGTCGCACTTCGTCGACAGTCTTATAGCGCAATTCCTGCTCCTGAGCAGTGCATTTTGCGACAATGTCATCAAGGCTGTCCGTGACGGATGGTGAAATGGTTTTTGGGTGACTGACCGCAAGCGGCTCGGGATCCTTTGCAGTCAGCAAGAAAAAGAGGATGCAACCGAGCGAATAAATGTCACTTTGTGGAGTCGCTTTGCCTCTGACCTGCTCTGGTGCCATATACGATTGTTTGCCGACCATGGTGCCGGTAGCGGTGCTGACAAATGCGTTTGCTGCTCCAAAGTCGATCAGCATCAGATCTGCGTTCATTTGAAGCAAGATGTTGTCGGGAGTTAAATCGCGATGAATTACAGGCGGGTTTTGCGAGTGCAAATAGATCACAATTTCGCTGATTTGCTCTCCCCACTTGCGCACAAAATCTTCTGGTTGCGGACCGCGCTCGCCCACGAACCTCCGCAAATCCATACCGCTATCGAATTCGATTACTTCGTAATGGTGATCGTTTTCCACGAAGTGATCCAGCACCCTGGCGATTTTGGGATGATCCAGTCCAGCAAGTATTTGCGCTTCTCTGTCGAACATTTCCAGAGCTTTTTGCTTCGCTTTCTCGCTGGCGTTTTTGGGAATTACTGCTTCTTTGACTACAACTGTTTTCGCGTGGTTTTTCAAGCGAGCGCGGTAAATGACGGACGAACCGCCCACAGTCATTTGGTCCAGAATTTCGATGCGTCCGTTTTGCAGTTTGTCTCCAGTTTCAAGTGGCACGAAAGAGGTGGTCGCATAGTGAGCAGACATCTCAGCGTCCCAGAGTTGCGTGAAACTTTCCTGGGTGAGCAACATCTTCGGTAGTGGTTCGGCAATGAAAGCGGCATCAAGTGGTGGCGAGAACTGTGCAGAAGCAGAGTTGATCCGAATCGTCGAGAGTAAACGTAGCAGTTCTTCTCGGGGAATTGTATGCAGACTCAGTTCGATAAACCCGCCGGACAAGAATATCAGTTTCATTTCTTGAGGAATTTTATAGAGCGATCCGCCAGTGAATTTAATTGTTTTGAGATCGGACCAGCTGCGTGATGTTCTTGGTCCCATCGTGAAAACGTAAATTGGTGGCGCAGCGATTCCCTTTCTTGAAAATTTTATCGAATCGTTTTGTCTCGCAATCAGCAAAAATAGTGAAACGCAGATTGAGAAAAGCAGGCAACCAATCGCGCACAGGTCAAGCGTCTGAAGTTTGCCTGAAGTAACTAAAACGGTATATAAGTGTGCAGGCAGAGCCAACATCCATGCTAGCGTAGTCGGCAGCATTATCACCAGCCCGATATCGATTTCTTTGCGCACGGTCTTGTAGCGATCGCAGTTGAGATTGAACTCTGCTTGTCTGGAAAATACTTCTGAACTCAAGATTGCGACCTGCGGCTTAACTGTTCTAATTTCGCTTGCAAGATACCGGCAGTGGTGCGTGAGTTGGGGTCTGCCTGTGTCACCTCTGCGACTAGCAGATCTAACTCTTCGCTAACATCTTCGACGAGTTCGCGTGGATGCGAAACCGTTAACGGAACTGGTTCTTCACCAGTCAGCAGATAGAAAAGTGAACATCCAATAGCGTAGACATCACTTTTGGTGTTTATTTGTCCCTTAAACTGTTCGGGCGACATGTATGCATTTTTGCCAACTACTGTACGACTTACGGTTGACATTATTTCCTGGGCTACGTCAAAATGAATCACTTTAATGCCGCCATCGAGTGTGAGTATCAGATTGTCGGGCGTCAAGTCGCCGTGCACTATTGGCGGTGTCATGCTGTGAAGGTGGTGTGCGATTTTACAGATTTGGATGCCGAATTCAATGACTCTTTTTTCGTTTTGTTTGCCCTGGTTCGTAACGAGGTCTTTCAGCGTCGTGCCTTCGATGTATTCCATAACAATGTAGGCTCGTGAGTCTTCGACGAAGAAATCAATGACTTTGACGATAAGCGGATAGTCGATTCGCCGTAGAATTTCGACTTCTTTGTCTAATTTGCTAACACAAATCGTGCGCAAAGTGCTGGCTCGATTCGGCAAAATGTATTCCTTCACGACTACCGACGCGGATTCGTGTGCTGTTCCGTCCGCTGCGATGTAAGTCGTGCCCTGTCCTCCGCCGCTTAGAACGTTGAGGACATGGAATCTTTCATTGAGGATTGTGCCGATGGGCAGGAGTTGGCTTTTAATCAGGCGATTCTCAGGAATTGAATTCGAATCGAGCCATAATTCGGTGTAGCTTGTCGATTCACTCCTTTGCGCAATTTCGGGTGCTTGTATCAGCGCTTGCGGAGCCCATGTCTTGATCGAAATGAAAAGGCTTGGTAGATCCGGCACGCCATGTATGTAGTCCCAATCAATCGAAATCTGGAATCTGTTTTCGAAATAGAAAATTACTCTGTCTGGGCGAAATCTGCGCGTCGGCAAAACTTCTACCTTCTTCAGCATCGACCACTGTAGATTCAGTCCTGGAATCGGACCGCTATATCTCTTGTAAGAGATACCGTCAGGCTTGAGTTCAAGTGAAGGAACGCTGTGTTCGCCGCTATGTTCATGAGCCCAGTTGACCAAATTTGCTGCGCCGAGGGTGGCAACCAAAAGCACGGCTTCCAGGTTGAAACCGAATTGCTGAAGTCCAGCGTAGAAGATCCAAAACAACGTTGAGATAATCGCAATGATTAGCAGGAGATTCAGCCTAAAGCTTTCCGGGGTCATTTTGCCTCAGGTGATTGGCGCGTCTGCGTCTACTCGCTTTTTAAAAAGTGGAATTTGTGAATCAATTCGCGCAACAATTTCCCCGCTGCTTTTCCATCACCGTTGCGAAGTGCCTCAATAACTGGCAAGTGCGCGTTGCCGAAATCGCAAAGTTGTTCTTCGCCGACTCGTTTAACGGTCAGTCGAAACCGACTCTCTAATACGACTGACTCCCAGATCGAAAGTAGCAGAGAGTTTTTGGAACCAGCCATGATGATGCGATGAAATTCAATGTCGTGAATTGCATAACTTTTCGCATCTTTCTCGTCCGCTGCTTTCATAAACAGCGCCGCCTCTGCCTCCAGCGCCGCTACATTGTTCTTAAAGTGCGGGGCGGCTAACTGCGCTCCCAACTCCTCTAACGCGACGCGAACCTGAGACGATTCTTCCAGTTCTTGTGGCGAGATGCTGCGCACCCGCGTGCCTTTATATGTTTCGGTCTCAACGACTCGCAGTGCCTCCAGGTAGCGCAGCGCTTCTCGCACGGGCGACTGGCTGGTGTTGAGTTCGTGCGCGATCTGCAACTCTATCAACCGGTCGCCTGGCTTGTAAGTGCCGTCCAGGATCCGGTCAAGGAGAATTTGAACAATGTGTTCTCTAGCAGATGCGCGTTTGAGAATGGGGCTTTCCTCTGATTTTTCTCAATTTTACGACCTTTTCGGGGTTTGTTAACTTTGGCGTGGATACATTTACAGATTATCGATAATCGATTATATTTAGGATTGCGCTGGCGCCCTCGAATCCAGAACGCGACCTAAAAAATCCGCGAATCCAGAAAGTCCGGGGATCTCAAAAATCCCGCGAATCCAGAAGTCCGGGGATCTCAAAAATCCGCGAATCCAGAAAGTCCGGGGATCTCAAAAATCCCGCGAATCCAGAAAATCCGGGGATCTCAAAAATCCGCGAATCCAGAAAGTTCGGGGATCTCAAAAATCCCGCGAATTCAGAAAATCCGGGGATCTCAAAAATCCGCGAATCCAGAGAATCCGGCGATCTCAAAAATCCCGCGAACACCGAAGTCCAGCTGATCTCAACACCCCAAAACTAGAGGTAGTCGAAATGTCTGACCAGGATTATATTTACGGCGTCTTTCAAGACGTCCAAAACGTTCCGCAAATCATCTCGCAATTGCATAAAGCCGGTCTGCAGACCTCTGAAATCTGCGTGCTGGGCAACAAGAGCGCACAGTTCACGAATTTGGCCGGGGAAATAGAGGATCCAACCTCTAAGCACTTTATTCAATTTGGAATAGCCGGCGCAATTGGCGGTCTGATCGCCGGTATTTTTGCTTCATTACATATACCGGGGGTGAATGGATTCCAATTAATCGTGCCTTTGATGGGCACTGTAGCCGGTGGCGCCTGTTTTCCGTACGTCATCTGTCAACTCGCATGCTTCTTGACATCCAGCAAGCCACAGCACTGGGCTAATGTTTTCGAGGGGTCGGTACAAGCTGGGTCAGTCATTGTGATGGCTGAACCGCAGTCTCCCGACGAACGCAATGCGGCGATGAACATTTTTCTCGCCAGCAATCCGGTCGAAATGATTTTCCGTCGCACCCCTTGGGGACTTGCAGGAATGGACGGAAATGACGATACAGCAATAGTTTCGGGCGATGCTGTTGAAACTGAACGTCACCTGAATGCAGTCGCTTAATTTGTACGCTGATTGAGACAAACCTTGCAGTCTAGCGAGTTTTTTGGATTACTTACGAACGTAAAGCCACAAGTCAGCTCATTCTTTGGGATGACTTGTTGCGCATCTACTTTCTTTTGCATCAAGAACACGCGATAATTAGCACTCATCATGACTATGAAAGTGCCAATGAACGCGGCTCCGTGGCGTGACACATGTCCGGAAGTTGTTCTCAGCCATCTTCAATTACCGGCGATTGATAAAATGCCGGACGAATTGACATACGACGTTGTCATCATTGGTGGTGGCTTCGCCGGGTTGAGCACGGCTGGTGCTGCCGCCCGCGCAGGCGCATCCGTGGTCGTTTTGGAGGATGCGAAAGAATTGGCGTGCGGCGCCTCTGGAAGGAATGCCGGTATTCTCTGTGCCGGTATAAACATGCCGATCACTTACACTCCAAAAGGCAGCCCCGCAGCAGCGCTCTGGTCTGCCACGCAGGAGATGCTCTACTCAGTTCTTTCTGAAGCGAAAGAAACGGGGTGTTTCCTGGATGTAATGCGCATCGGAGCGATGGCGTTGGCGACCAGCAAAACAGCTTCCAAACGATTGGAGCGTGAAACTAAAGCGAGACTCGCCGCTGGAATGAGCGCAGAATTGATCTCGCAGCAAGATGTAGACCGGCTCGCAGCTGGGTATTTGGACGTCAGCCGGATTCATCAGGCGATGCTGTTGCCTGACGAGGGAGCGATCCATCCCTGGACATTACTCGCAACATTGGCGAATAAAGCCCGCAAAGCGGGTGCGCAGATTTATGGAAACGCCCGTGTAGTCTCGAAAGAAAAGAATTCAAAAGGTTGGACGATTACGACCGAGAACGGAAAGCGAATCCAATGCCGCGGTGTAATTTCGGCTGTTGGACCGACTGTTAATACGACTGGAAGAATTTTTGCGCTGTCTTTCAAAACTGATGTGCCCGACACTTGCCCCGTCTGGTGGGACGCAAATCCATACATCTATTATGATTTCAGACCCGGCAATGGCTGCCTGACTGTCAGCGGCGGACGCTACGGCGCGCCAGGAACGGACAAGTTGGACAAGTCGTACCACGAAAAAATGGCGGCGGCAACGCGGCAGTGGGTGCCGTCTCTGGCGAACGTCGAGCCGGATTATTGTTGGGCTGTAGATTTGCACGTTGCTGCTGATTTGTTGCCGGAAATAGCGGAGTTTGGTGAAAACGCGCTATCCATACAAGGTTTAGGGGCTCTGGGCGTGCTTCCGGGCATTGTCCTCGGCCAACAAGCTGGTGATCGAATTACCAGAGTCATACTGCTCAAAAATTCGATGGTAAATACATAGAGCAGCGCAGGGAACTGCGTTGCAACAGACAACTGGTGTACAAAAAATGCCTCAAGACTTCAAAGCTGCACAAGCTAAATCCGATGCCGTTTTAGATCTGATCTCAAAGAAAAAATTGGATGGGTCGGAAATCAAAACGCTCATCGAAGACTCAGTTAAATACTGGGCAGAGCATGTAAATGCAGGATTTTTGCAGTACCGCAAGTCAGTCAGCACAGACTATACAGCCGTAGAGTGGGACGATGAAGGTTCTGTTTTCCGTGACGTAAACGGTAAGGAATTCATCGATATGCTCGGCGGGTACGGAATCTACAACGTCGGGCATCGTCACCCGAAAGTGCTCAAAGCGGTTCGCGATCAATTAGAGAAACAAGCCATCCATTCGCAGGAATTGATCGATCCGCTGCGTACGCAGCTTGCGCACCTCGTTTCGCTGATTACACCTGGCGATTTGCAATATGCTTTCTTCACCAATTCTGGTACAGAATCTGTGGAAGGCTGTTTGAAAATGGCTATGCTCGCCACTGGTCGCAAGCACTTTATCGGTGCTATCGGCGCCTTCCACGGAAAAACTCTTGGCTCTCTTGGTGGCACATCTAAAGCTGTTTTCCGCGAGCCGTTCTTGCCACTGTTGCACTGGACGCACGTCCCATTTGGCGATATCGATTCGCTAAAAACCATGATGGCAGCTTTTGATTTTTCCGGTGACAAAGTCGCTGCCATTGTTCTCGAGCCGATACAAGGTGAAGGCGGTATCAACGTTGCACCACCCGGATATCTCGCCGCTGTTCGCGAATTGTGCGACAAATACGGCTCCGTTCTGGTACTCGATGAAATTCAAAGCGGCATGGGTCGCAGTGGCGACATGTGGGCTTGTGATCACGATGGCGTTGTTCCTGATTTGATGGCTCTGGGCAAGGGCTTTGGTGGCGGTGTAATGCCGATTGGCGCCTGTGTCGGAACTCCGAAAACATGGGAAAAATACATCGAGAATCCGTTCCTTCACACAACCACCTTCGGTGGCAATCCGCTGGCGTGCGCTGCGGCAATCGCTACGATTAATGTCTTGCTGGAAGAAGACCTGCCAAGACAGGCGAAGGAAAAGGGCGAGTATCTCTTGCCGAAGTTCGAAGAGTTTGCTCGCAAGTATCCAAAAGTACTCAAGGGCGGACGTGGACGTGGACTGATGCTCGGCATGGAATTCACGTCGAACGAAATCGGCTATGAAATCGCTAAGAATCTGTTTGCAAGACAAATTCTCATCTCTGGAACTTATATCAACTCCAGAGTGCTTAGAGTGGAGCCACCACTGGTGATTTCATACGAGCAACTGGATAAGTTCCTGGAAGCACTCGAGGACTCGATCAAAACTGTCTACAAGACGCACTCCTTAAACGAAGTTGCTGCAGTTAAGTAGCTGCGAATTGACAAAATATTGGTCGCCGTATGCATGGCGCCAGTGGTCTCGGCTACCGAAGCATAGCCATGTTGTAGCCAACGTTGTTGGCTACGCAGTCTTAGCCTGCTGTAGCCGACGGTTGGCTACGCAGTCTTAGCCATGTTATGGCCGACGTTGTTGGCTACGCAGTCTTAGCCATGTTGTAGCCGACGTTGTTGGCTACGCAGTCCTAGCCATGTTGTAGCCGACGTTGTTGGCTACGCAGTCCTAGCCATGTTGTAGCCGACGTTGTTGGCTACGCAGTCTTCGCTTCGCGTCCCAGTGTGGCCGTGGCGTGGGAAGAAGCGGCCGCAGACTTGTGCGCATGTTGCGATGCGTGCACGAATTGTCTCCACCACATCGATAGTGGATTGCGTTCTAGCTTGTGTCGCATCATCGTCGTGCGAGCAAATTTCTCGTCTTTCGGCATATTCAACGCGCGCACGATTGCATCTGCAGTTTCCTGGTGCTTCGTTGGATCCGCTGCAAGTGCGTGCTGTCCGATTTCGTGCCATGCGCCTGCTCCAGGAGAGAGCAGTAGAACGCCTGGATTTTGCATTCTGCAGGCAACGAATTCTTTCGCAGTCAGATTGAGACCGTCGCGCACTGGATTAACAAGCATTGCGTCAGCGATGGCATAAAGCGGCGCCAGTTCTGCGGCGCTCAACCCTTGTTCGACCCATCGAATCGGAGTCCAACCGTTTTGCTCCCATCGTTTGTTGATGGAGTCTGCAAGCGCTCTGCAGTTGTCCCAGTAGTCGTCGAAGACCTCCACACCGGCACGACTGCGTCCGCAGATTTGTACAAACGCTACCTTTCCGCGCAGCGTTTCGTTCTGCTCCATCACCAGGTCGATAATTCTTAATCGGTCCAGAACAGCTTTGGTGTAATCTGCTCGGTCTACGGAGAGCACGAATCGCTCACCGGGAATAACGCCGATTTTCTCGAGAGGTGCAGTGCCCGTTCTCGCCAGTGTTTTCCAGCGCTCGTTGTCGATGCCCAGAGGCTGAACAACGAGTTTGGTGGATGCCGATACAGGCGATACAGGCTGCATCAGCGGACGCATCACATACGGTGCCAACTCGCTCCCCGCTGCCATACCTATCTCGCGAGTGGTCTTCGCTGAGGATTTGTATATCACCTGGTCCCTGGCGTTAATCGCGAATTCATGTAAATTTGCACGTACAAATGACATGAAATTCTGAGCATATTCGGACGTGTGGAATCCAATACTTTCAGCTGAGAGCATGCCGCGAGCAATCTCGCTCAGAGCTTCTCTGTATTCCTCTTTGACATTTTTAGGCCACGGAATATGCCAGAAAATATTGCTTCTTCCACCCTGCGTACTGAGCAAGCGTGGAAGGAGCGCCAATTGGTAGTCTTGAACAAAATACCGTTTCTTTGTGGCGCGCTCGAAATTGATGTACTGCGCAAAGGTGTCATTGAACCGCTTGTAGTGAGCACGGTTTTCGGGGTTGTATGAGGCAAACTGCGGCAGGTCGTGCATGAGCGGCCATATGAACTCGTTGCAGTAAGAGTAATGACCTTTGACGATGTTGTCGTTCAGCTGAGTTACGAATTTAGCCTGACTGCCGGACGGAGTCAGACACTTTAATGCGTCATCGCCGAGAAACCACCAGGACACATCAGCGGCTTGCTGGTTTCTCCAGGCAGTTTCCAGTCCTGAAGACACTCCGCCAGCGGCACCTGGTCCACGATACGACACTACATCCATGTGCGAGTCACCTGTTTTTGAGATCACAAATTTACTGGTAAGTTCCAGATTCTCTGCTGTCATGACGTGAAGGAATGCAAAGATGTTGCGTTAATTAAGCTGTTTTCACTCGTCGGCGTTTGAAATTAGAAGGTCCAGCAGGAGCCTGAATACAGCTCTGCAATGAGGACGGTCGCCCGCATTAATCTCTAGCGAGCGACCGTATTCGAGTGTCATGCGCGATGCAAATCGCTAACCATCATAAATCACACCGTCCCGAGTGCAGGACATTTTGATAACACGTTATCCTAACCGCTTTTCCGCATACGATTGTCACCGCTTCCGAAGTTGTGATCCACTACTCTGGCAGTCGAACTCTGCAGTCGCACAAGCGTCTTCTGCGCTCGAAACGCTACATATGGATTTTCGTCTTCGCTGAGCTTTTGCAACATTTTCTGGTCGATGTTGTAATTCTCCGCGAGGCAAAAGCGCACGTCTGGATTTTCGTCTTCAACGAGTAGCCAGAGGATTTCGTCGGACGCTGTAGCTTCTTCCGCGACCGCAAGCAGCCAGCGGTTGTACGAATCCTTATTGTCGTCATCTCTGGTGAGCTCAAACAGCTCTTCAAAGTGATGAAGCAGCTCATCGATTTGGTCTTCCGTCAAATCGATGTGTTCACTGTCGGGTGATTGTGTTGCCATGTCACCTGATCCAGTAGACTCTCTTCGCTGCGCCTCATAAGTGTTGAACATGTCCCGCAGCGCCCTCTTGTGCGCTTCTCTGGCCAGCGCACCGGCAGCAGTATCATTGCTCCACTCGGGTCTAACACCGTTTTGCTCCTGGTCACGAATCAGCCTGAGGCTTCGTAGAACGAATTCGTGCAACATTTTGCCCTTCATAGAATCATTCATGAATTTGCTGAGGTTGAGCTGGTCGATGCTCATTCCCGGGCGTTGAAGCTCAACTTGACGCAGCATTGGTTCCTCACGAAGAACATCAAAATAATTTGACTGCCTTCCTGTGGTGCCATCAGCCGCTCGCTCATGCCGCGGTCTGTACTTCTCCAGACCTTCGGCCCAGTACTGAATGCCTGCTTTCCGGGTCTGCATGTCGCGCTGCTTTCTTGCGGCCTCGAGGTCACCGAGAAGATAATTGTCAGCTTCTTCCGCCATCGCTGGTGATGGCTCTTGCTGAGCTTCTAGTTCATCCTCAGAGCTGCTATCCGAGACCATCTCTGACGTAGGTTCATCGAGACAGAAAGTCGGCATTTCCGACTCAGCAGCGGGCAAGTTTAGCTCCGCCGGTGGTACTTCGTGCTCAGCTACAAGTTGCTCAATAGCCTCCGCTGGCGCACCTTCGCTATAATCAGAAGTCTTCAATACTTCGATGTCGTTGCCTTCGACAACATCGAGTTGTCCGACATTTTTGGCTCTGGCTGCGCGAGATTTGCTGCCACTGAACATCCGTTTTATAAAATCGAACATAATATACTCTCTCTCTTAACGCTGGGTTGAGTTAGACGCGTTCTTCCGAGTAGCGACGCGCTTGATTTCCCTTTGTTCCAAGATTTAAGCTGAGCCAGTCCAGCGCGAGGCGCTCACAACGCCGTTCTCGCGTTGTTCTCGCCTGGCTGTCTCGCCCCTCACGCGTGAGGATTGGCTCGGCGTCTCAATCTTTAAAAACCTTTTGCAGATACAGGAACAATCCGTCTGTGAATTTCGCCTACTCATTCACGCTATAGGAAAGGTAAGGAGTCATGTCGTGTCTGCACAAAGCGCTATGCAACGGGTTTTGAAGTGTCCATCTTATGCCAACGGTATGGAAGAAGCCGTTGTCGACGTCGTCGTCATACAGTGGATTATGCAGAAGCTTCAGCTCGACCGCACGCAGAAGTCGGCTTCTCAGCTGAACGTCCGAAGTGCAAACCTGGACGATTCAAATTGACTCGGTAAGTTGTGTCTTGATTCCACTGTGAAGCGCGGCACCGACCGTCGAAACGAAAAGCATGACTGCGGGGCAGCCATGCTTTTTCATATTTATCAAACTTGTGAGACTAGTGAAGGTTGTTGAACTGGAAATCCGGGGTCGTTTTGAAAGAGAAGTCCGAATTTTGCATGATTGCATTCTGACCAACTACAACAGGATAGAACATGTAGATCCCACCAATTTGTCCGTTGTAACGAACCGAAGCTGTTCTCAACGCTGTTTGGTTTACGGCGAAAGCTGGCGAGAAATCAGTTGGAAGCAAGTCGACTTGATAAACGTTGTAGCCATTGAATGTGTCATAAGGAATGGAAACAACATTGGCAATTCGGCTGAATCCGTCTGCTGTTTGGATTACAACGTTTAAACCGGGATCAGCGGATGGTCCCTGACCTGGCACGTCATAATAAATTTGGAATTCTTGGAATCCACCAAGGTCTGGAAGAACGCCGTTACCGAGAGCAGGAACATTTACACCGGCTGCGACTCGGCCTTTCAATGAGTTGATCAAGTAGGTGGAGTAACCGAATCCACTACCATATGCGGGGTCGTTAGAGAGGAATGTGCTGCTACCTTTGAAGCTGCCGCCCAATGCGACGCCGCTTACAAGGTTGCCTGCGTTCGCACTGGCGGCGGTGGCAACGATGCAGCTTACTGCTGTTAGAGTGCTGAGTAATGTCGAAACAATTGTTCTGAATTGCATTGTTGGCTCCTGCGTTAATGCTGACAACTGGGTTACCCGGTGTCTCTAGCTGAGAACTATATCACGCTCGTGGCGCGACGAACCCAGCTGCGGGACCTCGATTCAGTAGCAAAGTCGAACACTTTAAATCCGACTTTGCACTGATTACGTATAAGTAACTACTGATTGTTGAAACGAGCGTCTGGATTTGTCTTGAAAGCGAAATCGGTATTGAACAACTGCCCGTTGTCACCAATTACAACTGGGAAGAACAAATAAATTGGTCCAGATGCACCGTTGTATCGAACGGATTCTGTTCTCAGAACGGTTTGATGCGCGTTGAAAGAAGGTGAAAACGCAGTGGTTGGAAGAAACAGATAATAGATATTGTAGTTATTGCCGTTTCCAAAAAATGTCGATGATGGGGTGGCGATTCGGCTGAAGCCGTCATCTGTCTGGATTACGACTGATAATCCTGATGTCGCTGGGCCGTTGTTCGGCACTTCATAATAGATATATCCCTGGTTGTAAAAACCCAGGTTGGTCAGGTTTCCACTGTAAAGAGTAGGGATGTTCATTCCAGCGCCGAACTTGCCTGAGCCCAGGTGCAAGCAATTGACCAGATAGGCTGGGTCTGCATTTAATGCAGGCTCTTTCGAAACGAATACGCTACTGCCATTGGTGCTCGGACCCGGAATAGCGACTCCACTAACTTGTTGAGATGCCAGGGCACCGTTCGCGGTGCTGCCAATTAAAACAAATGCTGCCAGTGAGCTTAAAACAGCAGAAGCGACCTTTCGTAGTTGCATCGCGTACCCCTCGACGTATGGTGAATGTGACCACGCTCTCTCCTGCGTGTCGGACATACTATACCACGGGGACGCTCGCTTAAACGGGCAATATCTCAAGGCGTAACATTCTTTATGTCACTGGAAGTCTTCATGTCTCCGCTTGCTTTTTCGAAATTCTTTTTGGCTGTATCGTAGCGCTCATAAGACTTCTGGCACAATAAGGTGTCTTTGGGAACCAGACGGCTGTTAATCGCGGCCATTCTCTGCAATACCGACACTTGTTCCTCGCGACGCTTCGCAATTTCACTCGCCGGCTCGGTCTCCTTACTCCAATCGGATGGATACGAATAGGTAAGTGCCTGTTCGAGCGCAGACAATTTTACGCTCATCAAATCATCGTCCGGATTTGCTTTGACTTTTTCTAGCTCTGCCAGACTCGCCATCCAGTATTTGTGTGCCAGTGCTTTATTGCCACCAAAACTTGCCGATTCGCCAGCTTTGTAATAGCGGAACCACAGGGAATTGTCAGGTACTGGAAGCACCAGTTCGCCGACTCTATGTTTCGGACCAACATGGGTGTTGCCCAATCGCGGCACGGGCAACACCTTTCCGGGCACATACATCATTCCTGGAGGCAACCTGCGCAACGTCGGCGCCGTCGTCTGTGCGGTGGCGCGTGAACTTTGTGCGTTAGCACCCGAAGTTTGCGTGTTAGTCGAAGTCTGCACGTTAGCCGAAGTCTGTGCGTGCGATACCGATGTTTGCGCTGTTGAGGGAACGACGCAGAAGACAGTCACCAGACCTGTGAGAGTGAGCAACCGAGTGATCATCATTAAGCCTCCGACCTTGTTGTTGCAGAACAGCTTCGGAGCAATATAGCACGCATAAGCGTGGAAGTTATGAGGCTTGTTTGTCTAACCCGAGCTTCCTATGCAGTTCTTTGCGTTTGGAAATCATTTTCGCCGACAGTTGTGAGAGCGAGTATGTAACGTCTGAGCATCTTTGCTCGATGCGCATGAAGAGCAGTTCTTCAGCATCAAAGATGTGTTTTTCGAGGCGTTCACCGACTCTCACAAGCAGATTCCTCAGCTCACTCTGATCGGCGTTCTCGAGTTCCGAAAGAAGCTTTTCAACCGCTTGAAATTCCTGCGCCGTGCGTTTCATGTGTTCGAATCTGACGTGTTTGGAAACAAAGGGATAGAAGAATTTCACTTCCAGTTCTGCGTGCACTTTTCCTACACAATTCAACTCATGTAGGAGTTGTCGAATCAATTCTGGTTCGTCTGTTGCTGCGAGGATTCTGAGCATCTCGCGCATTTGTTCGTGCTCGGTGCGCAGAATTTCTATTGCATTTTGTTTTTCGTTCAGTCCTGGCATGTGTGGCGTGTCTCTTCCTGGTAAAGGAGGATGGAGACTAGCTCCACCCTCCGAGATAAACATCAATTACTGAGCTGACTCTGTTTTGGTATCAGTCGTCGTTGACGATGAAGAAGCCTCAGGAGCAGCAGCAGGTGCTGGTGCTTGAGCCGGTGCAGCGGCTGGCGCTGGAGCAGGCGTTGGCACCGGAACTGGTACCACAACCTGTGTAGCAGGAGCTGGTTGAGGCGCCATCGGTACTTCTGGCACCGAGGCTGGTGAAGCCGGAGGAGCCTGGTTGATAATAGTTGTCGAAGGTGGCGACGGCTGAATTGTGGTCGTTGTCACGCTGCTGGTAGAGCTAAAGTACCAGATGGCGAAACCAACAATTGCTAGAACTACGAGTGCAATTACTGCATACGCTGCAGTCGAATCTTGTGGCGATGCAACTACTACATCTGGATCTCTTTCTCTGATAATCATGTTTATCTCCTGCAAATATTTGGTGTTTTACTTCAGTGGTCAGTGTGAGAAATTAGTGGGAAAATTTCTCAGCAGCTTTTTCTGAACCGGCACGCAGTTCGTCCCAGGCTGCTTTCAATTCGTCGAACGCTTTGTCCATGCCGCCGCGGAATTCTGTCCATGCTTCGCCGCTAGCATCTTTCACTTCGCTGAAGCGCTTTCCTGCGGCTTCACGTTTTTCGTTCAATTCTTTCAGTTTGCATGCAGCCTGGTCTTTAGCTTCACCAGCTTTTGCACTGAGTTCACCAGCTTTGGACGTCATCTCATCAATTTTGGCGCCGAGCTCTCTGAGCTTGGATTCCATATTGCCTTCGTAGTCGCTCTTACTGCATTCCATGGGAATTCTCCTTTTGAATCTTTGTGCTTGTTCGCTTGCGTGATGACTCAGCACGTCAGAGTAAAGTTCCGCTGTTGCGAAGAAAGCACAACAATTTCAAGGGAGAGCACGAGGGGGATATCAGGAGCGCTGTTTTAAAAGCCGCTCGTACACCGCTTCGTAACTGTCGACCATCTTCTCGACGCTGAACAAATTTTGCACGCGCTCAACGCAATCGTTCCTATTTATATGTTTCAGTTCTGGAAATCTTTTCACCAACTGGTCAACTGATGAGCCGATGATGGATGTTTTCGGATCGTCCAGAACTTCTCTGACAGATCCGCGGTCAAAAGCCATTACTGGAGTGCCGGCAGCGAGTGCTTCTGCCATCACAAGGCCGAATGGCTCGTTGAAGTTGATCGGATACACCACTGCCAGCGCTTTGCTGTACAATGCGACTTTCTGGTCATGGTCCACTTCGCCGATGAATTCTGCATCGGAGTTTTCAAGTCGCGGCTTCACTTCTTGCTCGAAATACGCTTCGTCGTTTTTGTCGACTTTGCCCGCCAGAGTCAGTGGCATTTTTAGCTGCTTGGCTATGTCCAGCGCTTCGGCTGTGCCTTTGTCTTTGCAAAGTCTGCCGACAAACAACAAACCTTCGCGTTGGTCAGTGTCGCTATTTTTGCTGAAGTCTTCAACACGTATGCCATTATATACGGTGGCAACATAATTGAGTTCGTCAGGCTTGTTCAGGGATTTGAATGAATCGCTGATCGCCACGAACGGAAGGTGCCTGTAGCGCAGGTAAATTCCTTCGCAATAGGGTTTGACTTGATTATGCATTGTAGTCAGCGTTGCGCATTTGAGTCGGTCCAGGACGGGCAGGGCGCTCCAACTCATATGGGAGTGCACGATGTCAAATTGATCCTGACGGTTTTCAACCTCGATAAGCGTCTGCATATCGAAAGCAGGCCATTGCAGCATGTTGTATTTGCCGGCGGCTCTGAGTGGCTCGTCAACAACGGTTATTAGCTTTGCGTTCGTCTTGGACGTACCAGCCGCGAACAGTGTCACTTCGTGCCCGCGTTTGACTAATTCTTCAGTCAAGAGGCTGACAATCAATTCTGTTCCCCCGTAACCTACAGGTGGCACTGGCTCTGTGTTTGCTGCGACTTGTGCGATTCTCATCGTGTAACTCCTCGACTACATTATTGTCGGCTACATTTGGATTGGTTTGGCAGATTTGTATCGACAGTCATCTGACGCAGATTGGCTACATTCGGTTGCGCGATTTCATCGCTCTTAGCTGTCGGGTAAGGGGGATCTTTGTTGCATGTCTCGGTTACCAGTGGTTCGGACCGTCCGGATTGCGGTTCTGGCATTCAGGTCGCGTGTGATAGTCCTTCCGTGAGTCGGATAGTCAGGTAACGTGGGATAGTCCTTCCGTGAGTCGGATAGTAGGGTAACGTGGGATAGTCCTTTCGTCAGTCGGATAGTCCGGGAACGTGTGATAGTCCTTCCGTGGGTCGGATAGTCAGATAACGTGGGATAGTTCTTCCGTGAGTCGGATAGTCCGGGATAGTCCTTCCGTGGGTCGGATAGTCAGGTAACGTCGGATAGTCCTTCCGTGAGTCGGATAGTCAGCTAACGTGGGATAGTCCCTCCGTGGGTCGGCCAGCCAGGTCGCGTGGGATAGTCCTTCCGCGGGTCGGCCGCCAGGTCGCGTGGGATAGTCCTTCCGCGGGTCGGATAGTTCTTCCCCTGGGTCTGAACCTCCAATCGCCCGCGGGAGCGTTTTAACTCAGTCAAACGTCTACCGCCGTTAAACCGTCAGTTTGCGAGTTAAAACTCGCTCGCCCTAATTTTTCTCAGGCGCCGGTCAGGTCATCTGTCAGGCCGAAGCAGGCCTGTCAGACGGATAAATCATCGTATGTAAGAAGCTTGTTAAAGCCTGTAAAAACCTGATTTTTACTGAAATTCCGAGGTTTCAAGGTGGAACAATCAATTGGTGAACTCGGTCTTGATTTCCCTGGATAGTATGAGGTGGTTCCCGTGTTGAGGAACGAAAGTGTCAATTCATCAGCTTTGAAGACACTGGGCGATCAGGAGATTTTTGTCGCGGTTGAAGCGCTACTTCAGCAAGACATGCTGTCGACGCCGCTTCACCGTAAAGTCGTTGATTATATAGTCCAATGCAAGGACATCGAGTTGATATCGAAGCTAGCTGTGCATGTCAATTCTGATGTGCGCTGCGCCGTCGCCTCGAACGTAAACTTGCCTGAAGAGTTAGTCTGGAAGCTGGCCGAGGATAATAGCTTTTCGGTGCGCGCCAGCCTGGCCGATAATCACAATCTAGCCGATTTTCTGCTGGAAACGCTGGCGGAAGATGAAGATGAGCGCATCGCTCAAAGAGCTAATCGCACCCTTGATAAGTTGAGTGCCGCTGCTGCGCACGCTGAGACAATTTCAAGCAAGCTATGTAACTGGATGCTTCATTTAACCGCCCCGGTTGTCAGACAACACGGATAGCCAGTCTCGCCCTGCAATGCGCGAGATCAAGCAACCGTTAGCATCTGGGCCCGTAAATGCTCTAAAATTTGAGTGGCACGGGCGGAGTCTTATGGAACAACCATCTCTTAGCAGCCTTGAACCTGAGAAGGCGGCTAAAAATGCTCCTCGCAAGGAAATTTTGGCGTGGGCGTCATACGACATTGCCAATGCTACTTATGCCACGGTCGTGGCTACTGCGGTTTACAACGCCTACTTCGCCAATGTCATCGCCGGACCGGCATCGCATCTTGATAAAGGTGTTGGCACCTTACTGTTGACAGTGATTATTTGCATCGCCAGTCTGCTTATTGTCGCGACTGCTCCAATCATTGGCACCATTTGTGATGCTAAAGCGTCGAAAAAACTGATTCTATTTGTATCCACTTTCATCTGCGTTATCGCTACCGCTTTGTTAGCGCTGTGCGGTGCCGGAGCGGTACTACCGGCGATGCTCTTGCTTATAATCGCCAACACTGCGTTTGGAACAGGCGAAGACCTTGTTGCAGCATTTTTACCAGAGCTCGCAACTAAAGACGATATGGGACGCATTTCGTCGCTGGGGTGGGCCGCCGGCTACGTCGGTGGACTGCTTTCGCTTGGCTCTTGTCTTGCTTACGTGTCATGGGCGATGCATCAGGGGCAAACTGCCACAGATTATGTTCCGATCGTTATGTTGTTCTGTGCGATTTTCTATGCCGTCGCGTCATTACCAACCTTCATCTATTTGAAGGAACGGGCAGTGCCTGACCCGGAGGCGATGGGTAAGAATCCTATCCAGACAGGATTCAGACGGCTGAAAGTGACTATTACGCACGCCAGGCACTATCGTGACTTGTTCAGATTTTTGATAACGCTGTTTCTTTACAGCTGCGGGACGACGACTATTGTGCACCTGGCTTCGGTGTACGCGCAGGAAGTCGTCAAATTTACAACGCAAGATTCGATTGTCATGATTTTGGTCGTCAACCTGACGGCAGCGATTGGCGCGTCGGTCTTTGGCTTCGTGCAGGATCGCATTGGCTCTGTAAAAACGCTGATGATTACGCTGTCAATTTGGATGGTGGCAATTACGGTGGCAGCCTTCGCTGAAGATAAACCTCAGCTCTGGATTGCCGCGAATCTTGTTGGTATCGCAATGGGCTCCACGGGCTCAGTTGGGCGTGCGCTGGTCGGACAGTTTGCCCCTAAAGGAAGGTCTGGAGAATTTTTGGGGTTGTGGGGCGTGGCCGTCAAGCTTGCCACTGCTGTTGGTGCAATCAGTTTTGGCGGGATGTTGTGGCTGACTCACAATAACTACCGCATTGCGATTCTGTTTACGCTTTTATTTTTTATCTCTGGAATATTCATGCTGGCTCGAGTAGACGAGCAGCGCGGTATTCTGGCGGCTTCGACAGATATTTAGGACCCGATGTTATAGTTTTCAATTGTTTTTACGGGTTTATTGCTACACTTATTCCTGTGTAGTATAATGGTCTGCATGCCTAAGAAGAGTTTTGGCGACAATGCTGCAGGCAGAAAGCCCTCAGCAGCAGATTTTATGCCCGACGACAGAAGTTTGCCGAGCTTGAAGCACGCGGCCGAACATTGTCAGGGCTGCGAGCTATATAAAGACGCTACTCAAACAGTTTTTGGTGAGGGAAGTGTCTCGCCGCAGATTTTGTTTGTTGGCGAGCAGCCTGGGGACATGGAAGATAAGGCTGGTCACCCGTTTGTTGGACCAGCTGGTAAATTGCTTGACCGAGCGCTGGAGGCGGCGGATTTACAACGCGCAGAATGTTACTTCACCAATACTGTGAAGCACTTCAAGTTTGAGTGGAGAGGCAAGCGCCGACTGCACAAAACTCCTCGCCAGATAGAAATTAACGCATGTTTGCCGTGGCTTCGGGCGGAGATCAACACCGTAAAGCCAGACGTCATTGTGCTACTCGGTGCGACTGCAGCCAAAGCCGTTTTTGGTAAGGACTTCAAAATCACTCAACAGCGCGGGCAGTTATTGCAATCCGATCTGGCACCAAAGGTGATGGCAACTGTTCACCCGTCCTCAATATTGCGAGCAATCGATGACGAAAGCCGAGAGCGCGAGCTTGAAGAATTTATAGCTGATTTGAAGTTCGCTAAGACCCTTACAGAGAGCTGTACAGAGTCAAGCTAAGGTTTAGATTCCACGGAAAGAGCGTGCATCTTTATCGACTTTAACAGGTCGTGATGCTGCCAGAGATGGTGCGCATAAGCCTGATATGCATCTGAGAAAAACTGAGAATGCAGCAATTTTGGATCGTCTTTGCGAACTTTCTCCGCGAGTGTCTCAAAGTCGAGAAAAGGTGTGTCATGGTCCGAGACATTGCCCGAATTATTCGCACTTTCGATAGTCTCGATTTCCGCTAACCGAGCCATCACCATAGCTTGTTCACGAATGAAGGTGTCGTTGTCTTTTCGCCACTCTTCCAGGGCTCCTTTGTACAAAGCTTTCGCGTCGCTGAATTTTTTCAGCCTGAATGCTTCTTCCGCTACCTTGCTCTGAGTAAGCGCTCGGTAGCTGCCGTCTCTTAACTCCCGATCGAACGATCGCAACAATTCGGGAATTAGCTGTCTGATTTCAGCAGCTTCGGCGTAGCGTCCCTGCATGGTAAGCGAGTCAGCGCTGCGGAGGAATAAGTAGAGTTGATCTCTGGGCTGCAGCTGTGTCCAGGAGTAACCGTTTTTCGTTTTGTGGAGCTGTTTTACTGCTTCACCGTAGCTGGCAGAGGCTGCGGCATAGTTGGGCGGGCTCTTGAAATACTCGCAGTCACCTTTGCCCATGTACGACACTAACAGTTTGTCGAGAGCGTTCGCCCTTTGCACATCGCTGGTTCGTTCGATGTAGCTGTTGATGTCTGCGATAGCTTCTGTGTAGGTGCTTTCAGCCAGATCGTATTCGTGATGTCGCCTCTCGGATCGCGCTTGAGTGATTTTTGAGTATGCAATATCAGAGAGCCTCTGCAGAATTTGCTCCCGGCTTTCCGTTGGGCGTCCCATCTCCTGGTCTTTAAGAGCCGTGCTGAGACTTAGCTCCGATCCTTGAAGGAGTAGTCCCTGACCATCTCCAAGCAGTGATTTTTTTTCCTCGTCGTCGGTTTCTTTTATTGGTGGCTTGTCACTGTAGGGCTGCCAGATTGGATTTTCTTGAAACAAATCTGGTTCTACAGACAGTGTCTGAACCGTATTGATGGCGTAGTTTGCGCATGCGAGGGTTAGAGCGCCGAGCAAAACAAAAATCCCCGCTGCGAACTTAATAGATCTGCTGGTCTGGCGCAGGCCCGTTAGCTCGAATCTATTTTTGACTCTCTGGACGAAGTTCGTGTTTTTGTGCAGTCCGTCTAAATCGGCTAGCAGATCATCCATCCGTTGATAGCGTTTGGACGGATCCTTTGCCAGCGCCTTGAAAACGATTCGTTCCAGGGCTCCACTGTCTGGTAAGTCTGGACGCACTTCCTTAAAACCTGGTGGCACATCGTTGATGTGTTTCATCATGATTTTGAAGACACCGTCTGCTTTTAATGGCGGCTCTCCAACAAGCGCCTCGTACATAACGCATCCGAATGAGTAAATGTCTGAACGACTATCGAGTGGCTGCCCAAGGCATTGTTCAGGACTCATATACAGCGGGCTTCCGAGTGCTTCGCCGGTTTGCGTGAGCTTTGCGCTTTCTTCACTTTCGACGAATTTCGCTACTCCAAAGTCAACGATTTTTACATGCAAGTTGTGTTGCTCGTCGTAATTGAGCATGATGTTACTGGGCTTAATATCGCGATGCACGATGCCACGGTGATGTGCGTGCGCAATCGCAGCAACAGTCTGTTTGAAGATCTCCAGAGCCACGTCTTCGTTTAGAGAACCTGATTCGTTGAGCAAGTCTGCCAGCGACTCCCCGGCGACATAGTCCATCACGAGGTAGGGAATACCTTCTTCGGTTACGCCATAATCGTGTATGGCAACGATGCCCGGGTGTTGTAGCCGACTGGCGGCTTGCGCTTCCTGCTTAAAACGCATCAAACTCGATGCTTTGGATGTGAGGTGAGTGTGAAGTGTTTTGATAGCAAATTGTTTGTTCAGAGCCTCATGGCGAGCGCGATAAACTACGCTCATTCCGCCAACCCCCAGCTTCTGTTCAATGAAATATTTGTCGGCAAAAAGCGAGTTAATCAGCGGGTCTGACTTGACCATGTCGCCCGAGCCATCATTTATTTGGGGAGGCGCATTGGTTTTTTCCGCATTCTGATTGAAACCACCAGAATCTCGCTCTTTTGATTCGATCATTTGTGAACCTCTAGAATTTCTTTCCCGTGCGGCTCAGTTAATAATCAGCTTCTGTCTCGTTTAATGTGAGCTTTTTTGTGGCAAGAAGGGCTTGGGGTCAGCCGATGTCAGTAAAATTTATATTCGTTTTAGCAGCGCTTTCATGGGGAGTAGTCCTGGTAACTTTAGCTCCGGCAGGTCTGTGCGCCAAGACTGCGCCTGGATTGTGTGTCAAGACTACAACTTCCGCTGCGTCTGGTCTTTGTGCTAAGACAGTTCCAGCCTGGCACATCAAGCAATCCTCCTACAACCTCGGTACCGTCGATATCACTGTTGCCAAAGACGGCCTGCGCTGGCACAACGACAAGGTCGGGTTGACGCTCTTGATGCACGCGCCCGATTGGAAACTGAATGCTTACAATGAAACGAACAAGAAATATCTCACACTAAACAGAGCCGAGGCGCTTGAGGTGTTTCAGCATCAGCGTCGACGCGACAAAGCTGGCATGGAGGCTCCTATACGCGTGGATAAGGGCTTAGTCATCGCCGGAATGCCTGCCGTTTGTTATTGCTACGCGCACGATTCTGGTGGGTTTTCTGATACATTTGCGGTCAAGGTTACCAGCGATCTGGAGAACGGCAAAAAGCTCACTGCTGAGCAAAAAAAATACATCGATAATGCTCTGACTCATGAACGTCGTGAGTATTATCTGTCTAAGGGAATCAGCGTTTCGCCCAGGATTAGCGCTGTGTTTTTAGAAAAGATTGCGGCTACAGCTTATGGGGACAGCCTGCCTTTGCGTATGATACAAGTCGGAAGCGGTGGCACGCGAACTACTGTTCTTGATACAACTGAAATAAAGCGAGTATCTATCAGCCCCGACACATTTAAGGGGCCACAAGGCTACAAGAAAGCGGAAAACAAAATCGCTTTGCTCGTCAATGACAGCGAATTCGACGACTTCGAGAGCGATTCGTCGAGTTCTCCGATATCCAAACTCAATATAGGAAAACATGAAGACGCACACCGGTAAGTTGACGAAGATTATTGCTGTCACCGGATATGGTGCTGTTGCTGTGGTGTTGGCGAGTTCGAGTAATGCGTTAGCTGAGACCCCGACCACGACCAATCCGGATACAGCAACCCCGAGCACTGCAATACCGAGCACTGCGTACCCGAGCACGGCGAACCCGAGTACTGCAATACCGAGCGCTGCGAACCCGAGTACTGCAATACCGAGCACTGCGACTCCTGACACTGCCCCGAGCACTACAATACCGAGCACTGCGAACCCGAGCACTGCGAACCCGAGCACTGCGAACCCGAGCACTGCGATACCGAGCACTGCGAACCCGAGCACTGCGTACCCGAGCACGGCGAACCCGAGTGCTGCAATACCGGACACTGCGAACCCGAGTACTGGGAGCCCGAGTACTGGGAGCCCGGACACTGCGAACCCGAGTACTGGGAGCCCGAGTACTGGGAGCCCGAATACTGGGAACCCGAGTACCGGGAACCCGAGCACTGCGATACCGAGCACCGCGAACACGCGTCCTGCAGTACCGGGCACTGCGAACCCGAGTACTGGGAACCCGAGTACTGGGAACCCGAGCACTGCGATACCGAGCACTGCGACTACTGACACTGCCCCGAGCACTACAATACCGAGCACCGCGAACACGAGCACCGCGACCCCGTCCTCGGCTCGCAGCACAACGTTGGATAGGCACAAAACATTCGTGCAGTTCATAGAAGCCGTGACCGATAAACCCGTTCCACCAGAAATCCAGGAATTGTTGCAGGGCGTTGTAAGCCTTGAGCGAAAAGGAAACGATATTGAGTTAACGAAAGAAGACGGGACCAAAGTTTTAGCCGGCGGCGACACTCATTTCGGCGCCACCGTAATTGGTGACTTCTCGGAAGCCCGCGACAAAGTGGCTGCGAAGTTTGGTCCAGAAGTCGGTGCGCTCATAGACGAATTCGTGGGTGTGATAGCAAATGGGTCGCACCTTGATGTTATTCGCAATGGACCCGAGTACGAAGATATTGACTTGAGTGAGAAGAAGACCAGGAGGCAACTGCCACTGAGGCGCGTTCGCCTGTCAAAGATATCACTCGATGTCGATGTCGCAGATTCGCACCCGGTGCTGCGCAATATAACTGGTATTGAAGCAGTTCCTAATGCCGGGTTCGAAATTCCAATTGTGTTGAAGGAGTTTTCGCGGCGCAAAAATGAAGAGGGCGCAGACGTCTTTACCTTCGGCGTTAAAAATCCCTTTCCACTCATCAAGCCCTTCAAACGCTTGTTTGGTCTCAAAGAGATAATGCCGCTGACCTGGACAGTAAAGAAGCCGGAAGCTGCAAATAAAGAGATCGGTGCCAAAGAGCCAGCCGAGCAAAAAGAGTAGGATTGGTGGTAACCACTTTTGGATGGCTCCTGGCTGTGTTCGCCATTTGATGGCGATCCGCTTCCAGCTGCTAAGCGGTTATACACCATTTCGTTAAATCACTTTCGGTAATTCACAAAAATGGCAAGGTGTGTAGAATTGAATTGTAGGCAGTTGGAATCTCGTTTCAGCTTACGCGTGATTTTGACTGCCTATTGAGTTTATTAGTTCAGGCAACCTTCCACTGTCTGAACCCAACAAGCGAAAGCGCTCGGGGTTCCGGGCGCTTTTGTTGCGACGTAGCCGCATCATCAGCTAATATTGTGTCTCGTGCTGTAATCAAGGATTAGGCTGTGTCTGAATTAATTTCTGGTCTGAAAATGGTAGAGGACATGCTTCAGGGCGCCGCCAAAGGTTTCTTTGCGAAGCTCGATGCTGTGACGTTTAAGATGACATTGGATGGACTGAAGGCGGAAGACTACGAAGCAATCTCCATCACCATCGATCAACTTGTAAAAGAACATCGTGCGATAAGCATTCCGCCATTGTATGTGGTGTCGCAGGCACATCCTAATCCAGCAGTTCGCAACAAGGCTTCCGAAGCTCTGAAGAAATTAGATCCAAAGCTCGAATTTGAGCATCTGACAGAAGGCAAGTCGGTCGAGGAAGCGGCAAAGGTTTTGATTCAGCGATTCGGAAACTACAAATCTTGAACAACAAATGGGCGCAAGTATGAATAGTCCAGCAGAGCGTTTTTACTTTGTGCGGCACGGTCAAACCGACGCGAATATTGGTAATCTCGCTGCCGGCGCCGGCTGGGATATCGACCTGAACGAAACCGGTATCTCTCAGGCTCGAGAACTTGCCGGTAGCGAGCACATCAAATCTTGTCTGGAAGTGCAGACGATTTGTGTCAGTCCTATGCGGCGCGCCATGCAGACTGCAAATGCCCTGCGCTCCATCATCAAGGCGCCCCTCGTGCAAATCGACGAGCTGCGTGAATGGCATCTCGGTGATTGGGAGAGACGAAGTTGGTCCGATTTGCCGAGTCTATTTCATCCTGAATCGAATCCGCCAAACGGCGAGAGCCAGTTGGAGTTTGGTCAACGAGTGGCGGTAGGGCTGAACAAAGCCCTCGCGCATCCTGGTCCGGTGCTGATTGTTGCACATGGCGGGGTATGGCATGGTATCGCTAGAATCCTCTCTTTGCCCGGCGGCAGCATCAGCAATTGCGAGTTGAAGCAGTTGTCGCGAGCCAGTGCCAATCACGGTTGGACATTGGAATAGCGAAGTTCTTTTCCAATCACGGTTGGACATTGGAATAGCGAAGTTCTTTTCCAATCACAGTTGGACATTGGAATAGCGAAGTTCTTTTCCAATCACAGTTGGACATTGGAATAGCGAAGTTCTTTTCCAATCACAGTTGGACATTGGAATAGCGAAG
>DATNPY010000017.1:0-92341 GCA_036702955.1 Drouetiella sp. | reverse complement strand
GACGAACAATTGAAGCGCGCAAAGGAAATCGAAAAGAATTATCTGACGCAGCCGCAAAAGGGGATTATCTACTACTGAGCGCTCAACTTCGTCACAAGTAAAGGCTGGCTTACCTTCGCGGCTTTTCCTGTGTCGTTCGTGAGCGCCTGATAAATTGACATTTTTCCTGATGGGTTCGGCTCAGCCGTTTTGTGGGCATAACGAACGGTAGGAAGAGTGTGGAATGGCAGACCAGCGCGTTCTCGATGACAACGATAACGAGAAAAGCACCAGTCATGGTGCTGCGGATGATCGCAGCCATCACGATGATGTACTCGGACACATTCTCGAAGACATTAGTCTGGATGAATGGGAAGTAAGTCCGCAAGAAGAAGCATCGGCTCCCGCAGCCGCTCCGGCATCGTCTATCGATCCAGCGTCGTCAATCGATCCAGCATTATCAATTGCTTCAGAACCTGTGCCAATCTCGGAAGTGGTAGTGACTCAGGTCAAGGCAGAGCCGGCGACGGAACCGCTTCATCCGGAGACAAATCAGTCAAAATCTCAAGACGCATCACTTTTTTCATTCTCGATGATGAAAAAATTCGAGGAAAATTCAGAGCCTTCCGAACTCAAACCCGCCGAGCCGAAATCGCAATTTGTGCCTGAACCACCAAAGGCTATTGGACCAAATCCGTTTCTCTTCCCGTCCCTGGCATCAAGCATAAATCAGGCAACCGAGCCATCGGCACCATTGCCTTCGGAAACGGAGCCAACGCGAAAACCAGATCCTACCCAGACTGCGTCTCCTGCACCGACAGCTCCAGTGTCGGATGCGTCTCCAATTTCAAATGTGTCTCCAACTGCGAGCACCCCTCCAATCTCAAATGTGTCTCCAACTGCGAGCACCCCTCCAATTTCAAATGTGTCTCCAGCTTCAACTCCAACTGCTCCAGCGTCGAATCCGAGCGCCGCTCCTGTTCCAGGTAAGCGCAAACCTGCCGCAACACTGATCTTCGACTCTTTCACTAAAAGCAAAATCGGTTTGGACCTTGTTGACACGTTCAACTTGCCTCGAGGCGTAGAGTCGAACACCGCGAGCGGCACAACCCCATCGTCGTCGCCAGGGTCTGCGCCGGGATCTGTTCCTGCGCCAGGGTCTGTTCCTGCGCCGGGGTCTGTTCCTGCGCCAGGGTCTGTTCCTGCGCCGGGGTCGGCTCCTGCACCCGCGGCTCACTCCTCAGAATCGTCTCAGAACCCTGCCGCCAATTCAAAACCAAGACCAACTGCTCGTACCCTCATTTTCAGGAAGGGTATGTCTGTTGATGGACTGGACCCAACATTTGAACAGATTGTACCGAGCGGCTTAAGTCCCGCCACCACCAATGGTACCAATCCTGCAATCGGGCAGAATGCTGCCACCGCAACTGGCTCGAATCCCGCAATCGGACAGAATGCTGGCACCGCAACTGGCTCGAATCCTGCAATCGGACAGAATGCAGGCACTGCGACTGGCTCCAATCCTGCAATCGGACAGAATGCTGGCACCGCGACTGGCTCCAATCCCGCAATCGGACAGAATGCAGGCACCGCAACTGGTGCAAATCCTGTCTACCAGGCTAATCCATCCGTGGGTCCAAATCTTGCTGCAGCAATTGCTGCAAGCAATCCGTTTGGTACAAGCCAGACAAACATGAGCGCCATCGAACGGCACAATTCAAACGTTATTCCTGCGCATAAACAGACATCGAGTGGTCGACCTATCGCTCGCACGATGATCCTTAAAAGTCTAGCGCCTCTTGAAGAAAACGACCCGGTCGAAATGTTGGAGGAACCACTTACCCAGCAATCTCCAACGGACAGCAACGTAAATTTAGATGCGCTCGGGCAAAGCGGACCGTCGTCACAAGCTGGAGCCACAAACGACAAACCGAAATTCGCAAAACGATCCACGGCTCGAACACTTACGTTTAAAGCCTTCACAATGCCTGCTGACGAAGAGCACGCCAAACCGGCACCACTCAAAATTGTCAGATATGACTCATCCAAACTCAGAAATTTGGAAAGCAACGCCAGGCCTTTGTCCATCGCTGACAGTATTGCGGCTGCAAAGCAAGCCAGTATGACTGCGGCCGACGACAAAAACGATAAGCGCCCGCTGTGGCTCAAGACGATTTCCGGACATCCTCTGGCTAAGTCACCGCTAGTTCGATCTGGTGCATTGCTTGGAGTACTTTCTATTGTCTTGCTAATTTGCTCAACCTCTCTTGTCAAATCTCTGTATTCAGATACAGAAGAATTCCATGTTGGCAGCGGCGGCAGCAGCACCATCGCTACTGTCCGGGACCAGCGCCACTTCATATCGGCTGATGGAAGCAAGACCTTTGACCTTTTAGACAAAGGTCCAGTCTTGACCGTCAACGGAAAAGCTATCCACGGCAAAATAAAAAAGGTAAGCGAGTCTGACTTCATATCTCTTGCGACGGCACCACCAGCGAAACGTGAAATCTGGTTGCAGAGAACTGACGCTGGATTCGTTGACCAGGACGGCACTACAATTTACAGCGCGGGAGCACCAGAGCTACAAATTGCCAAGAAAATCGATACTTATGCAGCTTTGATGGCCAATAAATATCAATCTGCGAAAATCTATCCCAGCGACTTAGAGCGATTGGAGCGTATATCGCCCAAAGATCTCCACTATACCAATCCATTCACAGGCAAAGTGGATCAGCCTCATGTTCAATACAAGCGCTTTGCCGCTGCCGATGCAACGTGGACAGACCGCACGAAACAAGGGCAAGGGTGGGAGGAAGAACCTCCGCGAAAACCGGGTGCCATTCACATGATCTGCCTCGACTACTGCCGGATGTTTATTCGCGGTTTCGATCGTAACGGCGTTCAGCTGTCAGGTTCGACGCCTGGAGCGTATGATTACGTTGAACTGAAAGACGGCACATACGTTAATCCGCGCAGAAACGATAAAATTGTTGATGATAAGGATCAAACTCCAGCAACCTTTCTGATTTCGCGCAGTTCGGCTTTGCCTTTTCAGGTAGGAGTGGCAAGACAGTTCGGGTTACTGCTTCCTATTTTGTTAGTCCTGCTGGTAGTGGCGGTTATCGGTTCAATACTGTTTGCGCGGCGAATGAAGAGCAATAAGCATGACTCCACGGCCAACACAACCAGGTTCACGATGAAGCAATAGTTTGATTGCATGCAATTGCATATGCGCCTCTTAGTTAGATGCCATTCATGCACACGTTTTCCGAGGCACGTTTTCCGAGGCACGTTTTCTGACGCAACGCACGCACGCATTTTCTGATGCAGCGCATTCTTGAACAAACCAACAATACCGAGTCGCTAGCCGCGATTGAGCACGACCAACTGTCTGACGATGTTGTTAAACTTCCCGTTCAAGGCAGTCTGAGTATTGGTAGCATTCGTCCAGGTAGTGGTGTGCAGAACACCACCGTGACCGGCGGTACTTACGATACCACCAGCGGTGTCGCTAAATTGGGTCTGCATGAATGGTGTCATAGCACCACCGACATGGTCAACTCCAACCATGAAGATGGGAATTCCTTTAGCACCCAAACTGGTCGCAACAGTCATGGCGTCGGCGAGAGCAGGTCCGTTGGCGCCGGGATTGGTGTATACGTTACCAGCCAGGTCGCGCGTTGGCACTTTATCGGTTACGACCACAACCGCCTTCATGGCACCAGTTCGAGAGTTTGGTCCAGTCAACATGTTGTAAGCTTGTTGCAGACCATCTGCAAGATTTGAACCGCCGTTAGGCACGAACATCGGATCGCTGTCGTTTATTGGAGGCGAAAGCAACGTATTGATAGTCGTAATATTATCGTTCGTCGTGCTGAGCGGAATCGCAGGAAGCAAGTACCTGACATTGCCTGCTACCGGATAGGCGTATGAGATTCTTTGAGTCCTGATGAAATCAGTTGGGGAAGTTCCGGCTCGATCACCGTAGCTCACGAAGCCAAAGTGACAATCGGAAGTTTCCGCAACCTTAGATACAAAGCCTTGCAGCGAGCGCTCGATAGTTCCTTTGGGTTCCAGCTTCGAGTAGGCAGCAACGCGATAAGCGCTTCTGTATCCAGGTGTCGCCGCGCTTTCCATCGGAGTGCCAGCAAATGGTGCAATCCCATTTGGTGCTACAGCACCATTTTCAAGATTGCCACGTGCAGCTTCTACAAGATAGCGATAATCCGGAAATGCATAGCCCCCGATGGTGGTGCCGCCATAAGCATTGTTGCCGTCGATATTTACCACCACGTCTGTATACATGGATGGGTCTGCCCCCCACGGGTTATAAGCAGGCGGAGTCTGCGCTATGGCAGGCTCACCGGACATACTGTTGAAGAAATAGGTAAGCAGATCGGCGCTGTGCTTATCCTTTTTCTGAGTGATTGAAGCAATGGTGTCAAATTTCGATTTGCCAGGCGCAGACGCTACCGGTCCTCTGGTGGAGTTGCCCGGTCCGACTGTCATTCCTGCTAGACCGACGCCACCGTAGGCTGGTGGAGAGTCGCCTGGCATAGCACCAGTGTTGGTCACGCCACGCAGAGGAACAGTCGTGCCAGTGTTACCGACCTCGGAGAATTCCTTTATACATGCTGAGTTTCGAGGGTCACCACCGGCATCTAAGTTTTGTGGTTCAAGACCGTTCAATGGTGTGCCAAGCAAAGGAGAACAGAACACGCTCGAAATTGGTCCCTATTCAGGAGTTCCACCTGGAGTAGGAATTATGTAAGAGGGTTGCGGCGGGAAAACGCTCGGGTCATAGAAGCGACGCACAGCAGTTATCGGAGTCTGGTCATCCATCGAGCTGGAATTGTCGTGCACTAGAATCAGGTCGAGGGCAGGCAGCGCCGAAAGGGCCTGTTCGGTCAAGTTGTAACTTAAGACACCGATGGAGCCGAAACCGCCTGAAAAGAGCACATATTTGTAAGCGCCATAGAGACGCATCACATTCGATGGATTGGCCGTGGGCTGTTTAGAAATAGGATCATCGAATTCAACAAACATATCGACACTGGCGGTAGTCGGATTCAAAAGCGAAAGGCTCGAAACCTCACGCACATTCGATGCAAGAGGCTGTCCCAAAATCGAATTCATTTTGAACATGTTGAGAGCAACGGCTTTTGCTTCAGCGTTAGCCGGTGCACCGCTCGCACTCGTGGACGCAAGCGAAGCAGTACCTGCCAGCGCGGCGAATTCGAGGCAGTTTTTCAACTGCTCGCGAGCCAGCAGAATTCGGGTCATTTCGTAAGCTGCGATTCCTAAAGAACCAACGACGAAAATTGCGATAACCAGATTCAGTGCTATCGCGACTTGTCCTGATGGCTTGCGCATGATGCGACCCCCAGTGCCCTCAAGGCGTCCCCAGATTAACATCCTATCATCCCAAGCTCTACACCGGAAGCCCCACACCCGCAGTGCGTGAGCCGCGCAGTCCACAAGCATGGAGGGGCACTTGTAGCCATTTGGCGAGGGATAGATTTAATTCTCTCAGGCTTTAGTTTCAGGAAATTGCCCAACTCAACCCACACTTAGCAGATTCCCACACTTAGCAGATTGTGATTCGCCCTCAAGAAATCTTGAACCCTAATCCGCCCTCAACTAACGCCAACACCTCGTCCAACGACCTACAGTCTTCAGGTACGTTAGCTATTCCCCCGCGAAACTCAATGCGACTGGGTTCATAATCTTCGGAAATTCTAAAGCTCGAACAGATTTCGGCGATCGTTTCAGCCTGCCGATCCGCCGACTTTCGAGTGCTCATCGGCAATAGCATTGCGTACGAAAACGCACCGAAGTGGCAGAGCATGTCGTACTTGTGTTTAGCGCGAAACACTTTTTCGCGCAATTCCGCAATCGCCTTAGTGCTGAAAGGCACCTGCAACTTCGGCTCATCAGACTTTGTAGCAAACCCAAATGCAAGCAGCGAAAATGGCACCTGCATTGACTCGAACTTGTACCATTCCTGAGCCAGGAAGTAGAGCAAGGCAGGATGAGTGTACAAACCGCTATCAGCGCGGCAAAGATTGGACTCGAATGAACTGACGCTCTTCCAATCCATTCGACTTTCTACCGCGATATGTCGCGTTTTGCCAGGCGTTGTGCTGATACGAACCAGCCCACAACTGAGCAACGTATACATCACTGGCACCCACTCGCTTTTCGCCAGCTCGATATCGCGCAAAACTTCTCCCCAGGTTTTAGCGCCATCAATCAATTTGTAAATTGCTATGACATCTGACAGCTTGCATTCGACGCCATTTGACAGCAATGCTTGCTCCAGATCCTTATCATCCACTGGCAACAAATATGATTCATGCGACAACATACTTTGCGTCAGATATTTGGACTGATCGATGTATTTCGCACCTTCCATCAACAGACCAATCAAACCACGATCGATAGTCTTCGCGACGTTGACGCGCTCATCGTAGAAGGTGAATTCGCCCTCCTCCCACGCCTGCAACTGAATCATCGCTTCTGTGCCCTCAGCACCACGGAGAGTGGCATGAACGGGATTTCCGTCAACAAAGAAAACCGTAGCTTTATTGTGAGCAGCAACAATTTCCAGGACACCGTTCATCTGATTCATACTAATAGATTGAAACAGATTGCCGATCTGAATGTTTCTCAGATTGCCCTGCAACGATCCTCTGCGCGCTTTCGGGGCGTTAGGGTCGGCCGGCATGGTCGCAATCTGCTGCTGAGTTGACGTCGGTAAAGCTTTTTGCGACGGCTTGCTCATCATGAATCCAAGATTCGAATTGCTTATGAGAGTATATATTTGATCGGCGCTGTGCGTGACATGACTCCATTCCAGCCCAGAGTTAAAGCCGTCGTCATGGTAAAGCATCCAGAGCCAACTGCCCTGCTCTCGCTTGCAAGTCAGGTTGAAAGATTGCGCGTCGTCACCAAAAGGCAGTTCTACAAGGGCTCCTGAGGTCATCATAGACTTTTTCATCATCTCTTCGAGCAGTTTGACGGTGGGAATTCCGGACTGCTTGTCCAGTTTTATATTTCGCGGTTGAGATGAGTGATTAAAGTTCTTGAGCATTGGCGACTCTTACTAAACATCGATTGAAGTTGGCGGACTGTTCTACCTTAGTTTATGCCCTGCAGAACCTTTTTAGCTCGCGAGTCCTGTTTCCAAACCACACTATCTAGAACGTAGTGATGCGTGCTGATTAGTATGAAAGCCGACAGGAAAAAGAAATTCGGCGAAAGTCCAGAAATCAGTCGAGCCTGGTCGAGCATCACAGGTAGTGTATGAAAACTCGCATAACCAATGGCCATCGCGGCTAGCAGGAGCAGAGCCAGAACAGCAAATCGAATGGCGCCGTGACCGAGGCGAGTTTGAGCCGGGTCGAAATCGTTCAGCTCGACCTTCCAGGAATAGTACAAATACTGGGCGCCGTGAGCAATTGGAACCACCAGAAATTGATATCCGTATGGCTGAACGAACGGCTGCAGCCAAATCCAGACTGCCAGAATCGGCACAACGACTCTGAATGGCGGAAGCTGCTTTTTAGCCAGGACGACTTTAAACACTACCAGCAGCGAAGTCACCCCAAAGACGATGTAGGCTCCGAGGCTGATTGGAGCAGGCAATTGAAAAGAATGATAGGCAAAAGTGCGATTGTTTAGAACGGCGAGAAAGGCGAAACCGGAAAGCAGATTCATCGCCCACAAAGCATAAAGATTTATACGCAGGATTTTCTTCTGCTTATCAGAAAGTGAGTATCCACTCTCCTCGCCGCCCGCGAGCGCAACACCGAAGGCTTGCATACAGTAATGGTGCCCCGACCAGATTATTTGAGCAATCAACAGGAGAGCGAACAACAGCTGCCCAGCGCCCTTATAAAGAGACCAGTTGAGCGTCACGCCGAGTGATGCCATGGTGCTATCGATCGACTGCACCGCGGGCAAATTTGAAACTGGAAAATTCCAGCTATATACGCACAAACTCAGGAGCCCAATCACCAACAGTGGATACAGAACCAACTGAACACAGTGACGTTTAATAAACGCAAAACCCTGTTGGTATGCAAATCTATACGACCAGACAAAATGCGGATAGCTTAGAAGCACAACAAAGAACAAGGCGCCGCCGGTCATTTCCTGAAGCATTGAGCGCACATCGTCGCGCATCAGAACCTGCGGCAGCCGGACTATCAAAAACAACGCCAGCAAAATCAAGCTGCCGCCACCCAGCATGAGAAATGCCCCTGCGTCTCGCAGTGAGCCTGCGACTCGAGTTAGCTCAAAGGTTCGGTGAGGAGTTTGAACGGAGCTGGTCATTTTTTATTACCTTCTCCATTGCCTACTTAGGCACTTGCTACTTAGTGACTGACAACACAGATACTTACTTGCTGGTTTCCATCGCCTGTTGCAGTTGCGAAGCGTGCTCCCGCTTGTGGCGAGCTATGTTGTCGGCTGCAGTGACGAAGCTTTGCTTGAGTCTTTCAATGTCTTTGATTTTATTGTCGTAGCGCTGCCGCCGTCTCGCATCTGGAGCCAATTTGCTGCCCTCGCTGCAAACTTGAATTGCCTCGTCGCAACGGCAAACAGCCAGTAACGAATCCACTGCCTTGGTGCGGTAGTAGTCGTTCTGCCCCTCTTGAGCCACGGCAGTCTTGTACCACTCGGCGGCCTTAACTGCCTCACCTAACATCTGACACGCCTGTCCTCGCATGTAAAAGTCCCACGCGCCAGGGTTAGTCACCGTATTCAATTGCATTAAAGCTTCATGGGCTTTTCCAGCTTGCAGTAGCGCATAAATCTGATTGTGGCGGGGATCTGAATCTCCAGGCAAAGTTTGCGCCCGCAGCTGCGAGCATGAGCCGAAAAGCAGCACTAGCAGCGTAAATTGAACGGTAAAACTATTTTTCAAGGAAACCACCTCGAAGCTAAACTACGGCATGACTGTTTTTGTTTTGATGATCGGGCTTGTGTAAATTTGCGAGAATTTCATCTGGTTTGTCATGGTGGCACCGAAGAACATTACCGGGGCTGGTAATGTCACATCCACGCTTGTGGTGACCTGAACGAATGGGCACTGACCGGCTGGTGGCGGCGCACCGCCGAAATCGTTGTAGTTAAAATTCGTCAGCTGAATTGGACTGATGAAAAATCCGTCAGTCTTGTGATTTTTGACCGATGCCAAAGCGAAATTCTGTGCCTTCGCTGCAGTTGGCTGCTGCGCGGCTGCGCGGACGGCATCCCTGCAAGCCTTGTCGTTCACGGCGCAAGCGAATACGAGAATGCTGATATTGATGGCGACGACGGCAAGAACCATGACGAGGAATGAGCTGATTGCCACTTCGATGAAGCTAAATCCCGACGAATCTCTTTTAGCGATGGCATGCAATTTTTTCATTGATTCAGTCCTTGAGGCACTTCGCAGGAATATTGAGCTTTGACATTCACCGGGAAAGGACTGGTCAGCCCAGGAATATTTCCGAACGTGCTGATTGGCACAATTGGAGCCACCAATCCGTCGAGGGAAACCTGGATCTCGTATATGTTTTTGTCTGTATCTGCGGCTGCAGCCAACATCTGGCGATCGGCATTGGTCGAAGTGGAGCCGGCGCTCACGTCGGTCTGCACGATGTATACATGAACCGGATTGACGATTGAAATGCCGTTGAACGAACTGGCAGCCATCGAAGCGACTGTGTCAGCCGTGTTTACGGCAGATTTCCCCTGCGACGAATCATTTTGGAATGTCGGACATTTTGCAGCCTGTTGAGCGGCTTGCCGACATGCATTCCAGAAAAATCCATAGCGAACAGTCATGATTGCGAGCATCAAAATTGGAAAGCAGATGCCGACGATGATAATCCACAACGCCAGCGGCATCTCAGCCAGAGTCGTGCCACCATCTGAACGGCGGTGGTGATTGCGCTGCGAGCTCGGGCGGTTGGTCGTGACCACGGTAACTCCGACGCCGAATATCAGGGCAGGCACTCCAGGTCAAGCGAAGAGCATGGCTGGGAAGGTTGGTTGTACAGTCGGAAGGCTGGCTGTACAGTACTATGTGCCACCGGGCAGCGCTCCTTAACCGCCCCGCCCCGAAATTTACCTGGTCAATTTTTGAACATTAACTGGTCTAAGCCGCGAATCAGTCCCTTCACTTTCAAAACTTCGCGAATCGCCAGCATCGTTCCGTCGACATAAGGTGCTGCGCTGGTTCCAGCATCATGCCTGATCGTGAGACGTTCATCCGGCAATCCGAACAGTGTCTCGAACGCCAGGGTGTAGCCAGGCAGACGCAAGCTATGCACCGGTGTGCCCTTGATTTGAGCACCGCGGGCGGCACTATGCCCAACCACGTCCTTAATTTCACGACCAAGTCTGTTTGTGCGAATTTTCTCCAAGTCCTCCGCCAATTCCCTTGTCGTGCCACTGGGAGCATCTAGCTTCGTGGCGCTGGCATAATCGATAATTTCCCAGCTTGGCAGATATTTCGCGGCAACGAGTGAAAAATGCTTTGCAAGAGCGGCAGTGATGCTGAAATTTCCACATGCAATTACACCGACATTTTTCTCCTTCGCCAGTTTCTCGATTTCTGCAAAATCGTCAGCGCTCAGCCCCGAGCTGCCGACGATGGTTGCCTTTCCTTTTCCGACGGCAGCGAGGCAGTGTGATTTAACAGAAGCGGCGCTCGTGTAGTCAACGAAAACATCGAACGGTGTCTTTAGCGCAACTTCGACAGTAGGGGAAATTTGAACATCACTATCGACATCGTATTGACGCAAAGCGGTTCCAGCAGCGCTTCGACTGACTGCCGCGACGAGTTGCATATCGTCTGCACTTGCAATTGCCTGTGCGACGGCTTTACCAGTCCAACCAGTCACTCCAGCAACACACACTTTCAAGGTCATAAATACTCCAAAAAAAAGTTTCTACTATCACCAGCGCCAGTCAATATCATTGTTTGAAAAGAGAACTTTGATAGCCGGTGGCATCAACGGCAACTCAGTCGAAACATCAATGTATTATAAGAAGTTTGTCTGACATGCAGCCTCAAAGAGAGCTACTTTGTTAAGCTTGAAAGACCAAACTTCGATTGATAATTGACAACGTGAAGCTATCATACCGTCTGAACCTTTTCGCTTTGCTAACCATTGCAATGTTGGCAGCATCGTTGCACACAGCGAGCGCGGCTGATCGACTTCAAGCAGGCGTACAGAAGTTCGAATCCAGCATTGAAAATTTGCCGATGGGAGACATTCATTCCTCGAAATCGGTCAAGCCGTTAGACGCTAAACTTCGGCGCGGCAATGCGTTCGATAAAGACGTGGCAGAGCGGCTTTTAAGAGATACACAGAACAGTGCGACTTTCTGGTATCGAGTGCCGCCCTGGTGCGCCGGGCGATGGGAGTCGACACAGGCAAAAACAAAGTACATGAAAGACAATCTGTCGGGAAAGGTCGACGAGACACCGTCAGTTTATCAGTGTCTTGGGCGGGAAACGATCGGGCACCAGTATGACAGAAAGAAGAACATCTGGAACTTCTGTCGCGAAAATGTCTGGACGCACGGCAGAATGAAAGACTACGAAACAAACAGCTTTTTGTTTTACTCGCATCCTCTGCGCGTTACCCAAAACGAAGTAGTGGTGCTGGGGAAAATGGCTGTCTTCGAAGTTAATAACAGAGGTCGCATCATCAGCTCTTACAAAACTGAAGTCATTGACACGATGACGCCGGTCGACTTCGATGATCTGTTGGACGAGCAGACAAAACTCGTTTTTAACGAGGACGGCAAGCCAGTTACGACAATAAAATCAGAGGTGCTCTGGAAACGAACGCAAGACTTTCAGCCGCTTCAAAACTCCAAGGGTACGGCGCTCAAGCCGCTGTTCGATCAATTTCTCAGAGAAAGTGGTTTGAAAGACCTCGTCGTTATAGACGAGTGAGCAAGCCTCAAGTCTTGCTCTCACTTTTGACTGGCCGAGGCATGCTTATCGCAAGAATACTGCCGCATAAAAGCGAACCTGCCATAAACAGAAGCGAGGCGGCAAAGCTGGGTGAATGCTCCTTGATTGCGCCGACAATGTAGGGTCCGGCAAAACCGCCAAGATTGCCGATTGAATTGATCAAGCCAATCGCAGCTGGCGCGGATGTTTTCGTAAGAAATGCAGTTGGAAGAGCCCAGAATGGTCCAACCGTTCCCCAGATTCCAAATGCAGTCAAACAAAGTCCGACTAGCGCGATGAGCGGATTTGGCACTACAGACGCCACCACGAGACCTGTCACGGCTGTCATAGCAGCGAATGCAAGATGGAAGCGACGCTCACCGGTTTTATCTGAATTTCCCGCGATCAGAATCATTCCTATTGCCTGAAACGCTGCTGGAATTGCAGACAGCAAAGCAGTCTGCGAAGCATCCCCGTGAGAGTTGGAGGCAAGAATTTGAGGCAACCAGAGTTGAAATCCATACATTCCCAGTGTCAACGAAAAATAGAGCAACGCCAGACGCCAGACCTTTAAATCGAGCAAGGTTGCGGTCAACTCTTTCGCCCCGGGAGATGATTGCTTGCTTGTTGCGACATCTTTAGCGACATCTCTAGCGACATCTTTAGCGACATCAGTAGCGACATCTCTAGCGGCATCAGGAGCGTTCTCTGCAACCACATCTGCCTGGAGTCGGCTTTCAATCAATCGCTTCTCGTCTTCGCTCAACCATTTAGCATCCTCTGGACCATCCGGCAAATAAAACAAAACGATTAGACCCAGAAGAATCGCTGGACTTCCAGTGATGATGAACAGCCACTTCCATGGCGGCAATTGCAAAAGTGGCGGCATCGCAAGAATTTTAGCGGCAATCAAGCCACCAAGAATTCCGGCGGCGGGAATGGCAGTCATAAATTTCGCCACCGCCATGCCGTGTTCGCGCTTGCGAAACCACTTTGTCAGGTAGAAAATCATGCCAGGAAAAAACCCGGCTTCAGCCGCGCCTAGCAGAAAACGCATGGCGAAAAATATGTTGGCGTCTGGCACGAACGCCATGAACACAGAGATGAACCCCCAGACAATCATGATCAGCGAGATCCATTTGCGCGCACCAATTTTCTGCAGCGCCAGATTGCTTGGCACGCCAAAGAAACAGTAGCCGAAGAAAAATATTCCCGCGCCGTACCCGAACGTTCCTTCATTGAAATGCAAGTCAGCGCACATTGGACCGCCTGCAAAGCTGATGTTGATTCGGTCAAGGTACGAAATGATGTATAGCACAAACATGAATGGCAGCAATCGCAAAGTCACTTTGCGAAGCAACTTTCTGTAAGCGTCTTCAGTTTGTTCCATTTCGCAGGAATTTACTCTGATAGCTAGTCTGGACTCTTGCCCTTCACCAGAGCATCAAGTTCGCCTGTCACGCGCTTTTCCATGTTTGGACCGAAACCAATTGTGAGAACCTGAACGACACCATTTTTATCAATGATGACCGTTTGCGGAATTCCAGTCACGCCATACATGTCCGATACTTTTTTATCAGTATCGAGAGCGGCAATCATATCGAGGTTTGCTTTTCCGATGTATTCCTTTACCGTCTCCAGGCTCTCCCCAACGTTAATCGGGTAAAAGACGACGTGGTCGTTTTTGAATTGATTTGTCACTTTCACTAGTATCGGAAGACTCTGGCGGCAAGGCGGACACCATGATGCCCAGAAATCGATGACAACAATGTCTTTGTTTCTGTGTTTAGTCAGGTCGAATTCCTTGCCATCGGTGAGAGCCAACTTAAATGTTGGGGCGTCCTTACCGACCATTGGTGACTTTTCTATCTTTTCCGGCTTTTCTTCAGCAGTCTCAGGAGCGAAACTCTTTGTTTCAGTCGACTCAGGTGGTGGCTCAAAGGTGAACGCGCTCTTCTTCATGCTGGGGTTAGCTACCCAGTTTTTATATCTGAATGTAAGCGACATTTTTGTGTTCTTCGGAATGACGCGACCGAGTGTCTTGGGCGCAGCGTTAGCCAGGTCTGGAAACAAGTCTGGAGAAACTTTGACTATCCAGGGGTCTTTGCCGGCATCGATCCAGAGGTCCCAATTGAAGTTCGATTGCGTGAACCGCAGATGGTGGCATTGGGTTCCATCGACATCTTCAGCACCAACGTATTCGACTTTTTTAACACCAGACATAATGGAACCATAAGCATCTTTGCCCACCACGGATGGCAGCAACGAGTACATGGCGTAAGGACCATTGACGTAACGGCTGCTGGCGTCACCAAACAACTTCTCTAAATCATCAGGAGCTGGTTTGACGTTGTACTTGTTCAAAATTTGAGAATAAAAGTAGGCTTCCTTCCCGTCGGAATACATGCTACCGCCAGGCATACCGGCGCGAAGGTTCAATGCAATCAAGTCGGGATTTTTAACACTGACGTCGACAACGGAAAGCAGCTCCACAGATTTGAGATCCGATGATGCCATCAATTTCTGGATCAAACGAGTCTTCCACGACTTCAGACCGGAGTAGAAACTGGAGAGCTGGTGCAAAAGTTCGTCGCTCTTTGGGTCGGCGATACCACTTGTGGTGCTGGTTGTGGTTGTGGAAGTGTTTGTCTCTTCCTTCTTGCTTTTCTTCGAAGAATGTTTTGTTTTCGACGACTTAGTCTTACTGGTTTCGTCTCCGCCACTCTTCTTCGCGAAAACGCTGACCGGCAGCAGTGAGGAGACAAGAACTAGTGACATGCCCACAATCGCGCTGCGTGTAAAGAGCCTGTAGTTTTTCATTGATAACTCGCTTATATTCAACTGGTCCAGATCAGATCTACGAGCGATGCATCATCGATATAGACGACCGCAGCAGAACATCCTGCACATTCCGAGTGCCTCGGAACACTGCACATTATACGCCAATCCATGCCGCCAGACCGTAGTCACCGAACTACGGTCTCACTGGGTGAATGCCACAGACTGTGCAGCGGGTTATCAAGACCAACACAAGACCAGCGCTAGACGAAATGAAAATCGCCACCGACACCACGACCAGTATCACAAAAATTTTTCAAAGCCGCAATCAGCAATTATTTTTTCGTGTCAGGCTTGCGACCCAGCTCGTGCCAACTGCTCTCGCTCAGTTCTACATCGAAATGCTTAGCAGCCTTTTTAATATTGGCGAAGGCCGCATCGCGCTCGGCATCTGAGACGTCTTTGACCTGATCGAAACGAGCTACGGCGTTGCGAACGTGCGACGCGTCTGTAAGCGGCTCTTTGCGCTTTTCTTTGAAGGCAAACACAGAATCGGGCAGATCGTTTTTGTCGGCTGTCGACAGTTCACCGTGCTTGTTATGCGGTTCCCACGTTGCTTTTGCGCTCATTGTGCATCCTCCATTCGTGTATCTTCGACTCGCTCTGACAAAGATGGGGAGATGCCAAAAACGTTCCAATCAACGCCGCCTCAAGTCTAGAAAATTGTAATCAGGCTTTACCTAACCTCATCTGCGGGGCGAGAAAACCCGAAATGCCGGTAAAATGATGAGCTGCAAGACTTTTGCCGCACCCTACCCAGGAAACCTTATGCTCCGCTTAGAACGAATTTGCAAAATTTTCCCTCATGGCGAGGTATTGAAGGACGTCACGTGGGAGCTGAAACCTGGTGATAGAGCCGGTTTGGTGGGTCCAAACGGTGGCGGCAAGTCGACTCAGCTCAAGATCATCATGGGCGAAATCGAGCCGACTTCAGGACGCATCATCAAATCAGACAAACTTCGAATCGGTTATCTGACGCAAGAATTCGAGATTCCGCAGACTTCGCTGGTTCGAGACGCCTTCGCCAGCGCTTTCGTCGAGCTTAACGACATCCTCGCCAAACTCGCAGTCGTCCACAAGAAAATGGAAACCGCAGAAGGCGACGAACTCGATAAGCTCCTCAAGCAGATGGACGAGTTGCAGCACAGCTTCGAAGCCAAAAACGGATACGCCATGGACGCGCAAGTTGAGAAGATGATTGCGGACATGGAGTTCAGCCCGGGTGATGGCGACCGGCTGGTTGGCGAATTCAGTGGCGGTTGGCAGATGCGCATGAACCTCGGGCGAGTTCTGCTCACCAAGCCAGACATCTTGCTTCTGGACGAACCGACCAACCATATCGATCTGGAAACCATCGAATGGTTGGAAAAATACTTGCGCGAGCAGACCACTCCAATGGTGATTGTGTCGCACGACCGCTACTTCCTCGACAGACTTTGCACAAGCATTATCGAGATGGAGCGAGGCGAAGCGACGCATTATCTCGGCAACTACACTTCGTATCTGGAGCAGCGCGAGTTCAATCGCGAGGCACAGCTGGCAACGTTCGAGCGCCAGCAGAAGGAATTGGAACGGCAGCAGCAATTCGTGGACAGATTCCGCGCCAGTGCAACACGCAGTACACAAGCAAAAAGTAGAGAAAAGCAGCTGGATAAAGTCGAGCTTGTCGATGAACCAGACAGCGAAGAGCGCACGTTGCACTTTCGTTTTCCAGCGGGCACTCGCAGTGGAAGGAACGTCGCCAGCATCAAAAATCTTATGCACGTTTATGATGACAACATCATCTTTATGGACGCAAACCTGCATGTAGAGCGCGGCGACAAAATCGCCATTCTTGGTCCAAATGGCTGCGGCAAATCAACATTCTTGCGACTCGTCGCACAACGCGAGCAGCCAACCGATGGATTCGTCACTCTCGGCGACCACAACATCCACATGGCGTATTTCGAGCAGAATCAAGCGGAAGCGCTCGATTTGAGCAAAACTGTTCTCGAGACAATTGCGCAGCAAGTTCCAGACTGGAAGACTACCGAAATTCGCGGTTTGCTTGGACGATTTTTGTTTTCAGGCGATGCGGTTTATAAAAGAGTGGAATCTCTAAGCGGTGGAGAGAAGGCACGCCTTGCGATGGCACAGATGTTGCTTGGTGCAAATAATTTCTTACTGCTGGATGAGCCGACAAACCATCTGGACATTCCAGCGAAAGAGACTCTGGAAGAGGCGCTACGGGAGTTTGATGGCACAGCGATTATCGTCTCGCACGACCGCTATTTCATTTCGCAAGTTGCCACCAAAATCGTGGAGGTTCGCGACAATCACTTCGTCGTTTATCATGGAAATTATCAGTACTATTTAGACCGTACCGCAGCAGAAAAAGAAAAAGCCGATGCAGCGAAAGCAGCAGCAGAAAAAGCTGCAAAAGACGCTGCGAAACGCGCCAAGCAAGCAGAAAAACAAGCTGAGAAGAACGCCAAAAAAGGTAAAAAATGAGATCACAGGAATTGAAAATAACCTCTTGCTTAACAGCAATCGGTATCATGATTCTCAACGGCGCAAGCGCCGGCGCTGCCACTCTATTTGGTGGCGTCAGTCACTCTGATTTTCTGGCTCCGGTCGACCCGGTCAACTCAGCTCCGCAGCAAATTTCAGTGCCGACGGTAAGTCAGCCGGTTGCCGTCAGCCCCACTCTGGGCGGCTCTGCCAGGGCAACCACGCAGAATCCAGCGATTGAATGGTTCCCCATTCCAAAGTGGATGGCGGGTAAATGGTCTAAAAATGGTGACCTGACTAAAACAGTCACCGATTTGCGTTCTGGCATTACATCGCCTGTCAATCAATTTATCGAGGACCACATGACAGTAACCTGGGGCTATCAAACCGATAGTCAGGGCAACATATGGCACGCGCATCTGGTGCCCTCAGAAAGAGAAGGAGTTTCGCAGGGCAAGAACGTTTCATTCTTGATTGTCAATCTAAAGGTTCTGGAAGCGACGCCACAAAACTTAGCCACCAGAACGCACTACATTGTGCGCGAGAGCGTTGGGCGAGAACTCACCGATATTTTTCAGCAGGAATCACTGACGCATTATTCGCTGGTCAGTGCCGATCGCATGGATGCGCTGAGTTCCAACAGAGTCTTCACGTATCAAGGGCAACCGAAGCGAGACGGCGCAATGGTCAGCCACTACCAAAAGTCCGCCAACTATGAGCCGATTGCCTCAAAGCAAGGCATTGACCTCGCTGCTTCGCTTAATGAATACCTGCGCAGAAACAACATGGCTGGGCTGGCCAAACAGGTGCAAGCGGTCACTGCTTCCGAGCAAACCGGGCTGCCTCTCCAGTCAGTGCAACCCGTGCAACCGTTCCAATCCGCACAGCCGATGCAGCCAGCGCAACCCATGCAACCGTTCCAATCGGCACAGCCGATGCAGCCAGTACAACCCACTCAACCTAGCCTTCAGCCGCAACCATCTCTACAACCGGCTGACCGTAGCGATCCGCTTACAAAGATCGATCCGAACAATCCTTTTTAAGCAGACAGATACTCTGGTCCAGGCGAAAAGATATTCTCGTCCAGGCGGAAAGATATCCTGGTTTTCGCAGTTACATAACGCGTCTGCGTCTTGGTTTACCTAATCGCGGCGTCGAAGACACTGTCTTGCGTGCTTCTGTTGCAGGATCCAAACTTTTGCCTATACGTTTCTCGATATCCCGCACCATATGCCGTTGTTCATCACTGATGAATGAAAACGCAACGCCAGTGCGACCAGCGCGACCGGTTCTGCCGATGCGATGCACGTAATCGTCAGGTGAATCAGGCAAATCGTAATTGACCACATGAGTGATCGCGGGAATGTCCAATCCTCTCGCAGCCACGTCTGTAGCTACGAGAATTGGAAATTTGCCGTTTCGGAAAGATTCTAGAGTGCGCTCACGTTGACTCTGACTGATGTCGCTGTGAATTTCTTCCGCATTAATGCCGGCTTCCTTCAGTCTGTCGGTTACCCAACTGGCGCGGCGGCGGGTTCTTGTAAAAACAATCGCCGAATTCATCTGATGCTGAACAATCAGTTTAGCCAGCAAAGCGTCTTTCGAAAACTCAGTGACAAACATGATTTCCTGTTCAATCTCTTTGGGTTCGACTTGCGTCGGATTAACGCGCACAGCAATTGGATCTTGCATAAAATCACTGGCGATGCGCTCGATACGCGAATCGATAGTGGCGGAGAACATCAAAGTCTGACGTTCCTTACTTACTTTCGCAATAATCTTTCTTACCTGTGGCATGAAGCCCATGTCGAGCAGACGGTCGGCTTCGTCCAGAACGAAAATTTCGATCTGCGACAAATCACAATTCTTTCGCTCAATGTGGTCGTAGAGACGACCGGGCGTTGCGACGATGACGTCAACACCGCGCTTGAGCGCGCGTGTTTGTGTTTCATAGCCGGTGCCACCGTAAAGGGTGACGGCTCTGAGTGCACAGTGTTTACTGAATCTCGTGAACTGTTCCATCACCTGCAGGGCCAATTCGCGAGTCGGCACCAGAACAAGCGCTCGGGGCTTCGTTTCGGGCTGTTCCAGGCATTCGATTACAGGCAGTGCATATGCTGCTGTTTTTCCAGACCCCGTCTGGGCAGAAGCCATGACATCGCGTCCTGCGAAAATTAGCGGAATCGATTTTTCTTGAATTTCGGTCGGTTCAGTTATTCCGGCCTGCGCAAGCGCAAGCACGCATGGCTTGGACAATCCAAGCTCGATAAAGTTTGTCAATGTTTAATCCTTGGTTTAACAGGCTCAATAGCCGATTCTTCTTAGTGTAGGTAATGGCTTTGATAAGAAGCCTCTTGCACTCTGGCTACCCGGCTCACAGCACAGGTATCGCAAGTCGTCCAATTGTCGCCCATAGATCAGCGTCAACGAACAATCTACGAAATTATGTCATAAATAGGCTCAGATGTCAAAAGATAGTCCCAAATAGAGCCTGGCTGGGGATAAGGAGCTGCGGACCAGTAAATCCCACTGTCCAGTCAGGAACGACGCACCAGCAATACACCGGCCGCCAGGAGCACTATGCCAATCAATCGCTCCAGGTTGACTGCGTGTTTTGGAAATCCCAAAACTCCGAAATGGTCAAGCAAAACGGAAAAAAGGATCTGCCCGGCGATCAGCGCGGCGGTGTAAGTGCTGGCACCAAGCTTGGGAGCGAGTACAGCGCCAGCCAGAACGAAGACGATACCGCATATGCCACCAGTCCACATCCAGGGAGGCGCGGATGCCAGAACCGCTTTATCAGGAAACGGCGCCCGAGCGCAGATCAAGACAAGAACAGTTCCGATCACGCTTACAGTCAGAGACACAGCTACTGTCCACAGCGGACCCACAAGAAGCTTGAGCTGCGAATTAATGCCAAACTGCAGCGTTGAGGTGCATCCAGCGGCTATCGCCAGAAGAAAATAGATGATTCGCAAGGGCGTATCTCCGTTCAGGTTGTTTGCACAAGCTCACCAGACATAGTGGCAAGTGATTTTTTGTACTCTCTGAGCACAAAAATGAACAGGATAACAGGTCCAAAAGGAAAGACCATGGCGATGTTGGCGGTGAGCAGCCACCATTTACCCTTGATTTTAGAAAGGAAAGCGAAAATTGACGGCGACAGGCAGATCGCCACAAACCCAGCTACTGCCAGCCCCACCCCAACAATTCCAAAACAGAAGACAAACACGAGCGGAAACCGCGCTTCGATCACCACGTCGCTGTAGAAAGGCCCCAGGAACGCGGTGAGCAAGCCAAGAAACCAGAGCCCGAAGAATTGCCGCCGTATGTTTTTCAGCTTCAATATCGCAGCAGTTATGCCGACCAGCAGCATGTACGCCGCCAGAAACCAGCCATCGAACGAGAGAAAGCCACCGGCTATGTTCAAAAGCTCAGTGTATGTCATCGATATTTCCACAATGAGTCATCGACACTCGTACGCTCTCGACCGCCCGAAGGATTAGCAGCAACCCCGAGCTGTACCTCCCCCAAGGATATGTTAACTTAATTACCGATGAGCGAAGCACTATCCAATCGCTTGTACTCGGTCGGGCACTCGAATGTGCCGATAGGCAAGTTCATAGACTTATTGAAACAGCACGAAATCCAGGTGGTTGTTGACGTTCGGTCGCATCCATTCAGCAAGTACGCGACGCATTTCAACTATGACGCCATCCAGCCAGCGCTCAAGGATGCTTCGATTAAATACTTATATATGGGCAAAGAGCTGGGCGGCATGCCTAAGAACCCGGAATTTTACGACCGCGAAGGCAACCTCGTCTACGCCAGAGTCGCCCAGACACAGGAGTTCCAGGAGTCCATCGCGAGGCTCGTGCGCGGTGCCAGAACGCATACAATTGCGCTCATGTGCGGCGAGGAGAATCCAACCGGTTGCCACCGCAGGCATTTGCTCGGACCGGCTCTTAAGCGCCAGGACCTTGAACTGCTGCACATTCGCGCCGGTGGTCAAGTGCAATCTGAGAGCGATTTAGCAAACTCGGAAAATCCGCCGGAAGATTCGCAACAGCTGAGTCTATTCAACTTGAGCGGGCTCGGCGGCGCTTAAAGTAATATTCCAAGGGGTTGCCAATTGAGCCTAATCAGGTAGACAATCTATTTTATGGTTTCGCAACACACTTCCAAAGCCGCCGAGAACGAACTCTCCCTGCTGACAACAAACTCGTCAAACCAAGCCCCGCTAGAGGCTGAAGCCGTTGTATTGCCTTCTTTAGATGATTCGAGCCTCTACTTTAACCGCGAGCTGAGCTTGCTCGAATTCCAGTGGCGCGTGCTGGAAGAGGCACAAGATCCCAGCAATCCACTTTTAGAACGACTCAAATTTTTGTCGATTGTCGGGTCGAACATGGACGAGTTCTTCATGGTCCGCGTCGCGGGGCTGAAGCGCCAGATCGAAGCGGGCACTGTCAGCGCCGGTCCAGACGGCTTGTTGCCTGCTGAACAGCTCAAAGCTGTGAAAGAGGAAGTGACCAAATTCATGGGCGAAGCCCATCACTATTTACGCGAGACCTTGATGCCTGAGCTTGAAAGCGCTGACATCCGCATTCTTGAGTATCCAGAGCTGACCGAAGAACAGCGCATCTCGATGCAGAATTACTTCATGCAGAACATTTTTCCTGTTCTGACACCACTGGCATTTGACCCCGGTCACCCTTTCCCACACATCTCCAACCTGAGCTTGAACCTGGCTGTCTTGATTCGCGACACAAAAGGCGAAGAAAGATTTGCTCGCGTCAAAATTCCAGACAGCTTACCGCAGTTGATTTCGATCGATCGTCCTTCGCTGCTGGCACATCGAATTCCATCTACGGTCAGACCGCAATGCTACATGTGGCTTGATGAACTGATTTCAGCCCACCTGCAACATCTCTTCCCTGGCATGCAAGTTCTGGAGTTTCACCCCTTTCACATCACCCGCGATGCTGAAGTAGAAATTCAAGAATGGGAAGCTGAAGATCTTCTCGAAACGACAGAAGAAGGAATTCGTCAGCGTCGCTTCGGCGATGTCGTGAAACTTACTGTTGATGAGGCTACGCCAGATCGTATTCTGGAGATTTTGATGAGCAATCTGGAAATCGATGCCACAGATGTTTATCAGATTCAAGGACGCTTTCCGCTGAGCAGTTTGAAGTACATTTCTGCATTGGACCGTCCCGATTTGAAAGACGTTCCGTTCCTGCCTAATATTCCAGCCGTTCTCAATCCCGATTTGCAGGAAGAAGACACATTCTCAGCAATAAGACGAAGAGACATTCTGCTGCATCATCCGTTCGATTCGTTCCAACCGATCACAAACTTTTTGAACGTGGCAGCGAAAGATCCCTCGGTGCTGGCGATCAAAATGACACTGTACCGGGTCGGCAAAAACTCTCCTGTTGTCGAAGCTTTGCTTGAAGCAATGGCAAACGGAAAGCAAGTAGCAGTGCTGGTCGAACTGAAGGCGCGCTTCGACGAAGAGAGCAATATCGAATGGGCGAAAGCCCTTGAACGTGAAGGCGTTCACATCGTTTACGGGTTGCAAGGGCTGAAGATTCACTCGAAAGTTGCGCTCGTGGTGCGCAAAGAAGGTGAATCGATTCGACGCTATGTTCACCTCGGCACAGGCAACTACAACCCTGTCACTGCGCACCTTTACACCGACCTTGGACTTCTTACTTGCGATGAAGAAATCGGTTCGGATGTGACAGATTTGTTCAACTATCTAACTGGCTATTCCGCTAAACGCGACTACCGCAAACTTCTGGTTGCACCGATTAATTTGCGTGAGCGATTGGTGGCACTGATCAAACGCGAAATCGAGCATCAACGCAATGGCGAGCAAGGACATCTTGTCTTCAAGTTCAACGCGCTTGTCGATGACGCATTGATCAAATTGCTATACGAAGCATCTCAAGCAGGAGTGATTATCGATTTGATCGTTCGCGGCGTTTGCTGCTTGCGTCCTAAGATTCCCGGTATCAGCGAAAACATCAATGTCACCAGTGTTGTTGGACGATTCCTCGAACACAGTCGCATTTTTTACTTCCGCAATGGTGGTGCCGAACAGATTTTCCTCGGCAGTGCAGATTTGATGCCACGAAATCTCGACCGACGCGTGGAAGTGCTGTTCCCTGTCGAAGATCCAAGACTGGCGCGTCACATTCGCGAAGACATCCTGCACATTTACCTGAACGATTCAGTCAAAGCCAGATATATGATGAGCGATGGAAAGTACAGACGCAGTCAGGTTAAGACACCGGACTCAATCAGCGCTCAGATGTCGTTCTTGAATCGGCGCTCAGAGTCGCCTTAGTTAAACTCCAGACATTCTCATAAGCCATCCATACCGTTTCTGGAAAGCAGCTGTCCGCACTGCACCGGCTAGCGCTTTAAGTTGATCGTCCCGCATAGACTCTGTCATAGTGAAGAGTGTGTTTCTCATTTCCTCGTTCGAGCTTAATTTACGGATGTCATCGTTAGTCAGGTGCTTTATCATCGAACTTCTAATCAGTTCCGGCGTAAAGGCTGAAGTACCGGACTGGTCCAAGTTACGAACCAGCTCGATGAACGATTTTTGTGCTCCGCTGTGGGCAACATCAAAGTTTTCAATAAGCAATTTCCTCGTTTCAGCACGATCTATTTCCCGATTCCAGAGCCGACTGAGGTCATCCACGCTCATGAAATCTATGAGAAATCTGTTGGCAGACAGAATCTCTGGAGTAAAAGCAGACAGGCTCACGGGGTCAGCATCGCGCATACCATCGACGAGCGCCTGCGCAATTTTATTAGAAAGAAAATGTGTTTCCCCGTCCAGGAGCGCGTCGCGAGTGTCTTGCTGACGTGCCAGTGGTTTGAGATCCTCAGCTGGAAGTTCCATAACGATCACTCCGTGCTTTCTTATAAACTCGGGAGTAATGCCACCATTTTCTGAATGGGACTCTCGTACCGATGCCATCAAAGCATTTTTCTTATCGGTGGATAAATAACAATATTGATCGAGCAGAGCATCGCGGATGTCTTCGGATTTCGACAGGTCGCGGACCTGCTCGGCGCTCAGTTTCTGCGCTAAGTCCGGGCGCTCTTTAATCATGTCAGGCGTAGGAACCCCTGAGAGCTCATTCACCTGTTCACCAGGAACCCGGGGACTCGTGATGGAGGCCAGGGGCGGAGGTGGGTTATCCCACTCTGGACCCCAATCCGTTAGGTTAGTTTTTGAATATTCTGTTTTGGTATTCCATAATTGCTCGTTAGTCTTGAGTTTGCTTCCCAACTGCACAGGCTCCAGCTCGCCGTTAGCCTGCACATTGAAGCCGCGAGTCAGTGTCAGTCGTCCATAATCGGCATCCGGAGTCAGCCATACCGAACGCATTTCGCCAGGTCCAGTTGAACGCGCTCGTCCGAAAACATCTCGCGCCTGCAATGCAGGTTCCAGAAGTTGTGAACATGTCGCAATCCACTTCGCTCTCGTTGTGGCGTTATTTAATTCCGCATTGTGGCTCAGAAAAAGAGTACGCTCCGCACCATATTTGGTGAAATCATCACCGAAAATCCCACTGAGCAAAGTATGTATCTTGGGACGAACGGTGATCTCCGCCTGAAGTGGCTGGTCGTCACCATTGAGTCTGCGCTCATAGAAGTTCTTCAGCTTTGCGCTGCCGTCGGTAACATGGAACTCGACTTGTTGGTGAAGCTGGGAGCTGGTGAGGCCAATCTTGTCAGTCAAGTAACGGGCATTGGTGATGTTGGTGCCTGCGCGCTGCTCGGGAAGCAAGTTCAATGAGTGTGAACCGATACCAACCAGTGCGAATTCGACTCCCGACTTATGAGCTTGGGCCCAATCGAAGTCTTTGCCGGTGAGCGACGAAGTAGTTAAATCGCCGAGCACACCGCCTGCGTATCCGCCAACAGCGTTGTTAAAAAAGCCATTTGCCAGGGTGGAAGCGAGTTTCCCGCTGGCGAGTTTTCCGGCTATTTCGGCAGAGCCGAGGCTGATACCAGCCATAGAGCCGACTGCAACCATACCGGAAGCTGTGCTGTTGAAACGGCTTTGCCAGAAGTGTTCGGGATCGTTGCTTGGCGTGAAGACACCACCATTGATGGCACCGAATGCCAAACTGGAGTACATTCGCGCCGCAGGAGTATCATTGACCATCATCCCGCTGGCGAACCGCTGCCAGCCGGTTGTTTCCGAAGACAGACTGCCGGCTTCAAGCGCTGTTGTTGCGCCGCCACCACCCAACATCTTTGTGATGACGCCCAGCTTGCGAGCGGTAAGCAGCTCCAGTGACATAGCTCCGGCTTGACCAACGAGCGACGCGGACCAGGAGCCCCAACTGGTGTTGGGGTCTCCGACTGCTGCCAGTTCTAACTCGCCGATTTTCGTACCCAACACGTGATTGGTGAGCTGGATGGCTCCATTGGCTTGGGATTTGAAGGTGTTACTGAGCGCTCCCCAGGCATCGCTCACAAAACCCATTGAAGCCTGAGAGCTTCCGTCTGCGCAAGCAATTTGCGCGGACGTACTCTGTTTTTCACATGACTTTCCATCAAACATATGTTTACTCCCTGCTGCTTACCGCAGCTGAAACCGGCTCTCACCGACGACGCGGTCCATGAAATTCCTCGATGCTCTTCATGTCAGGACTGAGCGTGGCGTAGGAGTGATTCTGGTGCCCGTCCGTATATGTCGCTTCATACCTGCCTGTTTTGGGATCAAATACGGTCTCGACTTTACAGATGTCGCTTAGCTCTCTCGACTGACCCGTCTTATCCTTAAGAATAAGTTCGCTGCCTTTGTTGTATTCGACCGTTCGCTGAATCAAATGCCCATCAGGGTCGCTCTTATCGGTTCGTTTGAAGGCTGTGTTACGCCAGAAGCTGCTGTCGTTGAAGGTGCCTTCAAAAGTTTCCTGACCAGTTCTGTTTTCATTGCGCAGTTCCGTGCCACCGCTTGGAACCGGCATGCTTTGATCAAGCCTGCCTTGCATTGGTGCTTCGCTCGTTACTGACGCGGCGAAGGATTCGTTTTTATTGTTTCTGTCAGTGCTATAGATTATGTCCTGTCCGTCTTTGGTACGCACTTTGTAGTCAAAGCCACCTGTTCTTTCATTGAATTGTCTGTCAACACTTCGTATATCAGTAATTTGGCGTCCGTTGATTTCGCGCATGCCATTCTCATCTTCGTACTCGGTGTGCCTTCGCTTCGGTTGCCCATTGGGTGCTTTTTCAAGTGAATCGTTGGTGCGAAACTTAGCCGCGATTCCGCCCGGGTTGATCTCAGTGCCCTCGGTATAGGAGCTTCGACCTGTTGTGATAGAAGTTGGCACGTCGCCAAGCCCGCCGGCCGTTCTACGTTCCGAGTAATAATTGCCATCGCGACCCTTGGTTTGGTAGTCCAGACGTCCATCGTTTGTAGCGCCAAGAATGTGATCGAATTTCGCGAATCCCAACTTCTGCATCTCATTGTCTTCATGCAGATTTCTCTGCAACTTCTCGATTTGAGAGAGAACTCTTCCCGCGAATTCGCTTTCCGGTCCTGCAGCTTCCTTAACCTTTTGAAGAACTAAGTAGTCCTTTGCTGCCGCGGAGCGATTCCAGTAGTCTGCATGATTCGGATCTTCCGAAATTTCTCGCCCGGCGCGCAAGTCAGTTTTAATACGAGCCCACGCTTCGGCTGCTGTTCTTCTTACATTGTCCTCATCACCCTGCCCATGACCTTCTCTGTAATGGTCCTGGATGAAGTTCTGCGCCCAATTTTCATTGTGACCGCTATAGTCCTTATCGGCTTCCCGTATGTATTCATCTGGATGCGCGGGTTGGGCACGGTGCAGTTCGGCTGAACGATGGTGGCTCATAATCTCTCTCCTAAAAAACATTAGGGACGGCTGTCTCAATGGAATCTATTTGCTGCAAGATGGTTGAGCACTAAAGCTAGCCAATCTCACGTGTCATCTTCGTGGCGTTAAAGAAGGCGTGGCATAATTACGCTGTGACTGAAAAAAGACAATCCGGCGCCGAGGTTGCACTGAGGTACAAACCTCAGGTTTTCAGGCTTGCCCTGGTTGTAATCCTCGCTCCTGCGCTTTTGTCGTGCGCCTGCATTCTCATGCTCGACAGAACGTGGCTGGCAGACGTACAGAGCACAAAAGAGCTAAGACAAGAGATTGACTACGATATGGTGCTTGCATGGGCCCAGCAAGACCTGATTGCTTATAAAGCCAAATCAGTCGCCTTTGCGGCATGGGGGAATAACGGGTCAAAGCAGATTGCGAATTGGGAACGTCGCAAAATCCTCGACGCTGTAAAAACTTTTTCCTCGCCTGTTGAAGACGCGCCGCGCCTCGAAGAACGAAAGAAACCAGACTGCGAATTTCTACTGGCAAGTCTGCAAGAGCCGGATTCGCCGACGAATGTGACGCCGGCTGCCGACGGGCAAAATGTGTTGGGTCTTTTCTTGAACAATGGTAAATGGGCAACGCAAACTGGCAGACGTGCCTTTCGCCTGTGCAGCAAGGTGCTGGACAGGTTCGACGAGGACAGTAAAAGGCTGGAAGAACTTACGGATAGAGAAAGTCGCTTGAGAGATCAGGCGCAGGCGATAGTCTGGGCAGGAATGGTAAGCAGTCTGGTACTGGCACTCTGTCTAGTCATTTTCTATACAGGCTGGATGAATCGCCGTTTAACAGTCCTCCTCAACAACGCTCGGCTTCTAGGCAGGAACGAGGAGATGACACCACTGCCGGGGCAAGATGAGCTGGCGTACCTTAACAGAGCCCTGCAGCATGTTGATGAAGAACTTTTGATAGCGGGTCAGCAACGCCGATCCATTGTTGAGATGGTGGCACATGATGTCAGATCGCCTTTAGGAGGAGCCGATATCTCCCTGAGTCTTATCGAAAAGCAGCCCATAGAAAGCAAAACGCGCAGTCTTAAAACGAACGTGGCTGTAGCTCGAGTCAATCTTCGCGCCACAGTGAAATTTGTCGAAGAGCTGCTCAAGTCAGAAAAGGAAGCTATCGATATGGAGGAAAGAGCGCTAGACAAGAAGCATGAGCGCGAGCAAGGTCGTTTTATTTTCCAGTCCGGACTCTTCAAACAATTGTTGGTACTGGTACTGGTGCCATTGGTAATCCAAATCGCATGTCTTTCCTTCTTGTACACGCAAATCTCAGCCACGCAATCATTGAGCCAAGCGCAGCAGAGACAGATAGAGATGGTTCGAACTTCTGCTCAGATAATCATGACGTCTGTGCGGACGCTTCTCGGTCTGTCTCTTGCCACTATTAACAAGGATCCGCGCAGTCTCGCCGGTTACCGGGCGGACTACCAGAAAGAAATTGAGTTGCTGCATAAAGCAATCGCCAGTACGCCACTTGTGGCGGAAAAACAGTTCTGGCAAGAATTCCAGCGACAATGTGAGTACACGAGAAACGAGGCGGAAATACTTCAACGATCTGATTTCGCCTATGTTGACACGGTTGCCTTTTCGCTGTCCCAGAAGATGACGCGGCTGACGCAAATGATAGACACAGACCGACTCATTCAGGAACTAGAGCACGACCATCTATTAATCCAGACCGAAGACCTGCAAAATCGCATGCAAGGCATTCAGAACTTTATCGTTGCGGCTTTGTGCTTAAACCTGGGTGTTGGTTTCTTTCTGGTCATAACTTTTTCCTCCAACGTCAACCGCCGCTTGAAGAAACTTTTAGCCAATGTCAAATCATTTGACGCTGAAAATGTTTACTCTCCAGCTGGTGGGGATGACGAGATCTACGAACTGGATGAGGATTTGAGGACGGCGAAGCAGGAGGTTCTCCGCGCTAAAGAGCGAAGACATTTTATAGTTTCCCGAATAAAAGACAACATTGTCGCACCACTGACGGTGGCGATGACGGCAATTGAAGATATAGATGAGGACGTGAGGGACGCTCTTCCTATCGCAACCACAGAAAAACTCGAGGACAGTTTGCAGTCGATTTATCGTGTCAGACAATTGGTCGACGACTTTTTACTCGGAGCTGCCACGCAGATAAAGCTGGATAAGCAAGACGCAAGATTGCTGGAAATCCTCACCCAGTCTATGAAAGGTGTGCAATCTCTGGCCAAGCAGAAAAAAATCAACCTGGTTAATTCCGGAGCTGACCTTACAATTAACGCAGATTCTGAACGGATGATTCAGGTCTTTACCAATATCCTTTCCAATGCCATCAAATTTTCACCTCAGGGTTCCGCCGTGCAAATCTCGTCCAGCCCATCGAACGGACAGGTAGTCGTCTCAATCCAAGATGAGGGACCGGGCATGGATCCCTCGGATGCAAAGAAGATTTTCGACAAGAACTTCCAGACCGCAGAGGGCAAGGCTGCTCAAGGTTTTGGTCTTGGACTGACGATTGCCAGGCAAATCGTCGAGGCGCATGGGGGCGTCATCACAGTCGAAAGTAAAAAGGGCTCAGGCAGCACGTTTTCCGTGTCACTACCCAGAGGCTGAACGCCCATGATGTATGCTTAAAGGTATGTCCAAAGTCTTGCTCGTGGAAGATGATGAATCTATGGCAAAGCCGCTGACCGAGTGGCTCCAGTCGAACGGCTTCAGGCTAGAGTGGACGACCAGCGCTGAAGACGCAATGCAGCTTCTGACGAATTTTCAGTACGACCTTATCGTGTTGGACAAACACCTGCCCGGTATGTCAGGAAAGGCGATGCTCAATAAGTATCGCGCCGGGGGAGGAATGACTCCTATTCTCATGCTTACCGGCGATGCGACTCTCAGCAGCAAAATGGACGGGCTTGACTCTGGCGCCGATGATTACCTGACTAAGCCCTTTGAGCCGGAAGAATTGGCGGCGCGTATAAGAGCGATACTGCGTCGCCCTGCCGAGCTGCTTCCGGACATCTTGATTATAGGTAACGTGGAGCTGAATAGCAGAACGCAAAAAGTTACTCTAAATGGTAAGGAGCTTACTCTGGCGCGTGGCGAATACGCGGTGCTGGCATACTTGATGCGCAATCCCAACCGCTGCTTCAGCTCGCAAGAGTTGTTGCGCGCGGTCTGGTCTGCCGATTCAGGAGGAGGGGAAGATGCCGTGCGCAGTTGCTTTAAGAGACTTCGCAAGAAACTAACGGATGAAGACGGCAACTGCCTGATTAGCACCGTACACGGTGCGGGCTATACCATCGAAACTTAACTCGAAGCTGTCTAAGAGCCCCGCAACAACTTGCGAGCGAACTTGAGTCTTCCGTCCAGCACAAGTGCGCCTCCGGACTTCCAGATTTTTCCAAGACGCGGTGTCTTACATAAGTGGTTGGGATCGGTGTGCTCTTGTTCTGGGAAATTGGACCCGGCTTGCAGTGCCAGCAATCGATAGACCAGCGCCTCGGCCGCCCGAGGTCGAGCCAATCGCAATGCCGCTTGATGCATGCGCTTCACACGCTCTTCGTCGTCTAGCAATTTGTCGATTTTAAATGCCAGAGCAGGCAGGTTATTGCACCTTATCGCTACTCCTTCTTCGAGAAGGTGGTCGGAATTACGCTCTTCCTGACCTGGTATCGGGTTGACGATTACAAACACCAGTCCCTTCGACAGTGCTTCTGCGGTGGTCAGTCCGCCCGGCTTACCCAGCACCATATCTGATGCCGCCATGTATTCGTCCATATCAGTCGTATGCGCAACTGCTTTGACGAAAAGATTTCCGCTTGAATCTTGCCATTTTTGTTCCAACTTTTCCTTCAGGCGAGCGTTGCGCCCGCACATGGCTATCACTTGAGCGTGGTGTTTGAGGTGGCTCAGAGATTCCAGCAGCTCCTCCATTGGCCCGACACCAAAACCCCCAGCCGAAACTAGAATTGTTGGTCGTTCCAGATCGAGACCGTATTTCTTGCGCATTTCAATTTTGCTCTTCGGTTGCGCAAAAATCGGGTCGATCGGAATGCCTGAAACACTGACTTTGTCGCGCGGAACGCCCATGCTGACAAGATGCTCGCGAGTTTCCTCAAGGGCAGTAAAGTACTGATCGTAGTGGCGGCACAACCAGGAGGCGTGCACATCGAAATCCGTGACGACGATTACATGCTTGGTTTTGATTTTTTTCCGGCACAACAGCCATGAGATAATTTCCGCTGGCAGAAAGTGAGTGCAGATAACGATTTCCGGCTTATAGTCATTAATCATCCGCACGAGCGGGCGGGTGTTCAGTCGATCGAATGCGAGACGGCGGCGCTCATTCTTCCAGGGTTTATCCGACGCGTCATAAAGCCATCCCAAAAGGTCTGGTGCCTTATTGACCATGTCGATATAGGTCTTTGAATAGAGATTGCGAACGACGTAGCTTGTGTATTCCAGTGAATCGACGTGACGAACTTCACGCGCCGCTCCGGCGTCTAAAAATGCCTTTTCAATCGCCTGTGCAGAGCGGATATGACCAGCGCCCGATGTAGCCGATAGAATCAAAACTCGATTGAACATATTGAACTCCAATTGGCAGCCGAACTACGCTAGTTTGCCTGATGATTGGGTTGCCATGTGAGCACAAACAACACTTAATAGTCTGTTCAGAGACGCCGGTAGTGCCCATCTTTCACTTAAAATGTACCCGCTCCGGCTAAATTTCATCTGGATGCCGTAGACCTTTTGGTTTCAACAAGGAATGCAATCGTGAAATTAAACCCAATAGCTCTGTCGCTCTCACTCTGTCTGTCTATCTCGGCTGCCTTTGCTGGTGAATTGACGCCAGCGCAGCAGGAAGAACTGTCAATCAAAAGCGGTGAGTGGATGGTTGCGACTCAAAAAGCTGACCAGCTGAACAAACAGCATAAGTTCGCCGAGGCTGAGGCGATCTACAAGAAGATTCTGGACGAACGAAAAGCGCTGGACCTGAACCTGTCGGCGCAGCAAGACAATCTAGCCTGGTTTTATGCCAACTGGGGCAGAAACGAGCAAGCCGAGCAATGTTTCAATGATATGTTTGCCAGCATCCAGAAGACCGCCGGGCTGGATGAGATGCAATATTGCTATCCACTTGAAGAGCACGCCAGGTTTCTGGAAAAGATCGGCAAGAAAGATGAAGCGAAGAAATTGCGCGCCCGTGTCGCATCAATCCGTGCCACTGATAAGGCGCCGTACAAATTACCGCCTCTAGCGAAGGATTTGACTGCCGCGCAAAAACTCGAAGAAGCCAAAAAGTGCACCGAAATGGGCAAAAAGTATCTCGACTCTGAGCTTCAATCCAAAGCTGCTTTATGGTTGAACAGAGCCATTTCGCTAGACCCGAACGACGCGACCGCATACTACTTGCGCAGCCAGACCGAGGCGTGGTTCAACAATTTCCAGAAGGCTGTTAGCGACCTGAACACCGCCATTAAGCTCAAACCAGACTATGCCGAGGCTTACGCCGACCGTGGACACGCATACGTCGCACTGAAACAAGACGCGAAAGCATATGCAGATTTTGAAAAAGCTTTCTCGTTGAATAAAGATACCGACTCGCTCGGCAACAAAGCCAAAATGGAAGACGAAAGCGGTAAGCACAAAGAAGCTGTCGCGGACTACACCAGAGTGATTGCGGTGGTTCCAGATAAAACCTGGCCGTATGTTCAGCGCGGTATTGCTTATGAACATATGAAAGATTTTGCCAGAGCAATCGCTGACTATACCGTGCTCTGCGATCGTTATCCGAAGAATTATGAATACTTCGAATACCGCGGCACTGCTTACATGAAAGCGAATCAGCTCGACAAGTCTCTTGCCGACTACAACAAAGTGATTTCGCTCAATCCGACATATACAGGCGGATACAAAGAACGAGCCGGAGTTTATCAAAAACTGGACGGCAAACAGTCACCACGTGTGATGGCAGACTTGAAAAAAGCCAGGTAGTTGTTACTTGTGAAATTGCGGTGACGCTGCTTCCACTTCCTGGTAGAGAGCTTGCACTTGCGCGAACTCGGTCGCTAAACTCTTATCGTCCTCGATAAACTGGTTTGGATTTCCGGGGTTCGCGCCGCTCGTAGAGCTTGCATAAGGGCTGAGCGTTTGCAACTGATTCAAGATTTGCATCGACAGTTGCGAGTGTTTGGTGGCACGCTTAACTTCTTCATGAATAAGCATAGAGCTGCGTTGCTCATCACCGTAAACCTGATGACTCAAAACATAGTCACCATCACGCATCGCTTCCTGCATTTTGCCATGCAAGTTATCAGTTATTGTTTGTTGTTTTGCGACTACGCTTTGATCGAACGCGCTCGCCCTGGATTGCAAAGACGATGCTCGTTGTTCTGATTGAGTCCACAAAGCGGCATACTGAGCCGCGCTGAGTGTCTTCCGATTATTCATCATCACTTGAATGGCTTGATTTAACTCTTCCTCTTGCGAGTGCAAGATCGACTCAGCCTCTTGCATTGCATCACACGCGTCTTGAGTGCGCACTGGCAGTGCAGTAAACGATGGAACTTCGATCATCACTGGTTGTGAATTCGATTGAGAGTTTTGCTGTTGCGCAGCTTCATGAAAAGCCGCCGCATGTGCCTGAACTTCCTTTCGATGCTGGAGATATGCCGCCAGAGCAGCGTGATATTTGCTGACCAGATCCGCATAATTCTGCAAAACCGGCTTGGATTCTTCAGCAACAACTCTGCGTGGCGTGGCAGTCTCTGGATGTTCCAGCGATTCTTTTACTTCCAGTTCAAATTTTTTGTTCGCTTCTGGCGCTGCAGCCAAAATGCGATCGGCTTGAGCCGACTGCATCGAAATCGTCTTGTGAGCTTGCCGAGCCAGAGCTTTCACTTGCTTAGATAATTTGTGCGCATCCTTAGTCAAACGCACAGCATCAAGGCGGCGTGTCTCCATGCGATTTACGGGTACCTGCGAAATGCTTTCTGGTGCGAAGATCAGCCACGTGGCAGCGAAGACCAGAAAATTCAATTTTCGCATCGGCATCTCGCACAGCTCCTCAAAAGAAACCACGACCGAATATTCATCATAATCGATATCAACGATAATCATTCATGTTTGACCAGCTCGCGGCTATCCATTGGCAACTGGAAGCGCTTGAAACGGCGCATCGGCAGCCTCTCTTTACAAGCCCGCAAGACTCAAGAAGCGCGGCAAAATCACAGCTGTTAATATGCGTATAGTCTTGTTTCGCACTCTGGCTTGCCGCCCGCGGACCCTTAAAATTTCAAGGTTGTTCAGGGCTTTGCGGGCTTGATAAACTGTTATCCGAGTTCCTTCAGGTCATGTTTGATGAAATCTAAATTCGCTCTTTCGATTGCCCTTTGTTTGTCTCTCAGTGCTGCATCTGCAGCTTCTGCGGAATCACCAAGAAGCGAGCTGAATCAAACTCTCGAATCTGCCGACAACGCATACAAAAGCAAAGACTACAAACACGCCCAAGATTTCTACACGAAGGCGCTCTCGCTGGCCAAGTCTGCAGGTGCTAATGACCCGCGCGTCGGTACTGCAATGAACGGTCTGGCGGCAACATTTGAAGCTGAAGGAAACAAACCTCAAGCCTTGAACATGTATAAGCAGGCACTGCAAGCGAAAGAAGCTTCAGTTGGTCGTATCGATGTGACGTTGTTGCCGATTCTGGACAATCTCGCATCGTTTTACCGTTCAACCGGAGATGCAGAAAATTCTCTTGCTACTTATAATCGTGCCCTTTCGATTCGCGAAAATTCAAAAGCGGGAGAGACCGGCGACCTCGCCAAAAATTTAAATTCCATTGCCGCAATCTATCGCCAGACTGCAAAGTACAAAGAAGCAGAGCCAATTCTGGTGCGCGTTGTCGAAGTTGTTGAAAAAGTTAGCGGTCCAGATAATCCATCAGTGGCAGTAGCGCTAAACAATCTGGCAGTCGTTTATCGCGAACAAAACAAAATCAAAGAAGCTGAGGGATTGTACGTTCGCGCTTTGAAAATTCGAGAGAAAGCATTCGGCGCTGAAAGTCAGGAAACTGCAGCCAGCCTCAGCAACCTGGCCAGAGTCTATCGCGAAGAAGGTCGTTTTGAAGAAGCAGAACCTCTGCTCAAGCGTGTGCTCGCCATCATCGAAAAGGTTGAACCAGAGTCACCATCTGTGGTGACAGCGCTGAACAATCTGGCGGTGGTGTATAAAGAAGAAGCGAAGTACCCAGATGCTGAAGCAGCTTACAAGCGCTCAGCTGCTCTCGAAGAAAAATTGAAAGGCGCAACGGCTTACGAACTGGCGCCGATTCTGACAAATCTGGCGCTCGTGCTCAATGTCGAGGCTAAAGACACTGAAGCTGAGCCAGTGATGAAGCGCGTCATTGATATAACCGAGAAGAATCTCGGACCTGATGATCCGAACCTTGCCATCGCGATTTCGAATCTGGCAGAACTATACAGACAGCAGGGCAAGTTTGCAGATGCTGAAACATTGATGAAACGCACTTTGTCGATTCGCACGAAATCGCTGGGCGCGGACAACCCGGAAGTAGCGACCAACCATAGCGACCTGGCGTTGCTCTATCGCGAGCAGGGCAAACTGACAGACGCTGAGCCATCTTTCAAAGACGCAATTGCCATTCAAGAGAAATATGCAAAAGAGCGACCTGGCGAGCTAGCCAATTCGCTCAACAACCTGGCGAAAGTTTATCGTGATGAAGGCAAACTGCCGGAGTCTGAGGAATTGTACAAACGCTCTCTGGCATTGCGCGAGCAGACCTACGGTGCCAATGATTCGCGGGTAGCAGCCAGCTTGAGAAACTACGCCATACTGCTGCGCAAAATGGGCAAGGAAGGCGACGCTAACAAGCTCGATGCCCGAGCAGAAGCGATTGAAGCCAACCCTGAAAATAAAGTCGACATCAACTAGTTCTGCTCCCAACCTGAATTGATAGTGCATCGCTGACGATGGGGATCATTAGTGGGCGAAGCGGTACACACAGTGAACCTTTCAACTCAACAGCATCGAGTCTTCCACATCAAAAGCGTCATTTTAAGCACTTTGTCACAAGTCTGTCAGAATTCGCGTGCATTATATGGGGAGAACGCTTGTACCCCCAAAACAAACGAAACGTAAACAGCAGAGCAAATCGACCAGTCGATTGAGCTTCGAGGTATCACCATGCGGCACCATCAATTCAATCCTCAGCAGTTCGACGGAGAGTCGAGGGGGTTCGACCACTCCAGGCACCATCAAACAGGATGGCACATCGAGCTTGGCAATATGGACATTCAGCAGTCATCGCAGTACCAGCGCATGTACATGGGGCAAGTGCATCGCCACTTCCATCCAGCATTGCCATCTATAGAAATTCAGGGCGGATACGAGCCGCCGCCGCAATACTATCCACGACGCGCTTACGAACCGACACCACAAAGCTACCCGCAACCTTACTACGGCTCCACAGAGACAAATTATTACGGTTCGAGACCTGATCAAGGTCAGTTGGAGTTTACCAATCCGTACCAGACGCATCATACACACCACCATCACAGACATCATCATTCGCACCACCATCAGTACCAGCCGGGCGGTCAAGACTACGCGAACATGCCGCCAGGTGACGGCAGAAACAACCAGCGACAGAGTATTTACACATACGATGGGGCAATCAGATCAAACCCTGAACAGGCGATGGAAAGCGCACGAATTGTCGCGCAAGTAGCCAGACGTATGGGAGTCGATCCAGTCGTTGCCGTGGCTGCGATGCTGGTAGAGAGCGGTGGAAATCCGAGAGCAGTCGGAGACCATGGACACAGCTTCGGTCTGTTTCAACTCAACAGTCGCGGTGAGCTGGCGCAGCATCATCTCACACCAAATCAGGCATTTGACCCCGTCACCAACGCTCAAGTCGCACTATCTTATTTCCAACGTGGACATGTGAACAATCCGGGGGCAGTCGCGGCAGCAGCGCAACGTCCAGCCGACCGTGCCGATTATGCACGCAAGGTCAATTCCAACATGGCTGAAGCCGCTCAAATGGTTCGCGCTATGGGTTTGGCTTGAGAAGACAGTCCACGATGAAGTCGCACGAAACTATCTTGAATTGCAGACAGCCTTTTTCGAAGTGCGAACCAGCCTGACTCAGGCAGCCAGCTGCGGGTTGGACTAATCGGACTTAGTCAGCTTTCTTTCGCGCTTACCAGCCTTGTTATCGAGCTTCTCGGCTTTAGCAAGGAAATGCTGCTGTTCCTTTTGCTCCATCTGTGGTGACAGCGCCACGTAGGCACGGTATTGGAAAGCTGCCTCGCGCAACTGAACAGGAGTAGCCTTTGATACATCTTCCAGCGATTTCGCCAGCCCGAGTCGCGCTTCTGGCGATTTCGGATTCTGGAAAACAGTGTCGTGGAACGCATCAACTGCGCTGCCGTGCATACCTTTCTTTGCGAAATCTGTTGCTAAGGTCATGTTCTTGCGAGCATTTTCTCGCGCTTTAGCAACCTGGGTCAGACCGCGTCGGGCGCGATCCGCACCACCTGGCATACCAGCCGCTTTCTGATAAGCTGCTTGCGCATTATCGAGATCGTGAATCATCAGTTCGAGATCGGCAAGGGCAAATGTCTGTTTGGCATTTGGAGTGCGTGAAAGAACGCCCTGAAACTCCTGATTAGCTTCCGCAAAGCGATTCTGCGCCATCAAAGCCTGAGCATAAGATATGCGCTCGCCATCATTTGTTGGAGGTGGAATTTTGGACAGATCAACTTCATCACCCGCCAGCGACCTCAACTTCGCCTGAGCCAGACGCAGTTTGATATCGTTAGGGTTCATTTGCACAGCGCGATCGATCATGTTCAATGCGTTGTCGAAGTCGTTGTCACCAAAGTAACCGCCGGTGGTTTCTTTGTTCGCCTTCATGTAATAGGCGGTGGTCAAACCATCTGCAGCTCTCGAATTACCGGGATTTGTGTTCAGCACTTGCTGATAGGCTTTGATTGCATCATCGATTTTTTCGACGCGCAAACTCTGATCGCCGATGCGTTGCAACAAATCCTGATTGTTCGGCATCAACTCCAGGCCCGAGCGCAGCTCTGAAATCGAAAGTTCAATATCACCGCGTGTCTCACGAATGTTCGCAATTCCCAGATATGCGGCGGTGTTTTCAGGCTTAATTGCAATCGAAGCCTGGTAATTGGAGACCGCTGCGACAGTGTTACCCTGAGCTTCGAAGCACTTTCCGAGCGCCAGACGTACTGGCCAACTGTTCGGAAATTGATACTGTGCTGTATTCAATTCTTTCAAGGCAGCATCATACTTTCCTTGATTGAGCAATGACTGACCGAGTCCATAGTGCGCGGTCCAATCACCTGTGTTCACCTTGATCGCTTTCTGGAAGTTTGTGGCAGCACCACTTGCGTTGTTCTGCTGCAGTTGCACCAGACCAAGACCCGTGTAACCGTCTGAGTAATTCGAATCGAGTTGAATTGCTTTCTTGAATTCTAAAGCTGCGTCATTAAGTCTTCCCTGCTCTTTGTAGACCATACCCAACGCATAATGCGCTTCGGGAATTTTCGTGTCTGCATCGATAGCTTTCTGCGCTTCGCTCTGTGCTTCGTTGAGGATTGAATCTTTGTTATTGCGAATCGTGTTTGAAGACGATTGCAGCTTGTTCAGCGCGTTAAGTGCTTTTCCGGCAAGCGCGCCAGGATTGTTCGGATCGCGCGAAAGAGCTTTGTCGAATTGCGCATCTGCACCATCGACTTTAAACTGTTTCTCCAGCGCCATACCGTAACCAACCATCGCATTCACGTCATGGGGATTGGCTTTCAGCGCCGCCTGATAGTAGGTGTTGGCTTCCGCGTACTTTCCCTTCATCATCATTCTGTCTGCATTGGCGACACTGGCACTGACGCCACCGCGATAGAGGCGCTTGCTACCCGCTTGTGCATCAATTTGAACTGTTAAAGTCAAAGTCAATGCAGTCAAGACCGATGTAAGAACCATCTGAGAAGCGATGCTATCTTTGCGTTTCATAATGACCTTCGAGTAAGTGTTTGAATGTAGTCAATTGTAATACGGTTGAAGTCGCGAAAACCTCATGAAAACATCAACTGAAATACTCTAAAACCCATAACTTGAGCGGAAGAATAGCGCCCAGACCTGTCGCCGGCACACACCTGTCACGAGCCATGACCTGCCCCGCGCGCAGGCCTGTCGCAGCTCATAATCATGGCTGAAGGGATTTATCGACTATTTTTTAACTTGAGTGGCAGCCTTGCTTGTTAAGACGGTCGCTTCTACATAGCCGACGCCTGGGAATATGCCCACACGCTTCGCTGCTTCACGTGACAAGTCTAGAATTCGCCCACGCACGAACGGTCCACGGTCGATGACCCTGATTACGCATGCCTGTCCGTTCTTTGGATTTTCAACCATAACTTTTGTTGGAAAAGGGAGTGTTTTGTGAGCGGCACTCAACTTGTTCATGTCGAAAATTTCGCCGGATGCAGTCTTTTTTCCATGGAAGGGAATTCCATACCAGGAAGCATTTCCGGAAAAGCTTGGACCTTTGTCTTTCTCTTTATCGTCAGCAGCGGCGTCTGCAAGGAGTTGAGTCGAGCCTATCGGCGTCGTCGTTTTCGCCAGGGCGTCAACTTGCGCAAAACTTGCACCAAGCATAAGACTGAACACAACAAAAAATTTATCCATCTTCATCGATAGCCCTCAGCGGTCTCCACATAATTTATGCCCAGGACAACGCAACTTTTATTCAGCATAGCACCAGGAATCTGCTGCTGCCGATTGGCTACCGGCTATTGAGAACCATCAGATCCAATACGCTCAGTAAGGGCTTCTATACCACGTTCCAGAACGCTCACAGAGGCATCATCGGTACGCCTCACAAGCTGTCATAGCGCCTCACAAGCTGTCATAGCGCCTCACAAAGGCAATCAGTGCGCCTCAGTGTGCAAAAATTTCTTCAAGCCCTCTGGATCATCGGTGATGATGCCATCAACAGGCATTGCTATCGCGCTCTTCCAATCCTCAGGAGTGTTCACTGTCCACACATTCACTTTCAGACCGGCTGCGTGGGCGCGCTGAGCGGCATCACCACGAAAGTCACCGAAGCCGGGATTCCAGTTATCTGCTCCTACCGCCTTAGCGTAAGAACCAATGTCAGAGAGAATGCAATCAGACAGAATTGCGCACTTATATTGTGGTGCCTTTTCATGGAAACGATGAATGACATCGTGGTCGAAAGAGCTGACCATGATTTTATCGGGATGCGGATATTTCTTGAGCAGCACAATCAAGTCATCTTCAATACCGGGATAGTCGATTGGTGCGTTTTTGATTTCAATGTTGATTAAGAGCTTGCCTTTTACCAGATCGAAAACCTCGGTCAGAAGCGGCAACTTCTCTTTTTTAAACTCGGAGGAATAGGTAATTCCTGCACTTAACTTTCTCAACTGAGAGGCGGGTGCCCACTTGGCTCCGGCACTCAACTCACGCAACTGAGCAAGCGTCATATCCTTAACAAGACCAGAACCATCTGTAGTGCGGTCGACTGATTCGTCGTGGATGACAATCAACTCTCCGGTCTTACATCTGTGAATATCCAATTCGATACCATCAGCGCCGAGATCTACGCTTTTCTTGAACGCGGCAAGTGTATTTTCCGGTGCCCAGACTCTACCACCACGATGTGCCACCACTTGCGGAGGACCGCCGGCTTCGATTGAATAAGCGGGCGTATTGAAAGTGATCGCGGCACTCGAAGCGAACACCGCGCAAAGCGCAAATCTCAAACCTGGCATATGTTCCTCTCTGCCGACGTGCTCACCACGGATACGGTCCGATGTAGATTGATAGATTACCTTTAGCTGCAACGTTGTTAACCTTAACTGACATAGGCTTTTGCAGCGGAGGGTTGAACCACAAGCCACCGCCTGCGTCAGGAAACATCGGTACTTCCACAGTCAAAGTCTCTGGAGAAGCAGAGACGACTCTAGCTGATTCTGATCCAATTTTGACTTCGTTCTCGCCGGCAATTTCTGAAAAATTCCTGCCATAAATGCTGAATTGGGTTGTCGATTTCACACAATTCAGGCTGGTTCCAGTTACTTCAGGCACGCCTTTCAATTTCACAGACACCGGATTGCTGGTTGAACCGTTGGTGGTGACCGTGATGTTATACGTCCCGGCTGTCAGAGTATCAGGCACCTGAGCTTTGATACTGTCTGTGGTTGCGTCGATAATCTTGGCTTGAGTTTTGTTGAACATGACGACATTCTTAGAGACGTCAGTGTTGAAGCCGCCCCCAGTCAGCGTGATACTTCCACCTGCCTGCACGTTGCTCGGTTCGACATGCGTGATCTTTGTGCCGGTAACAGTAGTAAGTGTCCACCCGAATGTGGAACCAGGCATGCCCGCTCCACGAATCAACAACATCGTCGAGCCTCGTCTCAGCCTGCCCGTAAAGTCAATTGCCAGAGTCGACGTATGCTTGAAGCTGTTTTCGTTGACAATCATCATTCCCCGAGGCTGCGCCTTCGGATCAGGGTTGTAGTTCGAAGAATCTGTCAGAAAGACCCGCACCCAGGCGAACTTTCCATTTGTGAAGTTGAGAGTCAGGGGCATCGAGTTGTCGACATTGTCGAGCGAGATCGTTCCGGCAAACTGCTGAATTTGCATGCTCTTGGCCGTATAAGTACCACTGGCGAGCGTCTTGACCTCAGCTCTACAATTGGGCTGCGCGAGCAGGAAGGCAGCAAACCAGAAGAACAAATGAATTGGGCGCATGACAATACCGTCGTAACTGAAGCTGCCCATATTATACGAGACAGCGCAGAGAATTACTCTTCCGGAGGACCGCCGACCGGACCAGCTCTATCATGATAATGACAAGCGGGCTGAACTGAGGCTTGGAGTCATCTGATAGCATAACGAGGTTAAGCCCGAATAGAGAGATTAGTCCGACCATCCGGAGTGCAGACATTGTCCGAATCTACAAACACAGCCGCATCAGTGACGCGTAACTTTCTTGTCGATGCAGATGACCTCGTCGACGAATTGCTCTCCGTCATCAAAGCGCATGACTACACTAACCTGAAACTGCAATACCAGCTAGGTAAGTTGCAGGCGACCAAAGCTAAAGCAGCCGAGAACTATGAGCTGGCAGTAGACTGGAATGAATTCGAAGAAGAAGTGCAAATGAGAATTGCAGTCTACGGAGCAGACGAAACGTTACCGGCTCGACAACAAGAGTGTGTCGATCTCATCAATGCAATGTTTCCGAATGACATTTTCAGAAAAGTCAACGAAGATAATTAGCCGACGCGCTCTTGGCGGTTGGTGCGGGCAATCATCTGAACTTCGCAGCGAGTAACATCGATCAGAACAATAGAAGGTTGCTTTTTCTGCTCGCGATTGGCGAAGTCGATTGCTTTGATCTGCGTCGCAAAACGAGCGACAACGTTTCCCACATTATCTCGAACTATCCACCTTTCTAACTCTGTCACGCTTTCACTCATTGTTTCTAAACCATCTGTGGAGCAACGTCAGATATGACAGTTTTTGCAAAAGTTTGTTCCTTCAATCCGTTTAAAAACGTCAATTCTGTCGCTCTATTCAATCGGCGTGACATCGGCCGAGGCAGAATCAGAGCCGCTTTTCATGAACGTCATACCGAAGTGATTCAACTTTTCCGCACCGTCGACATCGTGCCACCTTTTTTCAAAGTCACTTAAAGGGATGTAGGTATAGTGTCCCGCGGTAGAGGGATCCATGAAGAACACTTGCTTGTTGTCGAAACCCACGGCAACGACATAGTGACCGTCGTTCCAATCGTCTGCATAGTCGAAATGTTTGCGGGGATCAGCCCACGCTTGAATCAAACATAACACCGGATGCCCATCGCGAATAGACTGTTCGAGTTGCTTGATTGTCATATCCCTGTGAATAACAACCGGCACTCCATGCGCCTTTGCATACTCCGCGATGTTTTTGTATCGCGTTCCGTTCTTGTGATTTGCTTTCAGAATTTTAGCTAAAACATTTTCTCGAATGTCCTGCCCATAGTAAGCAAGAACCGCCTGCAGAGCCGCGACTCCGCAGGTATAATCAGTCGCCTGGCGCATCAACGGCACCTTCAACAAGTTAGCAGGTTGCGCGATCTTTATCGACTGTTTTGTAGATGCAGTCACAGCTTGAGCATTTGCATTTAAATGGGTTGCAGGCAATATCACCACAGAGACGAGGCTAAAAAACGCGAGACCAATCAAAGCGAGTTCAGCACGCAGGTTGTTCCGGTTGCAGGGGTTCGTTCTGTTTGGGTTCATCACAGCGAGTTGAATCAAGATGCTTATCAATAACAGCCTTAAACGCATCCAGAGTGTACGGCTTACTGATGTAATCGTCCATACCTGCCTGCAGACATTGTTGCCTGTCGTCAGCCGAAGCGTAAGCAGTTACAGCGATGATCGCATGCCTCTTCAGTCCGCCATTTTCCTCGCGAACGCGAATCTGACGTGTGCAATCTAATCCGTTCATACCAGGAAGCCGCACATCCATCAGAATCAAAGCGAACTGTTGATTCTGGTCAAAAATAATTTTGAGGGCTTCCTCTGCGGAAGCAGCAAATTCAAAACTAAGGGCAAAGCTCTCAAGAACAATTTTTAGAACATACCGCTGGGTCGCATCATCTTCAACGGCCAGGATTTTCTTCATCATGTCCCACTTAGGGAGCCAGGCTTAGAGACGGTCTCCAGGATCTCGGTTTCCAAACTTTTAGAATAGAAAACGTCAGTCGAAATGACTTTCGTGGCGCCATATAAGAGGCAGGACTTTTCCACAAACTCCGGCTGAATCGGAAGTTTATGCTCGACGTTGGACTCGTCTGCTGATGTATCGCAACAGATAAAACTCATGTCACTATAGTAATCGTTGCGACGGATAGACCGGAGCAGGTCGAAAAGCGACTCGTTTTGCAGATGAAGTTGAACAAGAGTCACGTCAACTTTCTCTTTCTGCAAAATTTGCATGGCCGCCATTATTGTGCCGACCTGAACCAATTCATGATTATCAAGCTCGGTCGCGAGCCATACATTAGCAGGTCTGGAATCGAACACTGTTAGAATTTTTAAGCCCATTAGTCGGTCCATCCAGTCTTACAATCAGTGTGACCTCGTTAATCGCTCAGCCGGTTCGGATTGAAGAGGCCCATGTAGGTAATATGGCATACGAGCGTGCTTGAAAAATCCAGCATATGAGGTATCCCCCACCCGTGCGCGCATAGCACTGGGAATCCTCAGACGCCGACTAGAACGGGCATGGCGGATGGACGGGTCTAAATTCGTGTTGATTATTAACCACAAAATTTGCAGCGCGGACGTTTAATCTGAGAACGAGCGCCTGGACCGCAACGTAAATTGCAGTCAGGTGTTGGCTAAAACTCAAAAGTGGTTTGCGAAAAAATCCGGGCGGCTTGATAGAAATTCATGCAATTTAAACGCCGGACCGAATCTGCCCGGGCGCAGCATTGTTGAACCTGGAAAACAGCAAAGCGACTCTGGAGGTGATGTTCTGTTGTTTGCCACTTTGCGTAGCACCAAGCAATGTGACTTCCAGAGCATCTACACGCTGAGCAATTGGCTTACTGGCAGAGATTTTGCCGTATGTAAGAGTCTCCATCGATTCGATTTCATCGACTACGGTGTGCACAACAAATCTTTTAACCGGCTGTGGCTGTTGATACGCGACGTTTTGCAGGTAGCTCACTCGTTGCAGTTCAGCACGTTCTAGCTCTTCTACTTTTGGACTCATGAATGCATATTCGCCCAGACGGTCCACTCGAACAGCCAGATCCGTTTGCGTTGCCCAAACTCTGCCGAATACCTTGTCTTCCAGTCGCGCTATTCGAGTTGGAATAGCATCTGACTCGAAAGTCTTGTCAAAAATTTCCTGCTCCAGTTCTGAGACCCGCGGATACCTCGTCTGGTCCAACACATCATGCCTGGTGGAGGTCTGTTTACCCGCAGCCGCGGCTGCATTGTCGCGCTGAGTTACATGCTCGACCGTCGCTGAGCTTGGGATAACTACGGTCGATTCTGTCAATTTTCTGATTCTGCTCTCGAGCGTCTCGTTGCTTTCTGTGCCGTAGACAAATTTTTCCAGGCGACTGACGCGGCGCGATAAGCCTTCCGCTTTGTAAGGATGAGCGAAAAATTTGGTTTCCAGACTTGTGACTTTCGCGGCACTGCCATCGGTGGCGGCCTGACTGTGTGCTGCCTGAGCGAAACTCAGACTTGATAGCAAAAATAGACAAGCTAAACCGGACTTTGGAAGCACAGCGGTACCACTCCAAATGGTGCGAAAAATATGTTTGGTGATTTATTCTGCTACTCTGGTTTTACCCAGAATTTTTTTTAATCCGACGTTATTTAGATGCGTTCTTGAAAATATTGTTCCAGGCACAGTGGGTGCGGACTTCGAGAGCCTGGTGCAGCCGCACTCTGAGCAAAATCGATAGGATTTATTCGAGTTCTTGACATCACCCGGGAGGAAGTGCATTGTCAAGCACCTCCTTAAATCAATGAAACTCAGGGCTTCTCTTGTGCTTAATGCCAGGGTTAATCCGAGTGACTGGTCGCAGCTCAGTTCCTGTGCCGTAATCAGAGATTCAACTTGTTCTGCAAGCGTAGAATTCCGTAGTTCGTGATCGCCAACATGCTCAACGCGTCGGTAATTTCTCCAGCCATCACCATATCTAGTGCTTGCTCGAAAGTGACATGCCTGTAGGCAAGCTGTTCAGTACCTTCTGGTCGAGGCGTGCCTCTCGTCAATCCCGTCGCCAGGTAGTAGACCGCCAGCTCGTCTGAAACGGAGTTGGACAGATGAGCACAGCCAAGTTTAGTCCAGTGCGCTGCCACCATGCCTGTTTCTTCTATTAATTCACGTTTGGCGGCATCCAGGTGATCTTCACCTTCGACGCAACCACCCTCGGGAATCTCCCAGGAGTAGCTTTCAAGCGTGTATCTATACTGTCCAACAAGACAAATTTTGCCTTCGTCATCGATGGGCAAAACACCAATTGCGGTGTTTTTGAAGTGCACCACTCCATAGATTCCAGGCTTGCCATCCGGTTGCGTTACACCATCTTCACGCACTTTTATCCAGGGATTCTCGTAAACGAGCCGAGTGCTGTTTGTTTTCCAGGGGCTAACTTGTGTCATGGGGCTCACTTGTGTCATGAATTTGCTGTTTCTCGCGCTTCTTTTCGCCAGTTTGTTGTTTCTCGAGTTCCTGTTCTGTGATTTCTTGTTTGTCGCTTTTCTCCCGCCACTTTCTGTAAACGCTAATTATTTGTCACTAGCCAGACTCTGCATCAAGTCGATGTTGATTTTGTCTGGACCTTTTTTCTCCATCCCCGGCACTTCCAGAATCCACGGCAACGGTCGCAAAATGGGATTATGCAGCATGCGTCGAAACGCTTCCTCACCAATGTGACCCTTGCCAATGTTTTCATGTCGATCGCGGCGAGCACCAAGCGGAGTTTTCGAATCATTGGCGTGAATCGCGAAGAGCCATTGAAAACCTATCAATTCTCCGAATTGATCGATTGTCTGGGCCAGACCTTTTTTTGATGAAATATCGTAACCGGCATTGAACATATGGCAGGTGTCCCAACAAACACCGATGCGCGTGTCATATTGCATTGCCTTCAGAATATCGGCGAACTCCTCAAAACGATCGCCGATGGTTTGACCCTGACCGGCACATACTTCAAGCAGCAACTTGCATTTTCCTTCATAACCATCCAGCACCATATCCAGTGCTTTGAGAACGCGAGTCAAAGCTTCCTCATAGGTAGCCTTACCTGCTGAGCCCGGATGAAAGATCAAGCCATCCGCTCCGATTCTATCCGAAAGGCGCAGAGCCAAACCGAGATTACTGATTGACCTGGAAAAATTCTCAGGCGATTCTGACGCAAGATTGACCAGATAATTTCCGTGCACGAAGACAGGACCGAGCGCATTGTCTTTAACGGCTGACGTGAACAAGTTCCGCTCTGCCGCAGTAGGATTTGGTTCGCGCCACATTTGAGGCGAGCCCAGAAAGATCTGGATCGTCTGAGCGCCGATGGACGTGGCTTTTCCAACGGCAGTTTTCATGCCGCCGCTGATGTGCGCACCGATACATGGTTTCGCCTTCTTGGCCATGCAGATATTCTACCTAACGGTCTCGCCTCGACTGAACGCTGCCAACGCCAGTGCCGCAATGATTACGCCTATTTAAGCGTTGAACTTATACGGCTTTATAGCCCTACTTAGCTGTGCAGTTGCAAGGCGAAAACGACAATAGGATAGGGTTCTTCGTTCATTACCAGGCTGTTTCAAGATATCGACAGGCTAGCATTGGCACCGCAGGCGGTGTTGTCGAGTGGTATTTTTTGGGAATATTTGATTGCTTCGGTAACATTGCTGTGCTATTTTGTTAGTTGAAGTTAAGGAGAATTACCATGCCGGAACCTTTTAACGATCCAGCAGTTGTCGCTTACATGCTAGTGATGCCCATCGTCATCATTGGACTCGCGAAGATGTGGAAACGAGTCAAAGATAAGAAAGCGGCAGCCAGAGCAGCAGCATCTAGCCAGGCTCAGACAGAGTCCACCTAGATGTGGCTAGGGATTGCCTCGCGGCAAAGTCCCGCTCAACTTCCAACTTTTGTACGAGCCTACCTGTAGGGTCGCTAGCTGTTTTATTTTATGTCAAAATGAATTTCTCATGGTGCCGGAGAGGTTTTTTTTGCAATTGAGATCACTGCTTATCGCACTGGCGAGCGTTATCCTAGCCATCACCTGCTGCTCCCAGGTCTTTGCCACAGATAAAGAAGAACTGGAAAAAGCGAGGACCTGCATGAAGTCCGGGCGGTGCGAGGAATCATTCAACACTCTGAACGCGTTAGCTAAGCGTGGACATCCGGCAGCGCAGTGCCTTGTCGGCATGTGTTATCAAAGTGGTCGAGGAGTCAAGAAAGATTGCCACCAGGCAGCTTACTGGTACGAACGGTCAGCGAAACAAGGTTTTGGTGACGCGCAAACCAGGCTTGGAAAAATGTATCAATCAGGCAATGAAATTGAAAAGGATGCTGTGAAGGCAGAGCACTGGTTGGGAAAAGCAGCTCATAACGGAATCGCCGAGGCGCAATACAACCTTGGCAAACTGTACCTGGAAGACAACGCTGCGTACAACAAAACAGTCAACAAACGCATGATGCAGGCACGACGATGGATTCTTCTCGCCCGAGATCAGGGAGTCGAAGATACGGAAAACTTGCTAGACCGCATTCCCGGTTGGGACAAAACCGCGAACACAATCAAGCAGAAGTACCATCAATCAACCACCAGTTACTCGCAGGGCGTAGGCAACATCGAAACCAGTTGGGAAGGTTATGGAGACATGGTCAAATCGATGCGCGAACTCGACGCTGGCGCCACACAATAGATTTCAGTGCCGCGTATTTAAGTCTACACATCCATAACGTTCACGTGAAATTCACTATTCGTCCATAAGCTTCAGATGGGCAAATGGATCTTAAGAGTAATGAGCGTGTTTCACTGGGTCAAATATTTAGACTCGGACTACTTTCCTGCAGGCGCCGAGGCAGTTCGCAATCTACCCAGAACGTCGACTCCAGGTCGCTGGCTCCCGTTTGCGTTCTTGCATCTAGCCTGTCTGAGCGTGTTCGTCACGGGCGTCAGCACAGCAGCAGTGACGATGTGCTTTGCACTGTGTATCGCTCGGATGTTTGCAATCACGGCTTTCTATCACAGATATTTTTCTCATAGGAGCTACAAGACCTCGCGCGCAGCGCAGTTCTTGTTCGCGCTGGCTGGTTTGACCGCCGTGCAGCGTGGGCCGTTGTGGTGGGCAGCGCACCACCGGCACCACCACCAGCACGCTGACGACGAACTCGATACGCACTCGCCCGTTCAGCGCGGGTTCGTGTGGGCGCACATCGGATGGATTACTGCCGACGGCAACATGCCGACCGATTACTCACGCATTCCTGACCTGGCGAAGTATCCAGAACTCGTTTTTCTCAATCGATTCGACTGGATAGTTCCAGTCTTACTTGCCGTCCTTATATATGCGCTGGGTGCGATTTTACAGAACAGCTATCCCGAGTTGAACACGTCGGGTCCGCAGTTTCTGTCGTGGGGGTTCGTCAGCACGGTTATGGTGTTCCATGTCACCGGCGCTATCAACTCGTTTGCACACCAATTCGGTACTCAGCAATTCGAGACAGGCGACAACAGCAAAAATAATTTTTTGCTCGGCGTCGTGACACTGGGTGAAGGCTGGCACAACAATCATCACAGATACCCAGGCTGCGTGCGTCAGGGGCTGGAGTGGTGGCAGGTCGACCTGACCTACTATGTCCTGTTACTGATGGAGAGCCTCGGTCTGATCTGGGACCTGAACAAGACACCAAATACAGTACCAGTGAAAGAGCCTGCCATGAGGTCATCATCGTGAAGTCAGTTGCGGTAATCGGTACTGGCATCGCCGGTCTTGCCTGCGCATATTTGCTTCGCGACAAGGTGAATCTGACGGTGTTCGAGCAGAACGATTACATCGGCGGCCACACCAACACCATCTATGTAAACGAAGGTGAGAAGACGATTGCCATAGACACCGGCTTCATGGTTTACAACCAGGTCACCTACCCTTACCTGACAAAGCTGTTCAAAGAGTTGAACATCGAATCGAAACCTACTGATATGTCGTTTTCGGTCAGGAACAAAACAGTCAAGCTGGAGTGGTCTGGAACGGGTTTCAACAGGCTGTTCGGAGACAGAAAAAACATTTTCAATTTGCGCTTCTGGAAGATGTTAACAGAGCTGGACAGATTTAACAAAACGGCGTTAGCGTCTTTAAGCGACGAATCGATCAGCAACTACACGTTGAAAGAATTTATCGCGAAAGAACGATTAAGCCAGGACATGCTCGACATGTACCTGCTTCCAATGATGTCGGCACTATGGTCAGCGCCTCCATCGACGATGCTTGAATTCCCAGCCTCGGTCTTGATTCGATTCATGTTCACACACGGATTACTGAGCATGTACGGCAAACTCGATTGGCTCACCGTCTGCGGTGGCGCAAGCTCCTACGTGAAAGCAATGACCGAATCGTTCAAAGAGAAGATTCAACTGAACGCTGCCGTCGTTTCCGTTTATGAGACAAAGAGCGGCAAAGTCGCGGTTCAACGGCATGACGGCGTGGTGCAGGAATTTGACCAGTGCATTTTAGCCTGTCACGGCGATCAGGCTTACGAGATACTCGCTCCATCTTATACAGTCGAGAAAAATCTACTGCAACACTTCAAATATCAAGCAAATTCTATTCTTGTTCATAAAGACGAATCAGTCATGCCAAAACAAAAACGCAACTGGGCGTCCTGGAATTACTTGATCGACCTGAAAAACTCGGGCGCTCCGACAACCACACACTACTGGATGAACAGCCTGCAACAAGTTTCAGATCGATTCAATTATTTCGTCTCGCTGAATGCCGAATCGCTGATTGATGCAAACTCAATCGTCCGTAGAATTCAATACCACCATCCAATTTTCACAGTCAAGGCAAAAGATGCCCAGAAGCAATTGCGGGAATTGAATAAAACTCCGCATCGCAATGTGTATTTGTGCGGAAGTTACTTTAGCCACGGCTTCCATGAAGACGCGCTGGCATCCTCAGTAGACGTCGTCAAACTCATACAAGGAGTCGTTCATGAAGAACCTGACCTCTTGTTTGTATGAAAGCAAAATCACGCATCAGCGCATGCATCCGAAAAAGCATAGAGTTGAGCACTCGATGTTTTTGTTCTACCTGGACCTGGACGAACTGGGTGACACGGCGAGTCGACTGCTGGCTTACAACAAATTTTCTCTCTACGCCCTTTTCGACAGAGACCACTTCGACCGCAGCGAAACCAGTCTCAAACGAAAAGTGATCGACTTCATTCATCGCTTCCAACCGGGCCTGAACATCGACCGAATCAAGGTTTTAACGAACTTGAGATTTCTCAACTATGTGTTTAATCCGATCACTGTTTTCTACTGTTTTGATAATTCACTACAACTGCAATGCGCCGTAGCAGAGGTCGGAAACACTTTCGGTGAAAAGAAACCGTACCTGATTTTAAGCCATGGAACGAATTTGCTCAAAGACAGACAACGGAAAAATTTCTACGTCTCACCATTTATCAACCTCGATACAGACGTTGCCTTCGAACTCTCGCTTCCTGGCGAGAAGTTGAATTTGAATGTCAACACCATAGAAAACGGAGAAACCGTGCTCGCCGCGAATACGCACGGTAGAAAAATCGAACTGACCGACTCGAACTTGCTGGCACTAACGTTCAAATATCCTTTCGTCACATTTTTTGTGATAGGCGCAATTCACTTCCATGCATTGCTGCTCTGGCTGAAGAAAGTTCCATTCATCACCAAAGAAGCTAACAGCCATCTGCAAACTGGGATTCTTCGCCCATACGCATCACCTGGAGATCGAAAATGACCGCGCAAAAGATAGAGTTAGAAAAACCGCAGGCGCCGGTGAGAGAAAAGAAACAATCTCAATTCCAGAGAATCTGTCAAAATCTGGTGCTCTCGCAACTGAAAAAAATGACGAGAGGTCATCTTAGCATCACATTGCCTGACACTCAAATACTCGAGCTCGGCAAGCCTGGTCAATTTCCCAGTGCAGCCATGGAAATTATAAGCAGCGCTTTCTTTGAAAAGTGCGTATTGTTCGGCGCAATCGGATTCGCCGAGGCATACATAGACTCGCTCTGGAATACAAGCGACCTGACGGCGGTTATTGCCTGGTTTATCGAGAACGGCGAAGATTCAACCGTCTTTGAGACTTCGAGCCAAAAAAGCAACCTGTTGAATATTCTCAATTTCTACAACAGACTGGTGCACAGAAGCAGAAGCAACACGCTGAGCGGCAGCAAAGAAAACATTCACGACCATTACGACCTGGGTAATGATTTTTTCAAACTATTTTTAGACGACACTATGACGTATTCCAGTGCCATGTTCGAATATGCAAAGCAGCCACTGGAAGCGGCTCAAATCAAAAAGTACGACGAGCTTTGCAAGAAGATGCGCCTCCGCCCCGAGGACCAGGTGTTGGAAATCGGCTCAGGCTGGGGCTATTTCGCGCTGCACGCTGCCACCAACTACGGTTGCAAGGTGACAACCATAACTTTATCGGAAGAACAATTCAGGCATGTGACTGCTCTTGTCAAAGAGAAAAATCTGACGGAACAGATTAGTGTGCAATTGAAAGACTTCAGACTGATGGAAGGCAAATTCGACAAAATAGTCTCAATAGAAATGGTCGAAGCACTTGGAGATCAGTTCATCGACACTTTTTTCCTCAAGTGCTCACAGATGCTGACGGCTAACGGCTTGCTGGGAATTCAAATGATCTGCTCGGCTGACTGCCGCTATAACCAGATGAAAGACGGCGTCGATTTCATTCAGAAACACATCTTTCCGGGCGGGCAACTGCTTTCGGTCGCTCGCACCGTCACGGCAACGAGAAATACATCCAATTTGCAGCTTTATCACCTGCAAGACTTTGCCGAATCTTACGCCCACACCCTGGCAATCTGGCGAGACAAGTTCAACACGCGCCTGGATGACGTTCGTGCTCTTGGATTCAGTCAAAAGTTCATTCGCAAGTGGAACTACTACTTTAGCTACTGCGAAGCGGCATTCAAGACCAGAGAATGCAGCGTGGTTCAGGCTATATACACTCGGCCCAACAACCATATGCTCGCCGAGGACCTGGCGCTATGATCTGGGCGCTGCGAGTTCTTTTCATCGGAATCTTCGTAGTCATGGTCTACGCCACCACAAGCGCCAGCTTGCAGTGCAACATTTTGCAGATTCCAGCACCGGTTTTGGGGCATCCCTGGTTCATCGCAACACTTTTTGACGCCTACTGCGGGTTCATAACCTTCTACGCGTGGGTTTTCTACAAAGAGCAGAGTCTCGCTGGTAAGATGGTATGGTTTATCTTAATCATGCTGCTCGGGAATCTGGCTATGTCCGCCTACATGTTAATCCTCTTGTTTAGACTCCCGACTAACACCACAGCAGATAAAATTTTGCTGCGAGGTTAGCATGGGAAGCGTTTTACTCAGTCTTTTCGCCATGCTGCCGCTGCTAGCATGCAGCTTCATTTTCATATTTTTGCTGATGAGCGATGTCTGGTATTTTGCGATGAAGCAGAAAAACGCAGCACTGGTCGATGTGGCTTGGTCTGGCAGCTTCGGAGTGATCGCGATTTTCTATGCGCTGGCGGCAAGTGGTGCGCCAATCAGGCGTTTCACGATCGCAGTGATGGTTTCATGCTGGAGTTTTCGCCTGGCCGTTCATCTCTGGCAACGAATGAAGCGAACTCATGGCGAAGAAGACCCGCGTTACGCTGAAATGCGAAACAACTGGGGCGATAAAGCAGAGCAAAACTTTTTTGGCATGTTTCAATTTCAGGCGTTAACGGTGCTCATTCTTTCCATGCCGTTTTTGATCGGAGCAAGCGACCACACAGAAAAATTGCGCATCAATGAATATGTCGGTATAGCGATGTTCATCCTCAGCTTCATCGGAGAAGCAATTGCAGATCAACAGCTGAGCGACTTCAAAGCAAATGAAGCAAACCATGGCGATGTGTGCAACGTTGGACTCTGGAAGTATTCACGACATCCAAACTACTTTTTTGAATGGCTGATCTGGTGCTCATTCTTTGTCTTTGCGATGGAATCGCAATTCGGCATGTGGACTATCGCGTCGCCGATTCTCATGTTCATATTTTTGACGAAGATGTCTGGAATTCCACTTGCTGAGAAACAAGCGCTGGCAAGCAAGGGTGAGAAATACATCGCTTATCAAAAACGAACCAGCGCCTTCATCCCGTGGTTTCCAAAGAGACACTGATGCACTTCGTTTATAGTTTGCTGGAATCAGATCTGGTGCCGGACACGCTGATTCGCCTGGGCATTCGTCGCATGTTGACCCAGAAATTATTGGACGAGCACGCGCTTTGCAAAGGCTCGGAAGAGCTAAAACTGACTGAATTCGCCCAAGAATTAAAAACGCAACCAATTGCGATTTCGACTGAAAAAGCCAATCAGCAACATTACGAGGTGCCCACAGATTTCTATAAACTTGTGCTTGGACCGCGTCTAAAATATAGCTGCGCATATTGGGACAACCAGACCAGAGATCTGGCACAAGCGGAAGAACAGATGCTTTCGTTGACATGCGAGCGTGCAGAAATTACAGATCGACCAATGCAAATTTTAGAGTTAGGATGCGGTTGGGGCTCGTTATCGCTGTGGATGGCAGAGAAATTTCCCAGCGCCAACATCATTGCCATTTCAAACTCCGGCACGCAGAAAGCTTACATCGACAGCCAGATCGAATTACGCCAGCTGAAAAATCTCGAGATAAGAACCTGCGATATCAATGACTTCAAGATCGACAAAACTTTCGATCGCGTCGTCTCAATTGAAATGTTTGAGCACCTGAAAAACTATGAACTGCTCTTCGAGCGCATTAGCAAATGGCTTCGCGCCGATGGCAAGCTCTTTGTGCACATATTCACGCACAAAAAATATGCCTACCATTATGTCAACGTTGATGGCAACGACTGGCTGACCGAACACTTTTTTACAGGCGGCATGATGCCAGCGGATAATTTGTTTTCGTACTTTCAGCGAGACCTGTCAATCGAAAAGCACTGGCAGGTAAATGGGTTGCATTATCAGAAAACTTGCGCAGCCTGGCTGGCAAACATGGATAGCAAGCGCGCCGAAATCGAGCCGATTTTAGCGAAAACCTATGGCGCTCAGAACGTAAGAAAATGGTGGGTCTACTGGCGCCTGTTCTTCCTCGCCTGCGAAGAGTTGTTCAACTACAGGCAGGGCGAGGAATGGATTGTCTCTCACTATCTTTTCCGGCAAAAGAATCAAGACTCGGATAGATAGTCGGAAAGACATCGATTGTGATTGATTCTGCGCAGTCTTCGCAGAGCCTTGTTTTCTATGCGGCGAACATCTTGAATTTCCAGACCCCGCGCTTCGGCAACCTGACGTGCTGTCAATTGTCTGCAGCCATGCAGTCCGAAAAGAGCGGTAAGAATTTGCTGTTCCTCCACACTCAGCAGTTTGATCATCTGATCGATTTTCGTTTGCATTATCGTCTGTTCGGCATGAGCCTCAGGCGGCGGACTCTTTTTATCTTCGACAAAGATTGCCAGCGTTTCGTCTTCCTCAGCACCGATGAAGTCGTCCATCGAGAGCATGGTCATACTGCTTTTCAGAACGTGTTCGACTTCAGCAAGACTGATTCCAGTTTCAGCAGACAATTCTTCAACGGTAGGATAACGACCGAGTCGCTGATAGAACGGCTTGGCTGCCCGCTTCAGCTTGAAAAGCATCTCGTTCACGTGCACAGGCAGTCGGATCATGCGTCCTTTGTTCGACAGCGCCCTGGTGATGCCCTGCCGTATCCACCAGGTAGCATAGGTCGAAAATTTATTGCCCATGGAAGGGTCGAATTTGCGCACGGCTTGCATCAAGCCAAGATTTCCTTCCTGAATTAAGTCTTCCAGATCCAGTCCCTGCCTGGTGTAGCGTTTTGCGATACTGACGACGAGCCGCAAATTGCTTTGCACAAGCTGGTCTCTAGAAGCGAGGTCACCGAACTGATTGGCACGACCAAGTTCTATTTCTTCAGGACCAGTGAGCAGCGGGTGCTTTGCGACTTCGTGCAAATACCACCAGATCACACCGCGCCACACATCTGTAGTTGTGTCAGGCTCTGCGACCGGTATACGATCGGTTTTCTCTTTTGAAAATGAAATTTCTACATCAGATTGATCTTCGAAAGATTCGGAAGATTCAGGTAATTCCGTTTGAGCCTTTTTCCTGCCGCGCCTTCCGGTTGCAGGGATGGAGGCGAAGTCACTATCTGCGCCGAGGGCAGAAATCGCAGATGTCACATTCAGCAGTGATACCAAATCTAGTTCCGGTTCGTATGTTTGATTATTCATAACCGCACCTTGGGGATCTGACCGCAAGCAGCACCAGATCTTTGCCGCACGGAAGCGCGGCATGCAGATGCTGCATTACGCGTGGTTGCCTGAACTCGCGACGACAAATCACGAGTGCATACTGTTACTGTTAACTACTATTCTTGTCTCGAAAGACAATTGCGACTATTTTTTTCTGCCCTTTCGGCCGTTCGATGAGCAGCTCAAGCGGCTTCTGGTCTGGTTCAGGAATGCACCCTGTCTTAAGACCTGGCGAGAAAATTCCACTTAACTCGTTTTGACATTTGGTTGGGACTCCTTCGAACAAATCGTTCAGTTGTTTCGTTCTCATTACAATTATATGGTCGTTTCCCAGTAAAGACTAGTAAAATCCATAGCGATCCTTCGCATTGCGCACACTTTCTTTACACTACCCTGTGACCCGAAACACAACAACAAAACTCGCTACTGGAGCCGAAAATGACGAACAATTACGATGCAATTTTGCTGGTTTCGTTTGGCGGTCCAGAAGGAATGGACGATGTCATTCCGTTTCTGGAAAACGTACTGAGAGGTCGAAACGTACCACCAGAGCGGATGCAGGAGGTGGCGCACCATTATGAAATGTTTGGCGGCGTCTCTCCAATTAATCAACAAAACAGAGATTTACTCGCCGCATTAAAAACAGAATTGACAGCGCACGGCATTAATCTTCCAGTTTATTGGGGCAACCGAAACTGGCATCCCATGCTGGCTGACACGGTCAAACAGATGCAAGCCGATGGTATCAAAAAGGCACTTGCCTTCGTTACGTCAGCTTACAGTTCATATTCAAGTTGTCGACAATATCGTGAAAATATTGCGTCAGCTCTCGGTCATCTAAACGAAAACGGAGATCTTCAAATCGACAAACTAAGAGGCTTCTCCAATCATCCAGGTTTTGTCGAAGCCAACATCAGTCGCGTCGAAAATGCGTTGCAACAATTTGGTGAAGACCGTCAGAATGTTCACGTTGTGTTCACCGCGCACAGTATTCCCAACTCGATGTCTGACAGTTGCGACTATCTTGCACAACTGAATGAGACTGCACAACTCGTCGCAGATGCTGTTGGAGCGAAGAACTGGAAATTGTGTTTTCAAAGTCGCAGCGGTCCAGCGACGCAGCCATGGCTCGAACCAGACGTTTGCGACTACATCAAAAATTTGAAAGATGCGAGCGTATCGAATGTAGTAATAGCACCAATTGGTTTTATTTCGGATCACATGGAGGTGAAATACGACCTCGATGTCGAAGCAAAACAGGTTTGTGATGAACTCGGGGTGAAAATGGTTCGCGCAGGCGCTGCAGGAACACACCCGGCGTTTGTCAAAATGATTCGACAGCTGATTGAGGAAAAGCTTCAGGGAGCGGAGCAACAATCACTGGGTTCTCTGGGACCGAGACCAGAGGTTTGTGCTCCTGACTGTTGCCCACCGCCTGCGAGACCAGCAATTGCACATGGTACGGTTGCACATGGTACGGATAAGAACAGCGCTGAAAAGAAATAGCGACCCATTGCATACCGGCCTCGGGTGGCGAATTATTTCTAAATTGCCCGCGAGCGCTCCCCGTGGTATCTTTAAAACCTCCTTTGAGGGCTGGCGAATGAGTAATCTGCTCCGCAAATTTGTTCAGGACGATTCGGGAAAAGGCAGCCAGGAACTTGGGAGCGTCATAGGTTTCTCACTGATTATTTTTTCCGTCGCTGCTGGATTGTGCTACGGGCTTCAGCACGGTTTAATTTACAACCTCAATCAGCAGCAGCACAGCTCTTTCGTTGCGTCCCACGCTCAGCAGCATATGTATTAGCCGGTTAATCCCTCATCCCTGCGCGCAGCGCACCTGAAACAGCACTTTACGATTCATCGTGACCTGACCGGGCTTCGTCCAGGAAGGTATCTTCAAGCGCAACAAGGCTCTAGAGACTTAGGTATCCGCTCAGTAAATTGGACCTGCTATTCGTTCCTAATTTGGGGAGCAAGCGGGTATAGCAATCTATGAGAACACCGCAGGATATCGTGACCATAATTGCCAAGCATGACCATACAGACTCGCGTTTGCGCTGCCAGGACTGCGACGACCTGATTTGCCCGAAGTGCATGGTTCAGTGCGCTGTGGGCTCGCGCTGCAAAAAATGTGCTGGTCGCTTCACGACCCACATGGTACAAGCCAGCCCCGCCATCATGATAAGAACCGGTTTGGCAGCGCTCGCAGCCGGATTCATTTTTGGCACGATGGAGCAGCACATGCTCGGCACGGGCTATTTCTACACTTTCGCAATTCTTGCCGTCGCAGGATTTGGCGTCAGCAAACTTTTACACCGAGTATCCTCGTACAAAATCGGAACGAAGATCGCTTTAGCGGTCATTGCCGGGCTGCTGATCGGGCTTATTCTCAGCCCAGCCCGAGAAACCTTGCTCGGGCAGCTTGCAGCCCTCAGTCAACCGGAAACCAAGCAACCAGAAGCCAACTCAATCATCAGTCTCATAACCTGGCAGATTGCTTCAGCAGTTTTCTTTATTGGCTGCAGCGTCAGCTCGTTTTTCGGTAAGTAAACAGCGGCGGCGCCCGGTTTATTGCCCTGGCAGTGCAACGATTTCAGTCATCTATATTATGTCCGAAGAAAAAATTCGAGAGATTTTTTTGAAACACTTCAGACGTAACATCTCGGTAACAACAATGTTGCTTAATAGGTGCATAAGGTTTGCGCCCCCTGAAACAAAGCGATTAGTGATTCGGCGAACTCACCAACATCTCACAAATCGACTTTAGTATCTGAACCAGAGAGAGGTTATCCCCCATGTCCGGAACGCTCGTTTTTAACCCTGCAATTTACCAAGCCGCAGCCATCAACCAACGTCAGTTGACTACGACTATGACAGGAGTGAATACAAGCGTGCTGTGTGATGGCACCACTATTGATACCGATAGTGATGGCCGAGTCTTGCAAGCTGTCTATGCAAGCGGTACCAAAGTGAAGCGCAATCCCAACTACTGCATGGTGCAGTCAAAAGATCTTGGATATTGGATTGGCGATAAGCATGGACGCTGGTTCCCACTCGACTAATTGACCAGTATTCCGTTTTAAAAGTTTAGGGCAGTTCGGGCGTCAGGCAACTGGCGCTTCGGGCGTTTCAGGGGTATTTTTCTCGAAGTCGAAATCCAGCTCTGTCTGTTATTTGAGAAATTTTTCGAAAAACCCTTGACGAAACTAGACGACCGGTCTAATATGTAAGAGTGACCGAGGGATGAAACCAACTAAAAGGCAGTCAAAGCCATGGGCAGAACAAGCGCAACGAAGGAAAGCACTAAGTTACAGCTACTTGAAGCTGGCATCGACATCATGATCGAGAAGGGTTACAACAACACCGGCATCATGGAAGTCTTGCAGAAAACAGGCGTACCGAAGGGCTCGTTCTACTATTACTTTGACAGCAAGGAAGAATTCGGTCTGCAAATCATCAATTACTTCAACGAAAACATCGTTGTGAAAAAACGCAGACCACTCGAAGACAAGACGGTTTCACCGCTGCAGCGCCTGCGAAATTATTGCGATGAGTTGATTCGCAACATCGAATTGAATGAGTGTCGAAAGGGATGCTTGATCGACAATCTGAGCCAGGAAATGGCAGATCAAAGCGAAGTCTTTCGCAATCGTCTCAAAGAGATCGGCGACGAATCAACCGCCGTGTTCGCTAGTTGCATCAAGGAAGGTCAGGAGCGGAACGAAATACCCAAGTGCTACAACAGCAGGGAGCTCGCAGAATTTTTCAACTGCGCAATGAAGGGTGCAATCGGACGCGCCAAAATTCTCAAAAATACTGACCCGATAAAAGTGTTTATCAATTTGATGTTCAACCACTTTTTGAAGGTCTAAAGCTAAGTACCGCTTATTAAATGGTCTAGCACCTCATTTAATAAGTGATTCCACCAGAGCGTGACGCCATCGCGCATCTGTCCTCGTTTCGCGTCCGGTAAATGTAATAGACCGGTCTAATCAATCTCCAACTCTGACGCCAACTCCCTGAGGAGCAACCAACATGTGCACATCATCCCTCGATCTTCTTTCTGGAACTATGCATCGCCCGTCGAACTACTGGCTCAGCTATCTGAGCGCCGGTCATCCGGAAACACCACTTTGCGTCCTGGCAGATCTGGCACACAGCGCTGATCATACGATTCGTATGAGAGTGGCAGAAAACAGGCTAACTCCTGTGTTTATCCAGCGCATGCTGGTCAATGACACCCACCCGGAAGTGCGGTCAGCTCTGGCGGAAAATCCAGCCGTTGCAGAAGAAATTCTGTGGAAACTATCCAAAGATGAAGACCCAATTGTTCGGTACGATCTCGCCGACAATCCACGCGTAGCGCTGACGATTCTGGTCAGCCTGGTCAACGACGATAATCCGTACATCTCGGTTCGGGCTGAACAAACCGTTGAGAAAATCCTGGCTGCTAAAAGACCGACCCAGAATGCACAAAAGTTAGCCGCATAGCTGCAAGTTTACAGATCGTGCGCCACCGTGCGTCGCGACAAACACAACGAAACAAAGACTACGCCGCATGTCACGAAGCCAAAAGCCAAATCGTGGCGTGCGGCGCCCCACACTGTAGAGCAGCAGTCGCTGCAAAATAATTCGGTCGGCAAACAGAGCGCGATCGGATAAACTTATTACCGATTAATTCATGGGAGCCTTCTGCAATGACATCAGAGCAATCAACGCTTGAGTCCGCATCAAATGCGGTGGCAACGCAACTCAATTTATTTTCACCGCTAAAAATTCGCGACATCACCTTGAAGAATCGCATCGGCGTCTCTCCTATGTGTCAATACAGCTCTGTAGACGGTTTTGCAAACGACTGGCACCTCGTTCATTTAGGCTCACGTGCGGTTGGTGGCGCCGGGCTGGTGATCTGCGAAGCTACTGGCGTAGAAGCTCGCGGTCGCATAACGCCTGATGACCTGGGCATCTACAAAGAAGAGCACATCGAGATGCTGAAAAAAATTACCGGCTTTATAGAACAATGGGGCGCAGTTCCGGGCATTCAACTGGCGCACGCCGGCAGAAAGGGATCTACGCTCAGCCCATGGAAGGCTGAATCACGCCACGCGAAAGTCGATCTTAAAGATGACGAAGGCGGCTGGGAAGTCGTGGGACCAAGCCCGGTGCCGTTCAATCCTGAATGGAGAAATCCGCATGAGCTGACGATTTCCGAGATTAAAGAAATTCAGGAAAAATTCCGCATAGCAACTCAGCGAGCAATAAAAGCTGGATTTAAGTGGATGGAATTACATGCCGCCCACGGATATTTGCTCAACAGCTTCTATTCGCCGCTATCGAATTTCCGCACAGATGAATATGGTGGTTCATTCGAAAACCGCATTCGCTTCGTAGTTGAGACAGCGAAAGTAATTCGCAGCGTGTGGCCATCAGCCTATCCTATGTCCGTGCGCCTTTCTGCTACAGATTGGGTGGAGGGAGGTTGGACTGTCGACGATTCTGTTGAACTCTCGAAGATTCTCAAGGCAGAAGGTGTGGACGTAATCGACTGCAGCAGCGGCAACGTGAGAGCAGGAGACCGCTATCCTTTTGCTCCGGGCTTTCAGGTTCCACTGGCAGAAAAAGTAAAATCGCAGGCCAATGTCATGACCGCTGCCGTTGGTTTAATAACTGAACCAGCGCAAGCCAATGACATCATTCAGAAATCGCAAGCCGATATCGTTTTGCTGGCTCGCGAAATGATGCGCGACCCCTACTGGCCACTGCGAGCAGCTCAAGAATTGGGTTTGCCGACTACCGCAGCATTGCCTCGCCGTTACTCGTATGCACTATAGCTAAGTCGTGGACTCAGATTTTCTTATCGAGTGCTCAGCCGTTATCGCCGTATTTATTTGCTGGTGGTACTACAGGTGGTATCCTCTGGAAAAATGTCATAAGAGCATTGCCAACGGACAATACTCACAAGCAATGGATTCGGCGATAGTTGCAATTAACCGCTGGCCTCCTTCATTCCAAGCATTTACATATGCGGCATCGGCTTCTTATGAATTGCAATAATACGAGCAAGCGAAAAGGTTCTGCGATCAGGCAATTGCGATGAAACCTCGCAGCCCTCTCCCCTGGCGAATCCGAGCTTTATGTAGAATTATGATGTGCCAACCCGGAGCAGTTGAAGATGCAGACCAGGCTGTGTTGATACTGCCAGTTTCTCAGCAACTTCTAACCAGGTCACTTATATTAACTGCAGTCGCAAGATATGAAGAAGCACTGGCTGACTGCAATTCTGCGATTTCGAGAAACAGCAAAAATCCAGAAGCGTTCGCGATAAGAGCAATTCTTTATTCAAAGCTGAACCGCTGCACCGAAGCTAAAGACGATTTGGAAAAAGCCAGAGCCCTCGTGTCGAACAACAAAATTTCTGCTACTTCAGCCGTTCTGCATGCACAATCAGTGTACGAATCTCTAACCGGCGACCTGGATAACGCAATTTAGACATCCACAAAACAATTGAGACTGGACGAGTCAAATGCTAATGCTTATCTAAATCGGGGCTGGTTTTTTACACTCAAACGAAGTCCAGATAGGGCTTTGGAAAATCTTGATCTAGCAGAACGCTACTGTAAATCGCCGCGGACGAGCGCATTTATTAAATCGAATCGAGCGCGGGCGCAAACACTGCTGGGTGATCTACAGTCTGCACTTAACCTTGCGAATGAAGCAATCGAACTTCTACCACTGGCAGAATTTTTTTGTACGAGAGCTGTTTGTTACTTCCTTATGGGAGATCACGAAAAAGCTCTAACGGATTTAAAAAAAAGCATCACTCTTGACCCCCATGAGCTGGAAGCTTACTGGTATAAAGCAAAAATTTTGCGCTTGCGCGGAGACGAAAGCCATGCGATGGAACTGGAGCAGAAAGTGGTTGGATTCGAGCACAGGTTTCTTTTCTAAATCTCACTTGGCAGCCACATCGTTTTTCGGTATTTCTTGTTCCTTTGTAGAGAATGAGAGCACTTTGTCCGGCCGCGCTGTATATTTAGAGTGACTTGCAAGGTTTCCGCAGTTTATGGCAAAGATCCTAATTGTTGAAGATGACGTCGATTTGACCGTCATGATTGTCGAATGGCTCTCGTTCGAGCACCACTCGGTGGAAGTAGTTCACAACGGTCGCGATGGCATGGACCGGCTCAGGCTTTGTCAATATGACGCGATTATCCTGGACTGGTCACTGCCCGAATTGTCAGGACTTGATATCTGTCGCCAGTACCGCCAGGAACAGGGCAAAACGCCGATTATCATGTTGACGGGCAAGAACAGCATCTCAGACAAGGAGAACGGTCTTGATTCAGGTGCTGATGACTACCTGACAAAACCATTTAACATGAAAGAGTTGTCGGCGCGTTTGCGCGCGGTGCTGCGCAGAGCGTCAGGATCAAGTTCAAATATTCTGCGAGTCGGGGACCTTTCCATCGACCCGACAAAATATAAGCTGACCAAAGCGGGCAAAGAAATTCAACTATTACCACGCGAATTTGCGTTGATGGAATTTTTGATGCGCCACCCAGACGAAGTATTTAGCGGAGACTCGCTCCTACAACGAGTTTGGCACTCGGAAAGTGACGCCACCTCTGAAGCTCTGCGCACATGCATCAAACGTTTGCGTCAGAAAATCGATGGCGACACTGAAGACTCCGTCATTCAAACAATTCCGCGCGTTGGCTACAAGCTGCGCATTCAATAAAACAACGTCAGAGTCGCAGAACTGATCAGAGTCGCAGAACTCCTTCGTTTCAAGATCACCGTCATCCCAGTAACGAGAAGCTGCGCAACAAAAACCGTGATGGAACCGAACGCCTTTTCGTTAGTTGCAACATTCATCGTCGCACTCTTGTATTCGTCAGTCGGACACGGCGGTGCCTCTGGCTACCTGGCAATTCTCGCGCTCTTATCAGTTCCCAAACAAACGGCATCCTCTACTGCGCTGTTACTCAACATCCTGGTCGCGACAACAGCCGCCATTTCCTACTATCGTGCGAAATATTTGCACTTCGGCCCAACGGCACCGTATTTGATTGCATCCGTACCCGCCGCATTTGTTGGTGGCATGATCAAAATACCCAACAATATATATGAAGGTTTGCTCGCGGTTAGTTTGCTAGTCGCGGCGACGCGTCTGGCAATTCCTCCCAGGGTTTCCGCTCCTGCTGAGTTGCATCACCCCCCGGCAGCGGTGGCAGCGGCTTGTGGTGGTGCGATAGGACTTCTCTCAGGCATTGTCGGCATCGGCGGTGGCATCTTTCTCAGCCCACTGATAGTAATCGCTAGATGGGACACGGCAAAGAACGCTTCCGGCACCGCGGCACTATTCATCGTTATCAACTCAATTGCTGGAATCATCGGCAGACTGCTGACAAATTCTTTCACTATCGGCTCAGACTGGTCGTTGCTGCTGGCTGCATTCGCGGGTGGAGCGATCGGGTCACACATTGGCTCAAATATTTTTTCGCAAAATGCATTGAAAAGAACGCTGGCTCTTGTTCTCGGTATAGCATCGGTGAAACTTCTGATCGCGTAGATTGCCGTTAAATGGGCGGTGTGGGGATCGGGTGATACCCGCTCCTTCTCTCGTATACCCCGAGAGGTGGATACCTGTAAGGCTGGATTACACAGGCTTTTCGGCTGTTTATTATGTGTACATGGACGGAACGCAACTCACCTCGGAGACAGCCATGACAAGCCTCAAATCGAAATCAGAACAACCACAACTCACTTTAGTTCGCGGCAATCGTTACCAACAGCTGGAAGATTCTGAACTCGTTCTGTTGTGCCAGAAAAAGGATAAAGCTGCATTCGACACATTGATGCAACGCCACCAGCGCAACGTACACGCGATGCTGTACAAGATGGCTCCGGATTGGAACGACACTGCGGACCTCGCCCAGGAAGCGTTCATCAGAATCTGGAAGGGCATCGACAAATTGCAAAATCCTAAAGCATTCAAATCTTGGATGGGTCAGATTGTCACTAACCTTTTCTATGATGAGCTGAGAAAGCGTCCCCGCCAGACGGTTGTAATGTCACTCGATGCCCCTATGGGCGGTGACGAAGACGGTGAATCGCCGACACGCGACATCGCTGACACAGCAGCTGGTCCTGATGAGCTTTATGACCGCAAAGATACCCGAAAGACAGTAGAAGCCGCGATCGCCACTCTGCCGCGCCAGTTCAGAACCGCAATCATCTTGCGCGAAGTGAACGACTTGCCTTACGACGAGATTGCAGCAATCACACAGACAGACATCGGCACCGTCAAGTCAAGAATCTCGAGAGCAAGGACCAAAGTGCAGAACATCCTGCGCCCTCAGTTCCGCGCAGAAAAATCGGCCTGAGTCTAAGTTTTCTGGATCTGCAACCAAAGGCAGATCCAGACTTACTATTGAAATGATTTGCAAGAAGGATTGTAGTCATGAAGTTCGGAAATTCAGATAAATCGAAAGTTACAAGCGATAACGTGCTCACAATGCACGCAGATTTGTACTCCGTGAGCGAATTAGACGCTTTCAGCCTGCCGAGCGAAAGCAACGTCGTCGCCATCCACAGCGGACCCGTAATTGGCGTGCTTGAATACGACGGGCGAGTCACGGTCGCAGTTGAAGAAGCCTCGATATCTGACGTTGACAGCGAAGACAATGCGCCTGGGCAAGATTCTGCGCCTGATGCATGCATGAACGGTGTGTGCTCCATCAGCTGGAAGCCCAGGAGACCGACAGCGGCTTAATCAAAATTACGCCTACCGCAAGCGTAACTCGGAGTCGAAGTTATCATCGTGCCGATGTAACTCAAAGTCGAAGTTATAAAGCGTCAAAAATCTAGATCATTTAATCTAAGTTTCGGTCTGTGGGGGATGCCGTTTCTATATACATTGTTTGACTGTTCAGGAAAACCATCCCACAGATTGCGTCTTTCGCAACCTGAGGTATAGGGGGATACCCCGATCGATGGATACCTGAAAGGCTGGATTACACAGCTTCTCTGGCTCAGTACTATGAAGAAGTGGATAGCAATTCGACGCCTGGAGACGATATGAAAACCGCGAAGACAGAAACAAAACAAACAGCACTGCACATTGTTCGTACCAACTACAATGAAATGGACGATCAACAGTTGGTTTTGTTATGCCAGCAACACGATCAAGCCGCATTTGACGTGCTAATTAAACGCCATCAACGTAATCTCTACGCGATGCTCTACAAACTTGCTCCAGATTGGAACGATACTGCTGACCTTGCACAGGAAGCATGCATCAGAATCTGGAAGGGCATTGGCAAACTGCAAAACCCCAAAGCATTCAAGTCATGGATGGGACAAATTGTCACTAACCTTTTCTATGATGAACTGAGAAAGCGCCCTCGTCAAACAGTAATTATGTCTCTCGACGCACCTATGAATGGCGACGATGAAGACAGCCCAACTCGCGATCTTGCTGATCCATCGGCAGGTCCAGATGAGCTTTACGACCGCAAAGATCTCCGCAAGACAGTTGACGCCGCAATCTCTACACTGCCACGTCAATTCAGAACAGCAATTATCTTGCGTGAAGTTGAAGACCTTCCTTACGATGAAATAGCCAAGATCACGCAGACCGATATCGGCACTGTCAAATCCAGAATTTCACGCGCTCGCACTAAAGTGCAGAACATACTGAGACCTCAGTTCCGCGCAGAAAAATCTGCTTAACCTGTTTGAACTTCGCGCGCTGCATGGCGCACGCTGCTTAAAAGAGAGTCTACAGAATCAGATCGCTACAAAGCAGCTACGAAAAGTATGAAGAGCCCTCGAGTGAATGTCTTTGGCATTCACTCGATCGTTTTGCCTGTCCCAGACCTAAACGATTCCTTGTTTCATCGCTTTAACCGCCGCTTCGGTTCGATCCGAAACAGCCAATTTTTCCATGATGTGGCGCATGTGAGTCTTCACAGTTTCAAGGCCCAGCCCAAGTCTCTCTGCGATTTTCTGATTGCTCAAACCATCTGCTACCAGCCTCAATACCTCGGTCTCGCGAGGCGACAATGTGATATTTGTCTTTGGTGCTTTCGGCGGAGCTTTAGTCACCACTGCCGGTTGCGCATCGGGCAAAGAATAAGCACTCAGCACGCGATTAGCGATGCCTGGATCAAGCCAGACAGCGCCGTCGGCAACCATTTTGATCACTGTAGAGAGTTGCTGCGGCGCGATATTCTTCAGACAATATCCGTTTGCTCCGGCACTCAGCGCGGCGAAAATAGTTTGATCACTTTTATGGGAAGTGAGCATAATCACTCGCACATCAGGCGCCTGTTCTTTGATTTGCTTTGTGGCTTCAATGCCATCCATGTTTGGCATCTCGATATCCATCAGCACGACTTCAGGCTTGGCTTCGAGGGTTCTCTTCAAACCATCAGCGCCGTCCGATGCTTCTCCAACTATATTCAGCCCTGAAATTTGCTCCAAGCTGAGTTTAAGACCCATTCTCGTGAACTCGTGATCTTCCACGATGAGAATTTTGATGTCGCGATTGTCCGAGCTTTCCGAATTATCTTCTGGCATTTATAGCGCACTCTGCTTAAGGCGTGGGGAATCTACTTTTTGCTCTGACTCATCTGCAGTGCGAACTGGCAAAGTAAATCGGAACGTCGTCATTTTAGCAACACTGGTGTCACATTCTATTTGTCCATTGTGTGACTCGACAATCTGGCGGCACAAATACAGTCCCAATCCGCTGCTGCCCTTATACGATTTATGCCCGGTGCCATGCCAATAGCGCTCGAAAAGATGACTTTTGTCCTCGGGTTTAATGCCTATGCCTGTATCAGTAACCTCGAAAACGACCATATCGCCATCGTTTCGAGCTCTGGCTGTAACTGTTCCGCCTTTGCTGAATTTGAGCGCATTGTCAAGCAGGTTGGTTATAACGCGACGAATTGCTGTGCGATCGGCGTAAACAGAATGCAGATCTGCTGGGAAGTCGGAGTTCAATCTTATCTCTTGCTCAACAGCAAGGGCAGAGAGCTCGTCTAAACAGGTCATTGCCAGCAACTTGAGATCAACCTCATCGCGGTAGAGCGCTTTGGCGCCTTCCTCGTAGTGATATATGTCGAGCAGACTCTCAATCATGTGCAGTAAGTTCTCATTGTTCTTCTTGAGCATACCGACGAAACTGACAAGATCAGGAGAGACACTACCGTCGATTTTCCCAAGCAGAAGAAGCAGAGCGCGGTCAGATGCGATCACAGGAGTTTGCAGGTCATGGGCGAGAGTGGCAACGAAATCTTTGCGCTGCAGGTCCAGTAGGACCCGCTCTGTGACGTCAGTGCCGATCAAAATAGTACCGTTGAATTGCTCGCGATTAGAAGTTGGCCAGACCGCCAGATCGCAATATCGATTGGTTTCACCGCCGGTGCCTTCGTAAACCTGCAGATCGTGCACGAGGTATGGGCGACTGTTTTCAACAGCGTCTCTAACTGCAGCTGGCAAACCTGGCAGTGCGGCGAAAATTGACTGATCGACGACATCCTCTTTCAATGAAAATTGATCGGCGAACATTTTATTCGTTTCAATAAACTTGTGATTCTTATCGAGTCTGGCGTAACCCACGGGTGCGTGCTCCAAAACCGAGCGGATAGCACGTGCCTCGTTGCGCACACGATCGGCTTCCTGCTGCAATCGCTGCTCAGTTGCTAGAAGTTTGGCTGAGTATTCGCGCTGTTCCATAGCTCGAATGTGCTCAGACTGCCGTTTGATCTCTTCGGTCTTCCGGAAAAGATCAACGAAAACGGTAACTTTCGAGCGCAAGATCTCCGGCGCAAACGGCTTCATGATGTAATCAACGGCGCCAACAGAGTAACCGCGAAATGCGTCCTGGTCATCGAGAAACATCGCCGTAACGAAGATAATGGGCGTGTGTTTCGACTTCTCACGCTCGCGAACAATTCGTGCGACTTCAAAACCGTCCATCTCCGGCATCATCACGTCGAGCAAGATCACAGCGAATTCCTGGTCAAGCAGATATTTGAGAGCCTCTTTACCTGACTGCGCCTCCACTAGATTGCATCCGAGCGAACCAAGTGTGGCTTTGAGAACAAGGAGATTTTCAGGACGATCGTCGACCAGCAGAATGTTTATTTGTTCGCCTGAGGTCATTATCGCTCCGAATCTGAAACAGCGGCTGGCCGCTCGGAGCGGCAGTAAGGCATGGCTTCTTCCAGTATAACCTGAAGCAATGGTCTGTTAAATACCAAAAAATATGATCACTGAGCCGTCAAGTTTGCGCTCGACGCGTACGCTTTCCACTTTACGTCCGTCTCCCTTCTCCAGTTCGGTTACGGCCAACCGTTTTATTTCTTTGACGAGCGAGCAAAGCTGTTCTTCAGAGGTTTGCAATCCACCATAGTGCAATTGAGCGGCCAACCGTAGAGCTTGGTCCAAATTTTCTACTTTGCCGCCGGAACAAGCAGCGTTCGGTTCTGTAATCTGATGCGAGTCGACAAATCCCATAGAATGAGATCCCTGGCTGTTATTGATATTTCCATTGGCTGTCATAACTCGTTCCAGTTAGCGAAGTTCTCACATCATTAATGGCGTGGTGTGAGTTATTAAGTTCCGAATCTCACTTCACTGCACTTGCATTAGACACTGTCACCAAGCCACTTTTCGTGGACTATAATCCACAGAAAATATTTGTTCTCGGAAAACCAGACACGCAAACACGCAAGGTGACTGTGATAAAGCGATTTAAGATTTCGCCACCGAATCTGGTGCAAAAACTGATGTCTAAACCGCCTCTAATGCTCGCATTTAGCAATGTGTAGCGGGGATTAGCCATGTCAGCCGCTCGTCTAGTAAGCTATAGGAAGGCTGCAGCTAGATCCAACGGAAGTCAATAGTCCTCTCGTGAACCTCGAAAACACCGCCAGAAGCGTCACCCGCAAAGCCTGTATCTCTTGCGGGCAAGAGTTTAGCGGCGATACCGCCGTCTGCCCTCACGACGGCACTACTTTGACGCCGCTGGTTCAAGAAGACATGGTCGGCAAAATCATCGGTGAGAAGTACGAAGTGCTCGAAACCATCGGTGGCGGCGGCATGGGGATGATTTATAAAGCCAAGCACATATTGATGAAGCGCATCGTCGCTATCAAAATGATGCATCCTCAATACGTATCGAGCGCCTCGAATTTAAAACGTTTTCAGCAAGAAGCGCAAGCAGCCAGCGCACTTTCCCACCCAAACATCCTTGCTGTTTTCGACTTCGGTCTAACGCCCGCTGGCGCCCCATATCTGGTTATGGACTTCCTCGAAGGAACCAACCTTGCCGAAGTCTTAGACGAAGTAGGGCTTCTACCGGCGAGCCGCGCCACCAACATTTTCGCGCAGGCGTGCGCAGGATTAGCGCATGCTCATTCAAAAGGCGTCATTCACAGAGACCTTAAACCAGGCAACATAATGCTGGTCGAATTTGACCAGCGAAAAGATTTTGTCAAAATAGTCGACTTCGGCATCGCCAAGGTTTTGCCGACAGGCGATGAATCAGAATCGAACCACCTGACTCAAACAGGTGAAGTCTTTGGCAGCCCACTTTACATGAGCCCTGAGCAGTGTCGCGGCAGGAATCTCGACACGCGCTCGGATATCTATTCACTCGGTTGCGTCATGTATCGCACCCTCACTGGCAGTTCGCCATTCTTCGGACAAGACCCGATGGAATGCATGTACAAGCAAGTCAATGAGGCACCAAATAAATTTTTCGATGCCAATCCTGATTCTAAAGTGCCGGAAGCATTGGAATCGATCGTCTTCAAGTGTCTAGCCAAAGAGCCTGGCGACAGATATCAGACAATGCAGGAACTGAAAGACGCGTTGCTTGAATTCGCTATCAACACACCAGGGGTGGTGCTCGATCCGGAAGTTATGGGGTCACTGCAAAGCAGCACCAGCCTGACACCACTGGTAAAGCCAGCGCAAGCGCTGGAAAGCACAAGAGAAATCACCAAGCCGCAGAAGCAGACCAAACCTCCAGTCAATGCCGAACCGACGCCGGCAAATGCGGAAACAGCGCCTCTGCCGACCTCCTCACGAGCTGGTACAGGTGATGCGGCGTCAGCGTCTGCCGCTGGTTCGGCTGCCGGGTTAGTCGGTTCGAGCGCGAACGGTGCACACGCGTCCGGTACGAGCAGCGCCACCGGCGCGGCGGCTGATGGCGGAGAAGCTTTCACCGCATCAACAGCAGGACAGACTACTCAGGTTGGCCCGAGTGGAGGAAGATGGACGAGTTCGCATAAAAGGCCTGAACGCCCAGCCTGGCTTCACTACGCACCAATCGTCGGAGCGGTAGTCGTGGTGGCACTCGGCATCGCCGTCACAGTGAGCATCGTCAACCATCGCCCTCAAACTTCGCAACCAGCCCAACACGCAGTTTCTTTCGACAGCTCGATGGACATTGCATCCAACTTTTATAATCAGGCTGATTACGTCAGTGCAGAAAATCAGATTAACGACACGCTGAAGCGTACCGATTTAACCGATGACCGCAAAGCCGAAGCCCTGAATTTACTCGGTGACGTTGAGCGCGAAGCATTCCAACTAGATGGTGCGATTTCCAGTTATCAGCAAGTTTTAGACATAGAAAGCAAATCGAAAGATCCCAAACAAAGCTACGTTGCACACGCCCTCAATGGGATGGGTCACATCTACACAAAGAAAGGCGATGTGGCAAAAGCTAAAGAAGCTTTGAATAAAGCTCTGAAGATCGACAGGGATTTCAGTGGTGACGACCACATCGAGTTTGCCAGAACATCATTCGAACTGGGCAATCTAGCGCTGAAAGAAGGAAGGATTGCAGAAGCAAAAAAATATCTGTTAGGCGCTAAGCAAATTATCGAAAACGCGAAGGGTCCAAACGATCCCGAGACTGCATCAGTTTACAACGCACTGGCTCAAGTCTATCAATACGAAGGCAAGGATAAGTCCAAGAAAGAAGCTGAAGCGCTGTATTTGAAGGCGTTGCAAATTCGCACCACGAAACTGACCGCCGGAAACATCGAAACAGCAGACACTTTACTGTGCCTCGGCACCCTCGATTTCGGCATGCGCAAGTACGGCGCAGCAGAGGCCCAGCTGCTGCAAGCACTATCTATCTATCAGAAGAAGTTCGGAGACAAGAACGAGACCGTTGCAGAAAACCAATTCTGCCTGGCGGTTCTCTACGATCAACAGAAAAAGTACGCTCAAGCAGAACCATATTACAAAGCAGCATACGAAACTCAGAAACAGATTCTCGGACCAACTAATCCTAAAACTCTGCGCACACAGAAATACTACGCAAATGTCCTTACGAAACTCCACAAAACAGACCAGGCACAAAAGGTTCTTGCAGGACAGTGATGCGCCTGTGAACAACTTTAAGCCGCGACCGAATCCCATCATATCGGGCATAAAATGGCTTGTGCTGCTGTTGCTAATCGGCATTCTCGCATGGATAGTGACAAAGGTGTCTCTGGGCATTCCAGCGTTCTCGACACTACCGACGGTGTACGAAGTTGGAAACGGCGTTGCTCTATTCGACCGTTTCAACCACCACATCACTACTGTTTATGCTGATAGAGACAGCATTCCTATTCCGCTGTCAAAGATGTCTTCGCATATGCGCCATGCGGCGATAGCGGCAGAAGATCACCGCTTTTACGAACATCACGGAGTCGATCCGTGGGGCGTAACTCGCGCCATTTTGACCAACGTCAAAGCCGGTCACATGCGGCAGGGTGGCTCGACCATCACCCAGCAGCTGGTGCGCAACATTTACCTCGATCCTCAAGACCGTAGCGCCAAGCGCAAAATCATGGAGGCGCTACTTTCGGTCGATGTCGAATTGAACAATTCCAAAAACAGAATTTTGGAAACCTATTTGAACGACATCTACTTTGGTAGAGGTGTGTACGGCATCGAGCGGGCGGCAGGCACCTATTTCAACAAACACGCCGGTGCTCTCGATGTCGGTGAATCAGCGTTCCTCGCCGGTCTCATACGCGCTCCGTCGAAAATGAGCGATCCCAAATACATTGATGATGCGCTCGATCGGCAGCATCAGGTGCTCGATGCTATGGCGGAAGAAGGCTTCATTTCTCAGAGCCAGGCCGATAGCATCAAGGCAAAGAAGCTCGTCTTCCGTAAAGGACAGGCACCAACACAGCCTTATCCATACTATGCAAACTACGTAGTGCAACTGCTCAAAAATCAATTCTCAGAAACTCAGCTCTGGGGCAGCGGATTAAGGGTCTACACCAATCTTGATCCGGAAGCTCAAAACGCTGCCGAGAAGGAATTAAACAAGGGCATCGAGACAGCTCCTAACGGCATAAGTCAGGGAGCACTGGTAACGATCAATGTCAAGGATGGCGGCGTACTCGCGCTTGTCGGCGGGGTCGGTGACTACCGGCTTCACCAGTTCAATCGAGCAACTAACCCACACACTGCCGGATCATCATTCAAGCCATTCGTCTACCTGTCCGGCATTATGAATGACGCGCTGAAACCAGATACGGTGCTTGAAGATTTACCATTGACTATCGATGTCGGCTTCGGTCAAAAGTATTCACCAAAGAATTTCGACGGACGCTATCTCGGCAAAATCACGGTCAGAACTGCCTTGATGTTGTCTCGAAATCTTTGCTCGATCAGAATTGCACGGGCGGTTGGACCAGACAAAATCATCGAGACAGCTAGAGCGGCTGGCATCACGAGCCCGCTCAACAACGACCTGCCCCTGGCGCTGGGCGCATCCGCAGTGTCGCCGCTAGAGCTAGCCAACGCGTATGCGACACTTGCGCGCAAAGGCGTGTTCATGCCCTGGCAGATGATTCGTCAAATCGATGATAATCAGGGTCACAAACTTCAAGAAGCGACACCACAGGCAAAGTCAGTGTTTCCTTCCGAGCCCGTCTTGCAGTTAGTGGACATTCTGCAAGACGTAGTTAATAAGGGCACAGGAACTCTGGCCAGATTGCCAAAGATCGCTGTTGCAGGCAAAACAGGAACCGCAGACAAAGCGCGCGACATCTGGTTTGTCGGCTTTACTCCAGACGTGGTTACAGCCGTCTGGGGAGGCAACGACGATTACAGCGAAGTGCACGGCAACGTCACCGGTGGAACCGTCATGGCGAAAATCTGGCATGACTATATGACAGACTTCTATAAGACTCATGAACCGCCGACGGTGGCATTCGACGAACCGGCTGTTCCATTTGCCAAAAAGATCACTCGCATCAATCCGAGTGTTTTAAAACAAATTGAGGACACCGAAGCGGGCTTGAACCCAGACGAATCAAAAGCTCCGGCTGACGGAGAGCAGCCAGCAAACGGCGATACCAGTGCAAACGCAGATGCGAATGGTGCAAACGACACTGGTGCACTGCAAAAAATTCCTGACGCGCCACCACCGCCTGAAGATACAAAAACTCCAGCTCCAGTCGAAGCCCAACCTCACGCTGAAATTCCGCACGAAGCTGACACTCACAAAGATGAGGTGCCGGTCAAAGCACCAGAACTTCAACAGGAGCCACCGAAAGCGCCAGAAATTCATCAGCTTGCTCCTGAGCCGGCACCCTCTATTCACGGAGAAACACCATCACCGGCTCCTGTTGGTGGCAACTAGGAGATTTGCAGAAGATGTCCTTAAACTGAAAATTGCTGGGAGTAGATCCTGAGCTGGATAAACTGAATTTTCATACAAACTGAATTAGAGAAGGCGAAACGAACAAAGTCCGCGTTGGAACAACTGAAGAGTTCAAACAAAAAATTCAATAGAAGATGAAAACGAACGCAGCCAGGTTGCTGGATAAACTGAAAATTTCCTACGAACTGAAAGAATACGAAGTCGATCCCGAAGATCTGACGGCACAAACGGTAGCAAACAAAATAGGTTTTCCTTGCAATCAAGTTTTTAAAACACTGGCAGCCATCGGCAACAAAAATGGCGTACTGTTAGCGGTGGTGCCGGGTGACGCGCAACTTGATTTGAAAGCAGTCGCAAAAGTCAGCCGCAATTCCGATGTCAAACTCGCTCCCTTAAAAGAAGTCGAAAATCTGACCGGTTACATACGGGGCGGCGTGACCGCGCTCGCATGTAAGAAACCCTATCCCGTCTATGCTCATGAGAGCATCATGGATTTTGACCGCATCTCTATCTCAGCAGGTCAACGCGGCACGCAGATTATCATCAAACCTCAAGATTATATTGATGCAGTGAAAGCGAAGTTGGCAGCAATCGCGAAAGACGAAGCTGCCCCTTAATATCCAACGGGATACCAGGCGTCTTCTAAATACTGCTTCCAAACGACAATCTGGATTTAGCGATATACTCAACGAAGTCGCCGAGCGACTTGCACCATCATTTTACCACCGCTCTCGCGGGGGTAGATCTGGAGACAAATATGTCAATGTCGATGTCCGTTGAACTGATACAGAACGCATTTCCAAGACTGACTGAAGAAGAGATGGATCTGCTGGTGCCATACGCAAGCTGCGAGCACTATCAAGACGGGGACATGCTCTTTCAGGCAGGCAAAGCTGATATGGACATGTTTGTTGTTCGCGCAGGAATGTTGGACATACTCAACCCCCACAATGAGGACGCCGTTCTGGTCACTCACGAACCGGGTCAGTTTTCTGGCGACATCGATCTGCTTACACGCCGCCCCGTGAATGTCAGCGGCAGAGCGCGAGGTGCAACTCACGTAATGCGCGTTAGCAACGAAAGGCTGCGAGAAATTCTCAATCGCATGCCCAGACTATCTGAAACTTTGCTGAGCGCTTTTCAGCTGCGCAGAATGATTTTGGAGAGAAACGGCAGACTCGGACTGAAAGTGCTGGGTTATGCGCAATGTCGAGATACAACCGAGGTGCGTGAATTCTTGCACAAAAATTTCGTACCATTCCAGTTTTACGATGTAATGACAGAAGATGGGAAACGAGTACACACGGAGCTCGGCTTGCCCGATACATTTCCTGCTGTCGAATGTCGCGACGGCACATTGCTAATTCGACCGACTTTACGAGATATCGCCCGTGGTGCCGGAATCTGGCAACACTGCCCCAGTGCAACTACAGACCTGATTGTAATCGGCGCAGGACCAGCCGGTATCACTGCGGCTGTATATGCGGCTTCGGAGGGGTTGGAAACGTTTGTGATCGACAAACTGGGTCCAGGTGGACAGGCTGGCGGCTCTTCCAAAATCGAAAATTTTATTGGATTTCCTTCTGGTCTTTCAGGCACCGAACTTGCGACACGCGGTGTTTTGCAAATGCTCAAGTTTGGTGCGCAGCTAGTTGCACCCGTAAAAGTGTCGAAGCTGGCGCTCAAGGAAGATTACAGCGGCGTTGATGTGACCATGGACTGTGGAGCCATCGTGACAGCGAAAGTAGCTTTAATAGCTGCCGGTGTTCGTTGGAAAAAGCTGGAAGCCCTCAATGCGCATAAGTATGAACGCTCTGGTGTCTACTATGCGTGCACGAGCATCGAAGCGACCCTGCACGATCATCAAGATGTTGCGGTCGTTGGTGCCGGAAACTCGGCTGGACAAGCGGCGATGTTTCTCGCCAACTGTTGCCCGGGAAGAAAAGTGCATCTTGTGGTGCGTGGAGTACTGGGACCAAGCATGTCGGAGTATCTGCACAGACGCATTTTGCAAGACAAAAATATCGTTGTGCATGAAGGTGCGCAAATCACCGAAGTTCATGGTGACATGCAGATCAAATCAATCAAAATCCAATCTAAAACGGAAGGTAGCTTCGATCTACCTGCGGCGGGAGTATTTGTCTTTATCGGTGCCGAGGCAGATCACAGTTGGATTCCTGACTCAATTGCGCGCGACGATAAAGGATTCGTGCTGACCGGAATCGACGCTCTCAATTCGGGGCTGTGGCCGTTGAAAGAGAGGACGCCATGCGCTCTTGAAACAAGCATGCCGCGAGTTCTGGCAGCTGGCGATATTCGCTCAGGAACGACCAAGCGCGTCGGGTTTGCCGTCGGCGATGGTTCACTTGCGGTTTCCTGCGCTCATAATTTATTGCAATTGGGATGAGCGCATAACCTCGCTTCTCACATTGGAGCAATTGTGTGCGCAAAAATGTTTTCCTGCATTAATATTCGACGCTTATCGATGTATTCAAGCACGCACATGACGAAGGTAGCATGGCTCCAGGTGAGCGGCGAAACTGATAGCGGATCGTTTGTATACGGGTGAACCTGCTCAGCCAACACACCAGATGGCAGTGCGTGGTCAGCGACCCACTCCAACATCTTCACCGCGTCTCGCAATCCATCTTGAGATTTAGCAGCGGCAATGTCATATTGAGCCAGCCACATCGTGCAGATGAACCATGGATTGCCAGGAACATTTGCAATGTCTTGCGAGACCTGATGATAGTAGTCATTCTCATATCGAGCACAACCACCGACATCAGACTTGATCCACAAGCGCTCGCGAATCGCATCCATAGTGGCTTTGACTTTCGGGTCTTGCGGCGGAAGCGCGCCGAACGCGAAAACACCATACATTGCAGCATCGACCGTCATGTCTAGCTTGTAACCGTCAGCGGTGCGAGTGGCCATGCGGCAGAAGCGATTATCGGCTTCGCTCCACATATGCTGAACCATCGCCGCTTGAATTTCTTCTGCGGCCTCGGTCCAGCGTCTGTGATGCTCAAGCTCACCAAGCGCGTGAGCGAAGTGTGCCGCGGCGTTCAATCCACCGATCACACTGGCGACGGTGAACATATGAACTCCATAACGCTCTTCCCATAGATCGTAAGAGGGCAGCGGTAGCTTAGTCACTTCGTCTCTATATTTCACAAGGAAATCTGCACCATGCACGACAAGCTTGTTGTAAAACGGCTTCATGATTTCCACATGGCGGAATTTTTTGAAATGCGACCACAACGACCAGATCACCAACGCAGTTTCGTCTTCCTGAATAGGCAATTCCGGCTTACCGTCTCGAATCCACGGGTGCCAGCTCGACGCCAGCGATTTATCTGGATTGTACTTGTGCATCAAGTATCCATCTTCTTTGATAACGTCAGCACAGAACTGGAAAAAATTATGGGCGACGTCGCGATATCCGGCGCGCGACATTGCGTGCGCGACCAATGCTCCATCACGCGGCCACATATATGAATATGTATCGCGTGCAAACTGCGCAATGTCGTGGTCGTTAGCGGCAATGATGGCTCCGCCTTCATCAATTTGAGTGCGAATCGTCAACAGGCTGCGTTTGAACAAATCAACGACTTTGGGCGGCAGATTCATATAATCGATATGTTCGGGGTTCACCCACAGACGCCAGTAGTTCTGGTTTCGCGGCACAAAATAGTCAGGGCCCTTGCGGCGTACAGTTGCGTCGAGTGCCGATACCTCCTCATACGTTTTGCCAAAGCACATCCACATGTGCGCGATTTCTTTCCCTTTGGCAGGAACTTTGACGGTAATGCCTACTGTTGAATCTACCGAACCCTGCGCGATAGGGTTTCCAGCCAAAAGTCCGTCCTCAGCATCCTTATAAGTTCCTTCGCAACCATTCACTTCTTTGTTGCCTATCGACCATTGCGATACGCCTACTAAATGTGGATTGGAAACATTAATGAGAAACCAGCGATTCTTTTTATATTGAATGACCGACTCAGTTTTCGGATCGAAAAATGCTGTATCGCCGACCTCGTTTTCAGATATATGGAAATCGTGGTGGAAAAACAGCCTTACTTCACGATCTTTTCCGCTCGTATCGGTGACATGTATCTCGCGCATAAAAATATCGTGGAGATAATCGACGGTGTCGTGCATGCGCAGGTCGACCTGCAAATCGGCGTTGTGCAAAAAAACGTCGGTAACGAGGCTTTCCTTGACGTAGTGACGCTTTATGTCCCAGCCCTGACCAACCCAGGCGAATTTGCCATCAGCCCAAACGCCAAACTGCGAGACGTGACCGATAGTTTGATTCTCCTGACCGACGTGCGGATAATAAATGTCGCGAATCCTGTAGTCTTTATCAAAATTGATTAAAACAGTGCCGTTACCAACTGGAAGATCTCGTGGCATTTTTCACTCTCCGATACGGCTGGAACTACTATGTCGATCAATAAATTGATGGACACACGGTATTTGATCAGTTCCACCCAAACCCAACAGCAAAACTATAAACCGTGAATTTGTAACTTTTGCATATCAGAAGATCATTTTAGAAGTCGTCTGAACTCGACGGAACAACCGTTTAATCATTCTCGTCCGGAAAAACGGAGGAATGACAAGCGTGAAAAGAGTTTTCAGAGAAATCATCGCACTCTCTGCTACTGCCATCACCAGCGGTGCCTCTGCAACATATGCGTTTGCCGCTACTGATGTCAAAGTCGTCAATCCAATAGGAGAGCCACCGCTCAGCGCTCAACAAGCCGCTAGCGCCATCGTGGAGCTGCGCCGCAAAAAGCTCGAAATTCCAATCACAGGTTTCGATATATCGAAAGTGAAAGGCTCCTTTTATGAAACTCATGGAGGCGTGATGCACGGCGCAGCGGACATGCTTGCGCCGAGAAACACGCCCGTGCACGCCGTCGAGAATGGAAAAATCACAAAGCTGTTCACGAGCAAACGAGGCGGGTTGACGATTTATCAGGCCGACCCATCAGGGAGATTCGTTTATTACTATGCTCATCTGGAAAAGTATGCTCCAGGTCTTCATGATGGTGATTCAGTAAAAAAAGGCGAGATTATTGGGTTTGTTGGCACCTCCGGCAACGCACCACCGAACACCCCACATCTTCATTTTTCCGTCGGGTTGGGAGATGCGCTGAAAAAATGGTGGGTGACTTCATCAGTCGATCCTTATGAAGTATTCAAGTAAATAGATGAACTGTCTACATAAATGAGCCATGCAACAAATGAGCCATGCAACAAATGAGTCGTTCAAACAAGTGAGCCGTTCAAGTAAAACTTTTTCTTACCGCTCAGATAAAAACCGCTCCAGACTGGAACCAAAGCGCAGACGGTTTCGCCTATGACTTGTCAGGTTTTGGGGGCGCGTGCATGAAATACAGTTTCCTGGTTGCAGCAATTTTGAGCTGCGTCGTCAGCTCAGGTCCAGCACTTAGCGCAGCTCCACCGACATCCACAAAAGCGGCTCCTGCTCAAGCCGGAACAAAAAAAACAAACATGCAATATCCGTTTATCAATGGACACTATGCCCTGACCGGCGTGCTCAAAACCAACGGGTATCGGTCAGACGCTCCAACCGTGGTCGTAGTCGACAAAGGCAGCCACTTTACTCACATACTACAGTTGCAGCACTTTCCCAAAAGAGATGAAATCGTACGTGTTATGACGGTGTCCAACGCCGTCGGCAACGAAGACAAGCCTACCCCTCCGGGACGCTACCTTGTCGCGATGAAGAAAAAATTCCCTGTGTGGATTCCAACCAAAGAGATAGACCCCAAACAGAAGCCTGTACCGCCATACAATGAAACGCACAAAAATCCGCTTGGAGTGGCGGCTATCTACCTCAACAAGTACGAGCTAGCTCTGCACGGCACAAATGAGCCCAAGATGATTCGTAAAAGTGTCAGCCACGGGTGTATACGCCATTCTAACGCTGACATTTCTCGAATTTTCGGAATGGTCAAGCAGAACACGCCGGTCTACATCGTGCGGCAGTTCAGAGGCACAGTACTGAATCGGAGCGACTTCATAAAAGGTGGCGCGCCTGAAGACAAGCCAGTCGCAAAATCAGACCCCACTACCAAGAAGTCCGAAGTTGAGCCAACGCCTCTTCCAGTACCGAACAAGCACAAACGTATTGTTATCGAAGAGACTTGTTAGGCTCAGTACTTCCAATCGCAATAATGCTGTCGTCTGAATCACGTTCACGAAATTGTTGCCGGTAGAGCTTTGCATACACACCATCGGTCGCCAGGAGCTCTGCATGTGTTCCGCCCTCGACCAGGCCTCCTTGCTCAATCACAAATATTTTGTCAGCCGCGAGGATTGTCGAAAGTCGGTGGGCGATCACGAGGCTTGTCCTTCCCTTCATCAAAGGCACAAACGCCTGCTGAATCAAAGCTTCGTTTACTGAATCGAGAGCGCTGGTTGCTTCATCGAGAATCAGAATCTTCGGATTTTTCAGTAGAACCCGAGCTATCGCAAGACGCTGCCGTTCGCCACCGCTGAGCTTGTGACCTCGCTCACCAACGATTGTTTTGTACCCTTCCGGCAGGGCAACAATGAAGTCATGGATGTTGGCTGCTTGAGCCGCACTGATTAATTCAGCGTCTGTGGCATCGGCGCGGGCGTATCTGAGGTTGTTCTCGATAGTGTCATGAAAGAGGTACGTTTCCTGAGTGACGATACCGATGTGCGAACGCAACGACTGCAAATCAACATCTTTGACGTCATGTCCATCCACCAGAACCGCGCCCTCTTCTGCATCATAAAACCGAGGCACCAGCTGGGTTATCGTAGTCTTACCAGCCCCCGACGGGCCAACAAATGCCACCATTTCTCCAGGTTCGATGAGAAAAGAGATGTCATTCAACGCTTTTCTGTTTTCGGAATAAGAAAAATGCACACGACTAAATTCGACTTTTCCTGCCACCTCATTTAGTATCAACGCACCATCGATCTTTGACTTTTCCTCCGTCATGTCGAGATATTCAAAAATGCGCTCAAACACAGCGAGCGCGCCAACCACCTGCACTTGCACCCCAGCCAGAGCAGAGGCTGGACCGTATAATCTGTTTAGCAGCGTCGTAAATGTCACTACCACGCCAATCGTGACAGACTTCTGAATCGCGAGCCATCCGCCCAACAGCCACACCGCTGCAGGACCGATAGTCACCATCGCTGTAATCAGCATCAGGAACCATCGGCCAACCATTGCCAGATTCACTTCCAACTTCATCAAGTCTGTGCCGACATTGTAGAAGCGTTCATGCTCATACGATTCGCGCACAAACGATTTGATCAAAGTAATGCCCGAAATAGAAAGAGTTTCTTGCGTCAAAGCCTCGATTTCATCACGCTTTTGCCTCGTCTTCTTCCTCACCTCATACATTCGACGGCCAACAGGCCAGATCGGAAATATCATGAATGGAATAATTCCAATCGAAAGAAGAGCCAGGCGCCAGTTCAAAACAAACACCGTAACAAGCGTTGTTGTAATCATGAACGCATTGGTGACAACCGTTACCATGGTGCCGGTGACAACGTTATCGATGCTATCGACATCGCTGGAGACGCGATTCATAATTTCACCGGTTTTGGTGCTCGTGAAAAAATCGAGAGGCATTCTATGCAAATGCGAAACCAGCGATGAACGAATATCGCGCACGATGCCTTCACCAACTAGCGAATTCAGATATCCCTGGTAGACGCCAACCAGCCCGGCAAGCAGTGCGGCTACAATCATTCCTGACACGTAAAACAGCACAGCACCAAAATCACTTTTCGGGATTGCAGTGTCAATCAATCGCAGCGTGCAAAGTGGTGGCACCAATCCAAGCAGCGCACCGATAAAAATCGCGACGATAACCTGAGCTTCCTGTTTCCAATAAGGTTGAAAAAGTCTGGCGATGCGTTTCCACTCGACGGGTTTCTTCACCCGGGGTTTTTCCGGGTTGAACATGTTAGACCACATCAAGTGGACTGGTGGACCGCCTCCGCTGAACATTTTTTAGCTTCCTGGATTTCTCACACGTATAACCGCGTCATACTTCTAAATTTTTGGTCAAAGTTCCTGGCGGTCCTCAAATTTGCAAGCGCTCGCGTTGCGCCGGTTGCAAGTATCTATGGTATCTCAGTAATTGTGTTTTCTGCGTGTACCGATGAGAAATGTCGCTCGCTGATGGAGCTGTCGAAATGATTGGGTTCAGCCAATTGAGTGCAGGAGATGCTCTGATTGCTTTACAATAGGCGAACCCGCCATAGAACTGTTGAGTTGGAGAGCCTATGTCTGAACCGAAAGCCGCAGAGAATGACAACTGCGCCGAGAGACCGCTGATGAATAAGCGGGTCGAGCGCAAAGATGATGGACGCATTTTGATCTATTACAAATTTGACGAAAAGCCTTCGCCCGCTGGTTCAGCGCCCCACAAGCTATCAACTGAAACGGCAGGTGCGCAATGAAGATTCTGGTCGTAGGCGGCGCTGGCTACATCGGCTCAGTGACGGTGGAGCAGCTGGTAGAGCACAAACACGAAGTAATTGTGCTTGACAATCTGTGCAGAGGTCATGCTGAAGCAATCACAGGAAAAGCAAAATTTGTTCAGGGTGACATGGGAAGCGCGGACGATTTGAACGCCATTTTTAAAGCAGATAGGATCGACGCGGTTATGCACTTCGGTGCGCTTAGCCTGGTTGGTCAATCGGTTGAACAGCCTTCAGAATATTTCCGCAACAATGTCTCAAACGGAATCACGCTTCTGGACGTCATGCTGTCGCATGGCGTGAAAAAATTCGTTTTTTCATCGACTGCAGCAGTCTATGGAGAACCGCATACCTCGCCGATTACAGAGGATTTTCCTCTCACTCCGACCAGTCCATATGGTGACAGCAAGCTTGCTTACGAAAAGATTTTAAAGTGGTACGCGAATGCGTACGGTTTGATGTACGCGGCGCTGAGATACTTTAACGTCGCGGGAGCGACAGAGTGCGCTGGCGAAGAACACGACCCGGAAACACATCTTATCCCGCTTGTCTTACAAGTCGCACGAGGCGACCGACCGTTTGTCACCATATTCGGTGACGATTATCCAACTCCTGATGGTACAGGAATCAGAGACTACATCCACGTGAAAGATCTGGCTCACGCACATTTGCTGGCCGTGGAACATTTGAAAACTCCCGGTCAGAGCGATGTTTACAATCTCGGTAGCGGCACAGGATTTTCAGTCAAGCAAATCATTGAAGTGGCAACCAAAGTGACCGGCAAGCAAATTGCCACCAGAATAGGTCCACGCAGAGCTGGAGACCCTTCAATCCTCATTGCATCGAGCCAGAAAATTCAAAAAGAACTGGGCTGGACACCGAAATACGGCGCGCTTGAAACAATTATTGGAGACGCGTGGAACTGGCACCGAAATAATCCAAAAGGTTACCTGAGAGAACAAGCACATGTCTGAAATGCGATGGAATCCAGTTATGGGCGAGTGGGTAGTTACAGCCACTCACCGACAAGACAGAACTTTTCTACCGCCGGCAGGATACTGCCCGCTCTGTCCGACTGCTGAAGGCGGCTTCCCAACAGAAGTTCCGGAGCCGGACTACGAATTTGTCGTTTTCGAAAATAAATTTCCCAGCCTCAAGCGCGAACCTGGAGAACCTGAAATAGAAGGCAGTGAATTGTATCCAGTCAAGCCGTCGCTCGGCGTCTGCGAAGTGGTGCTCTACTCGTCCGATCACAAAGGCACACTCGCTGATCTCTCCGTCAAAAAGATGGAAGAATTGGTGAGGGTATGGCGAGATAGATATGAGGAGTTAGGCAGCCGCGAAGAAATTGATTACGTCTTCATCTTCGAGAACAAAGGCGAGGCGATCGGAGTTACTATCCATCACCCACACGGTCAAATCTATGCATTCTCCTATATTCCGCCCCGCATCGAACGCGAATTGCAAAACGAAGCTAAACACATCGAGAAGACAGGAAGGTGCCTTCATTGCGAAATCGTCAACGGAGAGCTGAGCGAGCGCAAACGCATCGTCGCTGAGTCGCAACATTTTGTCGCGTTTATTCCGTTTTACGCCCGTTACCCGTATGAAGTGCATCTGTACAGCAAGGAACACCGCGGCTGCATGTCTGACTTCTCTGCGGCTGAAGAGAGAGATCTGGCGCGGATATTGAAGGAGTTGCTGCACAAATATGACGGACTCTGGGGATTTTCAATGCCCTACATGATGGTTATGCACCAGAAGCCCACAGATGGAAAACCTTATCCAGGCTGCCACTATCACATCGAATTCTATCCACCTTTGAGAACGCCGGAGAAATTGAAATATCTGGCTGGCTGCGAATCTGGCGCGGGTACATTCGTCAATGACACTTTGCCGGAAGTAAAAGCTGAGGAATTGCGCGCCGTAAAGGTGACTGTAAATTAGTTCGATGTGAATTAGTTCGTTGTGAATTAGTCCGTTGTGATTTAGTCCGTTGTGATTTAGTCCGTTGTGAATTTGTCCGTTGTGATTTTGTCCGTTGTGATTTAGTCCGTTGTGAATTTGTCCGTTGTGATTTTGTCCATTGTGGTGCTGGGATGCTAGAAGCAGTCAGTTTAGCTGAGCAAGAGTGATGTGAAGTAAGGAGTGGCAACATGAGAAGCAATCCACGGATAACAGCAGTGCGAGAGGCTTTCGTAAAACAATTCCATGCCGAACCTGAGCTGGTTGTGCAGGCTCCAGGGCGGGTCAATTTAATTGGTGAGCACACTGATTACAATGAAGGATTTGTTTTTCCAACGGCAATCGACCGCGAAATGATAGTGGCGGCTTCGCCCAATGGCACTGACGAAATCGTGGCTTACTCGCTCGATTACGGCGAGAGCGATCGATTCAACCTGGGCAACATTGTGAAAAGCGAGGGACACGCCTGGTCTGATTACTTGCGAGGCGTACTCGCTATTCTTCAGAAACGCAAATTCAAACTGAGTGGATTCAACGCCGTGCTCGCCGGAAACGTCCCTCAGGGCGCCGGGCTGAGTTCGTCAGCCGCATACGAAGTCGCAGTCGTAACTCTCTGCAACGCCATCGACAACCTTTCGATCGGCGGAAAAGACGTGGCTTTGATAGCGCAGCAAGCCGAAAACGAATTTGTGGGAATGCAGTGCGGAATTATGGATCAATTCATATCCGCCCTGGGCCAGGAGGATACGGCATTGATGATTGATTGCCGCAGTCTCGACTTCCGCCCCGTTCCGTTGAAACTGGCGGAACGTGGTTGCTCGATTGTAATCACCAACTCAGGCGTGCGGCGCGGACTCGTCGATAGCGAATATAACGCCAGACGCGCAGAATGCGCAGAGGGAGTCGACTCACTCTCGAACCTCACCTCCCGCAAATTGAACAGCTTGCGCGACATCGAGCTTGACGAATTTGAAAAGCACGCCCACAAACTCTCCGATAAGGTAGCCCGACGCTGCAGACACGTAATCTCTGAGAATAAGCGGGTTCTAGATGCCGTCGCAGCACTGGAAAGCTCACAATTGGACAAATTCGGCAAATTGATGAATGAATCTCATAAGTCTTTGCGTGATGACTTCGAGGTAAGCTGCCCTGAAGTCGATGTTCTTGTAGAACTCTCACAGCAACATCCAGGAGTTCTCGGGGCGCGCATGACGGGCGCGGGGTTTGGCGGATGCACAGTTGCAATCATGGCTGACGATAGTGTTGAGGGCTTCCGCTCGGCAGTCGTATCCGAGTACGAAAAGCGGACGCGCAAAAAGTCCGAGGTTTATGTGTGCGCCTCAACAGCCGGAGCACGGCTTTTGACCGGCGTAACAGCCTGATTTAATGATTGACATTTACGGGTACGAATCTACTATAGGTAGAACTTATCCGTTCGGACTCAGTTTCAGTATTGAACTTATCTACTCGGACTCAGTGTAGTAATACTTACCAACCGCAATAAGGCTTTCAGATGACCGTTGACGCCAACTATGCTGGCACTGATACTATCAACCGTTTTGTTAAGTCGGCAAAGCCAATATTGGCGCGGGGATTGGTAGATTTGCTCGTCTGGTCCTGGGGAATGCTGATCCTTGGTCTCGCGGTTTATGTGCTGTTTCCGAACGTCCTCACATTCGCCTTCGCATTTCTTGTGGTCACGTCTCGCATGGGAGCGCTGCTCGCCATAGCTCATGACGCCCATCACGGCACATTTTTGCCAAACCGAAAATGGAATGACCTGGTCGCCGCCTGGTTCTGCGCCTACCCGGTAGGGTCAATTTACAGCTCTTCCAGGGCCGTTCATATGGCGCATCACAAACTTCTCAATACGCCCGAAGATCCAGACCGAAACTTCCATTTCGAAGACAATAAAAGCACTCCACAACAATTCGCCTGGCACTTTTTGCGTCTGGTTTTCGGTGGGCAGCTATGGACCAGCATTGTCGTCAATGGTATCTTGCGCCCGATTCAAAAAGACGCAGCACCGACGCAGAACAAGCCTGCACCAGTCGTAGTGCTAACGCGAAAAGGGCATCCGGAGATACTTAATCTTGTCCCAGTGCAGCTGGTGATCTGGGGCGCACTGTGGGCGGTATCAGGTCAGTGGTGGCTTTATCTGGCAGTATGGCTGGGTCCGATTTTCACACTTGGGACTTTCCTCGGCTTCCTGCGTGGCTTCGTGGACCATGCCAGGCTTCCTGACGACAACGCAGTCAATTCATCTGAGCGTCTCGTCACCGTATTGAACGCTAATTTCTTAGAACGAGCCTTTCTTGCGCCGTATGACTTCAAATATCATGCGGAACATCATATGTTTCCGAGCGTGCCTCACTATCATTTACATGAACTGCATACGATTTTGCAAGCAGATGAGAATTACCGCCATCGCTATCTGATGCGTCCGTCATATACAGCTTTCATCAAAGAATACTGGAGTCAAATAAGCAGGAATGCTCAACAAGGCTCCAATGCGCCTGCGGCTCCAGCCGCGGCTCATCCATCGGTGCAAAAGTGATTACTGATGCAAGATTGGTCACCATTTGCGTCGCCAGGCCGAAACTTGTGCTGTTCGAAGGTCGCACCGTTCAGACTGCAATTTTTAAAACTCCAGTCACGGGCAAGATTGAGCTGAAAAAACTGAATCTGGCAGGAGACAAGCAAGCAGATCTAACTGTGCATGGCGGACCCGACAAAGCAGTATATTCATATCCACTGGAACACTACGAGTGGTGGCAAGAACAATTGCCGGGTGTGGAGTTCGAACATGGGAAATTTGGTGAAAATTTTACGACTACAGGACTTCTGGAAGAAGACGTTTATATCGGCGATGAATTCAGCGTCGGAAGCGCCGTCATCAAAGCAGCACAACCAAGAATTCCTTGCTACAAGCTGGCAGTGAAATTCAAACGCAGCGACATCATCAAAAGGTTTCTGAAAAGCGGACGAAGCGGAATCTATTTCTCTGTCGTTGAGGAAGGAGAGCTATCGCCGGGGGATGAAATCAAATTTCTGCGCAGCGACGGTCTGGGCATAGGAGTGCATGCAATCGCTGACCTTTTCACCGGGCGCTCACCTCTTGATACTGATTTGATTGAACGCGCGCTTGATTCGCAACTAGCAGACCAGATGAAGATGTTCATCAAAGGGTTGCGAATCAGTCATGATTCGTCGCCCTGACTATTTCACTTCCTGGAAATCGACCTGTCCGTGATTCAGCGTTTCGATATCATCGAAAAACGGGCTCGACAGCATCTGCTTCAGAAAATCATGCTTGAATGCTTTGGCAGAGCCCATCTTCTTAACGTCAGCGCAGCCATTCCACACGCTTTCTAGAAAAGTATTTGCTTCTTTTGCGTGACCTGAATAATACAAGTTGAGCATGTAGCCGCTCAAAACTGACGTTGTGCCTTTTTTCAGATATTCCTTCACCTCTTCAACAGACGGTTGGGGATTTTTGTCTCTGCCACTCCGCATGCGCTCCAGGTCAACTTTGAATTTGCCCGACTGCCACCGCAATGCCACGACCGGCATGTCAGTGACGCCTGCCCCCCAGTAACGAAAAGTAGCATCCTCAATCAGAATAACAGGCAGCCCAGAAACATTCGATGGCGAAGTCAGCATATGTCCATCACCTGCGTCGAAGTGCCAGATTCGTGAAGCTTTGTTTGAAAGCGAATAAATATCGTAGGTGTAACAGCAGTGCGCGCCACCATTCCAGGTGCGCACAATCAAGTCTTTCGTGCCGCTCCCGTCAAAGTCGAACAGAGGCAAATTTGAACCCTCGTAGCCGAGATTCGGCTCTTTGCTGGTCGGATCAACCAATGCAAAGTTGTGAGCCGTCTGGTCGAGCAAATTCTTCCTGTCTTTTTGTAGAAGAAACCTCTGGTCGCCGTCGTTGCGCTCTCTTATTTCAACGTGATAGTGTCCTGCAGGCGTTTGCAGCTCGAATGTTTGCAAGTCAGCCGCGTTTGCGCAGACGGTGCAGAGAGATAAAAGCGCTGTGATGGCTAATGTGTATGCTGAGCGCATGGTGATGGAAAACGGCATAAATGTTTCACTGATTAGATGAGGTAACTCTACATCATAGCCTGGCGAAGGTCTGGCGAAATGGGAACTTATCGATGGCATTTCTGCGACAATTAGCCATTAATGACTCCACGGGAAGTCAAGCATCCGATGTTGCATATTAAAAATGGAAAATTCACGTTCGATAGATCGATGATTCGACAAGACCCAAGCAGCAATTTGAAAGACCTCTGGTTTCGCGAAAATGCCTGCGCGCAAATCTATGAGCATTTTTTACAAACACTGCAAGATCCTTCAATGATCGAGATGGCGAATTGGTGCATGTCGGCACACAAACTGAACGCAGATAAATTGCACGCGCAGATGCTGCGGCTGGGTGACGACGTGCATCTAACCGACCACTGGCGCGATCTCGCCAGCATTCCTGATATGCTGGCAACTTCATTGGGCACGACGATTGCCGTTTCAGACCTGGGATTGATGGAGACTGACCTGCTCAATGAATATTTGTCGAAACTTCAAAACTTCGACGGAGAAAATCTCGATCTTTTGCAGCACGAACTGCTGCCGGTGCAATACAAATGTTTGCAGGCATGGGGACCTGTGCCGTCATAACCTCAACATCGGCACCGGCACAAAGTGCACTTGCATTTTCAGTCGAACATTTGCTGTCTTGCTGAAGATCCAAAGCTGTCAGCTCATTCAAAACGAAATCAACATTCTTGTGTATCTCGCTCACACTGCGCTTTAGCTCGGAGCGGTTTATGATGAAAGTGATTAGTGTCTTGCTCAAAGTTTTATATCCAAATTATTTGTCTCAATAGGTTCGGATTAGCACTGCGATGAATTGTTCGCCACGATAGGATGATGTAACCGCGCACCAGTAAGCTTTTGCGCTGTTTTCAATCACAAGCCGTCCTGCACCTGCATGAGCGACAACGTCGACAAAAAACGACATGTCTTTATTCAATCACCGTTGCACAATTCATCAGAAATTGAACTCAGCAGTTCGTTCTGCTCAGCTTTGTTGTAGTACCATAATCAGCGGTCTTATGCACCCAGTTACCACGAGCATAAGAGCCAGTAGGAGATAGTATTCAACGGAGGACTGATGTACAAATACTTAGCATTCTTATTGACAGTTGCGATGGCTTTTGCCACTTCAACTGCAGGAGCATTCGCTGTCACAGGCCCAAACAATCCAATTATTATTCCAGCTGAATGCGGAGACTCTTTGACGACTGCTGGATTCGTTTCATCATCAGGTTTTCCGCTTGCAGCGACGGCCGGTGAAGGAGTCGCGGGTGGTGTCATCGTTCAACCAAACTTTACAGACATTACTGATATTGCGAACCTGGCACCACTGCCGAAAGGCAACCTCGGTTTTACAACCGTTCTCAACCAGCAAACTGGAACGCCTTTGCTGCTGATCGAAGTAGCATACACTTTCGTCAATGGTGGCGGTACCACCATTAGCGCAATAAGCCTTTTGCCTACCGCTGCAGTCGATGGAAACATTGCCACCAACACAAAACTGCTCAAGGGCAAACAGCTCCAACTCAAAATTACAGCCGACACAAACCTGTTTAATTTGAGAACAGTTCTGACTAACAACATTGGCGAGAATCCAAATGTAGATTCCACCAATTTTCAACTCAGGGGAATTGCACCATTAGTAACTAACACTGGTGCCGCTGGTACTCAAGCCATCGCCTATGCAAACAACTTTGCTTTGAATGTTCCGTCGGCTCTATTTCCACCGGTTGACAATCAAACCAACGTTACCGTTAACAAGAGCACATCCAACTTGAATTGCTCGTCCTTCGCAACACTGCAGCCTGTGCTGAACGCAGTACACGCAGCTGCCCTAACATCTGTCAAATAGCATTGGCAGATTAACCAACGAATAGCAACGACTAAAGGGGGCGCGAAGGCGCTCCCTTTCTCGTTCAGACTGCGTGGATGCCAGGTGAGCGCGCGGCTAATGCAAAGACGATGAGACTGTGCCGTCATGGTCAAATGTGACTGAAATGCAGATTGAGCCTGATCATGCAGCACGAGCACACGGAAATTTGCACCACCGTTTGCCCACTTACCATGATGAAAGGACTTCATATATCATTAGTGCGCTGCCCGATCGGAGTGTGATTGCGAACTATGCCTAGCTCGAAGACACGTTGTGAGAGGTGGACCCCAAAAACTGGGCCACTAGCTAAGTGAGGCTTCTGCTCCTAAAGTAGACACATGCTTGAAAGGAGCATCACTTGAAAAGTACTCGAAGAAAACATAGTCCGGAGTTCAAAGCAAAGGTAGCAATGGCCGCCGCTCGCGGCGACAAAACAATTTCAGAGCTCGCCAGCGAGTTTAAAGTTCATCCGCATCAAATCACAATGTGGAAAAAGGTCTTGGTCGAGAATGTGACGGTACTCTTCGAAAAGCCCAGCAGCACCGGCGAGACCAAGAACGAAGATTCAGAACCGCTCTACGCTAAGATCGGACAGCTAACGATTGAGCGCGATTTTTTAGCACGCAAGCTCGGTCACTGAGTCGCGAGACACGGCTTTCACTAATCGAGCGTGAGAACAAAGAACTCTCTGTGAAACGGCAGTGCGTGCTTTTTGGTGTTTCTCGTTCATCCTTGTATTACCAACCGGCCAGCGCACCGCCGGCGGATTTGGAAATCATGCGGATCTTGGACGAGCAATATCTGAAAACGCCATTTTTCGGATCTC
>DATNPY010000009.1:0-103850 GCA_036702955.1 Drouetiella sp. | reverse complement strand
GAATCCGCAGCCCAACTCGATTGCAAGACCACACAGGTCGATTGGCGTGTATTCATTCAACTTGCCGCCTTTAGCTTTCGAGCCAAGATCGGCGGTGGCTGAAAATTGTCCTTTGGTCAAACCATATACACCGTTGTTTTCAACAAAGTAGATCATCGGCAAGTTTCTGCGCACGAGGTGGCAGAATTGACCAAGTCCAATTGATGCTGTGTCGCCGTCTCCGCTCACACCGATGAGCAGCAGATCTTTGTTTGCCATGTTGGCGCCGGTGGCTACAGAGGGCATTCTTCCGTGCACTGAGTTGAAGCCGTGAGCACGGTTCAAAAAGTAAGCGGGAGTTTTACTCGAACATCCGATACCACTGAGCTTTGCCACCTGATGTGGTTCTATGCCCAATTCGTAGAATGTTTTGATGATCTGCGAGGTGATTGCATCGTGACCGCAGCCATCGCACAAAGTGGATGGTGCGCCTTTGTAGTCAGCCAGTGTCAGACCGATTCTGTTTGTGCTCTGAGCTGGGTTTGAAGGTGTCTGAACCATGACTATTTTTTCTCCTGCTTCAAGATTTCGTCTGTGACGAACTGGGCATCCACCGGCAGACCTGTATAGTGTCTGATGGAATGCAGTTTTGTCGCCAGATCAGGTACTTCCAGTGTGATCATGTCACGCAATTGAGCGTCGCGATTTTGCTCGACGACGTAGACTCGGTCGTGTGTTTCGACGAACTTGCGCAGATCTTCGGTAAAAGGAAGTGCTCTCAAGCGATAGTAGCTCGTTGGAATATTCGCGGCTTTCAGTTGATCGCGGCTTTCATACACTGCGTAGTGTGTTGAGCCGAAAGCGATGATACCAACTTTGGCTTTCGCTTCTGAGTGTACTTCTGGTTTGGGAACGAACTTGCGAGCTGTCTGGAATTTACGATCCAGCCTGTCCATCAGATTTTTGTAGTCTTCTGGTTTTTCAGTGTAGGTTGCCTTTTCGGTGTGTCCACTGCCGCGCACGAAGTATGGCGCGAGAGGATGGTTGGTGCCCGGCAATGTGCGATAGGGGATGCCGTCACCATCGACGTCTTTGTAGCGAGCGAACTCGCCTACTTTTTCCAACTGTTCTGCGTTGAGAACTTTGCCTCGATCAAGTGGCTTGGTCGGATAAACGAATGGGTCTGACATCCAGTTGTTCATGCCGAGATCGAGATCTGTGAGAACGAAAACTGGTGTCTGGAAGCGCTCTGCCAGGTCGAATGCTTCACCGGCGAAATCGAAGCACTCTGATACCGAACCTGGTAGCAAGACGATGTGCTTGGTGTCGCCATGCGAGAGCATGTAAGTGCTGAAGAGGTCAGCTTGAGATGTGCGTGTCGGCATACCGGTTGAAGGACCGACGCGTTGGACGTCGAAGATGACCGTCGGGATTTCGGTGAAATAACCGAAGCCAACGAATTCAGCCATCAATGAAATGCCAGGACCGGAAGTCGAGGTCATCGAGCGTGCTCCTGCCCAACCGGCTCCGAGAGCCATTCCAACAGAAGCGAGTTCGTCTTCGCCCTGAATAACGGCGAATGTGTTTTTGCCGTCTTCGACGCGGTACTCGTGCAAGTAATCGATCAGAGTTTCGCAAAGACTCGATGATGGAGTGATCGGATACCAGGCAACTACTGTCACGCCGGCGAAGAGAGAGCCGAGCGCTGCTGCTGCATTACCGTCGATGATAATTTTGCCGGCGGTCTTATCCATTCTTTCAATGAAGTATGGATCATCTTTTTTCAGATTTTCTCGAGTCCATTCGCGTCCGATGTTGATTGCATTAACGTTCAGCGGCACAACCTTAGCTTTGCCTGGGAACTGTCCGGTTACTGCTTTTTCGATTTCTTTTTCGTCGAGATTGAGCAACTCAGCTACAACTCCGACATAGATCATGTTAGTGAGCAGCTTTCTCAATTTGATTGTTTCGGTCGCTTTGGCTGCCAACTCCGTAAACGGCACCTGGTAGTGCTTAATATCGGAACGAACTTCATTTAATTTCAATTCGACTGGAGAGATGCAGATTGCGCCTGGAGTCAAAGCTTTGACATCTTCGAATGCAGTCTGTGGGTTCATCGCCACAAGGATATTAGTCTCAGCCTTTCGAGCAATGTAGCCATCTTTATTGACTCGAATTGTGAACCAGGTTGGAAGCCCAGCTATGTTCGATGGGAAGAGGTTTTTTCCGCTTACCGGAATACCCATCTGAAATATTGTGCGCATCAAAACGTTGTTTGAGGATTGGCTCCCCGACCCGTTTACAGTCGCGACTTGAATTGAGAAGTCATTTACGACACGTCCCTGTTCTGTTTTTTGGACGCTGTCAGCTGCTAGTGTTTTCACTATTGGAATACCCTATTTAAGAGCGATACGGACTAAAGTTTAACAGTGTGCCTGGCGAAAGGCGCTCAAATACAACATTCGATAAGGTTTTGCAACAAGAAAATTCTCGGTCCTCCGAGATCCTTGCGTGTCCTCATGGAAACCTGGCGCTGAATCGCGCGGCGCGGCTTTTAATTGTTTACGTTCCTGAGCAGACGTTCGGAGCTCAAGCATTCTCATCGATGTGAACATCGAGCATGAATGGACCCGGGGTCTCGAACATCTCTTTGAGCGCATCTTCCAGATTGGCCATTACGTTGACCGTTGCGCCAGGCACACGCAATGCTTGAGACAGTTCGCTGAACGCCAATGGTGGATTATCGAGGAAGATACGAGCTTCGCTGCGCACAGACGGAGTCAGGCGAACGTTGTAGTTTGTTCGGCCCAGCGAATTGACGACGACAAATTTGACGTGCAGTCCATAGTGAGCAGCCGTCCAGAGTGTCTGCGGGTAATAGAGAATTGATTCATCTGATGTTATGCAGACAACAACATTTTCCGGGCTGGCCCACTGCACTCCCAGCGCGGCCGCTGGCCCATGTCCCGCGATGCCACCATTTGTACCGAAGTAAGAAGAACTGTTTTCGAGGCTCAAAGTTTCAAACGGATCTGCCTCATCTGAAACAATATCGTTAACGACAACGGAACTTGCCGGTCTGACTGCATCCACGAGTCTGAGCAGCCAGCTCAAGGTAATTGGCGAATCAAGCGTTGGATAGCCTGATTGCTCCTCCTGCCCTTCCCTGAACTTCGAAATTGTGGCTATCGTGCCATTGGCGCGAACTTTTGCTTTGTTTACCCAACTTGAGTCGACAATCAGTTGAATATCGGCTCGAAGTCTTGACAAGCTCTCGCCGATGTCTGCTACTGAAGTCAGGTCGCATGGCAATGACCGCCCGGAAAGTCCCGGCTCGACGTTGAGTTGAATGACGTGCACACCGGGTTGAATTAGAGGCGGGTCCTGAGGTCGAGCCGGCAATCTAGTCTGCATGCCAATTACAAGCAGGCAATCAAAGGCTTGCAGGATAGAGCTGGCTCTGTGCAAGTTCATTGGCAGCACCCCGGCAAACTGCGGGTGTCTGTTGGGGAAGTTGACGCCAGTCGGCATCGGCTCAGAAAAAACGGGGCATCCGACAACTTCAGCCAGAGTTACAACTTCGCGGCGCGCTTTGTAGGCCGAGACTTCGTTGCCGGCAATGATGGCGGGCCGCTGGGCTCCGACAAGCGCCTTCGCGGCTTTGCGAAGAAATCCCTGGTCAGAAGCTCCGAGGGGGCTTGATTGGGGCGGTTTTATTGGTTTGGCTTGCGTGGCCTTTGGGGGGTGAATTGGCTTCATGGAACGCACGTCGTACGAGGCGCGGGATCTCAGATGCAGTGCGCAGTTCACAGGTCCACTTCGTCACCGGCTTAGCCAGCTCACAAAGGTCGCCCCAGAGCGGGGGTTCGTCATTCAATATTTGTGTATCTTGCTGGTCAGCCAGGACGATCAATGGAACTCTGGCGTGGATAGCGTTGTAGAGGCTGGAGAGACTGTTGATCAATCCTGTCGCAGCCGGAAGACTGACTACTCCGGGACGCCCGGAAGCCTGTGCATAGCCAATTGCCATGGAGCCTGCGATCTCTTCATGCAGCGCTGCCAGGTAATGGATATCGCTATCCATCTCGAGTGCTGCCCCAATCAGCGGGGAATCTGCTGAACCGAGACTGCCGAAAATGAATCTTGTTCCTTCGGCTGCTAGTTGCTCAAGGAGCAGGTGGCTGGCTAAATATTCCGGCATGCTTTCTCGTTTCTGTAAGGCTAACAGGGTGGGGCTCTGGGGATTTTAAAAGGGCTTTTTTCGAATCTAAAACGATATCGCTTTAACTTCCTAAATACTCTACCGCTTCAAGGTTGTCAGAGGTGGTCCAGTTCAAGAATTGGGCAGGGAAAGTATTCAGTCAAAGTTTCCAAAACACTCTCAAATGGCATATACATCGGGTGTCCCCAGGCTCTTTGCGAACTGGTGAGGGGCGGAAACGTGCGACCCTCTGTCACCTTCTTGTCGAGCAGACTTTCCAGTCGGAAGCCTGGAAACAGATCGGTCGCGACCGCCTCCCAACCTCTGATCTTGTGCATCCGCTGCGCAATTGCGTTATTGACAAGATCGTTCCAGAGCTGGCGGCGTACAGATTCAGGACCGACAAGCTCGAGCACACGCAGATTCTTGCCACCTCTTTCGGTGAGCGCGTAACCTGTGTGCTTGCCATTTTCAGTCGCGTATGTGATTTCGAGCTTCGGCCATGCAAGTGTGGAATGCTCTGCCAGAAACCGCTCTCGACTTAATTTGTAGTGCAAATAGAGGTCATTGCGCTGAAAGGCAAACGGTTGCGAGCGCTGCCACTTCGAGTAGAGCGCCACCATTGTCGCCACGTCTGACGATTCAACGTATGCAACGTTGACTGGAGCGTACTCTGATACGACGTAGTCCCTGGGCAGGTGCGCACTGAAATCAGCCGACCCGAATTCTGTGAAGCCCAGTCGCTCGTAGAACTCAGGGTCGATATCAGAAAACAGTATGCAGCCATCGTATTCATTGTTAAAACAGTAGTCGACAGCATCTTTGACAATCTCGCTGCCATAACCGTTTCCTCTATGGGCTTTCAACGTGTAGATGGCGCCTATGCCGCCAAACTGATAACACTTGCCCCGATACGCCAGTTGGACTGTATAAAGCTTGCAGCTGGCCACGATTCGTGAACTGTGTTTCAGAACAAAAAACTTATAGTTGCGACGCGCCCAGGGATGATTAATTTGGCGCCATATGTATTCCTGATACTCGTCTTTGCGCAGCCCCGGCGACCAGATCTGGTAGCTCTCACGCAACACTGTCAAGATGTCGCTCCAATCAGCCAGAGCAATTGTCATTAGATTTCCTGATTTTGTCTGAGTACCACTAAATATTCTAGACGCTCTCAAAGGTCGTAAAATGAGTCGTTCTTGCTCGCTTCAGATGAGCGCAGTGACAGTTGATGTCTCGCCAAACTTGTCGTGAAACTATATTTGGTGCATAAATCCGGAGAACGTCGTGGCTAATATCAAGGAAATATATTCTTCGCAGACCATTCAAGAACGCATCGCCGAACTCGGGAAAGAGATCAGTCGAGACTATGCCGATTGTGAAAAGCTGGTAGTCATCGGCGTTATGAAAGGTGCATTCTGCTTCCTGGCCGATCTTGTACGTCACGTCACCAATAAGGCTCCTCTGCAAATCGAATTTGTTCGACTCAGTTCATATGGTGCCGGCACCGAAAGCTCAGGCCACGTGCAAGCGCCGTGGCTTGATTTGCCGGACATTCGCAATCGCCACATCCTGGTCGTTGAGGATATTGTCGATTCGGGTCGAACGGCAAAATTTTTCCTGGAATATCTTAAGGACCAGTTCAATCCAAAATCTTTGAAGATGGCTGTTTTTCTCGATAAGCCTTCTCGCCGCGTGGTGCCCTGCCAGCCTGACTATATCGGGTTCACGATAGACGATCTGTTTGTCGTCGGTTACGGTCTCGATTATGCCGAGAACTACAGAGAGCTGCCCTTCCTGGGCGAGTTGAGCGGCATTGCGGAAGGCTAGACGGCAGGGTGGTTATTTACCGCACGTTCCGAATTTGCTAAATATCCACATGCGTCAGCCGGTAGTGGTCTAATATAATTGTTGTATAGAAACCAAGCGTGAACATGTCTTCTGGAAAGTCGATCTTGAGTTTGAATTATCGCAATCGCTCTGGACACAGCCTGGCAGAGATTGGTTTGGCGGTTTTCCTTCTCACAGTCTTATCCCTTTTGATCAGCAATGTATTCGTCATGTATCTGGCTAAGCAGTACAACGACGACGCCTGCCGCGAGGCCGTACGGCAAGCAGCTCGGGCTGCGCTGAGCGGTAAGGATTCTCTGACGACACAAAAAGCGGCGCAAGATGGGTTGAACGAATCTCCGCAAGGTGGATATTTCATCGAGCACCCCACTTTCCTCGAGTATAAGGATGAAAAGGTGGCAGGCGTCAGGCAACTCAAAGTGCAGACTCAGACTGTGGCTCGTGTGCCATTTCCGATTTTGATTTTGGATGACGAGACCAGAGAGCGCGGCGAGTTGGCTTTCAAATCAACATACATTTTTGAATTCGACAGCAAGAAACCTTAAGAATGGGTACTGAGGATCAGTCAGTCCGCGAGGATTACGCGAATTGCGCAGTGCCTCTCGATCGGCGCTACAGTCCTGTCAGTATGGGACTTTTGTGGATTACCATGGTGTCTGGTTTTCCTTCCGTTCTTGTCGGTTATGAATGGCACAAAGCCGGTTTTTCGCTGACTCAAGTCATAGCTGGAGCTTTCGTCAGCTGTGTGATTCTGCTTACCTACGCTCTCAGTGCCAGTCATTTAGGAGCAGCCACGGGACTTAACTTTGCCCTTCTGACCAGATCGGTCTTTGGCAGACTGGGCTCGCAGGCCATCTCTGCTGTGCAAACATTTTTGTTTCTGGTCTGGTATGCCATGATCGCTGGATTCGTTGCAGTAGAGTTGAAAGGATTGTTCGACCTGCCTGTTTCGACTCAATGTATTGCCGCTCTGGCTGCCATCTTTATGGCGGCGAACAACTTGTTCGGTTTTGCTGGAGTGGCCAATTTTGCCAAATTTTTTGCGGCTCCAGTTTTGATTTTCTGGATTTTTTCTCTTTGTGCTAAAACGAGTATGATGACACCAATAAGTGTCTGGACTGAAACTGGAAGTGGGTCGTTTGGTAACTGTCTGTCAGTAATTTCTTCGTTTGTGATTGGCTACTCAGTCTGGGGCAACGAGCCAGATTTCTGGCGCTTTGCCCGACCGAAGTTGTGGACCACTGCAATACCGCTTGTGGTATCAATTCTCATTGGTCAGATTGTATTTCCCGTTTCCGGATGGATGCTTTCACGATTGGTGCATGTTCAAGATCTTTCTACGGCAACTGGTGCCGTAACCAATTTTTCTTTCGGTAAAGCAACGCTGTTTGCTGCAGTCGTTTTGACTGCATCGTATTTTGCTGCCGGTGATGCTAATTTGTACGGTTCAATTAATTCGATTGAAAATCTGGTTCGCTTGAATCGCACCAGGTTAGTGCTTGGGATGATGGTCTTCACAGCTCTGGTGGCTGTCTTTTTGACGTTCTACGGAAAAGCCTTTGAGATCTTGTCTTCGTTTAACAGTGTCGTTTTACCTTGCGTGACCGTCATCTTGATCCTCGAGTATCTATACATCCGACCAAAACGGCAACTGGTCTGCCTTTCAAAAGAGGGCTGTAATGGGGTGCTCTGGCCTGCAATGGTCTCTTTGATTTTGGGATGGATAGTTGGTCTCCTCACAGCTGGTGTCATTCATGGCACGGAATTTTTGCACGTCGGGGTCTGGCCACTCTATGCATGGCTGACGTCCCTCCTGGTTTATAATATTTCGCGGCAGAGTCAACTAGCCGCTCTTGCCAGCAAATAAGCGGCAGAGAAACAACGCGAGAATGGCGATGCAAGAGCAGGCTTGAGAAGTGGACCTGCTTCTACAAGCTACCTGAGTTCTTCGTGGCGTCGCTGCTCAACTTTCCTGTTGTATCGTAGACTTCGACCGGCGCGAAATACTGCAAGTCCTGCTTAATCTTGCTTGCGTCGCCGACCACTGAAATGACGATGTTGTTGTCGTCGATTACCTTTCTGGCTACCTTGCGAATTTGATCGGGCGTCACCGCCATGACTTTGTCCGCATATGTCTCCAGGTAATTGTCGGGGAGGTCGTACAACTTCAGCTCAAGCAGTCTCTGAGCCAATCCTGATTGGGTTTCCAGTCCCAGCTGAAAGGAGCCCACGATGTATGTTTTAGCGTCTTTCAATTCCTTATCCGTAACTTTTACATCTCGAATTCTGCTCAACTCATAAAGGAATTCTTCCAGCGATGGCGCTGTAACTTCAGTGCGCACCTCAGCTTCCGCCGCGAACGGACCGGGCTGACGATGCGCCGCCACTGAACTGTAAGCACCATAGGTATAACCTTTCTGTTCGCGGATGTTTAAAAACAGCCGTGAATGAGCTGCGCCGCCCAGAATCTGGTTGGCTACTGCCACTGGGAAGTAGTCAGGATCTGTTTTGTTGATGGCAACATTGCCAAGCTTGATCGAACTCTGCACTGAACCCGGTCTGTCGACGAGATAGATTTTTCGACCGTTCTGCTTGGGTAGTTGAGGCATTTGTACAACTGGCAAGGTGCCCGATTTCCAGATGCCGTTGCCAAACCTGGACTCGATCTGCTGCTTCAGATGTGCTGGATCGAAGTCACCGACAATCACCAGTGTCGCTTCGTTTGGCAGGTAGTGCGTGTCGTGAAATTCCTGCAAATCCTTGCGAGCTATATTTTCAATTGTAGTTGGTGTTGGTGCCACCACTGCATACGGGTGGTCGCCGAAGACGACTTTATTGAAGCGTTCCTCTACCAGAAAATCTGGTTCGCTCCGCTTCATCGCCAGTGCTTGAGTCAGGTTTGTTTTTGCCAGCTTCAACTCTTCCTCTGGAAAAGTCGGGTGGAAAACAATATCGCTCAAAAGATCAACAAGGCGGTCGCTGTACTTGGACAGTGCAGAGCCGCTCACGATCGTAAAATCGAAATCCGATACCGCTTTCAAGCCACCGCCGATGAAGTCAGTCTCGTCGGCAATCTCTTTGCTCTTCTTTGAAGTTGTGCCTTCGTTGAGCATATCGGCGGTCATTTCCGCTAACCCCAGCTTGTCTTTAGGTTCGTAAGCCGAGCCTGCTTTGATGCCCAGTGCCACTGTCAGGAATGGCACGCGGTGGTCTTCGATCAATTGCACCTGCAAACCGTTGTCGAGTTTGTAAGAAGTAATCGTCGGCAGTTTGAATGGTCGAGGCGGTGGCGACGAAGGAGGATTTTTGCGCCATTGCTCGTTTGAAAGCGACGCCGCCGGCACTTCCAGCTTGCCTGTGTCTGGTGTTGTTACGGCTGGTCGGGTGATGCTTTTGCTGACGCTGCTTTGAGTGGTCGATTTTTCGATAGCGTTGTCTGCCAGAACTGCTTGTTGCAGCGTCGACGTTGCGACGCTCAGGCTCAATGCCAAATAAAGTGTTTTGTTCAATAGAGATTTCAATTTTTAAGCTCCTCAAGCTGGCAATTTAAAGTTGACCGGCGATAGTTAAATGACCGGCGATACTATTTTTCGGTTGGTGCTGATGACGCCGAGGCAGTCTTTTTGGTCGGCACCACGTCTATGACTGTGGTCTTTTCCTTTGTAAAATACTTTGCCGCAACACGTTGGATGTCTGCCGGAGTGACTTTCATGTAGCCCTCAATGTCAGCGTCGATGGCTTTAGGGTCGTTAAAGAACGAGCCGTATTCGGCTAGCATTTCTGCTCTTGCTAATCCGCGTTGCACAGATGTGTAACTGTTGGAAGAGAAAAGTGCTCTCAAAACCTGATTCTTAGACTTATCCAGCTCTGTTTCCGAAACTGGTGTGGTCTTCAATTTATCCAGTTCGCTCCAGACTATTTCTCTGGCCTTTTCTGCAGTTGTATTTGGTTTGAAAATAACAAATGCTTCGAAAGCTCCTGGTCCACGGCGTTCATCATATTGAGCGTCAGCTTTCAGGGCAATCTGATCGCCTTTGATCATGCGCTGATAGAAGCGTGATGAGTCGCCAGCTGAAAGAAGCGTTTGAATAATTCCCAGCGTGTAATAGTCTGGATCGCGCTTGCCGGGCGCTTTCCAGCCCATCCAGAAGCCCGGCATCTGAGCATGCTGATCTTCCACCCGGGCATATTTTTCTCTGGTTTGCTGTGACTCTGCTACGTCTGGTGCCTTCGGTTTTGGTTGAGCAGGAATGCTGCCGAAGTACTTTTCCACCAGCTTATGCACTACCGCCGGGTCGAAATCTCCAACAATAGCCATGACAGCATTGTTCGGCGCGTAGTACGTCTTGAAGAAACTTCTGACGTCGGAAATTGATGAAGCTTCTAGATCCTCGAACGATCCGATTACAGGGTGCGCGTTGGACCAGTTATCGAAAGTCACTTCCTCCAGCTTCAGCGCGGCTGGAACGTAAGGTTGATTGTCGATGTGTGAACGCTTTTCTTCTTTGACTGTCTGCAACTGGTTCTCAAAATTTTCCGGCGTTACTTTCAAAGAACGCATCCGGTCAGATTCCAACCAGAGAGCCAATTCAAGTTGATTGCTTGGAATTTTTTCGAAGTAGTTAGTGAAATCAGCATGAGTGGAAGCGTTCAAAGAGCCGCCTGCACTTTCGATGTACTTGAAGTGCTCCGTTTTGCCGACGTTTTCAGATCCTTCAAACATCATGTGTTCAAAAAGATGAGCGAATCCTGACCGTCCCTTCTGCTCGTTGCGGGCACCGACGTCGTAGACGATGGCGACAGCAGCGACCGGCACTGTGTGGTCCTCAGAGAGTATGACTCTCAATCCATTAGGTAGTGTGAAATCTTGTGTAATGGGAATAAGCGGTTTTTTCCACGTGAATTTATCAACCTCGGAGCTGTTTGCCGCCGCTATTTTCGTACTTTGTGCAGGCCGTGGCATTGCTCCTGAAGGTAATGCGAAATTACCGATGCTTACCGCTGTGCTAAGAAGCGCAGCACTTAATTTGAACATAGCGTTAATCGTCCTCATCTTCGGCTCCCAACAATACACACGACCAAAAAATCGCCACCACAAGCGCAGACAAAATGCCGCCGCCCACACAAATTTTGTCTGGAGCTCCGTAGGTCTTCAAAACCATGTACGAGCTGAGCGCAAGCACTGCGCCGAGAACTGCTACAACATGGTTGATTGAAATTGCCGGCATCGTAACCGTCGATTGTGATCTAGCGATTCAGCATATCAGAGCAGCTTAATCCAGCCCTTAAACGTAGCGTTAAAGGTCTATTTAGTTAAATGTTCTTGACAGTTGCCTAAGCGCGAGAGTGCAGCAAAGTCTCAGCGCACTTGCAGTTAGCACGTTTGTCAGGAATGGTCTCGACAAATTTGACCAGTAGATTCTGCAGCTTGCCGATATTCTCTCCGAAAACTTTTATCACTTCCGAGTGAGAAACTGGATCGACGTTGCCATGCAGACCGGAATCATAGTCTGTAATGAGCGATATATTGACGACGCACATCTCCAGTTCGTGAGCCAGATGAGCTTCTGGGTACTGGGTCATATTGATTACTTCCCACCCCTGTGCTCCAAACCAGATTGATTCGGCTTTCGACGAAAAGCGTGGTCCCTGAATGACAACGACTGTGCCTTTGGGGTGCATTGTGATGCCACAGGCTTGACCGGCTTTGACAGCCAGTGGTCGCAGTTCGGGGCAGTATGTTTCGGCTGCTGAGACGTGCGTGGCGATCGGTCCTTCGTAGAATGTGTCGATGCGTCCGCTGGTGCGGTCGACGAACTGGTCGCAGACTACGAACTCTCCCGGCTTGACGTGCTTCTGCAAGCTGCCCGCGGCACAAGGCGAGATCAAGCGAGTTACACCGAGCGACTTCATCGCCCAGAGGTTGGCTCGATAGTTGATTTTGTGTGGAGCGATTGTGTGTTTGCCGCCGTGTCTTGGAATGAATGCAACTTTCTTTCCTGCCATCGTTCCGATTGCGACGCTGTCGCTGGGAGAACCGTAAGGAGTCTCTATTTGCCTTTCCTCAAACTCGTCAAAAAGTTTGTAGAAACCAGACCCGCCAAATATGCCGATGTTTGCTGAAAGCTTGTCCACGACTGCGACTTCTCCTCGATTGACTTCCGGATGCGGCTCGACCTCGAGTCGCTCGGCATATACTAACACCCGCAGAATCAAGCAAAATGTCTAGGACTTGCGCATAATGGGTATATAAACCATGTCAAAGTCCCTCTCCAGAGCCACGATTCCGAAAATTTCCGTCCAGTTCGACCGCCTGTTACGAGGCGAAACTATCGAAAAGAGTGACTCCCCGCCAGGTCAGCGAGCGGGCAGACGTGAAAAAACCAGGTCCCGACAGTCTCCAGGATACTTATATGCGCCGGAAACTTTTACTTACAATTCCTCTCGCTATTGCATTTTCCCTCTTCAACTCAAGCGTTATTGCCAGCGACAAAAAGTTCATGGTGGCAGCGTCTGATACCGAGTTGCCAAAGCTGTTGCAAACTATTCGTGGTGGCAAAGTTGTAGACCCAGAAAGGCTTTACGACCGGGTCTTCAACTTGATCAAAGATGATTTTTACGATTCTGAAGTGCTTGGAAAACAGAATTGGGAGCGCTGGCAGCATCACTACGACGGCAAACTAAAAACTCTTGAAGATGCACACAAAGCTATCGAGACCATGTTAGCCAGCCTTGGTGATCGCTATACCAGATTCCTGGATTCAGACGCGTTCGCTGACGAAAAGTCGCAAATTGACGCTAAGCTCTTTGGAATTGGAATTCAAATAGGCATCGATAAGGACCATCGCGTCATCGTTATTACGCCGATCGATGATACTCCTGCTTCGCGCGCAGGCTTGCAACCTGGCGATGAAATCGCTGAAATCGACGGCAAAGCTACCAAAGGTTTTTCAGTCGAAGATGCCGCCAAGTCGATTCGCGGAAAAATTGATACGCCTGTAAATCTGGTTTTGATGCGCAAGAAAGAGCGAGTCAAAGTCACGGTCGTGCGCGCTGAAATTCCAATCAAAGCTGTGCAAACGGCTAAGATGCTCGATTCGCAAGTTGGCTACATTCGTTTGAGCAGCTTTATTTCACAGCAAGCAAATCGCGAAATGAGTGAGGCGCTTGGAAAAATGTCGAGCGCTAAAGGTATCATTCTTGATTTAAGAGACAATCCAGGTGGCTTGCTGACTAATGCCATCGATATCTCCAACATGTTTTTAGAGTCCGGTAACATAGTCTCGACTGTAGATCGTGACGGTTATAAAAATGCCTCGCCGTCAGACGGCAGGCCGATCAGTCGTCAACCACTGGTGGTGCTGGTCAACAAAAATAGCGCCAGCGCCTCTGAAATCACCAGCGGTGCTCTGAAAGACAACGGGCGGGCAACGCTCGTTGGGCAGACAACCTTTGGAAAAGGGCTTGTTCAAGGGATTAACAAGTTGGAAGATGGCAGTGGTGTCAACGTCACAATTGCCAGATATCTGACTCCGAACGACACCGACATCAACAAAAAGGGCATCGGTCCTGATGTTAAGGTGGATATCACCGACAAAGATATGAAAGATGGAAAAGGTCCATGGTGGGCTGATCCTGAAGGACCTGCGATAAAGCGGTCTCCGGAAGACATGAAAGACGTGCAACTTAAATCAGCTTTCGAAGTCTGTCACAGAAAAATCGACGACATCAATCCCGTCGCTATCAATGCGAAGAAATGAACTGGTGTCGGGAAAATAGCCCAGGTGCAAGGCAGAAAGCCCAGGTGCCAGTCCAATAGCTCAGGCGGTTTGCTTCGGTCGCGGTTACAATGTTGGCATGGTGCCAGGATTGTCTCGTGCAAGCAGTGAAAAAGAAGAAGCCGACTGATTGTCTTGCCGTAGTCGGCACCGAGTCAGGTTGTGGCAAAACCGTTTTGATGGCTGGCGTGGCTGGAGCCCTGAGAGAGCAAGGTTTCAAAACTTGCGCGGTAAAGCCAATCGCTCTCGGTCAACCGAGTCGCTCTGCTGAAGCGGAGCTTTCCTTTATAAGCAACGTCTCCCAGACACCGCTTGAATACCAGCAGGTCTTCCTGACCGGTTCAAAAGTGATGCGGGAAACTGCTTTCCAGAATGCTCTCAGCCGACATCGTGATGGCGAGACTCTCACCTTAATTGAGTTGCCAGGTGGCACTGCGACGCCGGTCAATTTCGAGGAAAACGAAGCCGGTTCTAAAGTAACTGAGTGGCAAGACACAGCCACTATTCTGCGGAAGAACAGCTTGCCGTGCATTCTTGTGGCGAAGCACGCATCTGATGCGATAGAACAGCTTGTTTTGAACGCTTATTATCTGACTACGCAGCGAATTTCAGTAATTGGAATGGCTACAGTAGAGACTTCGGCCGCTCTCGGTGCTGAAATCGAGAACAAAATGAGACGTGACGACTTTGCCATGGCTCTGTTCTCTCGTACAGGCATACCGTATCTCGGCTGCATCAAGCACAGCATTTCTGTGAGCGTGCCGCATTGTAATCAGGGAAACTTGCTCAAGTTGACAACAGGCGGTTTGGACCTGCTTGCTGTAATGAAAGCGCTGAATCTGACGGTATCGGTTTAGTTCGTTAAGGCGATACCGGTTTAGCCGCATCAGTTTACCGGTGCCGATACCGGTTTAGCTTTTGAACTGCGTCAGTTTACCCGTGCCGATTGGCATTATGAGTCAGTCCGGTCTGCGGCTGCGCAAGGCGATACTACTGGTGGGCCACCAACAGTGGCGAAGGCTTCACCTTATTAAAATTCTCTGTTCTTTCAATGGTTTTGCTCCAGAGCATGTGAACATTGAGCCCAACACTAGCGCAGTGAATGCACTGCGAAGTTGCGGGTGATGTAGTGGAACAGCACGAAAATCCTGCCCTAGAGATGGAATCGCCGTTTCCAACTGAAACGCGCGAACTCATTGTTTTCACGATTTCAGATTCGAGTGGAGAGACAGCAGAGGCTGTGGCCAGAGCTGCTCTTGTACAGTTTCAGCCGGGACGAGCGTCCATTTATCGATTACCGCAGGTACGAAGCTGTCAACAGCTGGCGGGCTTGGTGCGCGAAGTGTCTCATGGAAACGCCGTCATCGCCTACACGCTCGTTTTGCCAGAGTATCGTGAAACCCTCGAAAACGAAGCGCGCAAGTTCAACATCCCGACAGTCGACCTGCTCGGTCCTCTAATTACTCGAATTTCGTCTCTGACCGGAACTGCACCGATGTCGCAACCCGGACGTCTCCATCTTCTCGACGAAACTTATTTCAGGCGTATCGAGGCGGTAGATTTTGCCATCAGGTTTGACGACGGAAAAAATCCGGATGGTATCACTCAGGCAGATGTGGTGTTGACCGGTGTGTCTCGAACCAGTAAGACGCCAAATTGCATGTACCTTGCTCATCATTATGGTCTGAAGGCGGCTAATGTCCCGATTGTGTCTGGTGTTGAGCCGCCACTAGCTTTGTTTCAAATTAACCCGCGCAAGATAGTCGGACTACACATCGATCCCTTTCTTCTGCAAGACATTCGCACTACTCGTGCTCAAATTCTCGGCATGCCGTCGAGCACCGACTACGCTGATCCCGATCGCATCAGGCAGGAAGTGCGGCAGGCCAAAAAGCTCTTTCGTGAGCTGAAATGCCATGTCATCGATGTTTCTGCCAAAGCCATCGAAGAAACATCCAGCGAAATTTACTTACACCTTCGTCAATAAACGGGAACCCACACCACACTCACAGCAAACTGGAGAAAGCGAGCATGATGAGCACCACCGGATCAACAACAGTAAGGAAAGGCACTGATATGAAGCGAGTGCTTCTATTTGCAGACGCTTACAAAGCATTCCAGGGAGATTCGAAAGAATTGTCGGATGCCACGCGTTCGGCAATGAAAGAGTACCTCGGTGGCAAGGGTGCAGGACTTGCTGAAATGACTGCCAGTGGAGTTAACGTTCCACCAGGTCTGACCATCGCTACATCCGTGTGCCGCGACTATCACGATCACAATCAGACGGTTCCAGGCGGTCTCTTTGACGAGGTTTTAGGCGAACTCAAACACGTAGAAAAAGCTCTGGACAGAAAGCTAGGCGATCTGGAAAAGCCATTGCTTCTATCTGTCAGATCGGGCGCAAAATTCTCTATGCCCGGAATGATGGACACGATCTTGAATCTGGGACTGAACGATAAAACCGTTGAATCGTTGGCGAAATTGACTAACAATCCGCGTTTTGCCTGGGACAGCTATCGGCGTTTCATTCAGATGTACAGCAACGTGGTGCTGGAAATTCACAAGGACAAGTTCGAAGACATCCTTGAGGATAAAAAGGACGAACTTGGTATCAAAAACGATCCAGACCTGACCGCAGAGCATCTTAAGGAGCTGGTCAAAGATTACAAAGAACTTGTGGTAAAGCAGCACGGCAAGCCATTTCCTCAAGACACAACTGAGCAACTGACTGGTGCTATCGAAGCTGTTTTCAGAAGCTGGAACAATAACCGCGCTATCTATTACCGCAACTTGAATAAAATCGATCACAACCTCGGCACCGCCGTAAATATTCAGGCCATGGTTTTCGGAAATCTCAACGATAAATCTGGAACAGGTGTTTGTTTTACTCGTAATCCAAGCACTGGTGAGAAGCTGCTTTACGGCGAATACCTCGTCAATGCTCAGGGCGAAGATGTGGTGGCTGGAACTCGCACACCAAAGAAGATTGTTGAGATGGCAAAAGAGATGCCGAAGGTTTACGAGGAATTGCTCGCCACTGTAGGCAAACTCGAGAAGCACTATAAAGATATGCAGGATATCGAGTTCACCGTTGAACACGAGCGCCTGTTCATTCTGCAAACCCGTACAGGAAAGCGCACTGCAGCAGCAGCGGTGAAACTCGCTGTTGATATGCACAACGAGAAAATCATCGACCAGAATGAAGCGCTTTCAAGAGTCGAGCCGATGCAACTCAATCAACTGCTCCTGCCAAGTTTCGTTCCCTCCGAAAAGGCAAAAGCAAAGTCTGAAGGGCGACTGCTCACAACTGGATTAAACGCTTCACCAGGGGCAGCGATTGGTAAAATTACATTTGACCCTGACGAGTCGGAAAAGCTTGCTGAGAAGAATGAAAAGGTAATTCTGGTTCGTATTGAGACTTGTCCCGATGATATCCACGGCATCGTGCCGGCTCAGGGCGTTATCACTACTCGTGGTGGCATGACCAGTCACGCTGCAGTAGTTGCTCGTGGCATGGGAAAACCCTGTGTCGCCGGATGTGAAGCCGTGAAAATCGACATGCAGAAGCAAGAATTCACAGTTGACGGTAAGACCTTCAAAAAGGGCGATGTGATTTCGATCGACGGCTCCACTGGCGAAATATTCAGCGGCGCTATCGCTCGTCATGAACCTGAGTTTTCGGAGGAATTTAAAACGCTCCTTGCTTGGGCTGACAAAGTTCGAAAACTGAGAGTGCGCGCTAATGCAGACACACCTGATGATGCACACACAGCGCGCGGATTTGGTGCCGAAGGCATCGGTCTATGCAGAACAGAGCATATGTTCATGAGCCAGGACCGCCTTCCAGCAGTTCAAGAAATGATTATGGCGACAAGTCTCGAGGAGAGACAGTCGGCGCTGGCGAAACTGCTCCCGATGCAGCGCGAAGACTTCATTGGCATTTTTCGAACCATGAAAGGACTGCCTGTAACCATTCGCTTGCTGGATCCACCTTTGCACGAGTTTCTGCCGAAGTTGGAAGCACTGGTTGAAGAAGTAGCCGTTATGCGGGCGAAAGGAATCAAGGGCGCACCCTTGCGCGAGAAGGAGTTGCTGCTGCAGAAGGTCAATGAACTGCATGAGTCAAATCCGATGATGGGATTGCGCGGCTGCAGGCTTGGACTGGTGCATCCTGAAATCAATCAGATGCAAGTGCAGGCAATTTTGGAAGCCGCGATTGCTGTCAAAAAAGAGGGTATCGAAGTTCTTCCTGAAATAATGATTCCTCTGATTGGGCACGTGAATGAGCTCAAGACCGCGCGTTCAGTCCTTGAGGCGGCTGCAAAAGAAGTCATGGAGCGGGAAAAGACAACTGTCGACTACAAGTTCGGCACGATGATTGAGATTCCGCGCGCTTGCGTGACGGCAGACGAGATTGCAGAGCATGCAGAGTTCTTTAGTTTCGGTACGAATGATTTGACCCAGATGACGTTCGGCTACAGCCGCGACGACGCTGAAGGCAAATTCTTGAACCGATACCTTGATGGCATTGACGTGAATGGGACCAGAATCAAAATTCTTGAAAACAATCCGTTCGAGGTGCTGGACCGCAATGGCGTCGGTAAGCTCATGAAAATTGCCGTCGAGTATGGCTTGCAAACAAGACCAGACCTCAAGTTGGGCATTTGCGGTGAGCATGGGGGAGAGCCTTCATCTATCGCCTTTGCCCACCAGATCGGGCTTGCGTATGTAAGTTGCTCACCCTTTAGAGTGCCGGTTGCTCGTTTAGCCGCAGCCCAGGCTGCGATACAAATGGTGGAAAGAGATAAATAATCCCTTCCACCAGTTTTTAACCGATATCGGTTTAAAGCTGCAGGGCATGGTTGAAAGCGCCGTTGTACAAGGGATTGGCGCTTTCATCTCCGGCTAAATCCAGCCTTCACAATTGCAGAATGTCGGGACCGAGAGCAGACCCACGCGCCTCGCGGAGAAAGTGCTGCTGAGTACTGTGTTTTAAGTACTGGTCCGAAAATCTCGCCGTCTGGCATGCTTTGATATCATAGTTAAGTTGACCTCAGGGACCTTTATGGCCAGCAAAATCGATGCGCTTATGGAACTGTTGCCCGAGAAAGAAACCCTTTTGGGCGGCGACCATCCGCAATTTGCCGATTACCTGACAGCCGTTGGCCTGAGTCTTTACCATGAAAGCCGCTTCGAAGAGGCTCAAGGCATTCTCAAGCGAGCTCTGGATATTCGTGAACGCGCACTGGCTGTGGATCACGAAGACGTGGGCGAAGCTTTGAACAATCTGGCGCTGGTTTATCTTGCCCAGGGCATGTACACCGAGGCGGAGCCGCTATTCAGTCGCGCGCTGCCGATTCAGGAGCGTAACCTGGGTGTAGAGCATTTGAGCACCGCCGCGGGGATGCTCAGTCTGGCAGACCTGTACCGGATGATGAGCAAATATTCGCAGGCCGAACCTTTGTATAAGCGGTCGCTGCAGATTCGCGAGAGACAACTGGGCGGCGATAACCTGGAAGTGGCGCAGGTTTTGAATAGTCTCGGCAAACTGTACTTCGAGCAGGGTCGTAACAGCGATGCGGAGCCCTTGCTTAGACGCGTCCTGCAAATCCAGGAAAAAAATCTGGGCTCTGACCATCCGGCAATCGCCAACACCTTAACTTTACTTGCTTCGCTGTTCACGGACCGTGAGCATTTTGCAAAAGCTGAATCGCTGCATTTGCGTGCGCTTACCATTCGTGAAAAGTCGTTGAGCAGCGAGCATCCAAAGGTGGCCGAAAGCTTGAATAATCTCGGTTGGCTTTATCACCAGAATGGCAACTACACACGTGCGGAGTCTCTTTACCAGCGTGCCGTCGAAATCTGGGAAAATACTCTTGGTTCTGACCACGCTAATGTTGCTGCCTGTCTGGAAAACTATGCCGACTTGCTGCACAAAACCAATCGTGAAATAGAGGCGGTCGCTCTCGAACAGCGTGTTTTCGTGATACGCAGCAAGACTAACTAGCGTATTACGTGCCCCACAGCACACATGTATAATTGCAACTTGTTCAACTGGAGTGTCAAGTGGCAAAGAATGTTGTTTTAACTGGTGTCGGGAACGACCGAGTCGGTATTGTGGCCGAACTTGCAGAAATTTTGTTCGAGATGGGGTGCAATCTCCTTGACTCGAGCATGACGCTTTTGCGTGGCGAATTCGCCATCATTCTCATGATCCGTCAACCAGACGGACAGAGTCTGGAGCAATTGAAAGCGAGAATTTCGGAAGTTGAAAATCGGCTTGGCTTGACGATCCATGTGCGAGAGCTGAGTGACGAGGAAGTCGCTGAGAGCGAGGATATGGGTGCACCATACATTATCTCAGTTTACGGCGCCGATAAACCTGGCATCGTATCTGGTATCACACGAGTGCTTGCGGATCTGGGCGCCAATATTACCGATGTGGAAACTAAACATACCGGAGAACGAGACGACGCAACAGTTTTTCTCATGGTGTTGGAAGTGACTTTGCCCGAGCGGGTTTCGGAGAAACAACTGAGAGACACGTTGGATCAGTCGTCAAAGAGGTTGAATGTCAACGTATCGGTGCAATCACTGGATGTGGTGCAGCTCTAAATGGCGATTTTACCGATACTGCTCTATCCAGATGAGCGATTGAAGCAAATTTCTGCACCAATTGCAGTTATCGATGAACCGATAACTAAGCTCATAGCTGATTTGTTGGAGACTCTTTATGACTCTCCTGGCTGCGTAGGTATTGCCGCTCCGCAAGTGGGAGCCCTTCACCGCCTGGTGATTGTCGACGCGTCGCGCAATGCCAAAGCGGGCGATAATCACGGGCGAATGATTCTAATTAATCCGGAAATCCTTTCATCTGAAGGAGAAGTCATGGCACGGGAAGGCTGTTTGAGTTTGCCGCACTTAACAGCAAACGTCAAGCGCGCCCAGCACGTGAAGGTGAAAGCTCAGAATGAGCATGGGCAATGGTGGGAATTTGAAGCTTCAGATTTTGAGGCGCGCGTTGTTCTCCATGAGACTGATCACCTCGATGGACTGCTGTTCTTGGACCGTGTTGCCTCGTTGAAAACAGATGTGTTCAGACGAAAGCGTTACACGCCTCCCGAGCAGAAAGTGTCTCTGGAGCAATCTCCGTAAATGCAATCACTTCATGCCGACTGGGCTGAGCAAGGTCGCTGACCCTTTTGTTCCGGCCGATATTTGATCCGGACCAATCATTTGTTGGACTATCTGGGCATTACAGAAATCTTTTCTTCCAGGATTCCATGCTCAGCAGATCGACACTAAGAAGGAATTGATTCTTTCAGCGTAATCGTATGTCCACCTTGTTCATCTGGCGGCTCAAGTTCTTGAGCCAGCTCCTCAATCCTTGTGTACCGTTTAGCTGTATCAAGAGCGGTGGCGTGTGCGACGATTGTGTCTAGCTCGGACGAGATGTCATCTCTCTGTAAAATGGGATGTGAGCAGGTGATAGGTTCGGGATCCGCACCAAGCAGCAAATAAACGAGAGTCGCCCCCAGCGCATAAATGTCGCTCTGGGGGCTCGGGCGTCCTCTGAACTGTTCAGGCGGCAGGTATGCGTGTTTGCCAACTACAGTGCCAGTCGCAGTCGACTCTGTTTGCTGCGCGACATTGAAATCTACTAACTTCAATATTCCATCTTTACCAAGGATAAGGTTGTCTGGAGTGAAATCGCGATGCACTACAGGTGGTGAAAGATTGTGCAGGTACGTAAGAATAGAACACATCTGAGCCGCCAGGTCTCGAACTCGCTTTTCATCCATCCGTCCTTCTTCTTCGACTACGCGGCGCAGTGACAAGCCATCGATCCTCTCCAGGACAAGGTAACCCCGATGGTCTTCCACAAAAAACTCGATCAGTTTGACGACGCGAGGGCTGTCCATTCGTTTCAGCATCGCGGCTTCGTGTTGCATGCTTTTCAGCGCCTGCCGTCGCACATTTACATCCACATAAACCGGAAGGATAAATTCTTTCAGGACAACCTCAGTGTTGTCGCTGACTCGACGTGCCAGGTAGGCCGTGCCCTGCCCACCGACTCCCAGCTGACCAACAACGGAGTATTTGCCATTCAACAAGAGCGCGCCTTCTGAAATCGGTGTCAATCTCTCGCGTTTGGGTGGAGCTGACAGCGCTTGCAACCAGAGCTCCGTGTAGCTTTCGTCTTGTGCAGGGGTGAGCACATCAATTAATTGTGCATCTCGAGGCACCTCCGCCCCCCAGTATTCTATAGCTTTCAAGAGCTTGTGCCGATCTTCAATGGTGGCAATGCTGCCCAGTTTTAACTTGATTGGATAATTACCAGTGCTGACTTTGCCATCAAGGGCGGTGCTGTCTTCTTTGAACCGAATAATTGAATCTTGCGGTAAAGTTTTGTCTGGCGGCCACGAAAGTTCGACGCGTTCAATTTTATTCCATGGCATCATTTTGCCATTGGAGTAAGACCAGCGATGCCACTCGAGGCAAACTCCGTTCTTGCTAATCGAAACGTGGGTTGGGTGCGAGAGATATCTGGCAATTACAGTCGCGATAATTGCTGCAAACGACCAGAAAAGCCAAACTAGTATCAAACCATTTTTTGCTGCGGCGGTGTACTTCTGCGTCGGTAAAAGCCCAGCACTGCTTGAGCCTGCTGTCGTGAAGTGCGAGAGTTGGGCCGAAATTATCTGTGGTCCGCCAAAACCAAAAAATAAAACAACCAGTCCAAAGGTAAACCACGCTTTCGCTGTGCTGAAGGATGAAAAACGGTTCTTAACCCATTTTTCCGTGCTTGCGTATGGGCGATACTGAATTACTAATTCACCATCTGGTGTGAATATGGTGGCTGGCTGCGAATCTGAGAGGTTATCTTCTGCCATGTTTCCGGGCTCGGATTGCATCAGGGACTAGCTTTAGCTGACGAAATTTGCTGTTTCTCATGAGTGTTCCTGAGGATAATTTCTCCAATTTTAGATTCTAACGAGTTCGCAGTTTGAGGTCGCTCCAATGCTTCCATCTCGGTGCAAGCTGCCACCAGTGCGTCTAGCTCGTCTGAAATTTCAGGCACCAGTGTTTTTGGATGTGATGACATCAGAGCTTCTGGATCCTTTCCAGTCAGCAGAAAGTACATGGTGCCTCCCAGTGCATAAATGTCACTTTGAAGATTCGCTTTGCCGCGCAGCTGCTCCGGTGCTATGTAGGCTTGCTTCCCGACCATGGTGCCAGTTGCATTGCCGACAAATTCATTGGCAGCCCCGAAGTCGATTAAAGTAATGGTGTCGTCTTCTTTATGCACAAGATTGTCCGGTGTCAGGTCTCGATGAATGATCGGTGGGTCCTGTGAGTGTAAGTAAGTGACAATGGCAGCAACCTGTTTTGCCCAGTGCAGCACTGCTTGCTCTGACTGCGGTCCGTTCTGTTTTACCAGCTGTCTTAAATCCTGCCCACGAATGTATTCGAGCACCATGTAACTGCGATTGTCTTCCGCAAAGTGATCCAAGACCTTCGCGATGTTCGGGTGGTTCAATTTGATTAGAAACTTCGCCTCGCGTTCAAATAATTCAGCGGCTTTCTTATGCGTCTGCTCGTCAGCGTTTGCCGGTACGACAGCCTCTTTTATGACTACCATTTCTCTTTCATTTTCTTGCGCCAGGTAGATTGCAGATAGTCCGCCAAAGGCAAGCTGTCTGAGAATCTTTATGCGTCCGTCCTGCAGTTTTCTGTCTGGCTCCAGTGGAACAAATGACGTGGCGCTGAAGCGGCGACTGAGCTCTTCTTCCCACATCTGCGTGTAACTGAATTCGAGACCACGACTCTGATTTTGTAATCCAGTCTGGAACTCGATCAACTCAGGAGAACGTTTGCAGCCCTGTCCCCAGACTTCGATGGCAAGCAGAAACTGTTCAAGTTCTGTCCTCGATACTTTCGCAAGATCCATCGTGACTCGACCACCGGATCGAAAAAACAGAGTTAGAAAGCCACAAACTGAGAGATCACTGGCGGAAGGCTTCGATGTGTCGAGCTGAATCTGGGCTGCGATCAGGTCGCCCCAATGACGTTCACGCCTGAATCTCAATGCCGGCATCATAAAGAGCGGAAATGATAATCCCTCTCGACTCACCTCCAATCGATCGTCTTCACAGACTGCGGCTAACAGGATCGCGACGACAGGTATAACACCAAGTACCACCAGTGCAATGGCAATTGGAAGAGCTACAGCTTGAACATCGTTCCAGCTTGTGACTACTAAGGTCATAAACAGACCAAAGCAAAACGGCACAATTATTGCCCAAAATGGCATTAGAGCCGTCATAATCGCGAATCCAATTTTTGCCGGCAACGGTTTGTATCTAACCGCAAGCTCCAGTTCTGCCAATCTTTTGGGCTCCAATCGGGATTCTAAGATTTAGTACCCGATTGGCTGCTGTTTTGAAACTGCCGCTCATGACCTGGCGCGACAACTGCTGCCTGGATATGGAGCTTTTATTTACTGTTTCGATTGGACGAATCGACTAATTCTGTCGGGATTCGTTTCGACATGCTGAATACAGCCTGTGGAAGAACGGCGTTCAGGCGTTCGATAGCAATTCCCGGGGCAGTGAGAATAATTTCTTGTCCGCCGCCTTTTTGCATGGAGTGGAAAATATCCTCAGCCGCCTTTTGCGAACTGATGCTGAGTACATGTTTCATCAGTATGCCTCGCAGACTGCCTTCCTGTGCAATGAGCGTGGGATTTTTCGATTTCATTACGTCGTTCTTTTCGAAAAATTCCGTACGCACCCAACCCGGACAAACAGTGATGAAATCTACGCCAAGATTTTGCAACTCGGCAGCCATACCTTCAGACATTCCAGTCAGGGCAAATTTGCTCGCACAGTAGCAGACGCTTCCAGGAAACGCCACCTTACCCGCGATCGAAGAAATGTTGACGATTTTACCTTTCTTCCTGGATGCAAAGTGAGGAAGAGCTGCGTAAGTTGCATGCAGTGGCGCGAAAAAGTTGACGGCGAAGACGCGCTCCCAATCTTGAGGAGTCAGACTCATAACCGAACCAGGCTTCGCGAGACCGGCGTTATTGACCAGCAAGTCAATGTCGTTGAATTCGTTCAGGCAGCGTTCGACAAGCGCAGCAGGCATCCCGTCTCTGGACACGTCACCAGCTACGATAACTGCTTGCCCGCCTGCTTTTTCAATTGCTGCCCTGGTATCGGCAAGCGCTTCTTCAGTGCGGGCGTTGATAATTAATCTCGCTTTCAAACGCTCCGCCAGCAAAATTGCGAGTGCTTTTCCAATCCCGGTCGATGCTCCGGTGATTACCCCAGCAAATCCCTGTTTTAGCTTGTTGTTTGACACTTTTTTCTACCTGAGTTGGAACTTAAGCCGATATCGGTTTAGTTGCGGACGATCGATTATAAAGCCTCACTGGTTGCCGAGTCCGGATAAATCGGCTGCCATATCCGGCGCCGTAACAATCGGCGGCGACCATTCATTCTTTGGAACAGAAAGTCCCTGAACTCGGTCGGTTAACCACGTAGTTTTTAGAGGATCTTTTATGGAACAGGTTCAGGAACTTGCTACCGAAGCCGCCCAGGCACTTGCCCAACACAACTATGCTCAGGCGGAAGAGCTCTACCGGCGTGTCATCAATATCGTAGACAACTCGCCCGACCCTCAAAGTCCAAGCGAGTTGGATATCGCTCAGTGTTTCAATGCACTGGCTGAGTTGCTCGAGAAAAATAACAGAAACGAAGAGGCTGAAGTAATCAGGCACCGGGCCCGCAGAATCACAGCACGCGAACTTAATGAACTGGACGGCTTTCCGCGCTAATTTGCGTGTCTTAAACCGATATCGTTTAAAAGTCGCTGACAGTACCAAAAAGCTTAGTGTGCTGAGGTTTCAGCCTGTCTAACCACTCACGCCAGAATTAGCAACGTCTCGATCCCATAAAGGGCCAGCAGCTCCGAAAATGTCGGAACGTAGTCTGTTGTCTGTAGAACTTCTTTAAAACTATCAAGCGGGCTCGTCGAAGCAAGTTCATGCCTCCTCTGGCTGAGTTGTCGCAACCCTCTTGCTGTTGGGCGCTCCTCTATGTTTAAACGCCATCCGTCAAGAAATGCCTGAACTGGCAGCATGAACGCGATAGTGACAAGCACATAGATCGACAAAAAAATCAGATGGGAATGATGGAAGCCGAAAGTCATAATTGCAAACGCAATTCCTGCCATCGCTAAAAAGCCCAACAAAACCACGCCGTAGGTTAATGCTGTTATGGCGCGGATCAACACCTTTAGCATTTGCAGGCGCCAGCTCTGTCTGGTCAGGTGCCCTATCACTTCCGCTATTTCTGCATAAAGTGGTATCGAATGTAGTATCAATAGTGCGACCCGGAGTACGACGGCGCTGGTCAGTCCCATACCAATAATCGCGATGGCAAACGTCCATGGTTGAATAAAAACTAGAATGCAAGCTGAGTTTAAAAGCACTGCAATCACAGCCAGGGCGGTGTAGTAATTGACGAAAGTTCTGCGACGCATGAAGGGCACTATCAGCCCGCGCTCTCTTAAATTACGCTTCAGTTCTTCTTCGAATGCCGCTTTATAACCAGCTGTGGAGAAGTCTGCGATCAATGCGGCGATGGCAGACATTTTGAAATAACGCCTGATTTGTCGAGGATCTTGCAAAACCTTGACCACAAAAGCGCGGGCTGTATGAACGACGAAATTGTAGATTTTCGAAACCCTGCGCACATATTCGACTGGATCTTTTTTGATGTCAGCCGGCAAATGCTTGTCGGCTTTAGTCAATGCCCAATCTTTGATGGCTTCCTTTGCCAGATCCCACATGCGCAATTCATATGGTGCCAGTTCGGGGACGTTGCTCGATTCTGATAATCGCGCTTTCAATGCCCGTTGCATCAGATCGGCTCCCAGCACAAGCAGTGCGTGTGAGATATCACCGTTCGATGAAAGATATGCAATTTCAGCCGGGCGAAGCGTGTCGTCCTTCACAAGCAGGTTTGTCTTTTCGCTTTCGCCACCTGCCAGGCTGCGGCTCAGTTGCATTCTTGCAACTATGGTGGTGGCGGCACTCACAAGGAGCGCTACTACAAATGCAGCTAGATGACTTGGTTCTTCCAGCGTCGTTTCTTTCAGGTTTTGTACAGTGATTTGTACGAAGTTAGTCTAGTCAGGCGGGGGCGCTTAAGCTTAGCCGGCTTTAGTCATCGGCATGTTAGCCGCAGATAGTGCGAGGCGACGCTTATTAGTTGCTTTGCGAATTGCATCACACACATCATTTACCGCTGTTGATGGTCCAATCGTGCCATCTGATTCTAAGGCGAGAGCATCAGGCTGTTGTTCGGACTGAGCCTTAAGAAGAATGGCAGGCGACGAGTTGGAGCCGCGTATAGCACGCAGCAAGGGCAGGTTCTCAGCGACACCATTATTGATGTCTAGAAGCACGATATCTGGATTCACTTTGTTGATGCGATCAACAAGATGCGCGCCGTTTCTGGAAATTCCTGACACTTCGAATTCAGGAAATTGCTCAAGCCACAACATCAACGAAACCAGACTCGCACAATCGTAATCTGCAATGAATATCTTCGTGCGGGCGTTCACCTTTTTATATCTCCGACTGTAAGTTGATGTATCTAAAGAGGCCTGTAAGCGAAATTTGTTTCAGGGATCGAGGGGAAAGAAAGTTAATGCGAGCGCTTGTAAATTGGCTCAGGTTGCAGATTCCGAAAATCTAAAGACAACCTTAACGATCGATATAAGTGTATACCCTTAGCTAGCTAAACAGAACATCTGGATATCGAGAACAAATATCCATCGCTAGATACTCTCGATGCACCAGGCATTAAGCTTTTGCCTCATTGTCAAGGATGTTTGTGGAACAAAACTTAATCAGCTTTACACCGGAAATGTTGACTGCTTGTCAATCTTCGCGAAGCCAGGAGTGCTGTCCAGCCAGTTCCAGGTTCCCGCTGAAACGGCTTGGCGCCTGGCGAATAGCGCTTCGTTGGTCTGCGGAAAGTCTTCTCTGAAGTGTGCTCCACGTGATTCAGTTCTGTTCAGCGCCGCGGTTGCTATGAGCTGACCAACAAGCAGAAGATTGGATGCACACATGCTTGCCACGTTCAACGATGGCGCAGCGACAGTTTCGCATTGAGTCGCGCGCAATAGATTTTCTAGATTGTGTTTACTGCGAGTCAGCGAAGCGTATTCATACATATTGGATTTGAATTCGACCAGAGACTCTGGCATACGTAAATTCGCATCCCCAGAATCTTGCACTCGCGTTAATAGAGGTGAAGTTTTCCCGGGCTCGGTGATCGCGTTCTCGAGCGGGCGAGAACGCCCTGGGCTCGTTTGATCTGAAGGATTCGCTCCCCCTGCACTCAGTACGTCAGTCAGTTTGATTGCCATCACACCGGCTTCGAGCAACGAGTTGCTCGCCAAGCGGTTAGCTCCGTGTAATCCAGTACTCGCTACTTCGCCGATGGCATACAGTCCGGGCAAACTTGTTTGTCCGAAAGCATTTGTCAGCACGCCGCCCATGAAGTAATGCGCGGCTGGGCAAACGGGTATCGACTCTTCGGTTGGATCCACTCCGAAACGACGACAGGTCTCGACAATATTTGGGAAGCGCTGCAGCAATGTTCGCTTGCCAATCGGTCGCAAGTCCAGGCTGACAAAAGGGACTTTATCCGTAAGGATCGTGTTGTGAATTGCGCGGGCCACTACGTCCCTGGTAGCCAGGTCGCCATCAGGATGAAACTTCTTCATGAATGGCTTCGCATCGCTGTCAAGAAGAATGGCTCCATCGCCTCGAACCGCTTCTGAAATAAGAAAAGCGGGTGCACCAGGCAGCGCCAGTGCAGTTGGATGGAATTGCACGAATTCTAGATCTGCAAGTGTTGCTCCAGCTCGGTATGCCAGCGCTACACCATCTGCGGTGGCAACTAGAGGATTGGTCGTTCGTGAATAAATCTGTCCGGCGCCACCTGTGGCCAGCACTGTGTGCTTGGCGTAAATCTTTTTGATTACTCCATCGTGCAACACCTCAGCACCTGAAATCTTTTGCCCGTCAGTAAGCAAGTTGCAAGCAAAGCAGTATTCGATTAAGTTGAAGTTTGTCGAACTTGCAGCTTTGTCGGTGGCCGTTCTCAGCAGGGCGTTTGATATGGCTTTGCCAGTCGTGTCTTTGCTGTGCAAGACGCGAGCTTTGCTGTGTCCACCTTCACGAGCCAGAGCAAATTCACCGCTTGCATTTATATCAAATGCGGTTCCAAATCGAACCAGGGTTTGCACCAATTGCGGTGCGGCCGCCAGGATAGCGCCGGCTATTGAAACGTCTGTCAGACCGGCACCAGATTTGATGGTGTCGTTAAGGTGATCAGATGGAGAATCAATCAAGCCATTTGAGGTTACGGCAGCCAGTCCTCCCTGTGCATAGAAGGTATTCGAGTCGCTGAACGTTTCTTTCGAAGCTACAGTTACAGAAGCTCCACGTTCGTGCAGCAAGATGCCGAGCAATAAACCTGCTAAACCTGATCCGAGGATTAGAACATCGGTGTCCAGTCTTGCCCAATTTTCACCCAGATTTATATTCGATTTTTTCATGACTTCTAATATATTGAAATCATTCGTTCAATTGATTTGCGTGCTTTCTGCGCAATGTCGTCTGGAACTGTGACTTCAAATACATCCTCCACAAGCGAACGATGTAATTTTTCGAGAGTGATCATTTTCATGAACATGCAGCTCATCTCTTGATTGATCGGTAAGAACTCTTTGTCTGGGTTTTCTTTTTTCAGGCGGTGCAATATGCCGACTTCTGTTGCCACCACAAATTTTCTCGCCGACGAGTTGCAAGCTCGTTGAATCATGCCTTCAGTCGAAGCTACTTTCAGAGGATCCTGTGCGCCTGCGCGGGCAACTCTGTCCAGATAAGGCGTCAGGCAGCCACATTCAGGATGTATAAGCAGTTCTGCGTCAGGGTTCTCTTTGATCTTGTTATCAATCTCTTGTGGTTGAATCGCAGAATGAACATGGCACTCTCCCATCCAGATGTGCATGTTTTTACGCCCGGTCATCTTTTGCACCCATGATCCAAGGAATTGATCGGGCAAAAACAATATTTCCTGATCTTCCGGAATTGAGTTCACGATTTTCAAGGCATTGCCAGAAGTGCAGCAGTAGTCAGATTCTGCTTTGATCTCGGCTGTGGTATTGACATAAGAGACGACCATAGCTTTCGGATGCTCGTGTTTCCACTGACGCAGTTGCTCGATATTGATAGATGCGGCCAGTGAGCATCCGGCGTCCAGGTCAGGTATCAATACCCGTTTTTCCGGACAGAGAATGGCTGCAGTTTCAGCCATAAAGTGAACACCGCAGAAGACGATGGTCTCAGCTTTTGTTTTTGCCGCTTGCTGCGACAATCCAAGGGAGTCGCCGACATAATCAGCTACATCTTGAATTTCGTCAATTTGATAGTTATGCGCCAGGATGACCGCGTTTCTAATCTTTCGCAATTCATTTATTTCTCTGAGCAATTGCTCTTTTGTCAGTGAATGCGAACGTTGCAATGTCGCTGAATTCGAAGCTGAGTTTGGCGTAGTGATGCTGATCGTCATGTCTATATTTCAACCTCGAGACTGATGTCGATGCTAGGCGCTGAGTGAGTCAAGGCTCCGATTGAGATGGCATTGACGCCTTCGATCAAATAGCTTTTTATATTTTTGAAATTGACGCCGCCTGACACTTCAATAAAACACGCGCCTTTCACCAGTGCGATTGCTTCGCGGATTGTTTGAGGGCTCATGTTATCTAAAAGAATTGTTTGAACACCGAGATTCGCAGCCTGCTTAACCTGTGCAAGAGTTGTTGCTTCTACTTCGATCGGCAGCTGAGGATGCTTTTGCCTGGCGCTTTTGATTGCTGTTTCAATGTCGCCTGCAAATTCTATGTGGTTGTCTTTGATTAGAATGGCGTCGAATAGCCGAAAGCGATGGTTTTCGCCGCCAGCCAGTGCCACCGCTTCTCGTTCGAAGGCGCGCAGCCCCGGTGTCGTCTTTCTTGTGTCACGGATTTGAATTCCGAATGGTTTTGCCAGCTCGACAAATTGATGTGTGACTGTGGCGACGGCAGACATGCGTTGTAACAGATTCAGTGCAATGCGCTCACCCTTCAGAATGTTTGCGGCAGAGCCGCTGAATGTGGCAACCACAACTGGAGTCGACTCAATGAACTGCCCCTCTGCAACATGATTCTGTATGGAGATTTGAGAATCGAATTTGCTTAGAACGTATGCGAAAACCCGAAGCCCTGCAATAACGACTGCTTCCTGCTTACAGTAGACGCTGCCTGAAATCTGCCGGTCACTTTCAACTACGCTCTCTGTCGTGACGTCGATCTTCTCTTCGCCAAGATCCTCACGGATAGCCAGATTCAGCGCCTCGTCAATTAAGCTCTGACGAAATTGCTCTGTGGTAGCGCTGTGCTTGAGTTCGTACATTTTGTCACCTGTTTGGTGTTTGATTTTACGATTCTTTCTCAATAAAAGTAATTGTATTACTTACGTTATATCACGATAATTACCAGGCGGAGCAGGTAATGCTCGAAAGCTGCCTTGCCAGCTTTCTGCTGAGCCGCCTCAGAGCCGCAAAAGTGGCTCTGATATGCGTTTTAACGGTCGACGCCGTGAATATTAATTGTGACATGGACGTTAACTCTCGTTACTTTGGTTTACACAGTTTCTGAGAATTTAGACTTGCTTTTCTCGAACTGCTCGCCATGGAGCCGTTTGCGGAGTATCATTAAGCTGCTTTAGGCAACTGCTATAGGTTGAAACACAGTGGAAGATTCCCGTTATCTCCGAGTTATCGCGATGCTGCGCGCTGCAATGAAAAATGCCGCGCACCCACAATCGCGCAGATTTGTGGCGATGTTGGCAATTTGCTCGTTGTGCTGGTTTTCCGGCCGAGCATCAGCCTACAATGCATCGATTCTGAACAGCCTTGCTCGTTCACGAGACGCTCTTTTGACTCAGAGAGCGCACCTCCAGGATGCAGCAGATGAAACGCAGCGAAAGATCAACGAGTACCAGAGTAAATTGGACTCAATCAATTCTTACCTGACCGACACCGATAACGCACTTCGCGATGTCGAATCGGCTATGGCTCGTGCAAACTAAGGGGCAAATATGGCTAGTCAAATTATCAAGATCACGCTGGCTCTCTCTTGTGTAGTGTCCATGAGTTGCCCAACGGCGGTTCACGCCGGTGGCAACGTCATGGTGCAAGATATCTCCGAGAAAAAGGGCCTCGCCAGCACGACGCCTGTCGCGGCCCCAGCTTCCACAGCGTCTTCCACCGCTGCGTCGGCTTCGACAGCGTCGGCTTCAACAGCGTCGACATCGGCAGCTGCCGCGAGTGTGGGATTGAAAGACAACCCTATCACCGAAAAAGTTCTGCCGAATACAGATACAAAGGTGAAAGAGACCGATTATCAGGGTTGGGAGGTTGATGCTGCCGGAGTAAAGATCAGCTGCGTCAATCCGCACGCAGCTTGTGCTGAGTCTGAAAAGGTTCTGGACACACTGAAAGTATTGTTCCGGGCGTACAGCAAAGGCGACCTTGAAACAGCCGGCAAATATATGGATGATGACTGCACCACATTCGACGAGTCGTCAAAGTCGTTAATAGTCGGTAGAAAAGCCGTTCTGGAAGACATGAGAACAAAAATCCACGGCTGGGAAGTTTCAGACTCACCGCTCATTTCATACACCATGGAACACCCTTATGCCAAAGTTGATGGCGACATGGCTGTAGTGTCGTTCGTTGCGTTCAAAGAATTCGGCGGCAAGCATCCACAGAAATTTAAATCACACTGCACAGACATATTTAAGAAGGAAGATGGGAAGTGGAAAAAACTTCACTATCGCTCCAACTGGAAAGAAGTGACTGCAGCAGTTCCGCCAGCCGCGACGAAGCAGTAAGTGGGTTTGACTGACCTGTTCGACACTCTCAGTTTTGATCAGGAAAGATTGCTCGATCAACTTTCTGGTTTGATGCGAGTTGGTGCGGAATTTGAGCAGCCAGCTGACCCAGAGCTGATCTCACTGGCTGCAGAGCGTGTCTACAGAAGCGTCGGGCTTAAATCACCAGATCTGATCTGGTGCGATGGACCGTTTCAGCTGGCCGTTATGCCACTGCTCTTGCAACTTCTGGCCTTCCGTCCGCGCGATAAGAAACGGGATGATTTGAACATCGACCTGCGCGTTGAGGAACTGGGAAAGCTGCTCAGCGATCGGCAATGGCATCTTGCATTTGAGCGCTTGATTGGACAGATTTCGACGACCAAAATATGCTCTCTCAAGTACGACGATGAATTATTGCTGCCGGAGCTGGCTGAACTGTTTGTTCGTTTCAACTGGTCTCGTTTGGGCATCTCAGCGGCCTCGCCAATATTCAATCTCTTGCAAGCGAACACGACGCAGGCTGTGAACTGCCTGGCCCGCTCAGTCACTCTTGGCTTGTCGGCCCAACTTACCAGTCGTCTCTATACCCGCCCAATCGATGTGGCGCAGCCCTTCAAGCGAGTGGTTGGCCATGCTCTTCTGCGGGAACAGTCGCTTTCGCTCAGGGACTCGCCGACGACCATCTTTGGCTCTTCGCGCGGATCCATGACGACGCTGTATAAGCGCGCCCTCGACTTGCACGAGCAAATCGCGGGCACCAAATTTGAGCAGGAGCTCGCGGAATGTCCTGCTCCTCAAGCCGACGAAAAGTACCGCAAGCCTCGTAATCTATCGGCTGATAACGCCATGAACACCGCTGCGCTCCTCGCTTTCGGTCCCTACGACACACTCTGGGGCGCCTGGGCAAGCTACTCTGCTACCTGTTATGCAATCATTGCCGACATGCTGCGCGACCAGTTCTCGCGCGAGCTCAGATCAACTTTGTCAGATCTGAGTTTATTGATGCGCTGCGGATTTGCTTACACCCCTTTGACTCGCGTTTTATTTATTTGTCGACTGCCCAGAGTCCGTGTTGGTGAGAATAACCGCTTACATTGCGCGGATGGAGCCGCGCTCGAATTTCCAGACGGCTACAAAATCTACGCATGGCGTGGCACCGCCGTGCCTCGTGAAATCATTGAATCCCCGCAGACATTGACCAGCAAACGCATCGACGAAGAGAGAAACATTGAACTGCGTCGGGCTCTGATCGACAAGTTTGGCGTTGCCGACTACCTTCGTGAGACTTGTGCGGGTATTCGCGATCAAAATGAAATGGGGACGTTGTATCTTAAGCAATTGCCTGGTGACGAACCAATCGCTCTTGTTCGCGTTAAAAATAGCACTCCAGAACCTGACGGGTCGTTCAAAGAATATTTTTTACGAGTGCCACCAAATATGAAGACAGTTCAGGAAGCGATAGCATGGACGTTTCACATGCGTCCTGAGGAATACGGACCTTCAATCGAGACGTAATTGACTGTACAATGTGAGTGAAACTGCCAGCCTGTTGTGTGTGGTGAACGAGACTGATCTCACCGAGCGCTGTGTAAGAGCGATAAGCATATCTTGAGTGGTGAACGAACACTGAGCCGGTCCTGCTCAGTGAAAGAACAGCATGCCGACTAAGCGTGGTGAACGAACAGTAATATCGTGTTGGCCAGACCAAGCACTATAGATAGTGCTACCAGAATTACCATCGCCTGCGAGTTGTTGGATAGCTTTGACTCATTCATTGCCTGTAGCGAGGATTCTAATGACTGGAGCCGTTTGTCGACTCGCTTCAGATCGCTCATTAAAGTATGATCCAGATCTGCCTTCACCTGCTCGAACTGCACTTCAATTTCATTGTTCGCTTTTTCAATCACAGTCTTTAACTGTTCCATTTCTAGTTTGAGCAAGCTGTCAATTTGACTGCTCGAATAAGTATCCTGGTACACCGAATTGGCATTCGATTGCACGTTTCCTTCGGTGGTGAACGCAACGGTGTTGATTGAGCTGCTCGCCGGTAACAGTGGTGACATGCCTTCTCCAGTTTAATCATCGCCAGGGATACCGCTCCGTCACAGGAGCTGAATGCGCGGTGCTTTTGGCGAGAAGAAGCATGCGCTACTGCTTTTGTGTTTAAAAAACTGCTGATTCTCATTGCTCCTTGCAGCAGCGCCTGTGACACGAAGCTTTCGCCGTGCCCTTCTTGCCGATATGTTTCAAATAATTGCGGGTTCTCAAACAGTAGACCATCTTATATATCTGAGCAATGGTATTGTGTCTAATTCTCCTTTAATGTTGTCAAGCTGGCAGCCTGTCACGTTTCCATCGTCGTTAGAGTGAGCTTATTTGCCAACTCATGGGGGAGTAAAATACAGCCGAGATCACCTCTAGTGGGGATGGCAATAAGCCACGTCTGCATGGATGATGGATTATAGAAATCTCGGTTGAGCGGTTCGAATTTATTTGGTCGCAGAAATTGAAAGTCGAAAAAATTCTTCTCGTAGACGATGATCCAAGCATTCGCAGAATCGCGCAGATCTCGCTTACAAGCGTCGGCAAGTTTGAAGTGAAGATAGCGAAGTCGGGAGAGGAAGCTCTCTCCATGATTGCAGAAGAACGTCCGGATCTGGTCTTGATGGACGTGATGATGCCTGATATGGATGGTCCGATGACGCTTGCGAAACTCCGGAATATGCCCAGTTGCAGCGAGCTGCCGGTTATCTTCATGACCGCTAGAATTCAAAAGCATGAACTCGAGCGCCTGGGTATCCTCGGTGCCACAGGCGTAATTACCAAGCCTTTTGACCCGCTGCATCTGTGCTCGCAAATTCACGCCATTATGGAGGGCACCTGTTTTTTCTCCCCTGAGACGGTGACGGCGTAGGTTCTATTTTCAGGTTAAAAGAGCGATGCCCCGATGGAGACTCGGGGCATTGCTGTTTCTAAGATTCCAGGCTACTTTTCTGCTTTGCTACTCTGTGCCAACTGCAAGAAGTGCTCGAAGGCAGATTTCAATCTTGGTAGACGTGATTCAATCGAGTTCCAATCGCCCTGTTGTGCATCAATGTCAATTTGTTCGACCAGCCTGCTGTTTTCCTCGCCGAAAAAGTTCAGGCATAGTCCCTTCAGTCGATGCGCTGTGGATCTCACGTCCGCTATGTTGCCGTGACTGAGGTGCAAATGTAACTCTTTTATAGTGGCTTCTATACCGAGCGTGAATTCAGACATCAGTTCGAGAGCGGTATCTCGCCCCATTGATTTTTCCCATTCGGATAACTTCCGGTTGTAGTGTTGAAGCGGAGACTCAGATGAAACTAGTTCTGTCGCCTGCTTCCTCGTGTCGTCTTCCGGGGCGGCTAGAGCTGATTGAGGCAACCAGCGGTCCAGCACCTCCTTCAGCTTGGCTGACGTGACTGGCTTACTGATGTAATCATCCATTCCGGCGGCAAGGCACGCCTCCCGGTCCCCGGACATGGCTTGAGCTGTCATTGCGATGATGGGTACATGGTATCCGGACTTTTCTTCCATTTTTCTGATCGCGCGAGTCGCTTCGAATCCATCCATCTCGGGCATCTGGCAGTCCATGAGCACAGCCGAATATTTTGTGTTTGTGACAGCGTCCAGAGCTTCTCGACCATTTGATACGGCTTCAGACAGGCATCCTAACTCACGCAACTGCCAGTAGGCTAATTTCTGGTTTACCTTTTGGTCTTCTGCGATTAATATCAGCGCGTTGTCTGCGCGGCGAGGAAGAATCATTCCGCCCGACGAAGATATCTTGGTGCGCTTGCCTGGACGAGTGTCATTGAGTGTGTTTTGCAGGCAATCGAGCAAGCGCAATCTTCTGAATGGTCTCTGCAAGACCGCTGAGAATTTCTGAGGAAACTGGGTTGTGCCCAGAAGAATTACTCTGACGCCAGCCGCGTGTCCGGAATCTGCCAGCAACTGAGTAAACTCTTCTGGGTCTGGAAGGCAGTCGCTGTCAATTATGCAGAGGTTGAATGGACGCGAATCCTTTTCGGCTTTACCGATCCACGCGACGGCGCTTTTCTGGTCGGGGCAACTTTCGCATTGCGCACCATACGCTTCTGTGTAGGTCGAAATGACATCCACTGCATTTTCTGCCATGCCAATCAGCAGGAAACGTTTGCCCGCAAGCACTTTTTCTTCGTTGTGGTGCATCGATGGTTGCACTACCTTGAGCGGGATGCTGAAGGAGAATGTAGAACCAACGCCGACGGCGCTTTCTACTTCGATCGATCCGCCCATGAGTGAGACTAACCGTTTTGAGATTGACAGACCAAGCCCCGTGCCGCCGTATTTGCGAGTAATGGATGTATCAGCTTGCGAAAATGGTTTGAATAGTTGTTCCATGTCGCGGCTGCTCATGCCGATGCCTGTATCTTGAACAGAGAAGTGCACGACACTGACACCATTTGTGATGGTGGAGCTGTTTACCTGTAAAGTTACCTCGCCCCGACTGGTGAATTTGTTGGCGTTACTCAGTAAGTTGAGAAGCACCTGGCGAATTCTGGCGGGGTCACCGTGCACTTTTGCTGGTGCGTTGTTGGCGATGTTGCATATGAGTGAGATTCTTTTATGTCGTGCAGTTTCAGCAAGCAATTCTGCACTGCTTTCCACTAGAGTTGGTAAGTCAAAATCGGTCTGTGACAATTCCAACTTTCCAGCTTCGATTTTGGAAAAATCTAGAATGTCATTAATCAGCGCCAGTAAGCACTCTGCTGATTTCTGGATGTTGTTGACGAAAGCGTGCTGGTCTGAATTCAACGTCGTTCGCGAAAGCAGATCGCTCATGCCGATTACCGCATTCATCGGTGTGCGAATTTCATGGCTCATGTTTGCTACGAATTCGCTCTTGGCGAGATTGGCTTGTTCTGCGGCTTCCTTTGCCTGTCCAAGGGCCGCTGTTCTGCTTTCGACGCGCTCTTCCAGTTCAGCATTTAATGCTCTCAAGCTCTCTTCCGCTTTCAGTCGAGCGGTTATATCTTGCAGCATGCCAACGGCTGTAATTGGCGTTCCGTCAGTGTCTCGAATGAATGCGACTGTCAATTCCACCCAGATTGTTTGACCGTCTTTGCGTATGTAGCGTTTGACTATTTGCTGATCGCGTTCCTCTCTCAACACCTCGGCTAAGCCTTCGCCCGGTCCCAGGTCGTCTGGATGGCTGATCTGGTCTGGACTCATCGCCAGAAGTTCTTCGATAGAATACCCGATGATTTCGCTGAATTTTTGATTGACTCGTACATACTTGCCGCTGGCGCAATCCACATGCGCTTTTCCCATAGCTGCGGTCTCGAAGCTGAGGCGAAAGTGTTCTTCCTGTCGCCGCGTGGTTTCGAATAGCATGACGTTTTCGAGCGAGGTGACAATCTGTGCTGTCAGCAATTGCAATAAATCGATTCGATCCGGAGTAAAAATCTTTGGCGCCAGATTGTTTTCGAGATAGAGGATACCTAACATCTTTGATTGTTTGATGATCGGCAGGCATAAAACAGATCGCGTCGAACTTGACTTGAAATATGGTTCGTTGGCAAACAGTGGTTCGCGTTGCGCATCTTCAACAACGACAGTTTCATTTGTATGCCGAACATAGTTTATTACGGTTTGCGGGAGGGCGTGCGCGTCTTTGAATGGGATCTCGGTCAGTACGATTTTCCCATCAGCGATTTGAGTTTCTTCGCCAATCTGAGAAACGGCTCTGACGACGAGATCGTCGTCCTTTTGTAGAAGCAGGATACCCTGTTGCGCGCCTGCTGCTTCAATAACGACTCGCATCAAAGTTTCGAGCAATCGGTCAAATCTCACTTCTCTGGAAATCGCTTGCGAAGCCTTGAATACCGTCATCATGTCGAGTGACATGCTCTGAGACTCCGGTTCGAACAACTCGAGATATTGCTCTTCCAGCTGCTTCACTTTGCCCGTGGCACCCCAGCGTGCATAGCAGTTTTTCGCTGTTCTAAGATAGTTCTCTCCAGCCGTTTTCAGATCCAATGACAGGTAGAACTTGCCTGCCAGTTCGTTTGCGATCGCTTCTATCTGTACTGTGCCGCTGTGACGTGCCGAGCCGATCGCTTGCTCGTAGAGCTTTTGCGCCTCGAGCTGTTTGCCCTGAATGCGCGCCATCTCAGCCAATACAAGCTCGTGTTTTGATTTGAAGTCGTCTGAATTATGTTGCGACCACAACGATAATAAATGTTCGTGTTCTTCCAATTTGCGCTGATATGTTTTTTGTTCCTCTCCCGTCACATTGTGAAAGTTTGCTGCCATAGCCAGGGCCAGGTAGAACCAGTATTCACACTCTCCATTGAATGTGATGTGCGCCCAGAGAAGCGGTTCGGCTAGCGCTCCGCTGCGTATGGCGTTGCCAAAGTCACCGTAAATATATTGAACCTGAAGTTGCAAGACCGAATGGAGACCCGCAAGCAGCCTGTTGAAAAAGTGGATAAACTCCGCATAGTCCTGCTCCTTTTTTTTCATCGCAGCAGTGTCTGGCTGAATCAGTCGCTGGCAGGTGTGGTCCACCAGCGCGGCAACTTCCGTTAATGCATCTCGCTCCTTCGTTGAATATGGGTGCCAGGCTTCTGCAATTGCCCGCACCTCATTTAGATTGGTGCCGAGGATGAAAGAGTTGACGAGGCGATGACCCATGCAGACGTCGGTGAAGACTCTGTCGCTTGTTCGTCTTGCTGTCTCTACGGCCTCGTCGAGAAACCCTTGAGAGGTGCGAAGATTTACTGTCCAGAATTTGGTCAGTCCATACATGAATTGCATGCGCGCCATGTAACCGTTGAGTCCGCGCTCTTCTGCCAGTGTCTTGCTCAGATCCAGGAAACTTTCGGCTTCTGCATATTTGGTGAACAGTCGCGGCAATGTCAGTCCAAACTGGGCGTACCCAAGGACCGATGCGCTGCAGTTTCCGTAGTTCATGCTGGTGTTGACAATTTTTGAGCCGACCAGCAAAAAAAGATTGCGATCGATAATCATCGAGCTGAAATACAGAGACTGCAAAATATCGATCGCTGCCAGCATCTCGGGATTGGTCATCAGAGGCAAATCTACGAGATCCATGATATTTCGCTCACCGAGGCTGCGCCAGACAGACTCGTATTCAAAATTCAGTTCTTCGTTGGTCGGATGCATACGGATCGGCATGCCGAGTGCTTGCAGACCAAGCAACGCGTAGTTGGCGGAAGCAACATAGTCGCAACTTTGCGCTGCTACAATCTCAGCTTGTAACTTGTAAGCGTTGGCTGTATTCAGCCTGTTTCGGCTGAGCTCGTGTAACCTGGCGCATTCCAGTTCAGCCTCGTTGTAGCGCCCCTGCAGCCATTTGCATTCAGCCTGAGCCATTAGTAAATCAAATGCGAGTTGTGAATTTTCCACTTGCTCTTCGGGCAAAATGCCGAGACCCAGCGTGAAGTATTGCAGGGCCGAAGTGTATGCAGTGTTGTTTTTGGCTTTTCGTCCGGCACGAAGATTGAGTTCGGCTAGAGTCGTTTTCTCGCCATCATCGTCAATCAGAGGCAGTCCGAGATTGTACTGGCTGACAATTTCAAATAGATTTTCTTCAATACTGGCGTCACTGAGATTTGCCACCATCAACCTAGCGATGCCCAGATGCTCTGCCGATCTTTCGTTCTCGGGGATGAGCGCGTACGCCGCCTGCTGTATGCGGTCGTGCAAAAATCTGTAGCGTCCACGTTGCAGCAACAGCAATCCCGCTTTTACAGCTTCGGTCAAATTGGCTTCTGCCTGACCTCGACTTTGCTGCGAGACCATGAGTAACGTGTCGATGTCACCCACGTTCCCCTGACATGCCGCTAATTGTGTGAGATGGCGGGCCGCATCAGGTAAGCGGTTTAGCTTGGTGAGCAGCAAGTCGACGATATTATCGGTATAGTTGCGACCCTGCACTTCCTGCAAGTCCCAGATCCATGAACCGCTGGTAGTATCAAAACGCAGCAGCTCTTCGATGTAGAGCATCTGCAAAAACTGGATAGCAAAGAACGGATTTCCGTATGTTTTGCGATAGATCAAATTGGTAAGTGATAGTGTCTGGTTGCTGTTGGCTCGCAATGTTTCCGAGACGAGGTCGTTGAGATGCTTTAGCGACAGAGGTTTAAGAACTATATGTTGAACAGGAGCTTGACTGGCAATTTCCTCTACGATTTTGGACAGTGCATGATCTTGATCGACTTCGTTGTCGCGATAGGCGCCAATTAAAAGCAGGTTGAGATTGTCCGAGTCTGTGATCAGGCTTTTGATAAGCTGCAAACTGTCAGCATCTGCCCATTGCAAATCATCAAGAAAGAGAACGAGTGGGTGTGTGTGCCGGGCAAAAACTTTGATGAATTGTCGGAAGACGTTTTTGAAACGTGTTTGCTCCTCAGCTGCCGCCAGTGCCGGCACCTCGTCTTGCTTGCCGAGCAGCAACTCTATCTTTGGCAAGAGTCTCGCAACCAGAGCTGTTCCCTGTCCGAGTTCTTCTTCTAACTTGACCTTCCAGCTATCAATTTGTTCTTCCGATTCAGTCAGTAGATATTGAACCAACTCTTCAAATGCCTGCACAATTGTGGCAAATGGAATGTCGCGCCTGAACTGATCGAACTTGCCGGAGAGACAAAAGCCCTGCTCTTTTCCCAATGGTTCGTAGAGATGACGCACGAGAGACGTCTTGCCGATGCCAGAGTAACCGCTGACCAGGAGCAACTGTGCTTTGTTTTCATGCATCATGCGGTCAAATGCTTGAGTCAGTAATTGCAACTCCTGCTGGCGACCATAGAGTTTTTCCGGCATGATCAGTCTGCGTGTGCGATCTCGCGTACCGAGCTTGAAGTCTGTGGGCCAGTTGTTAGTAGCAGATAGTTGTTGAAGAAGATTCAGGTCGTAGCTTAGTCCAGAAGCGCTTTGATAGCGGTCGTCCTGAGCTTTTTTCAGCAACTCCAGAATCAAACTGGCGAGTGCTTCCGGCAAATTCGCATTGGCGTTGCAAATCGAAGCCGGTGTTTGCGACAGGTGAGCGTGAATCATTTCGAGCGGATCGTTATAAGTAAACGGTGGTGCGCCCGTCAACATTTCCTGAAAAATAGCTCCCAGCGCGTAAAGATCGCTTCTATGATCGACAGCGCAGTTGATTCTTCCGGTCTGTTCCGGTGAAATGTAAGGCAGTGCGCCTTTCAATTTTGCCGGGCGAATTGGACCGGCATTTGACTGTTCGATGCGTGAGACTTTGGTGGCAGAGCCAAACCCCACTACTGTTACATCTTCCGTATCTAAATCGATCAAAATGTTCTGCGGGCATAAATCGAGGTGAACGATATTTTCGTTGTGAATTCGCTCGATGGCTTGTGTCAGTCGGATGGCAATACGCAAAAATGATGGCGGATCGAAAACCCCTTTTGTGCTAAGCAGATTTGCAAGAGGTACTCCGCGATTGTGACCCATCACCATGATAAGGTGATTACCTTCTTGCTCCAGCCGCAAAGCTTTAACCATGCCTGGAATGCTGTGTTCTTTCAGCAAGCGAAATTCAGTTTGGAATTTTGCAGCAGCGGCAGGATTTTTGTCTTCCCCGTAGAAGATTTTTAGAATGACCGTACTTTCATCGCCAACATAAGTAGCCTGGAAAACATCGTGTTTGAGACCTCGATGGAGCAAGGTCAAATTTCGGTAGTTGGATAGCGACGGATTGCGAAGTCCGTGGACGCTGGATGTTTGATTTCGGTTTCCGGGCAATTATTTACTCCGTCGCGGGCGCCGGATGCCAATCGTAAACTTGGAGAAAAGGTACTCCAAAGTGATCTTAGCTCGACCATACCGATCTGCGCATCACGCTAACAGGCTAACCCTGCCGTCGGATACTTAATTAAAAGCCGGTATCTGATGGTGTCGATGTTGTAGGTTGAGGCTGCACAGGGGTTTGCGGCGTTGTCGGACCGGCTGCGGCGCTTGAATTATTAACGATTTGCTCAAACATCGGTGCCAACTTTTGCTGGGAAAGGTTGGTTTTGTACTGGCGAACGCATTGCGCTGCGTCATCTTTGCGTCCCAGCAAGGCGAGGCTGCGTCCGAGGTAGAGATAATCGATGTGGCTGTTCGGGCATGCTTTCGTGAGCACTTCGTTGAATTGTTTGACGGCACTGGCATAGTTTCCCGCCGCCATATTGAGGAGTCCGGCCTGGCGCAGGAGATAGAAGTCGTGCGGTGCACTGGCAAGCATCTGTTCGGCGCGGGATAATTGCTCATCGATTTTGCCTGATGCCGCTGTTGAGGCGCGCTTCTTATCCTGCAATGGCAAGTCGAGCGCTCGCGCACTGACAAAACTGCCGCGGTCGAAATCGTCTGCTATGAATGGATCCCAGTGAAAATCGTGATTGGCAGAAAATCCAATCAATGTCATCGGTCGTTGCTCGAAAGGCTGTTTTACTTTCGACAATTGCTTGAGCGTCGCGCGCATCTGTGCTTCGTCTCCACGCAGGGCGCAGATTTCAGCAAGAAGCAGCGTCACGGGTGGATATTGCTTCAGGGTTTCGGCGTGAGTGGCCTCTTCGTAAGCACTCTCAAGATCGCCTGACAGGTAATCGACGATTGCCAATCCCTGGTATGCCGGCTCACAATTTGGATTACAAGCGATGGACTGCTTGAAATGCTTCCTCGCTTTTTCGAAATCTCCATTACGCATAGAAACAAAGCCGAGACTGATGTGCGCCTCGCAGAAAGTGGGATTCTGACGCAGCAACGTTGTCAAAACATGTTCGGACTTGTCGAAGCTATGTCCAAGATAGTGGCTGATACCAGTACTGAGAACGATCTCTTTCGATTTTGGATCGAGTTGATAGGCTTTAGCCAGCGCATCAAGCGCTTCCCCATAGCGTTGTTTGAGATCCATTGCCAGACCCAGTGTCGTGTAGGGCACAGGATCTGTGGGGTCGGCGGCGGTGGCGCGCAAGAGCGCCGCGATAGCTAAATCTAACCAGCCTTTTACCGCCGCACCTTTGGTCAAAAGTGTCAGCGCTCGAGAGTTGGCATTTTCGGCTTGCGTGCGAGCTTGCGTATTCCAGTTGTGACTCTGTCCGTAGACCAGTCGCGCACTGCCAAGCAATGTAATCACAGTCAAAAGAAGAGCATTTGTTTTAAATTTGGTGTCGAACATGTGGTATTGAATATGATGCTTAAAATAGAAATACGGGACGATCTGGAAGTCTTTCAAATTCGCTTTCTGAAAAATTATAGAGACGCGCCGGGCGAAAGGATGTCTCTTGCGAGGTTTCGTCTAGTTCTTGCAACACTCCGGTGTTGAGGAATTTTTTGCGAAAGTTTCTGTTGTCGACGTTGCGTCCGAGTACCGCTTCATAGACCATCTGCAAATCTCTGAGAGTAAATTTCTCTGGAATGAGCATGAATGCTGCCGGAGAATATTCGATTTTGTAGCGCAATCTTTTCCGCGCATAGGAAATTATATCGGCATGGTCGAAAGCTTGCTCGGGCAGTTCATTTACAGGCCACCACGCGACACCGCTTGCGTCTGAGCTGGCCTTTAATTCCAGCTCTTCTTGCCTGAGAAGGGCCAGGTAGGCAACGGTGACAGTTCGTCCTCGTGGATCGCGACCTTTGTCTCCAAATGAATAGAGCTGCTCGAGATAAACGTTGCCCACATTGGTCTCTTCAAGCAACTCTCTGGCGGCGGCATCGTCGAGCGATTTATCTGCATCGGTGAGAAACCCGCCCGGCAACGCCCATGAGCTTTTGAAAGGGTCGAATTTCCTTTTGATCAAAAGAACTTCAAGGGCACCTTGCTCGATGGCAAATGCGACTATGTCGACGGTGACTCGCACTGTTTCGGTTGACATTGTTCCAACTGGTGGTGGTTTCGGGTTTGAGTGCGGGCGAAAGTAAACGTAGTATACACGTTTTCCCGGCTGAATTAGTCGGTGGATGTCAATCAGCTCAGGCTCATTTTAAATCAAATTTGGTGTGCCTGGTCGGATCAACACGTACTTTACTGACTGAATTGGAACAGCAGAGCGGCCGCGGGTCAGTTCAGAACGTATTCCAACGCCTGACTGTAAACAGCAATCGGCGGCGCTTCGTGGTGTATGTCGAGTTCAACCAGTTTGTGTTGAATATTCGCTTTTGTCAGCGCGTCTACCATTTCCTTCTGCAGCGGTGGCGGCACGACTTTATCTTTGTTTGCTGACACGATACAGAATTTGACCGACTGAGGCAGCTCATTTATATGAGTGAGGAAACTCCTGCTCGAATAGGCGAGCGGCCGTGTTTCAGGCGGGCCACCGAAGGATGTGAGCATAGCGTTTTTGACATTATCCATCGTCGTCTGATGGAAAAGACTGGCCAGGTCTCCTGAACCTTCAACACTGACGATGCCAACGACTTTGCTCTTTATGTCAGGTGGTGCAGTCGCCGCGTAGGTTGGGGCAATCGATCCGCCCATGGATGTGCCCATGACGACGATTCTTGTGACTGGATATTCGTCACACATCTCTCGTACATTTTGGGTAATGTCGGACATCGCCGCGTCGTTGCCCCACGATGCGGGCGCACGATAGTTGCAGGACAGCAAGATTGTGTTGTTTCGACCGATAATGGCTTCTGCCAGACATTTACCTGCGCCTGTTTCGAAAGGCTCCAGGTAGCTTGAATTTTGTCCGTGCAAATAGACGACCAGAGTGACTGATTTAGTTGGAGTGAGCAAAAATGGTGGCGAGACCGCAAACGAGTCTGGCATTCCGTCAAAATGGCTGATAAACATGCGGCGCGACAGAATAGCCGAAGAATTGAGCTGATTGGCTTCAGCTCTGACAATTTCCATGTCGGTAAGCTGTCTTTTGAAACTGCGCTTGAGCGATTTGTTGTGCGACTCTGAGCTGAGGAACAAGACGAAGAAAGTTATACCGGCTGCGTTGAGCAGGCAGGATATAGACAGTAACACTACGAAAATCCGCTTTCTCAACTACTTATCTGATCCCTGTCTCCATTATCTTGTCGGATTGTACGTGATTTGTTTTTCTCAAAGTCAATCTTGGCAAATATACTTTATAGTCTGACTCTCAGATTTGAGACAAAGCACCATCTGGTCGTGTTTTGCAAGATCTTATAAATGAGCTAGACTAGTTTAGACCCAGCGGCTGCAGGTTATTGATGATACTCAGAGGCAACGAACAATCTAACGAGGGGAATTCATCTGACAAATTGCTGCGTCTTCAGAGGCAGCTTACCGTTCTGGTACTGGCACTGGTGTCGTTTATCGCGTTGATACAGATCGGTGGATTTTTTGCCGACATCATAAGAATTCTCGGCTTCTCAATTTTATTCAGCTATCTGTTCATAAACGTAGTCGACTATCTGGAAAAAATAGTTAGAAACAGAGCGGCAGCTATTCTGATTGTTTACGCTGCACTGGGTGTTGTTACCATATTTGGTATCACTCTCGTGATACCGGCTGTCATTTTTCAGGTGTCGCAACTCTGCGATACCACTTTTAATCAGTTCCCGCAATGGCTCGATTTTATCGTGAAGGCGCTGCAGCCTCTTGAGGCTCGACTTCACGCGGCGCAGATTCAAGTGCGAGCCGTGGATATTTTGACGACTGTGGCAGGCAGCATTCCGAAACCGGACCCGGCTCAGATCATCGGACGAATGACAGATGTAGCCATGTCCACCATGACCTGGCTTTTTTATGGATTGAGTATTGTCGTTGTCTCTTTCTATTTTTTACTCGACGGTCATAACATCAAAGAGTCCGTCATCAAGATTTTTCCGAAAAAACACTATCCGTTTTTGGAGGTTCTCGCTACCGATATGGATATCGGTTTGCAAGCTTTCTTTCGCGGACAAATCGTGCTAGGGCTCTTGTTCGGTGCCTTCATGATTTTTGTATACATGGCTCTGGGTGTGCACTATGCGTTGTTGCTCGGAATTTTTCTCGGCGTTTGGGAAATCGTGCCAGTCATCGGACCAACGATCGGGTTTATTCCGACCGTGTTCTCAGCTGTCATCGATGGCGCAGATAATTTGCCGTTCAATCGGCTTACTCAAGTAATCATCGTTGCGCTCGTATTCAATCTTGTCCAGTGGCTCAAAGACAATATCGTCGCCCCAAGATATATAGGCAACGTGATTGGACTGCATCCGGTCATGATTTTCATTGCCATCATGATTGGTGCAAGACTGGATGGCATGTTAGGTGTAATTTACAGTTTGCCGGTAGCCTGTCTGGTGAACGTGCTCGTCACGCATCTTTCTGCAAGAAATTCTGCGGCGGAAAAATTGGAGACGATTGGTGATTCGCCCACCTTACAGGAAGTTGCTGACCATAAAGTCGGTGATGCGACTGAGCATTTAGTCGCTGAAGTGCATCAAGACTGAGCTGCGCGTGAAGCGCTGTAGCTTCCTGCTTACGGACTACTTGGTTCGTTTATGTCGTGCACTTTCACACCTCCTGCTTTCCGGAATACCCAGAATTTCTGTCCAATATAATTCAAGATGGTACTGACCCCGGTGGCAGTCAACCAACCAAGTTGGAAAACATATGGTTTCAAGGGCTCAGAGAGCTGTGGCGCGATCTCGATGACGATTTTGTTGACGGCAACATTCGCAAGAAACGTTCCCGCATACAGCCCGATGAATTTGGAAATCTCAGACCATGAATGAGCATGAGCTTTAAAAGTCCAAAATTTGTTGAGCAAATATGCAACGCAGCACGCTGTTAAAAACGAGATTGCCTTAGCCGGAGACGGTCCCAGCGGCGCAAGAAGGAGCCAGTATGTAGCTAAATCCGTACCGACAGCTGAAAATCCAGCGATGAGGTAACGGACAAATTCAGTTTTTTCACTGTGTGGAACGTTGATTGTTTTTCTACCGATAAGTCGACCTCAATATCCTAAACCATTCTGAGCAGATACTTGGGAAGTCTGTGTTCCACAGTCGCAATCGTCTTTATCGTCGTTACAAATTAGTTGTTTTGCCTCAATAGCGAGTGCTTTGTGCTGTTTACAATGAGATTGGTCTCGCTTTTGTCCCTACAAACAGCATCGCCATGCTCTTTCGAACATGACGACCTGCCTTCAGCAAACCTGGTTGTATGAATTAGGCCGTAGCGACCTGTGGATTCGGAGGTGACTGATTAGAGTCATATACGATTGGAGAAAGCTCTGGAGTAGCTTGCGCGCTCATGAGAACTGCATTTCTGAAGAACCCCTTCATGCGCTCATGTTGCAGACCAAACCAAATTGGAATGTCTGGTTCGTTTATATCGTTTACGGCATGATTGCCAATTCGTTCGAGAGCCTTTTGCGGATCTGCGTTGTCCACCTTGTCTCCCACATAAATGTCACCATTAGAATCGTGCATTACTTTTCGAACAGTAGCCTCACCTGTTGACGGGTCGATGGACACTGCGCTCATGCCATGATCTTTTGAAATGAAGATTTTGCCGTCGTCGGTCATTTGCACGCCGACATCAGACTTCGCATCTTTTAATTCTCGATTTTGCTCTTCGACAAACGCTTTTAACTTAGCTGGATCATCCTTATATTTCTCATAGACATTGCTGAGACTGGCTGTATCGCCGGTAAGAAGTGCATGATTTGCATCTTTCAGGTTTTGCTGATCAGCGTCGGGAATCAACCCGTTGATGCCTTTATCGAGGGCGGTCTCAGCTTTTGTCTCTTGCGTTTCAGTAGGTTTCTTTGAGTCATCTAAACCGGGAAGTGGCCAGCAGCGTGGGAAATCTAAGTCGCCGTTGTTGAAATCAGGAAGGTTCCGCGGAAAGTTGCGAGGAAAGCAATCTGATTTAAATCTGCCGTTTGGTCCTGGTTCGTAAGCAGATTGATAGAGCGCATTGACAGGATCACGATTCCCTTCATCCATCAGCATTTTGTCGCGCATATTCATGGGCGCTTCTCGGGATTCGAAATCATGTTGTGCAGTCATAGTCAAGAACCTCCAGAGTCAGGACGAGCGAGGCTGTTCGTCCAGTCGACTCTCGTCAAGTGGATTAGTAAATTGTTGGTTCTCTTGCCGGTTGTGACGCAGTCAGGTTAATCAGAGCCTTGAGGACTTTGGTCGAGGCTGCGTTAACAATCTGGCCGATAGTTCGGCTTCACAGCTTTGGCTCAATGAGCTTGATTGCTGTGTCTCGACGCATGACATGCGCGAGTCGGATCGCTCCGGAAGTTAGATTTAGTGGGGCAAGGATTTGAGAGTAAAACCAAAATCCGAAGTTGTGTATGGGAGAAATACGAAACGCTCCTTAATTGCGTCTCATTCTTTGCCAGCCGGAGGCATGCGCTGATGACTGTGAGTGGAAGTGTCAAACGTCCACCCCCGTGTAAATTGAGACCCTTGCTCGAGCTTTTAGCCGATATCGTTTTAGAGTTCGTTTCAGCGCTTTAAAAACGATATCGGTTTATTTCTGATTGGATACCCAAAGTTGATTCTGTGCCTGCTTTTCTGGTTTCGTTAGAGGCTATGTCCTTGCTGATTTTTGGTGATTTATTGGCGATTGATTTTTGGTGATTTCTGAGAACTAGCTTGATCGTTGACACCCATACAAAAGTATGGTTAAATTGTAGATACTTATAAAACCGAAGAAACACTAGCGAGGCATAAAGGACGCACCAGCCCTGTCTCGTAATTCAGCACCGTTGTTACACGTTGCTGAGTGATTGAAACCGGTTTTAAAAATTAGAGTGATGGCGTGTTTGTGTGGATGCAGGTGATCCTGCCATCCATGCGACCGCGTTTGACATGAGCAAGAGCAGATTCTTTAGACTCAGGCGCATCTGCGCTTGATTGCGTGTGCCAACTTGTATGAATCATCAAAGCGTAGTCCAACTAAAAGAACAATTTGAGCAACTATTTCCCGGTAAATGGTTAGTTGATTCACGCACGCATAAAAATATCCAGACTGGAATACCAGAAATCGATTTTGGTATTTTGCATGGACTTTCAAGAAAACGCATAACAGAGTGGTCTGGAGCATTTTCATCGGGTAAAACGAGTGTTCTTCGTGCAGTCGCAGCGCGATGGTGTGCTGTTGGCATGCATGTGGTCTATGTCGATACTTTTGATCGATTAAGGGCTCATGATTGGGCTTTTGTTGAATCAGGGTATGCGGGCGCTGCGCCACTGAATATGGTGCCTGTTGAAGCTAAGGAGTCTGGTAAATTCTGGGTGGTACGAAATCTCAAAGGAGCCAAACTTGAGCACGATGCGCTCTGGTGCGTCGAGCAACTTATCCGTTCTGGAATGATTGATGTTTTGATATTTGATCTCGGGAGTAGTCTATCTATTTCGAGTAAAATCTCGGCTCGATTACAACGCAGTTTAGAAAAATCGCGAACGGCACTGATTTTGTTGAAAGATGAAGATGTGGCTAAAAACAGTAATTCGTCCTGGGGGTGTCAATCACGGTTTTCTTTTGGATGGTCGGCGTCAAATGTTTCATGTGAGTTAGGTTTATCGGGCATCGTGTCAATTATTCCCTCAATCAAAACTGAGCTATGGAAAGAAGGAATGACAAAAAATATTGAGGTGAATATTCGGTCTCATGTCTCGAATTGCTTGTTTACGCATTCCCAAATTCCAGATCGCCGTACACCAAAAACGTGAACCCGAGCTGAAAAAGAAAGCATTTGTCTTATTGGCAGAAGGACAAAAACCAACTGACAAAATAAATCTAAGTCGAGCACGAGTTTTTATGTGCTCGGATTTAGCCAGCAAAAAATTTGTTGCTGCCGGCATGAAGTGGCCGGAAGCACGTGCTACTTGTGCCAATTTAAGTTGGCGTCAGTGTGATGCAAAATCTTATCGAGAAGCACAAAAAAATATTGTTAATGAACTTGTGGTCTGCTCACCTCGCGTATCTGCCAGAGAACCTGGAATTTTTATTCTAGATGCAAGCGGAATGCAACGACTGGGTGGGGAAGGAAAACTCTGTCGTGAACTTTTAAAGTTGATCAGTAAACTTGGATATACCAATGGTTTTGTTGGTGTTGCCGATTCCGCATTTGCTGCAATGGTTGCCAGTCGTTCTAAGAATCGTTGGCATATTATTCCTCCAGGCAGAGATCTTGAGTTTTTGAAACCGCTGTCTATTACACACTTATCTCTTGATGCAGATTTGCAAGACGTCCTGGTTGATCTTGGCATCAAGTCAATGGGACATCTTGCTCAAATTCCTGCAGAGAATGTCTCAGATAGATTTGGCGCGGAAGCAATAAATGCACAACAATTGGTGCTTGGGTTTGATAAGGTTCAGCCAAATATACCCGTTGCCGATAAGAAATTTGATGCCAGCGTTGAGATTGACGGACCAATTGAATCGCTTAACCAGACTGTATTTTTGCTCAAGTCGATGCTCGATCATTTGCAAAATGGTTTGCAGAAAGAGGGGTATTGCGCAGAAGAACTTCTGCTCCAATTTTTCAACGATGATGAATTATTCTACGATCGTCCTGTCAAGCTTGTTCGCCCATCTCACAATTCTAAGTTTCTTCTGGAAGTTCTTCGTTTGACAATCGAAGCGCATCCGCTTTCACGCGAATATACAGCGATTAGACTTGAAGTTACTCGATTTTGCAAGGAATCGTTTCAACAGACCAAAGCTGAAGTTGAACAAGGCTTAAACGCAAATACAGCTGACCAACAGACTAATCTTTTACAGAAATTTTTTAGCAGACTTGGAGAAAATTCACTGGTGAGACCAATTCCAAATGATCAACATTCTCCGGATTTGTCGGGAGTTTGGCTGCCTGTATTTCAGACAAATAAAGCAACCGGACAAATTATTTCTTCTTCTTCTTCTTCAAAAACTGGTGATAGTGGTGGACAAAATGTCATCATGGTTGATGTCGATTACATTGAATCAAAGATTGGCAAAAGCGGATTAGCAGCAGGTCTGGTTTTTAAGCAGCTACCAAATGCGATACCGGTGTTTGTGGAGTATAGCAAGGGTGCACCGAAAGCAATCGCGTATCAAGGAAAGTGGCATCAAATTGTGAAAATAACCGAGTCGGAATGTCTTTCGGGATTGTGGTGGGAAGAGCAATTTCAAAAGTCGTACTATGTCGCATTGATTGAACCGAAATATGAATTGGCCTCATGCATGCTTGTTTTGTTGGTTCGAGATCATCTTCAGAAAATTTGGTCTATCGAAGGGGTTTTTGACTGACCGTCCCGAGCACCCTCCATGATGGTCTACCCAATCCTGTGCTGCACCTGTCACATGTCACCTGGACCTCACTGCCTGTGTATACATGAATCTGACCAGCCCGGGCCAATCACTGCCCACCGTATGCCACGCCAGACGATCCCGAGGTATGCCACGCCAGGCTCTGTCCAGGGGAACGCCAAGCCAGACAGGCTCACCGGGGCATCTGTCTTCGCCGGGTGGTCCCGGCGCCAAATTAAACCGTGCCGGGATACGTAGTTATCCCATTTAAAGCGATTCACGCCTGATGAATAATACTCTCACCTGATTCTGGAGCAGCGACGTGGGCGAAAATTTTGAGAACGTGAAAATCGAGCCGAAGAAGGAAGTTCAATCTTCCGGATGGTTGATGGACAATATCGCTCACCCCTTCGTCAACGCTGCTGTTATCGAACCTATCAACGCTGTCGCTTCCGTCTCTGAAGCTGTATCTGGCAAACATTTACCTAGAGTCGACCTTCTCGCCGTGCCTGAAAGTAAGGACACCGGATCGTGGCTCGCTCAAACCTTTTCTGGTGGTGTTGGCGCCATCGCTCCGTATGTCGTCGCTGGAAAGTTAACTGGCGGTGCACTTGAGAGTGGTGGACGTTTTCTAGAATCAAACAATTTAATCAAGACCGGTGGTATGACTGCGAAGTTCATGGCGAGCGAGCGTTCCGCCACCATCATCGGCGCTGGGTTGTATGGGGCAGCGCGTGATCCTGTCGGCAACGAAAGCAGGTTCAACAATGCTGTCGGCAGCATGGTTGGTTTCGGTGTATTCGAATACGGAAATTCGTTGACTAAGGGTCTGTCGCTGTCCAGAAGTATTCCACTGCGTGCTCTGGTCGGTGCCGCTGGCGGCACGTCTCAACTTATGACTTCCAACTTCTTATCGGAAGGGAACATTGGTTCGACGGATAGCTTGATGAAGGCTGCTTCCTCCGGCGCTGCGCTGAACTTGTTCTTGCCCGCAGTCCAACATGGTGTAGGACGCGCGGTTGATGCTGCGAATGTTCACATGGGCAGACCAATACCGGTCGATCACTTTGCAGCACGTGAAAATTGGACAGGCAACAATCAGCTTCAGGATGTGATCGGACGTAGTCCATTGACCCGCGTACTGCGTGGACAAAGCGGCGAAGCCAATATTAATCAAGAAAACAACGTAGTTCATTTGGGACCGAAAGATGGTCCGGAAAAGCTTGGTCACGAAATCAGCCATCGCATTACCGCAAAGCAGGCTGAGTCTGATTTCAAGGCGGCCGCAGAATTGCTGAAGACAGACCCAGAAGCTGCCAAACAGAAATTTATCGATATCCGCACTGCGCAAGAGAAAGCGGCAATCGAAGCCGAAAGTCGTATCAAAGCCGCTGCAGATATGAAGTCTGCCTATGCAGATACAGATCCTTCGATCATCCAGGCATTGCGCGCCAACAAGAACATGACCTATGGCGACTTGTTCAATCAAGAAGCCGCGCAGTTTGAATCCTCAGGTGGAAAGTTCAGACCAACCACAGACCACTCCGGCTCTGATTATCGCGGTAAGACCGAAAGTGGTTTGCATCTTTTTGTCTTTGAAAAACCAGCCGATAATCCAATTGGCGGAACCGAAAAAATTGATGCTTATGAAACTAATGACAATAAGTCATTCCAGCGCTGGACAAAGGTTGGCGCCAAGGTCGACGCAGAAGGAAAAACCTGGGGAACAATCGAAGTTTTTAAAGAACCGGTTGAGACGCCTTTTGGTACTGCCAAAACGATCGAGACATTCCCCGACAAATCGATTGCTTATCACATCGTAAAAAGTGACATCGTTGCCGACAACACCGTTTTGAGAGCCTACACGGAAGGACTCAAAACCGAGTATGGTCTGGTCACATCTACAGTCACTCATCCTGATGGTCGAGTTGATTATGGCAAAATGGATGGTAGCGAAGCGACTAAGTATGCTACTCCGAAAGAAGAGTGGTTTGGAAAAGTTGACACTGAAGACCAAAAATTGGACGGATCGTTGTTCTATCACTTAACAGACGGTGCTACGGTCGAATGGTATCCGAATCCGATCAAAGTTCAAATGGCTATGCCAGATAATTCAGTGCGCGAAGTGGCAGTATCGACTGCCTGGCGCAGCAACGGCAAGGCGTCGCATTCGATGATCGATAAAATCGAAGGGCGGGGTGAGGCTCCTCCAGATGGCGAGCCAGTCGCAGGCTCTGCGCCAGTCAAAAACGAGTATGTGTTGTCCGACGAGAACACTTCAGTTGAGCAAATTTATCATCCGGATCATATTGAAGTTATAGAACGCGCTCATCAAGGTGCCGAGCCGACCAGTTTCTCGCCGACTTACATTATGGAAAACTATCCAACGCCAATGCCTTCACCTGAGGGTGCTGTCAACAGAATGGTGAGAACCTTCGATAGTACCATTTATGATCTGGCGGATGGCACCGGAACTAAAGTTCAAGTCTACGATCCTAGTCACGTTCGTCCGACGGATTATGGCGACGCCAATAGAGTTGTCTACGCGAAAAACGACTTCGTCCAGTACACATTGACTAATGGCAATAAAGTTTTGACTAACACCGAGCGAACAATCGGTACAGACTACGGTGACGCAAAAGCGATCGAGACAGCACCGAATGGTTCTGAATATTATCATCGCCCAAATGGTTCGGTCGTGGAAGTTTATCCAGAAGAAGTCACTTCTAATCTTGGCGCCTTCAAAGCCTTTGAACGCACATCGAACGGATTGATCCTCTACCGTCCAGCCGGTGCCGCTGACTTCTACGCAGTTGAATTGAACTTCGCCAACAAGACCAGCACATATTCTGACGCCAGTGGCAATCTCATTGCGGACGGATTCAAGCCGCTGGATAACTTCAAGCTTTTGCGCAAATTCAATCCAGCTCAATATCCCGACGGACAGACGATTCCAAATGTTGGTAAGGTGCGCAGCATTGAAACCGATCCAGATGGATACAATGTATACCAGTTGGTGGACAATAGCTACGTTACCGACAAGCCCGCAACTCCTTAGCTGAGCGCATTTTGAACATAGTGCGGACTTTTAACCGATATCGGTTAAGGGTTGGTTTTCGATGCTAAAGCGATATCGGTTAAAAACGCGGTTGCGGTAATCTTTTTCTTTAGGAAAAGTTTTCAAAGCCGCTTATGAGCTGCTTCTTTAGTTTATTCATACAACTAAAAAAAAGATGGCGAATCCCGGCACATTAACCTGGTCAATTCCGTCCAAAAAGTCGAATTTCGATTTCACATAGGGGAGAGAAAATGACGACAGTTGTAAACAACGATGGAACAGCTCCAGCAGTGCGTAAGGTCTTGCTGTCTGGTGGCGGTAACAATGGACGTATCTGGGACGCAAGCTATGATCACTTGTACGTTATCGAAGTTGCACCAGCACTTGGTTCTGCTGCGTTACCAGAGGGTAGTTTCAGCGTTAATAACGCTGTCATTCGCCCTTTAAGATATAACGCAACAGGTAAGTACGAAGCTGTTGGCGAAGAGAACCTGGAGATCTATGAGTTTGTTGGCTTCGAGAGCATGCTTGTCATTGAGCGTGCCAGTCTCAGTAGTCGAGATGTCTTGAATAGCGAACCAGGCGTAGCTCTCGTGAAAGATGAGCCTGTTGTGGTGCGAAAGTAACATTTAAGATTGCTATACATAACTATGTATGGTATGATAATTACAGAGCAGTGAAGTTGAGCAGCTTGCTGTGCATCCGTTGAATCACTCCCACGGAAACACTTCGCTGCTTTGTAATTGTTAGCTGCAAACTGAGTTAGAAATGCATGACCTGCTGCGCCACACATCAGGTTCACGCATTAATTGCTTTCGCGCGGTCAGACAATCAAATCAAACTGATTGAAAATACCAACATGTGAGTTGAATACTCGTGCGCAACTTCTACGCCGAGCTGCATTGTCATTCTGCATTTTCTTTCCTAGACGGTGCCTCGGTACCAGAAGAATTAGCTTATCGTGCCAAAGAAATTGGCTTGAGCGCACTTGCGCTCACAGATCATGACGACCTGGGTGGAATAGTTCGATTTGCTAGTGCTGCAAAAGAATTATCACTTGAAGGAATTGTCGGTGCAGAACTGACATTAGAAGACGACTCACATCTGATCGTTTTAGCTCAAGATCTTCAGGGTTACAAAAACATTTGTCATCTGATTACACACGCTCGTTCAAATTGCTCGCGTGGACGTCCACGTGTGATTTATGAAAAACTCTATGAGAGATCAGCTGGGCTAATTGCATTAACTGGATGTCCACATGGACGGGTTCCATCGGCGCTGGCAATAGATAATTTTGATCTGGCTAAAAATGCAGCACTCGAATTGAAAGATGTATTTCAAGACAGACTTTATTTTGAATTATGGAACCATCATTTGCATCAGGAGTCGCTTATAGCGGCTAAACTTCTTTCACTTTCTGAGCAACTATCGATACCGTGGGTGGTGACAAATAATGTTCACTATTCACATCTTGAAAAAAGAATAGTTCACGATGTGCTGACCTGTTTGCGGCATGAAGTTACTCTCGCTGCAGCCGGTAGACGATTACGTCCAAACGGCAGCTGGTATATGAAGTCGCCAGATGAAATGGTGCACTTATGGCGAAATTATCCAGAAGGAATTAAAAATACTCTGGTTGTAGCGGAACGTTGTCAGTTTCGATTAGGACTGCTAAAGCCACCACTTCCAAATTTTGAAATTCCGAGTCAGTTTGCAAATGATGTTTCGTCACACAACGGGTTACTGGAGAAATTAGTTTGGGAGGGCGCTGCATCTAGATATTCGAATCTTTCTGAAAAACACGTCAATCAACTGAATCATGAGCTGAGCATGATAATGGGATTGGGACTGGCACCTTATTTCCTCATTATGTGGGACATAGTCACTTATGCTCGACAAAACGGCATTGCCGTACAGGGACGCGGCTCTGCTGCTAATTCTGCTGTTTGCTATTGCTTGTTTATTACAGCTGTTGATCCAATCGGAATGGAGCTATTGTTTGAGCGCTTTCTTTCGGAAGGACGTAATGAACCACCAGACATCGACCTTGATATAGCACACCAGGAGCGAGAGAAAGTACTTCAATACGTTTATGAAAAATATGGACGCAATCATGCTGCTATGGTTTGCGAAGTGATCACATACAGGGGACGCTCTGCAGTGCGAGACGCTGCACGTGTTCTCGGTTTTTCTCAAGAGCAAGCAGATAAACTTGCCGCTGAATCTCATTATTATGAGGCTTTGCAAGCAGCCGAACAGTTGGTTGCCGGTGGTATCACTTCAGCCGGTTTAGACATTCATGATGCGCGCGTTCAACTGTTGATCAAAGTTGTTGCGGGTTTGCATCAGTTACCTCGCCATCGTTCAATTCACGTCGGAGGCTTTGTTTTGTCTGCTGAACCGATTGGCGATATCGTTCCTGTAGAACCTGCATCAATGGCTGATCGCACTGTGATTCAGTGGGACAAAGATGATCTTGATATGGCTGGTTTGATTAAAATCGATCTGTTGGGGCTCGGCATGCTGATGATGATTCAAGAGGGACTGAAGCTCGTTAAAAAGCATCGAAACATTGATATTGATCTGGGTCAGTTAAACATGAATGACCCCAACATTTATGACATGCTTAGAGCCGCAGAAACAATCGGTTTATTTCAGGTTGAATCTCGCGCTCAAATGAGCATTTTGCCTAAGTTGAATCCAACCTGTTTTTATGACATTATCGTATCTATCGCTCTCGTGCGTCCTGGTCCTATTCAGGGCAATATCATTCATCCATATTTACGCAGACGCCGGGGAGACGAACCGGTAGTTTATTTGCATCCGACGCTTGAACCGATATTGAAACGCACTCTGGGTGTGCCGCTTTTTCAAGAACAGGGAATGAAATTAGCTGTAGTGTCTGCTGGTTTTACACCTTCCCAAGCAGATAACTTACGTCGCGTTATGAGTCATAAGCGCTCTCAAGAAAAGATGGATGCTCTTTGTGTCGACCTGGCCATCGGTATGAGAGCCAATGGATTTACCGAAATTGCGATTCAAACCATAACTCACCAATTGCGTGCTTTTGCCAATTATGGTTTTCCAGAAAGTCATGCAGCGTCATTTTCTTTGCTTGTGTATGCATCGGCATTTTTGAAACTATATTATGGACCTGAATTCTATTGTGCAATTCTGAATGCTCAACCGATGGGCTTTTACAGTCCTGCTACATTGATTCGAGATGCGATGCGTCGAAATATCGAAGTGCGTCCACCCGATTTAGCCGCCAGTTCCTGGGACTGCACTCTTGAAGAAAATCACGACGAGAGCTTGTCACTACGTGTGGGGCTACGCTTTGTGCAGGGACTTGGAGCAAGGGCGAAAGCCGCATTGGAAGCCGCATGGATGACCGGAGGAAGCTTTAAATCCCTTGATGATGTGATTAGAAGAAGTGGACTGTCTCCAGCTGATTTGAAAATATTGGCTCGAGCCGGGGCTTTTGAAACACTTTATCCTGGCCGTCGTAAAGCTTTATGGGAGACGCTGGCTAAACTCAATAAAAAACGTGAGACCCCATTACTTGATTTACTGCAGCCACAGCCTGTCGCATCTGTAATTGATGAAATGTCAGTCTTGCAAGAAATTGTTTCTGATTACAACATGATGGGACTTTCAACCGGACAGCATCCAATGTATTTTTATCGTCAATGGGCAATTAATCGTGGTATCAAATCTTGCGAAGAGTTGAAAGACGAATTGCACAATGCGCGCATCAGTGTGGCAGGTTGTGTCATTTGCAGGCAAAGACCTGAGACTGCAAAGGGTTTTGTATTTTTGACCCTTGAAGATGAAACAGGCATGTCTAATGTGATTATAAAACCACGCGTGTTTGACGAATATCGCCGAACAATTTTGAGTTCGAATTATTTGTCTGTGACAGGCAAGCTGCAATCAGAACAAGGCGTCATCAATGTAATCGCAGAAGAAGTTGAACTTTTGCCTCGATTACCCGGCGACCCGCATATACCCGCACGCAATTTCCATTAGCACTGCACGCAATGTCCATTAGCACTGCACGCAATGTCCATTAGCACTGCACGCAATGTCCATTAGCACTGCACGCAATGTCCATTAGCACTGCACGCAATGTCCATTAGCACTGCACGCAATTTCCATTAGCACTGCACGCAATGTCCATTAGCACTGCACGCAATGTCCATTAGCACCCGCAAGCAATTTCCATTAGCACTCGCACGCAATTTCCATCAGCACTAGCGCTTACCACTCAGCTGGCGCAAATTTCCATTTGAACTTCGAGGTTTCATCTTTAGGTCCAAAATGCACTTCTGGATTCATCGGCGGCGACGATACGATGTACATTGCATCGCCATTGCGCTCAACGCTTCTCACCGTATAACCATCGCCGTCTGGCTGCAAAATATATACGCTGCGGTTATCTCCAAGGATAGCTGTCGAATCAGCAATGGGATGAGGATTTAAATAAAGTTGCGTAGATTCTCCGGCCAGCTTAATGTTGTACTTGTTTGTCGGTTTGTGGGTAACCGGATCTTCCTTGCGAGTGATTTGCCACTTTTGCGTGCCACCTTTGTTGTACTCGTAGGTGAGAACGTTCTGACCGGGCGTAGAACCTGCCGGCTGCATCGCCTGGTCGTTTAATCCGTTAATGATGAAATAGGTGCCGCTGTAGGGTAGCGGATCTGCTGGAGGGCTGTCAGCGACGGCTGGTGCAAACGCCATCACCTGCATAGTAACGACTGCTGAGATAAGTCCCCGAAAGTTCATGGTAGTCCTCCAACGTGATCTGACCCATTATAGGCATAATGAGACTACTGCGTTGTTGGAGAAAATTAGGCGGCAAACTGTTGTCAGTTGGAGCTAAACAGGCAATCGCGCGTGGTATGAATTGTTTTGACGCCCCGGGCAGTGAGCGCGGGCTGCATACCGGAACTTGTGATGGACTCGAAGAAAATCCCGACCGTTGAGACCGTTGAGTTCTGGGAAGGACTCTATCAGCGAAACATCACGCCCTGGGAGTTAGGCACGTATAGCCCGCCCCTGAAAACGTTTTTGGATTCACCATACCGGGTGCCCGCCGGCAAGGTCGCAGTTCTAGGCTGTGGAACGGGGTTTGATGCTTTGCTGTTTGCGTACTACGGCTACAATGTCGTCGCCTTTGACTTTGCACCATCTGCGGTTGCATCAACGAGAGCGAAGTTAGCTCAATACGGATTTCTGGGAAAAAATGCTGAGGTAGTGCAGAAAGACATTTTTGATCTGTACAGCTATCGTGGAGCATTCGATTACGTTCTCGAGCAGACCTGCTTTTGTGCGATTCATCCGGCCCGCCGAAAGAACTATGAATTAATGGTGCGTGACGTACTGAAGCCCGATGGCAAGCTAATTGCATTGTGGTGGCTTATTGACAGGCAGGGAGCCGGTCCACCATTTCCTGTTTCGAAAGACGAGTTATTTGAACTGTTTTCTCCGCACTTTCGCTTCGACCTGGTGCATCAGCCTACTGACTCAGTGCCTGACCGAAAGGGCAAAGAGCTTTTTGCGCTGCTTTCGAAGTACTAACGCGCCAACCTAGGCTGGAAAAGAGATAGGCGCTGCGCTGGTGTTTATGGGCAAATCCACCGGTTGAGATCGAGCGGGCGGCTCGAAATTATAGACATTTGTATTGTCGGCTTGAATGGTGGTGCCGACGCTCGACCCTTTGACAGCATTTACGAAAATGTCTGCTAGCACCTTAGCTGCAAGTTCACATTCTTCGACTGTGTTCAGTACCGAGGCTGTAATACGTGCCGACCCAAGCCCCTCTTCAAACGTGTACCCCATCTGTTTCAGCACATGAGACGGATGTCTTCCGGAACAGGCAGAAACACTGGATATAGCGATGCCGTGCTCATCTGCAGTCTCTACAATCTGCTCACCGACCGCTCCTCTCACAACGACACTGACATGCCCTGGTATGCGCTTTGAGGGATCGAGCGCGCCGGTTAAATTTATGTTCGGCAACGATGCAAATTTGTCAGTCAGAATCTTTTGCAATCTGCGCAGGTGAGATTGATTTCTCTCCATGTCGGAGAGGGCGATTTCGGCTGCTTCTCCCAGCGCCATGATTTCTGACACACCTTCGGTTCCTGGAAACAATCCACCTTCTTGCCCACCACCAAATATGATCGGAAGAATCTGCACTCCTTCGCGGATAAATAACGCGCCAATACCTTTTGGCGCATGAAGTTTGTGACCCGTTATGGACAATGTGTCTGCTGGCACTTGCTTCAGGTCGATAGCGATTTTTCCGGCCGCCTGAACAGCGTCTGTGTGGAAGAAGATGTTATGCGCCCTGGCGATCTCAGCTAACTGCTCAATCGATTGAACTGTGCCTACTTCGTTGTTGGCCCACATAATAGATATGATGCTGGTATCAGCAGTAATGGCGCGCTCAAGTTCGCGGGCGTCAACGAATCCTTCGCTGTCGACGTCCAGAATGGTTACCTTCCATCCCTGTGATTCAAGATATCGTGCCGGTCCCAGAGCAGAAGAATGCTCTATCCCTGTGGTTATCATGTGTCGTCCGAGACCATTTTGTTCGACATACCGAGCCCGTCCAAGCAAAGCAACATTGTTGCTGTAGGTCGCACTGGGAGTGAAATATATTTCGTGCACTTTTGCGCCGAGCAGATTCGCTACCTTCTGTCTGGCTATCTCTATCGCCGCTCTGGCTTGCCGACCAGCATGATGGATTGATGACGGATTTCCGTAACACAGATTTGAAGGAACGGCGAACACCGGCGGTCGCACAGGAGTTGTGGCGCTGTTATCCAGATATATATTTGCTTTCATCGAGTTTTCCATTAGTAAGGTGTACTACTTGAGCTGAGGCTGAATGACCGGGTTATTTATTGCATCATTGGTTTTCAAACAGTTGCGCGTCCTTTTATGAGGTCTGCCAGTGTGGTGCCGTCCAATATGTTCGAGATTGCATCGCGCACGCTGCGCATTAAAATTCTGAGATTGCAACTTTCCGGCTCTGGACAACTTGGGCAGGGTTCGTAAGCGGTAACTGATGCACATGGTATCGGTGCCAGCGGACCGTCCATCAATCGAGCAACGTCGCCTAAGATAATCTGCTCTGGTGGTCGATTCAGTACATATCCGCCTCGCGCACCACGACGACTTCGAAGAATTCCTGCATTTTTCAGGGTATGCAAAATTTGATTTAAAAACGGCTCAGGAATTTGTGCTTTTCGTGCGATTTCTGGAGTTGTTGAACCTGCTGACATGTCACAGATGGCTAATTCCATAAGTGCTTTCATGGCATATTCGCCTTTGCGCGAAAGTTTCATATCGGGCTGCCTGTTTGGCTTTTGCTTCTAATCTGAGTAAGTTGACTGACTTTGTCAACTTTGCGGACGACTCTATACTTACATGCAGGAAGCGGCAAATCAACTGTTGACTTCCTGCTCTGTCAACAATTCTTTTTCGCGTCGACTTTCAATCTATTTTGAAAGTTCAACCCAGTGATTTACGGAAACGTTTGACGCTCAAGTAAATTAGCAAAACTCCGAATACCATCAGTGGTATCACCCACTGCCAGAGCGCCTCCAAGCCAGCCCCGCGCAAGATGATGCCGCGTTGAATTTGCAGGAAATAAGTCAGCGGTATGAGAAATCCAAGCCAATTGAGCATTGGTGGCATCGATTCGCGCGGAAAAATGAATCCTGACAAAAGAACTGACGGAATCAGCACAAACGACGCCAGGTGCATTGCTTGCTCCTGGCTTGTGGCCGTGCTGGAAATCAGTATCCCAATCGACAAAGAAACGAAGACGAAAATAAGTGTGCAGCCTTCAAGCAAAAATATGTTGCCATTGATTGGCACTTTGAAAATGAGGTACATGGCAGCCAACATCAAATTCGTGCCGATAAATCCAATCACACCATTTGGTACCAACTTACCGAGCATCAGTCCTAGCGGCTTGACAGGAGTCAGCATCAATTGTTCAAGTGTTCCGCTGACTCGCTCCCGCACTATTGAATTAACAGTCAGAAATAACGTGATGGTTTGCGCCATGAAACCTATTAATCCCGGCAAAATGAAGTTTGTCGTTTTGGCGTCCGGATTAAAGAGCATTCGAGAGCGAATGTCAATCGGCGGCTTTGTCTGCTGCTGATTCAATACTGTGCTCAAAATTTGCAGCGATCTGCTTTGCCCGACTGCAATCGCTGTCTGAGCCAGAGAATTGGCGATGGTCGAATCTGAACCATCGATGAGAACTTGAATTTGCGCTTGCGTACCTTCCTGCAACTTGTCAGAAAAGTTTGGCGGTATGATGATGGCGGCCCGCGCATTGCCTGATACAATCTCGTTTACCGCCGCATCTCGAGAATAAACGTGTTTGATTATCTTGTAAAAGTCAGTGGCAATCATTTCATCCAGAAGAATAGATGACTGCGGACGCAAGTCCTGATCGAAAATTACTGTCGGCACCTTGCGCACTTCGAAGCTTACTCCGAACCCGTAAATGGTCATTTGAACAATTGGAATAATCAAAATTATGGCGACGGTGAATTTGTCGTTGAGAATTTCAATCCACTCCTTAGTCATGACGGCATGAAAACCCCAGAACATAGCTCGAATTTGTTCGACTATCGTCACAGCCTTTCCTCTATTTCTGAGCTTCTTTCAAGACTTTTGCTTCTTCGTGTTCGGTTAGCGTCACGAAAACATCCTCCAGAGATGGTTTAATTGCGCGAATTTCGCCGACCCCAAAATTTTGTGCCGTCAGCTGCTCTCTTAGCCAATCAATGTCAATTTCTTTCGCTACTACTATGTGCAATGCTCTTCCGAAGATGGTTACGTCAGTTACGTAGTCCTGACTGCGAAGGAACTGAAATGTCGGCATAATCAAATTGCAGCTTACTTCCAAATGTTTTGTATTGGGATCATTCACCACCGGCAGTGACCCCAGTTCATCGACTTTGCCAAGCGCAATCAGGTTGCTTTGAAAAATGTAACCAACGGTGCTGCATCTTTCCGCTTCATCCATATAGTGAGTGGTTACAAAAAATGTTATTCCCATTGTCGCCAGTGTGAAGAGCAAATCCCATAGTGCACGCCGTGCCACAGGATCGATACCTGCGGTTGGCTCATCTAGAAACACAATCGGCGGCTCATGAACAATTGCACAAGCTAGTGCCAGTCTTTGTTTCCATCCGCCCGATAGACTCGAAGCTTTCTTCGTTTCCTGACCGATTAGACCGGTAATTTGCAAAACATCGTTCTTTCTGCGCAGAGACTTTTCGGCTCCCAACCCGTAAAGCTCTGCGTAGAAGTCAATGTTTTGCTCTACGGTCAAGTTTTTATAGAGGCTGAACTGCTGTGACATGTAGCCAATGCTTCGACGCACCTGCTCTGCTTCTTTCCTTATATCAAAACCGTTTACCGAGGCGGTCCCTGACGTCGGTTCGAGCAGCCCACATAACATCTTTATAGTTGTAGTTTTACCCGAGCCATTCGGTCCTAGAAAACCGAAAATCTCACCGCGCTCGACCGTGAACGAAAGTTGATTGACGACTGTCTGTTGCCCATACTGTTTAGTAAGATGGTCAAGGACGATCGCTGCTGACATTGTCTTTTCTCGCTACTCGTTCGAATGGCTGCTCTACAGGCGGTATGTTGATTTCTGCGTTCATGCCACCACGCAACAGATGCTCTTTGTTGTCTATCGTTATCTTTAAACCAAAAACTTGCGCTGATCTTTCCTCTGCTGTCTGAACGTTACGCGGAGTGAATTCTGCTACACTCGGAATTTGCACCACTTTTCCACGAAACGTGCGATTTGGAAATGCATCTGCTTTTAAATCGACTTCCTGCCCGACGTGTACTCGTCCCAATTCTCTTTCTGGAATGTACACTCGCGTCCAGATTTCATCTAGCTTTGTCAGCGTAGCTACTGACTGTTGGGGATTAAAAACGGCACCGGGGTGCAAATCCATGACAGAAACTTCAGCATCGACCGGCGCGATCACCTGCCGCTCTTTCAACTGCGCTTCCAGCTCGGCTAACATACCTTGACTCTGTTTGAGTTGTGCCTGCGCCTGAGCAATTTCTTCTTTGCGCGTTCCTTGCTCCAATAGAATCAAAGATTCTTTAGCTGAAAGATATTGATCGTGCGCAGCCTCGATTTCTTCTGGACGCGGCCCGCGTCGCATCATCTGCTCATTCGCTTTCGCTGTCTGCAGTCGCTGTTCGGCGCTTCTGATTTCTTCTTCTCTTGGACCGGCGATCATCTTTGTATAAGCTTGCTTGGCCGCATTGTACGACTCAAAAGCAGCATCTTGTTTGCTTTTCAGCTCGTTTGCGTCACGGGTGGAAACTGCGCCTTGTTTCGACAGTGCCAGGTAACGCTCAGCATCCTGCTTCTGGAAATCGAGCTGCACTTTTGCCTGATCCATAACGGCTTTCGCCTGACTGATCTCTTCATTGCGATACCCGCGCTTCAATAAATCGAAGTTGGCCTGTGCCTCGCCACGAGCTGCTTCCGCTTTGGAAATATCCTCAGCACGGTATCCTCGCTTGAGCATCTGCCAGTTTGCATACGCTTGATCCGCAACTGCTCGAGCCTTTTCTATCTCGGGCTGACGTGGACCGTTGGTGAGTTCCTGCAGCTGTGCCTTATTGCGGTCAATTGAAGCTTCTAATTGTAATTTCTTAGCTTCAAGTTCTGGAGCCTCAAACTCTACGAGAATGTCGCCCTTTTTTACGTCTTGACCTTCGCTTGCAAGCACTTTCGCGATGCGTCCACCAATTTTTGACGAGACTGGAATTTCTTTCGCCTGAATGGTGCCCGTCACGACAATTGGTCTGTGGCTAATGTCAAAAAATGTGCTGTAGATAAACCACGATAGTACCGGCACTACCACCACTCCTGCGACTAGAAGGGGGCGATTGGCTGCTATCGATTTTGAGGTTCCCGGCATTTTGTTGATCTCAGTGTGCGCCGGCTCAACAGTTAAGCTTCATATCAATATCCGCGGTAGTGTTCTGCGCTCTGGCGGAACAATTGGCTCAGCAGCATTCCTGACTATATTGTGCACTTTTATGTGGCAAATTATGAGCGAACCGCGATTTTGTCTCCCGCGGTTTTGCTTACATTCTCCAAAATCTCAGCCTGGTTACTATTTTGGCTTGATTGAACTTTTTTCGGCCGTTTACGTATTACTAATTGGAAGACCAACATGCCACTTAGCTTTTCTGGGGAGTCAGTTAAATGGCACGGACTTGCGTACGCCTCAACTGGTCGATTGCTACCATTCGCCTGGTCTATTCGCGCTCGACTTGTTGAGGACCTGCTGAGGCAATGAGCCTCGGCAGGGTGCGCATTTTTTCAGTCAGAGTGTCGATAAGTGGCGCGAGGACGCGTAGCCTCGGGCAAGTTTAGCTTTTCGTAGTCGTCTAACCGACGTGCTGCCCGATCGTGCCGGGTCGAGTCAGTAGGTCACGAGGGAGGGCGGACGCATAGCACTTGAAACAGTCTGTAAAAAATTAAGTTCGAGTTTGAACAAAGTTTGATGGCTGTTCGTCACTTAACTCAGTGGAAGGAGTCAATTACTATGTCCAGTCAACTTAACTCTAGCGAGGCGATTTCCAGGTCAGGAAGTGGCTCAGCAGACAACGGAGACTCATTGAGCACACCAGGCTCAGTTAATACCAATCCGTTTCGTGTCTTTAAGAGTCGAGAATATTCGTTGTATTTCGGCGGTCAGCTTTTGTCTCAAGTTGGGACATGGATGCAGCAGATTGCGTTGAGCTGGTTGACTTATAAATTGACGAACTCCGCTTTAATGCTTGCCATTGTCAGCGTTGCCAGTCAGCTGCCGTCATTATTGGTAATGCCGTTTGCCGGAGTGCTATCAGACCGCTTCAATCGCCATCGCATTATCATACTCACGCAAACGTGCGCAATGCTGCAGGCAGGCGCTCTTGCCTATTTGACTCTGTCGCACCACCTGCAAATCTGGCATTTAATCGCTTTGAGCATAATTATGGGTGTTATCAATGCTTTCGACATGCCCGTGCGTTCCGCCTTCGTCATGGACATGGTTAAAAGCCGGCACGACAGACCTGCTGCTATCGCGATGAATTCCAGTTTGATGAATGTCTCGAGGCTGCTTGGCCCGGCTATTGCAGGATTCGTGGTCGCGGCTGTCGGCGAAGGAGTCTGCTTCGCGATCAATGCTGCCAGTTATCTAGCCGTTATCACCGCATTGATGTTTATACACGGAAACTTCGAGCCGAAGTTGAAAGAGTCCACTGCAAGCGTTATAGAAGAACTAAAAGATGGCTTGAAGTATGCAGCTCGCACGGCTCCGATTCGCGCTCCTATTTTGCTGCTGGCACTCTTTGGATTTGGTGGCATGGCTTACGCGACACTGTTGCCTGTCTTCGTGAAATCAATTGGCGGAGATGCTAACACCCTTGGCTATCTGAGTTCGGCCTCCGCGGTCGGCTCGATTGTTGGCACAGCAATCCTTGCCACAAGGAAAAGCGTTTTGGGATTAGGAAAGTTGGCATTAACGAGCTCCTTTATCTATGCTACTGCGCTGTTTGCATTTGGATTTGCTCACAGTCTGCTCGTCGCTCTTCCAATTCTCGCGGTGCTCGGAGCAACTATGATGTTGCAAATGGGTTGTTGCAACACGATACTGCAGGCGGTGGTCGACGACGACAAACGTGGTCGCGTAATGAGTCTTTTCACAATGGCGTTCATGGGCACAGTTCCACTGGGCAGCCTGCTGGCAGGGGCGATCTCAACTCATTTTGGTTTTCAGTCCATGCTGTTTGCGTGCGCAACATACTGCATGCTGGTAGCCATTATTTTCGCCAGACAGATTCCGCGTCTCAAGCGTGAAACTCGACCCATCTATATAGAGCGCGGGCTTATTCAAGCAGAAGCTACGGTCGAGGAGCAAATCGAGCGTGGCGTCATGCGAGCTGAAGAAGACGTTGAGATCGCAACCAAGCCAGCTGCGTGACCTCTTTCAGCGCGTTTAGTAATCACTGACCAATTACTTGCGGGATTGTGAGCACAGTGATTGGAACTAGCGTTTGTCTTTCGTCAGAAACGGCGTTTCGTTGTACGCTTCCTGCTCATAAGTGCGAATTTCTGCCCTATCCGCCTGCGCAAGTTTTGTCTCTTTCAGCGCGTCATAACATTGTGCACGGTCTGCCAGAACCAACAGTAACCGTCTGATCGCCGGAAATATTGCTCTGCTTTCCTTGTCTACGCTTGCAATGTACTTCTTTTGATCCCTGGTCAATTGATTCAGGTCATCCAGAGCCTCTCGAGGTTTGTTCATCTTAAGTAAAGTCTCGGCTCGATGCCGCTTGCCCTCAAACACATCCCCTTGCTTGATGATCTCGTTTGCGACCTGCAGCGCTGTCGCATAATCACCACTAGACCTCGCGCAGTCGGACATTTCAGTTAACAGGGTTGAAACTCCGAGACTGCGAGCATATTTGAAAGTCTTGATTGCTTCTGCATATTTGCCTTGCTTCTGATACAACTTGCCCAGGTCTGATGCAGCACTGCTCGCAACATTTTTGTCCTTCGACTTAATCAGAATATTCAAATCGGCTGTGTATTCGTCATAGCGGTGCTCATTTCTAAGTTCTTCCGCTCGTTCGCCCCGCACTTTCTCATCTCCAGGATGCGCAGAAAGATACGTTGTATAGTCCTTTATTGATTCCTCATCCTCAAAAATCTGTTTGTTCCGGCGTGCTCGCTCCAATATGGCAGCGTCGCCGGCAGTCGAAGTCACCGCTTTCGCTTTGTTAGGTGGTTCGCCGGCAGTCGAAGTCACCGCTTTCGCTTTGATAGGTGGTTCGCCGGCAGTCGAGGTCACCGCTTTCGCTTTGATAGGTGGTTCGCCGGCAGTCGAAGTCACCGCTTTCGATTTTGCAGCTAGTCCGCCAGTCGAGGTCACCGCTTTCGCTTTCATATGCGATTCAGTATTCACCGTCTTCACGCCGGTAGGTGATTCAGCATTGTTGGCGGCTTCGGTACGATCAATTACAAGCATCAAATTGATCGCGAGCGTCGCTGAATAAATTCCAGCGCCCAGAATTCGGCGAGTAATGAATTGCTTCTTCAACACTTCTTGATTTTGCTCGGTTCCCATAATCTCCTTAAGCATAGACTAGTCCATAAAGTCTCTCCTTAAAGCTACTTCGGACGATCGAGCGCAGTCCTTCGTACTATTCAACGCAAAAGCGGACCACCCCACCAGGGACGGTCCGCCAAAGTCGCAAAATTCTTCTTTCTAGAAGGAGTTCATAAACTCATCCAATTGCTTCTCGGCCTGTTCTTTTGTTTGGCCATAATGCGTTTGCAATTTCCCAACCAATTCTTCCTTCTTACCGTTGATTTGTGTCATGTCATCGTCGGTAAGTTTGCCCCATTTGGTTTTGACTTTTCCCGAAAACTGTTTCCAATCACCTTTCACTTCATCCCAGTTCATGTTAACCCTCCTTTGTAATGGCAACTCTGCACTTACGGTCCGGCTTGAATGGCTGCCTGAACCTCTGCACTAGAGTTCCGGCTTTTAAGGCAGTCCGAACCTGTCGAAAGTTCCAAAGCATTAAATTTTCCTGCGTCGAAAAACTGGCGCCCTGTTTTACACGACGGACACAACTTCGTCACAAAAAATCCGTATTGTTTCAGCATCGAGTCCCGCTCCCCCTCGCGGAGATTTTTACTAATGTTCCTCAATCACCCCTTTACCGATTCAATATCGGGAGCTGTCCTGGTCAGCGTTGACGACAAACGCACTTTCGAACTGACCTCAACCGATACCTTCATAGGCAGATCGAAAGAAAACGATATCGCCCTGGCCGCCGACCTGAGCCTGTCCCGTCGCCACGCTGCTGTAACCTGCGTTGATGGCATTTATTACCTTCGCGACCTGCGTAGTTCAAACGGCACTTTGCTTAACGGTAAAGCTGTCGAGGGGATAGTAGCCCTGCAGCCAGACGACGAAATTTTTCTGGGCCGCACAAGATTTCTGTTTTGTCCCAGTTCCCACCGACTCGACGCAGTCCAGTCATATGTGAGCGAAGCTGAAACCACAATACTTCGCAGCACCAGCCCAACTTTAGCCGTCAAGATCCAGAACATGATGATCGCATTCAGACGTTTGAGACCTGCTCCGGCAAACACTGCGCAAGAACCGGAATTCAAGGCTTCGATGCAAGCGCTGCGTGCCAGTCATACCAATGAACTATTGCGTGGCATCCAGCAATAGATTGGGCGTTCGATGATGTGTTCTTCAATCGTTTAGAAGGATAAGAAGCAGTAAACAAATTCGCTTAAGGACTGGTGTGACTGAACTCCTGCACCATATAAAGCTTGCCGTCAGCTGTTCGCACCACACCGACCCCGACGCATGCATGTCCCGGGTCTAAGATGTTGCTGCGGTGGTTTTGTTGATTTTTCGGCTCTCTCATCATCGCGCTCTCTGATTCCTGCACCTGGCGAGTACCTGTATCGAAGCTGTTTTGAAAGGCAATATTTTCATAGACACCGCCTCTGATACCAGCACTGTTTGCGCGTCCTTGTGGATCCACACCATCAGGGTTGACGTGGTTGAAAAAGTTGCGGACTGCCATGTCTTTAGCATGGCCTCGAGCTAATGCCGTCAGCGCTCCGTTGGCAGGAATCGAAGGGCTGCCGTTGGAAGTGCGATCATGATTGATCAGTTCGACCATGTAAGACTCCAGTGCCGGAACCGATTCGGTTTGTTTTCCTCTGGAATTGTTTGCTGCGCTCGAACCGCTGCCAGATGTGGATGTTGAGCCTGAAGAATTCGCACCTGAAAAACTCGAAGACGAAGTATGCGAGCTGGCAAACTTCGGCAGGTTGAACTGGGCGTTATACAGTTGCAATCCCTGTTCTGTCGGATGCACAAACACGACTCGCGCAGGGCCACCTTCGCCCGATTCGAGAATTCTGTCGGCATCGGACCCCGTTTGCACGACGCGGCTGTTGATTGAAAATAAAACGTCTCCTGGCTGCATTCCCATGTTTGCCGCCCATCCCGCGTTCACAGTTCGCAGCAATAATCCTCGATTCGAGCCTGACGCCGACACTACGTAAGCTGCCACTCCCGACGCACCCAGGCAAGTTGAAGTTTCCTCCCGTTTTGATAACTCGAATATTTGTTTGACTGGACCCGCTGCTGCTTTTTTCTTCAGAGCAATTAACGTTTGATCGTAAGTGAAACCGGGGGCAACTCGGTCTTCTGCCGAACAGAAAGCGTTTGCATTTGCCAGACAGCTCACAAGAAGCGTACCGACAGCCCTGGACAAAACGATTTTCGATCGCTTGCGCTTATTTATCACTGGATTCACTGTCCTCTTCGATCCACGCTACATCGATGGGTTCGTCGTGTGAATCCCGTTTGTTTCCAATGATTCTGATCAAAATAGGTGTGATAACTGCGGCATACGCAACCGTCGCTGCCAGGAGACCAAGACTGATTGTCAAACCTCTCACGACCCGACGGGCTGTATTGGGACGACCTATAGCCTGGAATAAAATGGGTGACATGGTTCAGCTCCTTCCTGTTTTGCCGAGAGAGCGATTCGCCGCCAACCGTGCTGCTGCAATTGCACTTTCAGCGCACGGTATACCCTGCGTGCTGCAATGTGCAAGTGTGTAGCCACTATCGGCAGTGCGATTTAGCTTCGAGATTTTGGAGTAGAACCCTGGCCGCGTCACGGCCATGGCATGACCCCATCTACTTAAAACAACGGATTCTATATCTTTTTCAATTGGTCCAATTAATTGCCCAAGCTGACCAACGAGCGAAGAGGCAAGAGCGGCTCGGTCACCTTGCATCAAAACCGATCGTCCCTCAGACGATGGCACGTAAGGCTGATACATCGTCAAGACTGAGCCCATCGATGCGGCATCGTACTTGTGCTGTTCGATGTAAGGTGTCTCCGCTACGACGATGTCTGAAAAGGAAAACGGCGGGGAAACGAAATTGTCATAAGCACCTGAAAATTTCTTTTTCCGCATCAAGAGGTTTGCCACCAGATAAGAACCATACTTAAATGATAAGAGATCTGCGATGGTGGTATCTGGAACATTGTGCAAGATGCGAGCTGCCACCAGTGGCGGAGCCGTGATGATGACGTGTTTGCATGCTACTTTATGCGCTGTCTGGTCGGGGCTCAGGTAGGTGACTGTAGATTTGCCGTTGCCGCCAATGTCGACGGACCAGACAAATCCTTTGCCGCACCGCTCGCCTTTGACTTTATTTGCCATTGCTTTGGCGATTGCCTGGTTTCCACCTGGAAAGACGTATGTCGGCACAACCAGATCTTCAAGAGTGGAAATCGCGGACAGAGCGCTGAGTTGTCCGACACCACCGCACAGAGATGCCTTCAGGTATGCGTCGATCAATGCAGTGAAAGCTGGCGAGTGACTTTTCATGTAATCTTGAAACGGAGTTGCGTCCAGCTTTTGCAGACTTGGAAGCTCGAGAGGAACGGGTATTCCGTTGTTCAATTCATTCCAAATTGGTTTGCAGTTAGCTAAGAGAGTCTTTAGTTCTGAATAGAGATTGTTCTTGCCTTCCAGTCCAGCCGCCCATGAGTTTTCCCAGCGCCAGGAGTTCTTAGTCGGCTGCAACTTCAAAGGCGTTAGCTTGAGATCCGCCAGCAACTCACCCATCAGTCCATCTACAGTATTGAAGTAAGCCGCTCCATACGAGTAATCAACGCCACGATAGCTGCTGCCTCGCGATTGCCCACCCAGAGTTTCGTACTGCTCCAACAGCAAAAAATTATGATTTTGCAAATAATACGCGCTTGCGAGCCCAGCCATGCCACCACCTACGATGACAAAATCGACTTCTCTTTCAACGTTTCTCGGAATCTCGGGCAGCTCATGATTTCTCAGTTTGTGCCCGATCGCAAAATTGTCGCCAGTCCAGGGTTCGATTTTGTAGCTGCTTTTCGAGTTCAGAAGCTCTTCTTTGGCCGAGGCTAAATTCCAGCTGTCAGCCAATTCGCACGCCAGACTGATCGCGCCTGCCGTTGTCAAATAGCGTGAAATGGCTTGCAGAAACTGTCTTCGGGAAAAATTTTCGCTCGACATCAGACTTGTTTTTCCGGGCTTGAGATACGGTTAAACGCGCTTTGCATCTCAGGCTCCATTATATCCTCGTCTAATATGAGCCGCATAAAACCATCTTTGCTGCCGCATGGCCGTAGAATATGCAGCTATATCCGGTTGATGTCTGTCACAGGTAGGAAGAGGGATGGAAGTAACATTGAAGGCTGAAAACAAGTTCTCAGAGAAAACGACCCAACTCGAAGAGCGCATTGCGCAAATTCGCAAAGGGGGCGCGCCCAAGTACCATCAAAAGCTCAAGGAAGACAAAAAACTCTTTGTGCGAGAGCGGCTTCGTTTGCTTCTTGATCCTGGTTTCGAAATTGAAGATGCCGTCTTCGCCAATTGCAACGAAGCGGACCTCCCAGCAGACGGCGTCGTTACAGGCATTGGACAGATTGAAGGGAAGACAGTCTGCTTCATGGGCAATGACTCAACTGTCAAGGCCGGTTCATGGGGATGGCGCACGGTCGAAAAAATTATTCGAATTCAGGAAACTGCTCAAAAGCTGCGCGTTCCAATGATCTACCTGGTTGACTCGGCTGGTGCGAGAATCACCGATCAAATTGAGATGTTTCCCGGACGCCGTGGCGCTGGAAAGATTTTCTACAATCAAGTGCAGATGTCAGGCTTCGTGCCTCAAATCTGTTTGCTGTTCGGTCCATCAGCGGCAGGGGGAGCTTACATCCCAGCGTTCTGCGACATCGTCATAATGAACGACGGTAACGCCTCCATGTACCTCGGTTCGCCCCGCATGGCCGAGATGGTCATCGGCGAGAAAGTGACCCTGGAAGAGATGGGCGGTGCGAAAATGCATTGCTCGGTCAGCGGTTGCGGCGATGTGCTGGCGAAATCTGAAGAAGAAGCAATTCAGATGTGCAAAGACTACCTGCGCTTTATGCCGTCAAACTGCGAGCAAGCAGCACCTTTGTTGCCACCAATCGACGCTGGCGGCATTGAAAAATCAATCGAGCAGATCATTCCGGAAAAAGAGAATGTTCCTTTTGATATGTATCAAGTCATCGACAAGCTGGTTGATGCGGGATCATTTTTCGAAATGAAAAAACTGTTCGCCGGCGAACTGATTACAGGTTTTGCTCGCCTGGGAGGCCGGCCGGTCGGCATTCTCGCCAATCAGCCTCGCGTCAAGGGCGGTGTGCTCTTCGTTGACTCAGCAGATAAGGGTGCTCGCTTTATGATGCTTTGCGACGCATTCAATATTCCACTGTTGTTCCTCGCTGATGTGCCTGGCTTTATGATCGGCACGAAAGTCGAGCGCGATGGAATTATTCGAGCCGGCGCAAAAATGATTTCAGCAATGTCTTCTGCCGATGTTCCGAAAATTTCTGTAGTTGTGAGAAAGGCTTACGGAGCCGGTCTATATGCGATGTGTGGACCAGCTTTCGAGCCCGACGCCTGTCTGGCACTGCCAACAGCCTGGATCGCCGTCATGGGACCCGAGGCGGCTGTCAATGCTGTCTACTACAACAAGATCATGGAATTGCCTGAATCTGAGCGTAGCGCGTACATCGAACAGAAGCGCAACGAATATCGTGAGGACGTCAATATCTACAAGTTGGCTGCCGAGATGGTTGTCGACGGCATGGTCGCCCCGCATAACTTGCGAAACGAGCTGATTAATCGTTTCAACGCCTATGCCAGTAAACAAATTAGTGGCTTTAAGAAAAAGCACGGCGTCTTGCCTGTTTAACCAGAAGCCAGGCTCTCATTATTTGGAGGATTTAAACGTGGATACTGTTTCCGAAAAACTAGTTGTCACCGCCAGTGATGGCGGCAAATTTAATTGCATTGTCGAGAAGCCGGGCAAAAATGCAACCGCTGCGGTGATCATCGTTCAGGAAATATTTGGTGTGACCAAATGGTTGAAGAGCGCCGCTGAATGGTACGCGTCTAACGGCTATCTGGCTATCGTTCCTGACTTGTTCTGGCGGCTCGAACCGGGTTTGAATTTGAATGACAGAGACGAAAATGATTTGAAGAAAGCATTCAAATACTATGGTGAGTTCAACAAGGAAAAAGGAATCGACGACCTGAAGCAAGTGCTTAAAGAAGTGCGAGCGATGAAAGTCGGCGATGGCAAAGTAGGAATTAGCGGCTACTGTTTGGGCGGCTTGATGACTTACCTGATGGCGGCTCGTTCCGACGTCGATGCATCGGTAGCCTATTACGGTGGTGGCATCGATGAATTTCTCGGTGAAGCAAACCACATCAAAAAGCCAATCATGATGCATTTCGCTGAAGACGATGGACACATCACTAGAGATAAGCAAGACAAAATCAAGAACGCTCTTGGTGCAAATCCGCTAGTGACGATTCACACCTATGCTCACACAGATCATGCTTTCTGCAGAGTCGGTGGTCAGAACTACAACATGCAAGCTGCTGAGTTGGCTAATGGGCGCACGCTCGAATTCTTCAAGAAGAATCTGGCGTAAACGCAGCTATCGCATCAAGCTATCGAATCAAGCGATCGCTGACAATCTCTGTTAGCAGCATCAAGTAAGGCGTTCCGACATCTGAGATAAGGGATCGGGAATAAAATCCCGATCCTTTTCTTTGCCATGCGGATACTGGTCGGAATCCAATGGCCTGCCGCCCGAATTAATGTTGGCACCTTTTGGGAGCGAGTCACGTCAGTGCCAGAAGAATCAAGCGGCAGGAAAGTCGGCTTCTCACAGTGAATGCCATCCTGCCATAACGGAGGAAAAAACATGTGGTCTGATGAACAAGTGCAAGATGCCGTGGCTGTGCTTTGGAACGCTTCGGAACTTGGCCCGATTCAGAAAGTCAAAGCGACTGATGATAAAGATGAAAAGCGCGAGGATTACATCGTTGCAGGTGATGTCACTTATACCGATCCTATCTATTTGAAGGCGTTTGAAAATCTCCTCAATGATGGAAAGTTGGCGCAGGAAGATTCATCGCAGGGCGATCGCACGTCCTATAGCCGCTGCGAAAAGTCGTGCAGTGAAAGCAAGAAGCACTAGACTCTCAACACCTTTGTGGAATTGGAGCGGTCCGAGCTGTTCTGCCTCGGACCCACATCCATAGTGAGTTTACTTGACTCTCTTTTGTAGCAGAGTCAGGGTTCAGAGCTATTCGGTAGCCACAGCCGGTCTTTCAAATTGCGCCTTGAGCAATCTGGCGTAGTGCGCATCTGCATCTAGCAAAGATTGATGCGTGCCGGTTTCGACAATTTGCCCGTCTTCGAGCACTACAATTTTGTCTGCGTGCCGGACCGTAGACAACCTGTGCGCGATAACTATTACCGTTCTGCCTTCCATCAAGTGGTTAAGCGCTTTCTGTACCATAGCTTCTGATTCGTTATCGAGCGAACTTGTCGCCTCGTCGAGAATCAAAATCGGTGCGTTTTTCAAGAAGGCGCGAGCAATAGCCAGGCGTTGCTGCTGACCGCCCGACAAGCGCACACCCCGCTCGCCGATCATAGTCTTATAGCCGTCTTTCAATTCCAGGATAAAATCGTGACAGTATGCCGCTTTGGAAGCGTTTTCGAGCTCTTCCTGCGTGGCATCCAATCTACCCAGACGTATATTTTCTTCGACTGTAGTGTTGAAAAGGAAGTTGTCTTGAGTGACAAGCGCTACTTGCGAGCGCAGTGAGTGCAACGAAATTTCCTTGATAGGCACGCCATCCAGAGAAAGTTGCCCGGAGGTGACATCGAAGAATCGCGGCACCAGGTTTGCCATGGTCGATTTGCCTGAACCAGACAGCCCGACCAGAGCCACCATCATTCCTGGCGGAATATCCAGATTGACGTCTTTCAGCACCATGTTCGAGTGTCCGGGATACTGAAAATAGACGTTTTCGAATTTAATACGATGCATTCCTTCTTTCAGCGCGATTGGCTGGGGAGCGTCGGCAAGATTCGGCTGCGTATCGAGAACTTCGAAAACACGTTGGGCGGCAGCTAAAGCTGGTTGAAGAATGCCGTTGATACGTCCAATGTTTTTAATTGGTGAATAGAGAAGCAAAAGGGCGATAACAAAAGAAGTGAGCGCGCCCAGTTCCATGTGTTTGTGCATAATTTGATATCCTGCAACCCACATGACACTGGCGATCCCCAGCGCTCCAATCATTGCCAGGATTGGCGACAAGACAGCCTCAGAACGCACTGCCTTCATCGTATTACTTTGGAAACTCTGATTGGTAGCTAAAAATCGAGCTGTTTGAAAATCTTCGAGGTTATATGATTGAACGATTTTGGCGCCTTGAATCGATTCGGACAAGACCGAAACCAGGTCGCCAATGGCTTCCTGTCCGCCGCGCGAACTCTTGCGAATTTTCTTTCCAAAAATCGAAACGGGCACAACAATCAAAGAAAGAATGCCCAGGGCGATGATGCTGAGCATCCAGCTCTGTAAAATCAGCACCGTCGCAAGCGATAAAACTGTGATTGTTCTGCTGATCATCGATTGAAATGTTTGAGAAATAGCATTTTCAATCAATCCGATATCGTTGGTCATGCGGCTGATCATCACGCCTGACGACTGACTCTGGAAAAACAGCAACGGTTGCTTCTCCAGATGGCAAAGCATTTCATTGCGCAAATCGCGAATCGCCGACGAGCCGACCAGGCGAATTGTGTACGCTTCGATGAATCGGAAAATTCCCTGGCAAGCGACCACTCCCAGCACAACCAGCGGTACGTAATAAATCAAATGTCTGTCGGAGCCGATGAAGACACGCTGCAATCCTTCTCCAGCGAGCCAGGCGATAATTCCATCCATGCTTCCAGATGGAATCGCAGCAACCATGCCGAGGAAAAATGGCAGACTGTATGGCTTGATATATTGCAGCAAGCGCATATAGATTCGCGCTTGCTGGGGCTCGTCGACCGCCTGATTGGACTTTTCGCTCGGTTGAATTAACTTTTTCAAAAGTTCCGGTTCCTGATATTACTGCATTAGATGACCGCGAGAATTTCTTCCACCAGATTGGCGGCGTAGTCGCCCTGACCCAGCTGGTCCCGCAGGCGGAGCAACTTTCGCGAAACTTCTGCTCTCAATCCTGGTACGTTCATTAAGTCGTCTGTGTATTTTACGAGTTGTTCCGCTCGACAATCTAGTTGAAGTAGTTCAGGCACGACACGCTCGCCCGCTAAAATGTTCGGCATGCCAATGAAGTTGATCGTCTTAAGCGTGGAATAGAGCGCATATTCCCACCATTCGCCGCGGTAGAAGATCAACATTGGTTTTCCAAAAAGTGTAACTTCTAACGTAGTGGTTCCTGACTTTGCCCAGACTAAGTCTGAAGCGGATATCAGATTCAAATTGTCTTTCTGGCCGATCAAGAAGAGATTTTTGTCCACCAGGTCATCCATCCCCTGATCGCGAATTGCTGCTCTGGTCTGCTCTTTCAGCTTTTCGTTGGCGGTCGAAAAGGCGAATTGAAGGTCACTTTTTTTACCGAGAAGACCTTTCACTGCTTTGAGAAGGGTAGGTGCGAAGATACTTACTTCCCGGCGCCTGCTGCCAGCAAAGATACCGACGATGGGCTTGTTTGCATCCATTTTGTAGCCGGTACAAAATTCTTCTTTCGATGGCACGGCAGCATCAGTTTCGGATTTCTTCAAAAGAGGATGTCCAACGAAGCGCACCGGCACCGAGTTTTTACGATAAATCGCCACCTCGAACGGAAAAATAACGAGCATTTTGGTGATTGTTTTGGCTATCGTTTTGATGCGCCATGGTCTCGAACCCCAGACCTGGGGAGACGTGAAGTAGAGAATTGGATTAGTGATTCCGGCTTTGCGAATTGCTTTTGCCAGCTTCAAATTGAATGTGCCGAAGTCGATGAGTAAGATAGCATCAGGTTTTCGCTCAATCAGTTCTTGCACAATCTGTTTTTCGAGATTGATGAAGAATCTGGCTCGTTTGACAATTTCTACTGCGCCGATAACAGTGAAATCCTCGCAATTGTGCAGAATCTCTACACCTTCACCTGCCATCGTCGAACCGCCGCAGCCCCAGATTTTTAAGTCCGGCGCCGATTTCTTCAACTCCGCAATCATGCGCGCAGCATTTCTGTCAGCTGAAGGGTCGCCCACCATCACGAAAAGCGACTTGCGCTCTTTCGATGCGGTCGACTCCATCAGTTCTTTTCACCTGCGGACCTGGGCACTGTTCCAACATGCAAAGCAACGCTGCCGAGAGCGAGACTTATGTGCCTCACATTCGTCAATCCAGCGGCTCTAAAAATCTGACTGATGCCTTCAGGGTCTGGATAAGCGCTATTGGATACCGGTAGATATGTATAGGCTTGCTTATCCGACTGCAACACGTGTCCAATCAACGGCACGATTTGCCGAAAGTAAAAAGCAAAGAGTTGGGCGAAGATCGGCACTTTTGACTTGCCGAGATCGAGATTGATGACGTTTCCACCTGGCTTGACGACTCGCGCCATCTCATCGATGCCACGCTGGTAATCGGTGACGTTTCGCAGCCCGAAGCTGACGATGGCACCATCGAAAGTATCAGTGGCGAAGGGGAGATGCAAGGCATCGCCTTCCTGAAACTTTATTTCGCAACTTCCTGGTTTTGCGTGCTTTGAGCGTCTCTGGCTCGCGACCGCTAACATTTTTGGGGAAAAATCGAGTCCATCAACCTTACCTTGCGCTGATAATTTCTCTGCGATCTTCAGGGTCAGATCGCCTGTGCCGCAGCAGACATCGAGGTAAGATCCATCAGGCTTGAGGCGCAGTTCACTGACGGCACGCTGCTTCCAGGCATGGTGCATACCCATGCTGATCGCGTCATTGGTCAGGTCGTATCGCTGTGCGATGCGATCGAACTGGCGCAGAACGTACTCTGCTTTCTCTTCTGCAGTAGGCAGTGAAAAGGACATGAACTCTATTTAACGAGACCGAATCCGAGAACGGTGCAAACGGTGAGGAAGAGTCCGACGACTGTCCATGTCAGCCTGTCAAGACCAGCTTCAGCGCCCCGTTTTCCGCTAAACATGGTGGCGCCGCTTCCGATTCCGCCCATACCTTCGCCTTTCGGTTGGTGCAAAAGTATTAAACCGACCATTGCCAAGCCCAGAATGGCTTCTAGGACCAGCAAAATGACGTATGGAAGACTCATCGAACCCATGTAAAACCCTCTTAAACGCGCATGCTCTGCGGCAAAGCTGCTGACCTGGATTATAGCCTATTGAAACGTGTAATCCTCTGGACTTCATCAAGACTAAACATTGCGTTGTAATCGATTCAGTCTGAAAGTGGTATCGAGTTTAGTATCAAATTCGCGCATTTAAGCCTCCAGTTGCCAGGAAAAGTTTGCCTTTAGCAGACTTTGTGTGGAAAACCAGTCTTGCCTTTCGGCGAATTTTCGTGGTAGTTTTTGAATAGAGAAGATGGTTACCTGCAACTGGCGACAGGGTAATTGGCGGAATTGGCATAGGGGAGCGACTTGTGAAGTTCCTTGTCATTGGACTGAAGTCTGACGACAGAACCACGGTAAAGAATGCTTTGAATAGCATTCCCGGACTTGAGCTGGACTTGCAATTTTCCGGTCATTCAGTCGAAGGGTTATTCAAGATTCGCAGCTTTCAGCCCGAAATCGTGCTTGTCGACGAACACGGTCTAGACAGCACTATGCTGATGCAGCTCAGGCAGGCTAGAGCAGAGGCTCTGATCTACGTCATTGTCTCCGAACAGTCAGATTTTCGTGCTTGTGAGCTGATTCGCAAAGGCGCAACCGACATGCTGCTGCGCGAACAAATTGGCAGTGAAGCATTCCTTTCAGTAATCTTGCGTGCGGTAGAGCGCTTGCGCATGAGCGGTCAGTTCCGCAGCAACGAGTTGGGCAGGGCTAATGCCAGGCTTATCAACATTGCGAATACGCTATCGACGCTTTCCTGGCTGTCTGATGAATCTGGTGAGCGGATTTTGTTCAACGATAAGTGGCTGAAATTCACCGGACGAACTGTTGAGCAGGAGCTGGGAAAAAAGTGGACCGAATCAGTGCATCCCCAGGATTTGAAAAAATTCTGGTCCATTTACACCAATGCCATTAAAGAGAGAAAGAGTTACCACGTTGAATACAGGCTGAGAACGTCTGATGGGCGCTTTCGACTGGTGTGGGAATCAGGCGCGCCGCAATTTCGCAGCGACGGTGCGTTTCTGGGAATGCTCGGGTCTTGCGCCGATATCAGCGAAACCGGTTTCACCAAAGACCACGTGCCAGCAGTAGTTGAGGCTCTGGGCGTATCGACGACTCTCGATCATGTACCGATAGGCGTGTGGAAACTGGATCCCAATCTCGTTATAACCAAGGCTAATCCGGCTGTCGCGACATTATTCAGTGTTACTCCCGATCACCTTGTCGGACGGACTTTTACGGCAGTTGTGTCTTCGATTCCCGATACTACTTTCACTCGTGTATTGCAAAATGGTGAGCGAATTAAACTGGAAAACCATCCTGTCACGCTCAGTTTGGACGAAAAACGCAGAAAAGTTTTTCTCGACTTTGCCGCATGGCCATTGAAAGACAAGGCGAACAATGTCGTTGGAGTGTGCGTCAGCACCACCGAAGTGACGGAGCGATTGCTGGCGGATCAGCAACGAGACGATTTTGTTGCCACTCTCGTGCATGATCTCAAAACACCTTTGATCGGAGCTGACCAGGCTCTGGAAGCGATGATCCGGGGAAATCTTGGCCCCGTCGACCCCAGCCAATCCGAATTGCTATCCATGTTGAAACGGAGCAATCAGCACCTTCTCACAATGGTCCATAATTTGATTGAAGCGTATCGCTACGATGCCGGTGAAGCACGTATGTCGGTTGAAGAATTCAATTTGTTCGAGTTGATTGACGATTGCATAGAAGAACTGGCGGCGTATTCGGCGCACAAACAAATCACGATGCGTTCAGTCTTTTCGTCTGGCAATGGAGTGATCGTTGGCGATCGATTGTCGATTCGTCGAGTCATTTTGAATTTATTGGACAACGCCCTGAAATTCACGCCAAAAGATGGATTGATTGAAGTTTCTGCCGATGAAGGCGATGAAGAAGTCACATTCAGGGTTAGCGATACTGGTGTTGGCATTCCGCAATCTGAGTTCTCCCAAATTTTTCTGCGCTACTGGCAGGGGCAAACTGCCAAGCAATACACGCCGGGGACCGGTCTCGGTCTCTATCTTTGCCGGCAGATAGTGGCGGCCCATGGTGGCACGATTTCTGTTTTCAGTAAGCTCGATGAAGGCACCACATTCAGTGTCGTAATGCCAAAGCAACCACCGCCCCACTAATTTTTGGCGTCAACTGCAAAAGGGAACGAATTTTCACTCAACTCGTCAGTTCTTAAACGAGTTCTAGCATTATTATTGTGGCGGAAAGTCTGGAGTCATTGATGATCAGGTCAGGCGCGTTAATTTCACTATTGCTGCTTATATCTCCCATCCCCGCATGGTCTGCAGAGAGCAACGGCATGGCGGCGGAGTCAACTAATGCTGTCTCTGACGCATATCAGGCGGATATTTCTCTTCACCGCAGCAACTGGAAGGCATCGATGGACAAAGCAGTCGACTATGTCAAGAACGGTGACTATGCCACCGCTCAGAAGATGACTGACATCGCGCGACGCGAAGCCTGCGCTATCGACTCGAGTGGCTCAAGCGTGGCGGAGACCGAGAAAATGGCTGGTGATATCGCCATGGCCCAGAATAATTTGACAGCCGCCGAAAGATGTTATCGCCGCTCCGTTTACTTATACGACAGAGCTGAGTCCCCCGACAAAAGCGAGTTTGCAGCCGCCTTAACTTCCTACGCTAATTTGTTGAAGCGCGAAAACCGAGTTCGCGAAGCCAGTCGTTTTGAGATGCAAGCCAATTCGCTGCGCCGAGACGACAAAGCCACCGCTGAGGCAAATCGCTCTCTCTGATTCCAGTTCCTCGGTATCTCGCCATCAGTATTTCAGTAGTTGATATTGCGGCAATCGATCTGCTGTAGAATATGCGCAGCATACTGTGCCGATATTTTTGAGGAGGTCGACGTGAGCGACTTAGTTGTAATTGCATACGATGACATACATAAAGCTGAGGAAGTCAGAATTACGCTGGCAAAGCTTCAGCACGAATACCTGATTGACCTGGAAGATGCTGTTGTTGTCACAAAAGATGCCAACGGCAAAGTGAAATTGCACCAGGCGGTTGATCTGACTGCAGTAGGTGCTTTGCAGGGCGGCATGCTGGGAGCGTTGCTCGGTCTGGTTTTGTTGAACCCGATTTTCGGAATGGTTCTTGGCGGCGCCGCTGGAGCTCTTTCAGGCAAGATGTCGGACCTGGGCATCGACGACAATTTCATCAAAGAGTTGTCAGAAACTTTAAAGCCAAATACTTCCGCTCTCTTCATCCTGGTCAAGAAAGTCACTCTCGACAAGGTTCTGCCACGACTGGAAGGAACGGGCGGCAAAGTCTTGCAAACATCACTTGCTGGTGTTGATGAACAGAAATTGCAAGCTGTCCTCGACAGCCATCGCAACGAAGTAGCAGGCACTCCGACTGTCTGAGACTTACCTGTCTGATCAGATTTCGATGATGTCGAATTTTGGGAACACCTGGTCGTCTGACCGGGTGTTTTCATATGTGTGTGTTTTGCATTCTCAAATTTTGTAGGCATCTTGACGGTATTTCCCAGAACTAAATCCTGACAGCGATTGTTTCCCGCTTTGATATCACATACGATACCAGCTGAGAACTTACGGGGTTGCGGTACCAAGGAAATTCAGCGCCTTTTGAGAAAGCCTGGACAGGTCTGATGATGCAGCGAGGTAATGGTGCCAGTCGAGGGTATTTCCTCGACCATTGACACTGTCTGTGCCGCGAACGTCCACGCCTCGCCCAACGTATTCCAGACGGGAATTAAATATTTCGACGCCCACTGCTTCGGCTAGTTGCGCCATTTTTGGCGAGCCTGTATGAACAATTATGTCGTTGTAGTTAAATCGAACAAAGCCTGGCTGCATGCTGATTTTGGAATCGCCTACGAAACCGTTCTCGGCAAGGCGTTTGACGAACTGCAGGTAAATCTCTGGAGTCAGTGTGGAGCTGGCATCTTTGAAATCAAAAAAGATCTTGTAGCAAATTCCATCATCGTCAAACAACGAATGGTAACTACCGCAGCGCAGACCCACAAATTGATTGATATCATAACCCGCCAGATCTACAGGTAGATCTTTTGAAGGAGCGAATTGCCGTTGGGCCGATTGGTGCGCCTGAATCCAGGCTGCATCGCTGCTTTTTTCGCTGGCAGTGTAGGAGTTTTTGATCTCTTCAACACTAGCTTTGCCGGTGAGAATCTGTTCTCGAAATTTGGGTTTCAATAAAAGTGCCGACCACAAATTTGAACCAAGCTGCATTTTTTTCAATACTCGCCAGTACGATATCTCATCAATGTACGGCACTGATTGTTGTCGGTCGTTGTTCAGTAAATCTTTTTTCAAGCCCTCATTTTCCGGTCTTGAAACACGCTCACCGCTTGATTGATAGGATGCCCTCAGTTGCGCCTTCATTAGATAGTCAGCCGCTTCCCGTTTACCACGTTCGCGCACCGCTGTAGCCTGGAGGCGCAACGGTCTGGTGGCATCATCGATAGCAGCTTGATTGTAGGCCGAGCCCCAGCTTCTTCGTCCTACGGCTGGAGTTGCTTCCATGTCGTGCGCCAGCTGGTCCGCTTTCCGATCCAGCGCCTGAGCTTCTCGTTCTGCTTGAGCGCTCAGTTCGGACGCTTGTCTTGTAGCGTTTCGCAAATCATCGTCGCCTTCAGCGTGCTTTGAGTCGGCTGTGGCGCGAGGTGTTAAGTCGGAGACGAAGTGATAAGTAGTTGCTATTTGTCTTGCATAATCGGCTTCGGCCGAATGAGGCGCCAGCTCCAATATCTTTTTTAGTTGCTCCCAGGCCTGGTCCCTTTTTGACTGCTGCAAAAATATAAGTGACAGGTAGTAGCGAGCTCTCACGTTATCCGGGTGGTCTGTTATCTGATTTTTAAATAGCGGCAGCGCCTCTAAGACCTTTCCTTTTGCGAAAAGTTGCTCTCCCGTTTCCGCTGAAACCGGGCTGACAATAAAAATGGTGCATGCCAGGGTGGCAAACAATCCTTGAGTAACCCTATTTTTCTTAGTTGTTTTGGCTGATGTTCGCATTCATTGCCGATGCTGCATATTTGGCTGGGATAGCTCGGTTGATCGTTGCAAGAATATACCCTGCGCCGGTAGGTTGAAATCCCATCTTCAATTACCTCAATGCTGTTCAAAAATTGAGACAAACAACTGTCCATAATGCTATTTGTGGGGTTTCAAGGTGTAAACTTTGTCTTGCCAATCGTAGATTGACCTGATCCAGCATGACTGCTTCCTGGCGTCGGCTGCGGGCGACATTTGCAATCGATATTTGCCTTCGATATTCGCGCCGCGAGACATCACGACCGCACAACCTAACATCCGTTCCTTGAAAATCAAATGCCAACCTTATCCGATCGCTTGATAAATCCTTTAGTCGCAACCGACCAGGAATTTCTCAATAATCCTTATCCGCATCTTGCCAGGCTCAGGACTGAGGCCCCCGTCTGGTGGTGCGCTGAGCAGAAATACTGGCTGGTTAGTCGTTATCAAGACGTGCAGTCGGTGCTGAAAGACAATACCTTCGAGAAGCAGATTCACAAGTGGAAGCATGCTCCAAACGGCTTTGTAGCAAATTTGATTCCCTCGCTAAAATTTTTGCGCCAGACCGTCTCGAACTGGTTGCTCAACCTCAATCCGCCAGCGCACACAAGAGTGAGAAATCTGGTTGGAAAAGCTTTCACGCCATCAAGCATTCAGTCATTGACACCAAAGATCGAGGAGCTGGCGCTGACGTTGACAGAGCACCTTGTGATATCGCTCAGCGCCGGCGATCCCGTTGATCTGATACCAGCGTTCGCCCACCCGTTCCCCCTTGGTGTGATTGGACTGATTCTGGGAATTCCTGTAGATGATGCTGGAAAGTTGCGTTCATGGTCGCGGCAGGTTGTAGGAGTCGTTGGTGGGAACCGCGATTTTAAGCGATTGACGTCGGCCGGTTCAGCCATGAAGCAGTTTGCCGAATATTTGACGCCCCATATTGAACAACGTCGGAAACAGCCGACGGATGATTTGCTATCAATCCTGGTACAAGCTGAAGAAGACGGCAATCGATTGAGCACGGAAGAGCTTGTAGCCAGCAGCATTCTGCTTCTAATAGCCGGGTTCGAGACCACTGTTAATCTGATCAGCAACAGTGTGTACTGCTTAAACAGGTATCCAACTCAAGCTGAAATTTTCAAGCAGAATTTGCAAAATGCAGATGCCGTTGTCAGAGAAGTATTGCGGTTTGAAAGCCCCGCGCAGACCGCACCGCGCTTAGCGAGCCGGGATACTGTTCTTGGTGGTCAGAATGTCAAAAAAGGCGATATGGTCTGGTTATTGCTGGGCAGCGCAAATCGCGATGCTGAGAAATTTTCCGATCCCGATAGGTTCGACATCTCACGCCCGGGTGAACGCAATCTCGCTTTTGGTGACGGAATTCATCGCTGTCTTGGAGCCGGGCTGGCAGAAGTGGAAGCGGCTGTTGCACTGAAAGTGCTATTCAATCGTATTCCAGATTTGCACACTCTTGAGCCAGTGAACTTTCAGGCGCCGTTTGGACTGCGCGGACCGAAAGAGCTGCTTGTCGCTTCCCGATAAGCTCTTTAGACCTGCCGTCGCTGGGTTTGTGAGGATTACAGCAATACCTAGTCCTCGATAAATATTTCTGAAAAGCATCTTTCCAGTTCGCTTAGCTGAATGTTGATTTCACCTTGCACCATGCCGTGTTGATCTTTAATGGCTGCTTTACTGGCATCGCATATGGTGACCATGCGCGTATTCTCGTTGTAGTCGATCAATGCATAGGTGTGTTTGCACTGCAATTGAAAACCACGCGCCTGTCTCTCTGCGATTCGGCGTCTGATCACATACCCTGACGTCTCAGCGCACTGGTCGTCTGCTATAGCGAGTGTCACCGCTTTGTAGTTCTTCAGCGCCTGTAAAATAGTCTGACGATTGCGCATGTCATTTGCTGATGCGCTCAGAGAGTTATTGCGTTTCGGCACAATTTTTCTGGCGGGCTTTCCGGTCAGTAGTTCGAGAGGATCTTTTTGTGTGCCCCAACGACCTTTTGTGATTTCCATGATTTGACGATGCAGGCTGAAGGCACGTTCCAGCAGGGTGACGAACTGACTGCCATCGGCGCAACATGAGCCTACCATTTTGTCTTGCAGGGTCGTTTCACGAATGTGCAGGGGGTGACCAGCGTCGCCGGGAAACGTGACCAGATACGATCCATCAGAATTTCTCGTAATCATTTTTCTGATCCGTCTGTCACCATTTGGCGTTGCAGCGAGCGCTGCCAGCGTTGCGGTAAATTTGCTTTCCACAAGCGCGCCTTGCAAAATCGTCGTCGGATCAATTCTGTGTTTTGGAAACAGTTCCTCGACAGTTTCTTTCATGGTCAACCGATCCAGAGTTCTCTGGGCTCGATCGCGAAATTTCGGGTCGCTCATTCTGTCTAAATCCTGGCAGTTGAGCGAAATTTCCCTGGTACCAAGATTGCCGCGATAGTGATAAAGGAAAGCTGAAGCAAGAGTGTCTTCGGCTCTGGAAGACTGACACTTCGAGAGCATTTGAAGAACATCGCTGCGACCGATGCGACCGTCTCCATCGGTGTCAATTTGATTGAAGTGGCTTTTGATGTAATTTGAGATGCCTGCGATTGAATGCAACTCCTCAAATTTAATCTGATTGTTGGATATCATCGTTTGTCTGCCATTTCTAGATTAGAAAAACTGCCCCACTGAGGTGTAAACAAACACCAGATGTTATTTAGGAGTGTATTGGACTCCTGACATCTATTGATTTAATCAGATTGTTTTTTGAGCGAGTAATTTCTGCTATCGCCCGTTTTCTATAACTCTGAGAGTGCTCGGATAATGTCAGCCCTGGTAATGATTCCGACCAGTTTTTTACCGGACGTGACCGGAATGCGATTGATGCTTTTCGCGTCCATCAATGAGATTGCTTTGATCAGCATCGCGTCTCGGTCAATTGATATTGGATCTGGTGTCATAATTTGTTCCACTTTCGGAAATATTCTTTCAATCAGATCGTTTTTGGTTAACACGCCGACCAGCACGCCCTCGTTCAGCACCGGAAAACCTTTGTGTGTGTAATTCTTGATGAATGCGCTTGCCTGCTCTGCGCTCATGGCAGCATCGACGGTGATGACATTAGCTTGCATACATTCGCCGACGGTCAAAAGGTCAAGCGGAGACGACTCTGAATTTTCAGGCAAATGAATATCTTCAAGTTCGAGTAGTCGATCGTAAACCGAGCCTGGAAAGAAACTTTCACCGATGAAGTACGCGGTAATCGAACTAATCATTAGAGGAAGCAGTAAATTGAAGTCGGCCGTGATTTCAAAAACGATTACGGCGGCTGTTACAGGAACGCGCGCAACGGCTGCGAAAAACGCTCCCATTCCCGCTAAAGCGAGTGTCATAGGCGCGTGAACAGCAAGTGGGTAGAGTAGGTGCTCACCATAGCCGACGAAGTAGCCGATTGCGGCACCGATAGTCAGAGCTGGTGCAAACAATCCCCCCGGTGCGCCTGAGCCATAGGCGATTATCGTGAGAATGAAATTAGCCACAAGTACCACTGATGCAAAATGTGGACCCCGTCCTTCCAGCAGCAGTTGCCTGACTCCAGCGAAATTGCGGAACGATTCAGGTAACAGCGCGATTACAAGACCGCAGATCAGACCCGCCACAGCGACGCGCAAGCCGTAGCGCTTTCCAAAGATTTTGCTATTCAGCTTCGTTCCAGACAAAATGCCCCGGTTGAAGACAATGCCAATCAGTCCCGAAATTACGCCCAATAACAAACAAAATGGAATGTCTTGAGCCGTGAATATTGCTTTCGGAAATTCGCTGTTAGCGTGCAGGTCGAGGCTGTGGTTGCCCATCCAGCGCGAGACGATACCAGCGAAAAAACAAGCCAGTAGTGCAATGGTTACAGTCGCTCCGGAAATTTCGCGGAGCAGCTCCTCCAGTACGAATATCAGCCCCGCCAGTGGTGCGTTGAAGGCCGCTGCCAGACCTGCTCCCGCGCCGGCAGCGATTAACTGGCGGCGATTTCTGAAAGAACGCATGCCCAGCCTGTCTAAAATCGCAGCCGCAGCCGCTCCGACTTGAACTGTTGGACCTTCTCTTCCTAACGGTAATCCAATTCCCAGTGCCACTATCCCTGCTACCAGCTTGTTGACAGCTACCCTGAAATCCAGTTTCATTGGTATCTTATTCAGTGCCGCTTTGACTTGAGGGATGCCACTACCCGTGATTTCAGGAGCGAGGAAATGAATGACGAGACCACATGCACCACCGCCAATAACACCCATGGCGGGTAAAACGATAATTGCGGGCATCACCGTTGTCAGATAAGTTCGAAGTGAAGTCAGCGCCGCCACACCCACAACAAAGACGTATGCGCACAAAGCTGCTATCGAGCCGATTATCGAAGCCTCGAAAAGTGCGACCAATTTTTTATTGCGTGTTTTTCGGATTAATTTGGCGTGATACCAGTGCAGCAGCCGGTTGAAGCCTTCCGTCTTTTCTGCGGTGGTCATGCAGATGGAGGTGGTTCGTTGCGGTCTAGATATTTTTGCAAGATGATTGCTGCCGCCTGCATGTCAACCAGACCTTTGTTGTGACCGGTTTTGACACCCTGCAATGTGAGCGTTCTGATTGCTGAAATTGTTGTCAATCGTTCATCTTCATAGACAATCGGCAAGCCCGTGGCGCGTGCAAGTTTGCGCCCAAAAGAGCGAATCTTTTCGGCTTGCTCGCCGACTGAACCATCCATGTTCTGTGGAAAGCCAAGCACTATTTCGACCGCGCCGTGGCGCTCCGCGATTTCCTTCACCGCCTTGACGTCTGCGGTCATGTTTTTCCGGTCGATAGTTTCCAACCCAGCCGCTGTTATGCCAAGCGGATCTGAGATGGCAACGCCGATTCTTTTATCACCAATGTCAAGACCGATAAGGCGTGGTTTGTGGCTCATAGACTCAATTTTACACTGGTGGAATCAAATCATTGAAGTTGTTATGTGGAAAGTCTGCCGTGAAATCACTTAGAATTAGGCTATGAAAGTTTATTTAGTGAGACATGGTATTGCCCAAGAACGCCTCGGCGGCGCAGTTCTGAACGACTCTCAGCGGCCGCTGACAGATGAAGGCAGGGCTGAGATGAAGCAAGTCGCGCATGCCTTGAAAAGGCTTAATGTCAAGCCCGACGTTATAGTTTGCAGCCCGCTTGTCAGAGCCAGACAAACCGCTGAGATCATTCGAGACGGACTCAACTTCTCTGACGAATTGAAGATAACCGACACGCTTGCACCTGGTGGCAGCCCAGGTTCTGTCTTCAAATATTTAAAACAATTTGCCACTGCGGAAGAAATTTTTCTGGTCGGGCACGAGCCTGACGTCGGCATGCTCGTTTCGAGTATGTTGTGGGCGGCTAAAGATGTGCACTTCCCTTTTAAAAAAGGCGCTGTTTGTCGCGTCGATGTTTATGACTTTCCTCCTACCAGCCCTGGTGTGCTGAAGTGGTTCATGACACCAAAAATCGCCAAGCTGGTTAACTAGCTTTGTTAATGTGCAGATTGTCCTGCTTCGCGGTCTGGAGTGTCAGTCAGGATCTAGCCTTTGGCTGGAGCTAGTGTGTCCTCAGGGGCCAATTTGTTCTTCGCGATCCAGGGTATTTCCTGTCGCGTCTTTTTTGACCTCAAGGCTATAGTGTCGATATGAGACAAGACGCCCACATCAATCTGGCGCGACTTTTGATCGCTCTTCTTGCCACGAACTTGAGCACATCAATAGTGCTGGCACCCGCATGCAAAGCAGAGCCAGAACCGGCGCGTAGACCGCTGGGGGCAACTTCAATCACGCAACCGCCGGGCTTGAAAGTTTCGGCTACAGCTCAATCCTGTTTGGGCAAAAAAATGTGGGGAGGTTATGGGCTAAGCAGTGGTTATCTTGGTTGCGCAGCAGCAGTTTCGAACGTTTTGAAAAAATCAGGTTTTTCCTATGGGCACTCCGCCGCGGTAACTCAACTGCGCAATCAGCTATTGGCCAGCCACTGTGTCAAAGAATTTGTCATTCGCCGTGGACCCGCCACACCGCTGGATGACACCAAATTGAACGCCATCGCCAGACCCGGTGACGTTGTTTTGGCTTTTGCAAAACCGCCTGAGTCTGACTGGAATGGCGGTGGGAATGCTCATTGCGGCATCCTTTCCTCATCAACAGAAATTTGCACAAACGATTGGAATGATGGCATTTGGAAAAAGCTGAACATCCACCTCATGTTTGATTACTATCCCTATCTGCGAATTGTGCGCATCGAAAGTCTCGCGCGCTAAGCTCGTACGACGTTGCCGCAGACGCAAAGTTGGAAGACGCGCTGCAGAGACAGTGCGAGGTAACGCAGGTGAGGATCGGAAAGCAAGTGCGCTGAGGCTGCGAGACGTATTCGTGTACAGTGGCATACGACAGTCTCCGGCGCCAGTCGGCCACGAGTAACTGTATGCGGTGGCATGCGAATGGCTTAATCAAGACTGGCAGCGGTTTTGATTGGGAACTTTCCCACCCGCTGCCAGAACGTGGTCTTGTCATGTTTTTCCGGTAGGCTCATAATGCCTGAACAAAATTTCACTGGTGCATGCTCAGCAATCGGTTGAGCGCGGCTTCTGGTGCGCTATTTCAGGCTCACCGGTTTTGACTGCGCGAGAGCCGAGAATAATTTTGCATGCCATACAAACTTGATTCTTCCGAGGTCCTTGCCATGAACTCTATCGAACATTCTCCTCCAGCACCCCCGTCTGAGCCGCTGGACGAGCAGTCGTCGGCTGAAAATAAAATATCAGGATTTGACTGTGGCTCGTCGTCACTTTTGAAAGAACCGTCATTTTTTCTCTCCATTACACTGATATTCGTGGCAATGGCGGCATGCTTCAGTAAGACTCCCGGTCTCTTTTTCTGGTCGACGACGATAGGCTTGATTGTTTTCGCCGTAACACTGCATTTGCTTGCTGAAAAATTTTTGTTCAAGTCAAACCGAGAAGTATCCATGTTTTCAAATCCACTGGAAGGTGTATTTGTTGTCACTTTCGGCTCGATTTTACCTGGACTCGGGCTTCTAGCCTACTGAGTGTATGCGCTCTTCAATGCTATGAACTCAAATTTTCTGGAAGAAACTGGAAAAATTGTGCTTCTGCTTATTGTGCCTGTATTCAATTTCAGCGTTTGGTCAGCAATCAGGCGTGGCTACTTGCTTCGCCCCAGATTGATTGGCGTCATGAACGGGTTCGCTCTGGGACTTTCCGCTTCGTGGACAGCCATCTGGATCAAATCTGCCTTCGTCGCTCACGGCGCCGACACTAAGTTCGGCTGGATGCTCCTTCTTTGCCTTTCGCCGTTCCTGCTCTTTTCTGCCGCATGTTTGAGCCGCGACTTGCAGCGAAAGACCGAACCTAAAATATCGAGAATCGCGACAACATTTTCTGTGATGGGTTGTTTGTTATCAGTGATGTTCGCCTTTGCACCGATGGCGAGAACGCTGTATGTGCAATCACTACTTAATGAAGCTCGCAACGCATCGGTGGCAGAGAAGCCCCGGCATATCGCCAACTTGCGTGGGCAGGCTCTGCCTGAAGATTTGCGCCCCTCTAAATTTCCAGTCAGTGGTTTTTCGCTGTCATCTCTGTTGTTGGGTAGTCGTGGACTGGATGACGGTGGTGATAACGAAAGAGACCTTTACTTCAAAATTACGGGCAAGTCTTTTGCTGATACGAGTGACAATATCGGCAGCGAAGATGCTGCTTTGAACAATGACGGAAGCGCTGATAGTAGCGCTGTTGGTCCTGTTCAATCGCTCATAAGTTCTGCTGCCGGAGGGAAAATTCCCGGGTTGTCGCTCTCAAAATCCCAGATAACCGGCAGGCTCGATGCCACCACATTGTCCGGTGCCATCGACTGGGCAATGACTCTGCATAACTCTTCCGGCAGCGAACAGGAAGCGCGTGCCGTAATCGGTCTACCCGTTGATTCTGTGGTGTCACGTGTGACGTTGTGGATAGACGGCGAACCTCGTGAAGCTGCCTTCGCAGCGCCAACCAAAACTCAAGCGGCTTACAACGCAGTTTTACAAAGAAGCCGTGATCCGTTCCTCGTAACATTGCTTGCACCGAATAAGGTGTTGCTTCAATGTTATCCCGTTGCAGCCAACGGCGGAGATATGAAAGTGCGCATTGGTTTGAAACTTGGTCTTCAGACCAGAGACGGAAAGATCTGTGCAATGCAGTTTCCGAAGCTTCTCGCCAGCAATTTTGCCGAACCGAAACGCAGTCAAATTCAGCTGACAAGCAACGATCCCTTCAGCCAGGGCATTACAGGTGGTGTGATAAGCAAATCTGGAAGCAATTATGTGTTAGCAGGCATTGTCAAAGGCAAAAAGTCGCACAACAAGCTGAATAACATAGTTTCAATAGTTCGGGAAACTCCATTTCACTCCGTTGCAGTAAAGGATTCGGCCGCACAGCCGCAGCAGTACATCGTGGAGAGATTGGCAGAAATCACCAGGGCGGTACCGAAAAGGCTTGTCGTGGTGGTTGATACATCTAATTCCATGCGCAAACATCTGACTGAGATTCATCAACACCTCGCCGATGTTTCCACATTTTTCAAACCTTTGATTTACGTCGTTGGCGAGAAAACCGATGAGAAGGGAGAAGCCGTTGTTACCCCAGCCGTTTCAGTGACGCAGGCACAGAATGTTCTTTCTGCTGAAACCTTTGAGGGCGGTAAAGATAATAGACCGGCTTTGACTGATGCTCTTGAACTTGTGTCTGAAGAGAAAGACGGTGCTGTGCTGTGGATTCATGGTCCCCAGCCCCTGACTCAAAATTTCTCCGAGCCCTCAACTTTGGACTTGATTAATTCAGTTCGTCTGTATGACATGCAGATCGAGCCTGGTTCAAATGGTCTATTGCAGGCGCTTGCGGGCGAAGACCCTGCAAATTTGATCAGTCGTGAGCCGGTCAACAACAAGTCAAAAATCGCTGACCTGAAGGCGCTTGTGGCAAGTTGGAAAAACCCAGAAAAGCAGTTGTACTTGCGTCGGGAGATTTCCATAACGAAGCCCAGTGTTGATATTGTCGATGACCCCGCCTCCGCAACTGAAGTCGCTCGACTCTGGGCTAATGAGCAAGTATCGAGGCTGATCGCTTTAGGCTATGAGCACCAGGCAACGGAATTGGCGGAGAAATACCGACTCGTCTCTTCTGTAACGGGTGCTGTGGTGCTCGATGACATCCATGAATATTCCAGGTACAAGCTGAATCCAGGGTCATTCAAAGATGCTGCTGCAAAAGCACCTTCACCTCTGATGTTCAATCCGCACAAGAATGAGTCTGGGTACAGCGGTCTCACTGGTGCTCCCGTGGACCCACGCTACGGGCAATCTAACGAAGTCGGTCAGATGTCCGATTTCGGTTATGACACGATGCGCGATATATCGCGTTGGGTAACTGCGCTTTCGCTTTTCGTCGCATTTTTATTTGGGGTAAGTTATTTCAGGTCAAAGAAGACACATTCAGTCGGAGACATCGTGCAGCTTTCTTTTAAGGTCTGCGCGATACCTCTTGCGGTGCATCTGCTAGGAACCTATTTGGTCAACAATTTTGGCGGATTAGGCGGGGGATTATGATGCCGGAGCGCTTCTGTGTTGAGAGTTCGAGCGCTGGCAACGTGCGAATTCGATAACGACGCGGTGGCGCATCTGGTATCGATTCTATCGCGTGATCGCGATTGGGTGAGTGGGCATGTGCTGTTCGCAGCATGTGCCCACCTTTTCACTGATAGACCTGCCCGTTGAACTGGATCCAGCCGCTCTCATGGCGGGTCGTGCTGTGGTGGGTGTAATGCAGTACTCCACCTTTTCTGTTCCAGATGTACTCACCGTGCATTGTCACCAGATCGCCCTCGTGGACCGGCACTGGCGGCGCCAGATCTGTGTTATGGGCAACCAGTACAGTTGACCCGTTGGAAAGTTCTACGAGAAATCTTTGATGGTCGATGCCTTTTGTGTCGTCTTCTAGCAGCTTCTTGACCGGAGCGGTAAATGTGACTTCGATTTTTTTTCGATGACGGTCTTGCGCTTCCAGAACCTGAGCATCCCCATTGACCTGTTCGCCTGGAGCGACCGAACCATTGCCAGCTGGCGGCGTTACACCCGTTTGAACTTCCTGGTCGCGGTCTCGATGTCGGTGGCGCGCATCACTGCATCCGGAAGTCCAGGTCGTCAACATCGTCAGGGCGACGAGGGCAAAAGCCGCAACCTTCAGTTGCCCCGAGTTCATTTTTCCTTGCGACAATTTTTTTCTCATTCCTTCAAACTCTTTATGTTTCATGTTCTACAGCGGAACTTCTAGCTAGAAGATAACTTCGATAACGCTACTTGAATAAACACTGGATAGCAAATAACAATCAGACCGCTAGCACATAGACCGTGGGCACTAAGATGTTACCGTGGTATATAGTGAACGTGTCACCCCAATGTCTGAGACCGGGTACAGGAGAAAGTTCGAGCCGATGTTGTCTTCAATTTACCTGACCGGAGACAATTTAGAATCGCCTGATGTCCTCAGTCAGGGCGCTATGCCTGATTGGCGCAGCGTTGCGCTTTCTAAGTTCCAGCGGCACGGATTGAAAGTCGTCAACCCGCTCGAGCTGGCCTGGTCAATGGGCGACCGTATGAATCCGCTCGAAATGCCCGATGTGGTTGACCCGCGCGTTCGTCGAGCCCTGGATTTAATCGACCAGTGCGATGCGTTGCTGGCTAACTTAAATCGTTCAAGCTACGGCACTGCGATGGAAATGTTTTATGCGTATCGCCGCGGCAAGATGGTCACGGTAATCGGTCAAACTCCCTTCCACCCATGGGTTTTGAGCCATTCACAGGCACGTTTTGGAGACGTCGAAACGGCCGTAAATTATTTGATCGATGAACATCCGCACGCGCCACCGATCAACTGGACACTGCAGAATGAAGCTCTGCTGGCTGAACGATATGAACAGCTGCCGCCTGCCGGAGAGCCCGACTACAGGTTCATGGGCGGTGAGTATCCGGTCCTGGTCATGGCTCCGCATGCGACTGCATACTGGCGTGAAGGGGAGTTCCAGGAAGGCGATTCTTACACGGGCAGTATGGCGGCCCTGCTCAATCGCATCAGCGGTTGTCACAGCTTGTTGACCAACTACTGTTGCGTTGCCGACCCATGCTATTACCTTGAAACGCCTTTGAGAAGAGCGTTTGCAGACGTAGTGAAGGCTGGACAGATTGGTCTTGTGGTGATGTTGTTGGGTGCTCCGTGGCACGAAGCGCCTGGCTTGCAAGTCAGTTCTTACGGTCCTTCGCAAGATGTCTGTGATGACTACACCAATCGATTAAAGAACAAGTTGGCTGTCATGGAGCCTGTTTTAACCGATTCGGCCGAGCATCAATATCTTCCACTGATCCGGTTTAGTGCCGAGGAGCTTGCTGTTCCGACAATGGTTGTACGCATGCACAAACGTTATCGCATGCCTCGTCTGCAGTCAGAACTGTATTCGCAGGCAGTGGGTGCCCTGAACGAGTTTCTCACAGAAACCGGCTTAGAGCTGGCCAGGAGCCAAAGCTAAATGCCTGGAGAAATTATTGTTCTCGTCACTTGTCAGCCGGAAGATGCGAGCAAGCTTGCCACTGATTTGGTTGCAGATCGGCTCGCAGCCTGTGTCAACGTAGTACCTGGCGTAACTTCCATCTATCGTTGGCAAGATAAAATCGAACAAGACGGCGAAAGTATGCTTGTCATAAAGACCCATCGTGACCTGTTCTTGCGCCTGGAGGCGCGCATCAAAGAGTTGCATAAGTACGATGTTCCGGAAATTATCAGTTTGCCTATTGAATCCGGGCACGCTCCATATTTGAACTGGCTGAACACTCAACTGCAAGGTGCCAATTGAGTCCACATTACGGGTCACAGAGAAAGGATGCTGAGATGGGTGAAGAGACCATCGTTCAGGTGTTTTGGAATCGTGTTGCATCGGAGCCGGAACGACCCGCAATCATGCACAAGGTCGATGGAACCTACACTCCCGTTAATTGGGGAGAACATGGGCGTACTGTCGAGCAAATTGCCGCTGGACTTTCCAATTTGATGGACGCGGGCGAACATGTCGCAATCATGTCGCAAAGCCGGCCAGCCTGGACCTGGGCAGATGTGGCTGTGCTCAGCTGCGCTGGAGCAACAATCCCCATCTATCCCACTCTGGCACCACTGGAGGTGCATTACCTCGTTGACCACTCGGATTCGGTGGGCGTTTTTGCAGAAAATGAGCGGCAGGCGCGCAAGATTCTCGATCTGGATGAATTGCCCGCCAAACTTCGATTTATTGTGCTCCTAGATGGACAACTTTCAACCGTTGAAACCCGCATCAAGTGCCTTACCTGGGATGAACTTTTGAAGAGCGGAGAAATGACGCTGTTTGAAAATCCCAAAAAATTAGCAAGTCGCATTGATGCCGTCACACCAGATACGATGGCGTCGATTGTTTACACATCCGGCACGACTGGTGTACCAAAGGGTGTGATGTTGTCTCACAAGAATATCTACTCAGTTTGCGCCGCAACCAGCCAGCTGGTTGGCTTCGAGCCAGATGACCTGTCGCTTTCTTTCCTTCCACTTTCTCATGTTTATGAGCGAGTTGGTGGTCAATTTCTGGCCATTTATCAGGGGCTGACCATGGCGTATGCCGAGTCGATGGAGATGGTTCCGAAAAATCTGGTAGAAGTAAAACCGACCGTTCTAAACGGAGTGCCTCGTTTTTACGAAAAGGCCTATCAACGCATTCAGGGCGAAATGAGGAAATTGCCTGCGGCGTCTCAGATTCTTATACGCTGGGCGCTGGCATTAGGTAAGCGGGCTGAAAGATATAAGCTGCGATCAGCTAACGATGACCTGGTGCGGCAAATTTATCGTCAAGAGTTGCGCGTAGCCGATCGCATGGTTTTTTCGAAAATTCGGAAAAGATTCGGCGGGCGCTTGCGTATCATGGTATCAGGGGCGGCGCCACTTTCAGATGACGTGCAATCGTTTTTCAACATCATCGGCATGCAAATTGTTGAAGGTTATGGACTGACCGAGACCTCGGCTCCAATTTCTTGCAATACGCCTGAATCGAACAGACTTGGCACTGTAGGAAAACCCCTGCCTGGTGTCGAAGTGCGCATTGCCAGTGATGGAGAAATCGAAGCGCGCGGTCCGAGCATTTTCTCAGGCTATTACAAAAATCCTGAAGCAACCGGCGAAGCTTTACACGATGGATGGTTCAGAACAGGCGATATAGGCGAGTTTGATAAAGACGGCTACTTGCGAATTACAGACCGCAAGAAGGACATCATCATCACATCTGGTGGCAAGCACGTGGCGCCGCAATTTATCGAGAATATGTTCAAAGGCGAGCCTTTGATCAGCAATATTCTTGTTCATGGTGACCGGCGCAAATACATTACCGCTTTGATTACTTTGAGCAAAGACGGGGTGGTCAGTTTTTGCCACGAGCATCAGATACCCTTCACCGGTATCGACAGCGCCACGCAAGATCCCCGGATTCGCCAGGAGATCGAACGGCTGGTTGCTAAGAAAAATGACGAACTTGCCCAATTTGAACGGATCAAGAAATTTGCCATCCTCGACGCTGATTTTTCGGCTGAATCTGACGAGTTGACGCCAACATTTAAGCTTAAACGCAAGAAAATTACCGAAAAATACCAGAAATTGCTCGATAACCTGTATGACGTAAGCGATCTTGAAGTGGCTGCGCACGAGTAAAATCGATAAAATCCACGAAAAGCCGCAATCTGCTTATAAAAAACGCTTTACTTTATCTTGGCAACGTATACAATAATGCCACGGGTTTTCCAACCCATTTACGCGATGCTTTCGTCTTACTAAACTAGGTCCAAAAATCCGCCGCAGTTTCTGCTTTTCCCGGTTTTGTACCTGCCCAAGAGGGTAAACAGCTATGTTTGAATCGTTTGGACGAGGGTTCAGGATGATCTATGCAAGCATCAAAATGGGCTTGCAAGATAAACGCCTGCTGCTACCTTCCGTTCTCACAGTTTTTACCAACTTCTTCTTCGCAATCGTTCTGATGATTGAAGCGAAGCAGAAGATGGGCGGGTCGGGAGCCGGTGTCGCAAACCAGCTCGCATCCGCACCAGGACAGCTTTTGAACCACGCCAGGCATGGTGGAGGCGAGATGCTCGCGATGAGCGGGCTGAACGGGTCCATGGACCAGAGTGGATTCAACGCTCTAGGCGGTCTGATGGGCTCAGAAACGACTTTTCTGGTTACTTGCATTATCTCAGTCTGGTGGCTGACAAACCGATTCCTGGAAGGAGTGACGACCGCGCTGGTCTACAGTCACCTGACCGAAGGACCTGGCTCGGGCAAATTCTCGACCGCCTGTCAGGCAGTGCTTACAAGCCTTCCTGCCATCGTGATGCTCGGCGCTGTCACCCTCGTAGCCAAAAAGTTGGCTGGCTGGATGAGAGACAAGCGTGGCTCAGGTATTTTCGGCTTCGGCATGAACTTCCTGGCTGGAATTGTCGAAGTTTTCTGGACGCTCGCCGGACATTTGATTTTGCCTTCCATAGTAATAGAAGGCACTTCCTTCTGGGGGGCACTAAAACGCGCTGACAAAATCGCACAGGGTAACTTGCTCACTATCGGTGTGGGCGAAGTCGGCGTTGACCTGATTTGCAGAGCCGTATCTGGAATCGTCTATGTGGTCGGCATGGCAGGATTCGGTGGAGTCTGGTATCTGAACACGCAAGGCATGGCCGCCATAAGCGGACCCGTAATTGTTGTGGCTGGTTTAGCCTGGGCTTCGCTGGTCGTGCTAGTTACGGCAATGTCTCTGTACATCAGAGCTTCTTTCTATACTTGCCTTTATGTTTGGGCGATTGAAGCCGAAGCTGTTGAAGAGACGGAACGCTCGAACATCAGTGCACCAGCTCCTCTGGCGGCTGCTCTCGCTTAGCCAGTCTGTCGGGACCTGAATTTACAATTTCTGCGCGTCCAGTTGAGTGTGAATTCGCTCTACCTTGTTTCGCGGTTTAAACTCAGTGACTTTCGTAACAAGGCTCACGGATCGTGCCTTGTTATGACAAGATTTCGCTCTTATCTTCGGCGTCTTGAACTCAGGACTCCATTTACACCCGAGCGCGCATGTAGAATGAGTTTATGAAGAAAGGTGGAACTAGTTTGGTGGCTGTTGCAACACTCGCGGTAGTGATCAGCGCAGTGGCTGGCGCGTCGTACACCTGATGCCGCATGTCTCGCCGCAAATGCTGAAGTTGTTTGTTACTCGTGATGCTCGTATCGCTTCTTGGATTTATGAAAGGATTGGAGGATTGGACTACGAGCTTCGACCGAAATCACCGCCTGTGGTGTACCAAAATCACTAATGAAGAATGAATTCTGAAGTGGTGCGCACTAGCAGTTCCCTGGTCGCTCCCTCAATCATAGTCAAGCCAAACAGGTGAACTTAGACGTATCCCTCTGTGCTTTGATCTGCAAGCAGTTGCTGCCCAGATGCCAGTTTGGGCTCTTCCAACACGACTTTCCAGCTTTTCGATTACAAGCCTTTGAGATTACATAAACATACGTCAAATAGGCATTCGCACGGGATAGAATAGGAAGTGCAAAACCTTCACCGGCATCTGCGTAAATGAAAAACGAGCAAATTGTCGTAGTTCACGACAAAACCGACTCTACGATAGTCAAACTGGCAAAGATTCTGGCGTTGCTCGCTGCCAGTCCGTTTATTTTCATGGGCAGTATGATGGCTATCGGTGCAATCATGCTGATCATGGTGGTACTAATCGGCAGCGGGGCCGGCGTATTTCAAACTGTTGCTCCGTGGTTGGTTGCGCTTGTCCTGCTATGTGCCCTGGCACCAGCGCTCCAGTCGAGAGTATCTGGTAAGCGCGAGATAATTGCCTTGAAAAGCAAAATACAAGCGCTGGAAATGGAACTATCAGAGACACGGTTGGAAGCTTTGAAAGCACACGAAACAGCTGAGTTTCACCGGCTGCTTAACGAGACGAAAGCTCAGAACTCTGACACGACGATAAAGATAAAAGAGTCCACCCCTGAACGCAAGTGAGAATTTAAACCTGGCGAACTAGAGTCCACAGCTTTTGCGTAGCGATTCAATTCTCTCTTGCAGAGAGCCGGAGTTGGTTTTGCCTGAGATCGAAATCTCTAGCTTTTCAATGCGCTTCAGGATCGGCATATTTTTCTGCTTCTTTCCGGTCAACTTCATTTCGATTGCACCCAGTTGATCTTCGAGATTCGCTGCATCTCCCTCACCGGAAGGTGTTGAACTCGCTGATGTCGATGACGATGCGGATGCCGCTGATGCCGGCGATGTGGCGTCCGCTGATCCTGAAACTGACGCGGGCACAGACCAGGCGTTGGCTGGTCTTGCTGGTGTCGTATTTGGTGCTATGTATGGTCTGGGCGGACGAGCTACCGTTGTGCTCATGTTTGTAGGTAACCCATACGGTGAGCTGTTTTCCGCGTTTGATTTCGTTGGAGTTTCAACGAAACTGTATGGTGAACTCAAGTCGATTGCCGGAGGCGCCGAGACTTGAGGTGGTTCGGGAGCAGTCGGAGGCACCGCTGGTGGAGCAGGAACATCGGGTACAGTCTGTGCTTGATTGCCTGAGTTCATAAGCACCACCCCGCCGCTTGTCTGCGCCTGACTGCCGGAGTTCATGATAACGACTCCACCGCTTGCTTGCGAAGGCTCTGCACTTGTTTCTGTGCCTTTAGCTTTCCCGAGAACTTTAGGACCCGATGACTCCTCAGGCTTACTGCTTGAGCCGGACGCATTGAGCATCTTGGGACCGGAGGACGCAGCTTCGTCTTTACCCTCGCCTGTTGCAGCGTTGGTTGCATTCCCCGGGCTGCCCGCTGGACTTTTGCCTATTGGTCCGTCCTTAAGTTCTGCTGCCGGTTTCGGAGGTGGTTTCGGTGCAGTGTTGATGCGCGCCAGGGTCGCTTTCAAAACCGATAAATTTTGCTTGGCGTTGCGGTCGTATGGGTTCATCTTCAGCGCTTCTTCCCACTGCGCTTTGGCTTCTTCGTATTTATGTCTCTGGAATAGCGAGATGCCCCAGTTGTTGTGGACAAGCACTAAATTTTCTTTTGCTACCATTGAGCCCGGGTCGGTATCAAGCGCCTGTTCGTACTCTTCAATTGCCTGGTCCCACAGTCCTCGACTCATACAAAGATTGCCTTTGTTAACGTGTTCGCGCACAATCGCGGCGTCACTAGCGCTGACCTGTGCGACTGCTGAGCCGCTACTGATGAGCGTTACCGAGATTGCCGTTATGACATTAGTCAAATTAAATCTGAGCATCTTGGGAACCTGGCACATTACTTTCTGGTCAAAGCCCTCACCGGCACTATGTCTGCTTGACATTATTGAACATCATACCGAAATCTTAAACCATTCAAAGATTCCGTACCAATCGCCGGTGAAGAACTATACTCCTGGGAGTCAACGAGGTTTTGGTCTTGGTATTCAAGAGACTCGCATTAGTCGGCGCGCTGGTAGTTTGCTCTGCCAATGCTGTACATGCAGACGAAGCAAGAACTCAAGTCATCGCAAGCGCATCGGCTGTGTCGGCGCACTCATACGACCCAACCTTACAAGATGGCATCAAGTTGATTCTGGAGTCTCAAGCGGCTCGCGAACAAAAGTTGCGCCGTCAGGAATTCAAACCGGCACCCCAGGAGCGTGTTGTACGAACCCATAAAGATCTTGACGGAGTCATGATTCTTGGCGGTTCGGCTTCGCTTCCGATGTAGTCACTCTTCAAGCCAGGCAAAATTTCTTCAGTGAATGACGGGTCGAAAAAAGCAGCATTAAGCTACGACCACGGCATTAGCATTGAGCCCCTGGTGGGCGAGACTCTGGGCAATTATTTCGACAATATCGTGGCGCAAAGGCAAGATGCCGATGCGCTCGTTAGCGTTCAGCAGAACATTCGCTATTCCTATAAACAACTGAAAAATCGAATCGATCTCTGTGCAAGAGGATTTCTGAGTCTTGGTATCGAACGCGGTGACAGAATCGGCATCTGGTCAACCAATAATGCCGAGTGGATTGTTACGCAACTAGCGGCGGCTAAGGTTGGCGCGATTCTGGTCAATATCAATCCCGGTTACAGAACACCAGAGCTGGAATATGTGCTCGGACAATCAGGTGTAAAGCTGCTCGTTGTCATTCCCAAACACCGCAGCAGCAACTATCTCGAAATGCTCGAGGAACTTGCTCCGACGTTTT
>DATNPY010000006.1:0-118202 GCA_036702955.1 Drouetiella sp. | reverse complement strand
TAGCTCCAGAATTCGCCCTTCGTGTATGAGCATCTGCAGCTCGATATGCTGACATTTGAGGAGCTGTTGAGTCGTGACCGGATACCACTTGGTGTTCCACCAGACCGCGCCAGGCAGCAGCTTTGCTGTGAGGTCATGGCGACCACTGTTGAAGGATTTTGTGACCGCAGCAGCGCGTTGAAGTCCGACCACATATCCAAAACCGCAATAGGCGAGAATAAGCCAGATTATTACGCTGTAGGGGATGGAGCCGCCGGTGTATACACCTGTGAAACCGGCTAACCCTCCCAGCGTCGCGCTGGCGATTATTATCCAGATGTATCGCTCTTTCCTGAGTTGAACCGTCTGTCGACTGCGCTCAGTGATTAACGCATCAAGTTCAGCATCATATAGTTCTGGCGCTTTGTAGTTAGGGCGCTCTGACAGCAGTTGCAGTAGTTCTTCGTCATTCAAGCTGTTGACCCTTTAATTGTTACTTGCGAACAAAGAAGATCATTTCTTCCGATTGGTTCTTTGTGAATTCGTTTCCGTTCCAGTTCCCGAGAAGTTTTTCTACCTTCAATCCCGCTTCCTGCAAATGATGGCGTATTTCCGTCTCAGTCCAAAATCTTAGTACGCTTTTGGAAGTCAACAACTCCGTCTTGAATTGGTAGCACAATTCAAAGGTCAACATGTTTTCGTCCATCGCAACGAATTTGCGCGACTCTTTTACGACTCCTCCAGTTGGAATCTCGATTTCTAATTCGTAGTTCCAGTTTTTGTGCCAATCGAAATCAGGGTTTCTCGACTCGAAAACAATCAGTCCATCGGGCTTGAGGTGCTTTTGCATCGCGATGAATGTGGATTGCACATCGTCATCAGTTTGCAACACCTGAAATGCGTGTCCAGTCATGACGATCAAATCAAATGTTTTCCCGAGATCGAAATCTTGCGCAAACGATTGTACCCACTCGATTTCGTCGCCGTAGAACTTTTCGCGGGCAATATTCAGCATCGCTTCCGACGGCTCAACACCAGTCACCTTGTGACCTTTGGCCGCATATTCATTACACAACAGACCCGTGCCGCAACCCACATCCAAAATTGTCATGTTGGATGAGCTCGGCAGATCGAGGTAAAACTGGCGGTCTGGCGACCAGCCGCTGTCTAGATCATAAATGGCGGTCAATTTTTCGTCTTCGTAATGCCTGTCGAGTGCATACGATTTTGACTGTGTCATTCGTCATCCTGCCTGGATAAATCTGCTGCAGCAGCGCGATCTTTGGCTGCCTCTTCACCTCTGCCTAGCTTATCTAGAATGTTTGCGCGGAGATACAAGGCACTGGTCTCCGCGTAATGAATCTCAACGTGTTTGCTGGCGGGCGCCAGCGCTTTCTCGTAGTCGCCCAGCGCGTAGTATGCATCTGCGAGTGCATGGTTCGCCTGACCGCTCTCGGGAGCGAAATCGACTGCTTTCAGCGCTGCAGGCAGCGCCTCTGCATACATGCGTTTCTTGTTCAACGCCCACGCTTTCGATGCCCAGGCGGCACCATCTGTAGGGTCAAGCTGTAAAGCCTTTTCCGAATCGGTTAAGCTCTTGTCGTATTCGTGTGTGAAATTGTAGCAATTTGCCAACTCTCGAAAAGCCTTTTCCAGTCCAGGGTTTAACATCGCTGCCCGATTGAAGCGAGAGAGCGCCTCTTGATAGTTTTCGTCGCGAAACAGTTGCTGACCTCTGTGCAATTGTTGATACGACATTGGTTGCGCCACCATGACCCACATGATGAAAGGAATTGGAAACACCAGGGCGGTGACTCGAAGAGCCATCTTTGTGCGAGCCGAAAGCGTCACGGCGAAATCTTTCGGATGCATGCGGCTATTCCAGCCGGCCCTGAAAGCTGCCAGTCCAAACAGGACAAATAGCCCTGTTACCAACCACAAAAGAGGAAGCTGAAAGACTATCGAAACTGTTGCAATTGCAACGGCTGAGACAGAGAAGTAGATGAAATTAAAGTGTTGTCGCCATTGGTTCCAGACCTTGAATGCTCTTCCAGGTGGTTTTGTGTAATTCCCGAATCTTTCACTGAATTCAGCGTAAGACTGAACCGATTTTGCGGCGGCATTTTGCACTGGTGCGATTGGATTCGTCGAGTCTGGCTCAACAGGGTTTTGACCCGACTGCGCAGGTCCGCTCGAACTCGAAACTGCGCTCGATCCCAAAGTTGCGCTTGTTTCCGAAGCTGCGCTCGATCCCGAAGCTGCTCTCGATGACAATGTTTCGCCTGATTCCGAAGCGCTCGATTCTGAAGCTGCACACGACCCAGATGTTGCATCCAACTCTGGCGACTCTGAATTTATGCACAACCCAACTGTGGAGTCATCTTGCACACGCAATTCAACCTCAGCGGGGCCCTCGAGTTCAATAAAGTCGACTTCTTTGTGGATACCTGACTGCACTGTTGCTCACCTTCTTCTCTCTTAGGTTGTACCCGTGCTCTGTCTCGCTTAAATGATATCGAGTTGGTTCGTGTGGTTTGCAGGTTCCAGATAAAACCTGGAAAAACGACTGGCATAATGTGTATCAGCTAGAATCAGAGGAAATTCTTCGGACATCTTATGAACACAGTTCTGTTGCTCGTAACTGCTTATCTGCTCGGCGCCCTGCCGATTGGCTATTGGGTCGTTAAGTACACCAGGGGCATCGACCTTCTGACGGTTGGCAGCGGGTCGACGGGAACCACAAACGTTCTCCGCACGGCTGGGAAAGGCGCGGCGGCGTTGGTTTTCTTTCTCGATAACCTCAAAGGTTTCATCCCGACTTATCTTGCGGTCTATTGCGCCAGGAATGGCTTGCTGCCGGAAATTGGTAATTCGATGTGGATTGTGTGCGCCGTAGCTATGATTTGTATTGTTGCGCATAGCAAATCGATTTTTCTCAAATTCAAAGGCGGCAAAGGCGCCGCAACTGCCTTAGGAACGACATTTGCAATGAACTGGATGGGGTCGTTAACGTCCTTTGGCTTGTTTGTGCTGCTGGTCTACTTGTTTAAGTTCGTCTCGCTGGCTTCGTTAATCGCCGTGGGCACCTCCTGCATCGTCATGTGGCTATACAGCCATGAACCTAGCTTCACCGGCTTCTGTTTGTTCGCCGGAGTGTTTGTTGTTTACAGCCACCGAGCCAATATTAGGAGGCTTCTGGCTGGCACAGAACCGAAGATTGGTCAGCGGGTTCAGGCTACCCCAAAAATGCAGTGATTGCTGTGTTGAACTATAATCTGGTCAAAGAGAGGTGAGTGACGATGAAAACCTTGAACCTGATGGCGATAATCTGCTGTTTTCTGGCTGCCGCGCAAGAAGCGAGAGCCGACATTGCGCCGGGACCGCCACCTCCTCCAGACCAGACTTTGCCTCTGGTTGTGGCTGGGATTTGTCATTCCCTGGCGATTGTGTTTTTTGGACTGTGGTTCGTCAATCAGCGCAAAGCTGCAAGGGCTAAGTTGGCTCAGTCGGCAAGCGCTGGTTCTAATCCAAGAATTGATACAAATCAGCTTTCCGGCAGCCGCTAGCCGATGATTTCGGTTCGCTCGCGCTCAAAAGCCGATGGTGCGATCGAATTTGCATTCGCGTTCGCCTTGTTTGCTCTGGCCGCTGCTGCGCTCGCCTCCTGCGCGCCGATTGCGTTTTCGATCGCGACCGTCTTTTTGTTTGCCGGGCCTCATAACTGGGTCGAAGCTCGCTACTTCCTGTCGCGTCTGCCGGCTCGTTTTGGCAAGTATAAGCAATTTTTCTCATGGTCTTTTGGCGGAATAGCCGTGCTCATGCTGGGATATATTGCTTTAATGAGTGGCATGTCGGGTGGATTTTTTACTGCCACCACCAGCAGTATCTACTTCGGCGCCTGGAACACGCTTTTCATTCTCTGGATTGTTCGTCTGATTGTCTTATCGGGACGCTGGCAGGAGCAGTCTGAGCGAGGTTTAGCCTTACCATTCGGCTTTTTAGCTATGGCTTTTGCTCTTGCTTTTCCAGCCTGGTTCGGTTTGGCTCTCGTGTATTTGCATCCAATGATCGGCTGCTGGATATTAGACTGTGAACTACTGCGCAGCAGACCCGGCTGGCGTCGAACCTACCACATTTGTCTGGCGATGATTCCGTTTTTTCTGGCAGCGATATGGTGGACTTTGCATGAGTCACCGTCGTATAACTCCGACTCGGTGCTGATATCGCAAATCGTCAGACATGCCGGTTCTCAGGTCATGCCCTATGCATCGTCCAGAATGCTCGTGGCAATGCACACGTTTTTGGAGATGATGCATTATGGTGTCTGGTTGATTGTCATTCCACTGATCAGCGCTGGATGGAAAAATTTTCAACCTGTGTCGATTCCCATCGCGCATCGCTCTGATCGTTTCAAGCGTCTGGTGCCGGGAATCCTTGCTACATCGACTTTTACGGTCGTAGTCTTGTGGATATGTTTTGCCTTGAATTATTCCATTACGAGGGATGTATACTTCACTTTGGCGATGGCTCATGTTCTTGCCGAGATTCCATTCCTGTTGAAAACCATCCCTAAATGATCGACATGAACGCTCTACTCCTCTGGACCGCCGTAGGGTTTACTCTTTCGGTCCTGATTGAGACGCCCGTGCTCGTGTTTTGTCTCTGCGAGCGTCACTCACTTCGAGAGAAGTTGTTCGCAGGCGTGTGGCTAACAGCGTGTTCGTATCCGATAGTAGTATGGGTGATACCACATTTTATAAACCCGGTGCAGCACAAAATTCTGTATTTGATAGCTGCCGAGACTTTCGCACCGCTGAGCGAATGTGCCCTGTTCTGGTGGGCTTTTGGAACGAAGGAAGAGTTCAAGACCCGCACATTTTATCGTGACATGCTCGCCGTCATTCTGGCCAACCTAAGCTCCTTCGTCATTGGCGAATTTCTAAACGCGCTCAAGGTTCTTTAGCTTAACATGCGATTCTCAGCGCTTGCAAAAATTCTCAGCGCTCGCAGAAATTCCCGTGCTTGCAGAAACTCTCAGCGCTCGCAGAAATTCACCGCGCTTGCAGAAATTCACCGCGGTGCCTGCATCAGCCTTCTGAAGCAGTCGCCTGTTTGCTTTCTTGCTTAGCTTTCCATTCATAGTACCGCTGCATGCGACTGGGTTTCGCGGTAATTTCATAATCATGTTTGGTTGGATTCAGTGAAGGATCCAGCGCCACACGTCGATCGAATACGAAGCATTCGCCTGTCCAGTGAGCGCCTCCGACATCCTCGAAATATTTCAAGATGCCGCCGTCAAGTTGGAATACGTTCGGAACGTTCCTTTCTTTCAAAAAGATAGCTGCTTTCTCGCAGCGAATTCCGCCAGTGCAAAATGACACTATCGTCTTATTTCGCCAGTCTTCTTTGATATCAGATGCGGTGTCATCAAACGCCTGTGGAAACTCGCTGAACTTTTCGATGTTGAAATGAATCGATTCATCGAAAGTGCCGATATTTACTTCGAATTCATTGCGTGTGTCGAGCAGCAATAGTTCTCGCCCGTCGTCGTCATGTCCCTGATCTAACCATCTTTTGAAACGCTCGGGGTCGACGGATGGCGCGCGTTCATCGCCTGGTTGCACAATCGTCGGATGTTTCATCGTGATAATTTCGTTCTTCATACGCACGACGATTCGCTTATGTGGCTGTGTGTCTGAAACGCTCTCCTTCACTATGATGTCAGTGAATCGCCCACCGAACATATCGTCAGTGCGCAGAAATTCCATGAAAGCATCGGTAGCGGCTCGCTCTCCCGCCACGAACAAATTGATGCCCTCCGGCGAAAAGAGAATGCTTCCCATTACGCCCAATTCCTGGCAGCGTGCTTTGACTCGCGGTCTCCATGAGTCTGGATCGGGAATGCTGGTGAACTTATAAGCTGCTAAATTGATAATTTCCATGAGTTGATTTTACGCATAATTCAGGAAAACACTAGCGGCAAAAAATTATTCCGGTCGCAACTTAAGCGGCGTTTCTCAACACCCAATCGAGGAAATCCCAGTCTGCTCTTTGATAACCCTCGCCGATGATCGTCAAATCTGCCCAGACTTCACCTCGCGATTTGCCCGTAACGATTAGAAATGAAGACCGATCGTCGCCGTGGTGTGAGATGACGATGGTGCCGCGCACATGGTCCATCCACCACTTCGAGTATTCTTCATCACTCCAGCGCCAGGTTAAATCGTCCAGACCGGGGATAGTGTCGGGATTGAAATCATCATCATGCAAAAATGGTGTCTGCAAAAAATCTCCCGGCAGTTGGGACGGTAACCAGTTTGACCCCCGCGATGCTGTCATCGTTTGTTCAAGCGGAATGAGCGTGGCGCGGGGCATGACAACACCGTCTGTAACTTCGGTGATAAATCGCCGGTAATTTTCGGGCAGGGTCACGCCCCACGTCGACTCCCACGCCGACACCTTGTTCTCTGCTATGGGCTTCATGGCGCACTTCAAGGCAGAAAGCTTTTCTGTAATTTGTTTCAGTTCTTTTGTGAGCTGCCAGGCTTCTTTCAATTGAGACCATCCAGGTTCTGTGCCGAGTTCGGCGACGTGCTTGAAGAACAGTTATTCTCGCGTGGCTTATCCCAACTCGTCAACTGGAACCGAAAACCAGAATGTGCTGCCTTCTCCTGGTCTGCTTTCCACGCCCATTTTGCCACCGTGATTTTCCACTACCATTTTGGCGATCGCCAGCCCCAGACCGAACCCTTGACCAGGCAAAGTATTTCGGCTCTGGAAAAACTTCTCGAATAAATGTGGAATGTCATCCGGTTCAATTCCTGGTCCTTCGTCTTTAACGAACACAGTGATGAATTCGGCATCTTTCTTGCTGGTTATGATTATGGTACCGGCGTTTTTTGAGTATTTTATGGCGTTGGTAAGCAAATTATTCAGCACCTGCAGAATTCTCTGTTTGTCTGCAATCACGTTGACCGACTCAACTTTGTTGGCGATGCTTATTTCCTTGACGCCTGCCTGCGGTGAGAGGGTATCAGCAGCGCTCTGGCAAAGTTGAGCGATGTCGAATAACTCCTGATTCAAATTGAATTTAGCATCTGATTTTTCCAGGGACAGGAGGTCTTCGACCAACAAAATCACTTGCTTGTAGGTTTCTTTGAGCCGGTCACTGATTTCTTTGCTTTCCTCGTCACCAACCAAATCTGCCTTTCTCACCAGTGAATCAAGCAACAGGTTAGACGACATCAGCGGTGAGCGAATGTCATGCGTGATCATGTTGAGCATTGATTGGCGATTTTGTTTTGCCGTGAGTAGATTTTCGGAAGCTTCGTGCAAAACGGAGTCAAGGTAAGCGATTTCGTCGGTTCCGGAAATCTTTCTCTCGAGCGGGCGTTCCTCTGGCAGGCGCCTGGCATTGGTGACGAGCTCATTAACTCTTTTACTGATGTCGTATAAGAAGAATGCCAGCAATATTCCAGTCAGGATAATTTCGAAGATCAAAAACAAAATGCTCAGTTGCTTTATCGAAGCTCGTCTCTTTTCGTCTTCGATTTTTGCAGCTTGTACTTCAGCCCTCTCGATATCGATTTCTTTTTTTAGCGCATTCATTTTGGCGAAAGTTTTTGACAGATCGTGCTTGAGGCTGTACATCCGTGTGACGAGTTCCGTAACGTTTTCTGTATCCAGCTCTCTGACACTGTTCGTGCTGTCGACTTTCTTTAGTATTTGATACTGGTTGTTTCCAATGACCTCAGCGCTGGCGAATATTTGTTTCATTCTGTTGCTCAATTCAGGCACCGACTTAAGCTTTGCAAGGCTGGCGCTGACTCTGGCTCGGTAAGCTTCCGCATTGATTGGATTTTGCCCGGCCCATTTTTCACTGCCGAATAAATGGCTGAAAATACTTACCCAGGTCATGCCAAAATCTTCTACCAGCGCTGTAGTCATCTCGACTGTGTCTGTGCGAATGCTCTGTTGTTCAGCCAGTTTCTCGGCGGAGGAAATTTGCGTAAAGAGAAGAATGAACAATGCTGCCTGGAGCGCGAAAGGCACCAGGAGCAGTATTAAACCTTTGGATAGGATATTGAGCTTGAATTTACTCTCGTGCATGCGTCTCTAAAATGTAACCTGATGCTCGTACAGTTTTTATCAGTTCCTTAAGCCCCAGTGGTGCCAGTTTCTTGCGCAGGATGTGCATATGAACACGAACCGTGTCTTCCTTTGCATCAGCATCTGATGCCCAGACACGTGCGAACAAATCAGCGCTAGAAAAAATTTCGTCTGGATGACGGAAAAAAAATTCCAAAATTGTCAGTTCTGTCGGAGACAGTCGCAGCGTTTGATCCTGATGACTGATCGTGCCGACTTTGACATCGAGTTTGGCTCCGTTTATCTCCAGCTCCTTTTGCAAGATATGGCGCGGACGTCTTTGAACCGAGCGAATCCGCGCAAGAATTTCGCGCACGTCGAAAGGCTTTGTGACGTAATCGTCAGCGCCTGTGTCCAGCCCTGTTTCTTTGCTATCGACGTCAGTTTTTCCGGTCAGAAAAATTATCGGAGTGGTTCCACCTTCCGTTCTGAAATCCCGGCACAGTTTCAGACCCGTGCCGTCAGGCAAATCCCAGTCGAGGAGGACCATATCGAACTGAAAATTTTTCAGCAATTGCCAGCCATCACCATAGCTGTGCGCGCACTCAACGTGCCAACCTGATGCCTCCAGCTCGGATTTGAGTAAAGTGGCAAGAGGCTTATCATCCTCAATAAGTAGTAATTTGGACATTTCCCTTGCGAAGCTGCGTGACTGTCAACCGGTCGGTTCTGGTAGTTTCGAAGGCTATTATCTCTGGTTTAAACGTTGCTTTAACCTTCGCTGGCGTAAATTTTATGCATGAGGTTGCTATGCGTGCCTCTGAGACCAAATTCCGGTTTTGACTTGATTGAATTACTAATTAGAATGGCGCCGTTTGCTGGTGACACTGCGAGCGGTGGCGTTGCAAATTATCTTTGCGATTTTAAAAATGGGGGTATTGACCTGTGGCACACGCGGAAAATTTCGATAAAACTGTTGCCGAGCGCGGTTCAAGCACTGATGGTGGAACATTACGCACTGAAGTCGAACGGACTGGGTCTAGCGAGCGCAATGTTGCTTTTGCAGCGATGCAAGGGGGCAGCACTGCCAGCTTATATCTTCCCAATGCTGCTGACATGCTTAAAGCGCTGAGCGGCGCAAGCTCAGAGGGAAAGGGTGCCGGGCGGGGAAGTGGCGATGTACCACCCAGAGATGGCGCGCAATCAGCAATCTGGCATGACTGGATGAAGAAACCAGAAGCTCAGACCATGCCCTGGTATGACTGGATGAAGAAACCAGAGGCTCAGACCATGCCCTGGCGCGTTGGGCAGAAGGAGCCTCAGCCCGTCGATGGACATATAGCGCGCGTTGAAAAGCCGTCTCTGACCGAAAATCCAGGCAACCCACTGGCGCCGTTTGATCTCAAATGCCCCTCAGGTGTAGTTAAGCTTGGTCCTGAAATACCGTTGAATCCAAATGATCCCAAAGGTCATGGACGTCCTTCTGATACAGAAACTCCAGGGGATCCAAAAATTCCATTAGAGCCCGGCAAGCCTTCTAAGCCGGAGAATCCTCTCAACCCCTGCAACCCCCTCGAGCCGAATAATCCATTTGATCCAAAAAATCCCCTCGAACCGAATAATCCACTCGATCCAAAAAATCCTTTCGAACCGAATAATCCACTTGATCCAAAAAATCCTCTTGAACCTAATAATCCACTTGATCCCGAAAATCCTCTCGAACCCGACGACCCGTTTGCTCCTGAGAACCCCAGCGAGCCAAATGAGCCTATGAATCCTGTCGGTCCTGAAGATCCGGGCGATGTTGATGGACCGGAGGGTCCGTCATGTCCGGGCGCACCAGATTTGGTATCACCGGGAGAAATACTCGAACAAAACAAGCGTGGCCGGAAGACCCGATCACTTTTGCCTCGTCACTTTGGCAGAAACTCCGGCGGAAAACCAGTGCCAATCGTCGAGACGCAGCCTGAAATCACCCTACTTTAGAGGTCAGAATGTGTAGTAATCCTCAGGAATTGTTTTCCGTTGGTCTCCAATCGAGTTCGTCTGCGGTGGCAGCCTCATGAAAAACCTTAGAGTATTAGCAATTGCTGAGGATCGAGAAATGATATCTCAGAAAGCGAGCAGCTGCAAAGCCGAACAAGCGGCGGCAAGCCATAAATTCATAAAAATTGCAGACTCAACAACGGAACCTTTAAATGGTGCTCCCGTCCACACTCACACAGAATAATTGTTTCTGAAGTTCGGCAACGCGTGGAGGGCACGGTCTTGCGTAACAGGGTTGATATGCAGAAGCAGAAGCCAGAGGCGATGTCGGATTACTATTTAGAAAAGATGTTGAGTAACAGTGCTCAGTTTCGTGCTTATAACGAGATCCACCAGGGACAGCAACAGACGAAACGAGTGCAAGAACTACAAATCCGTCAGGAAAAACTTGACCGGCTGCGCGCGCTGCAAAAAGACCAGAATGCGAATCCTGTTGTCGAAGCAATTTTCACATTGTTTGGTGTGAAAAAGTCTGCCTGATCTTCGTCAGATCTTTAACACGACCCCGGTGGCATATCGGGGTACGAATCTGATTTAGTTGAGCCTTGTATCTACTTTGTTACCTTTTAATAGTGCGCTTTTGCCAGCGCTCGTGACATAGCCATGTGCCAGATAGTCGCATGATGTTTTCAATGCTAGAGTTAGTCGACTTAGCTTGAACACAATATGTAAGAAGTGAGGTAATGGCGTTGTTGAAGGAACTCGTTGGCGAATGGAAGGTAATTGGCTGTCAACTGCACGGAAAGTGGCTTCCGTACAGCATCTTTCAAGAATTTCGTTATAGCTTCAACGAGAACGATACGTTCGCGCTTGAATGGGCCGAGCTGTCGTATCCGATGTTCGTCGGTGGGTTTCCTAAGAGTAAATCTGGTGCTGTAAAATTAAACAGCTCGGTCACTCCAAACCAGATTGATTTGATTCCAGATGAAGGACCGTTCAAAGGGCAGGCGCTGCAGGGACTTTTCGAGCTTGATCACGATGTGTTGAAGGCGATTTTTTCGTTTCCAGGAACTCCGCGTCCCGAGGTCTTTCACACGAAGCAAGGACAGGTCTATGAGATCTGGCAACGCACGAAGTAGTATTACTGGTGATGCCTTGATTTTCCGGACAATCCGGTGATCCAATGTTCGTTAGGCTAGTATTCGTGTTACCAGTCGCCGAGCTTTTCCTGGGTCTCTGTCCACTTACCTTCTCTCAATTCTTTTCGAATGGTGCTTACTTGGCCAGGTTTCGTGACACCATGCCTGGTTGCAAATTCAACGAAATCAGGGTCTCCTGGCTCTGAGGTCCAGCCAGTAATTGCGGGTCGGGGACCGTTTCTCATCGTGACGCCGTGACATATTTCTAAGGTGCCGTTATCGAGCATCTTTACGACTTCTATTATGGCTTGATCCGGCTCAGTTCTGCCGCTGTCTTCCATCCTTCCTCCTGTTTTCTCATATATTCTAAACAAGGTCTGAACATTTTAAGTATGTTACTTGAGTAAGTGTTTGACTCATGTGGTGTAAATCTTAGATGAGACCATAGATCGGCAAATACTTCGTTGGCTCGCGCTTCCTTCGTTCCAAGCTTTTCTAGAACCATACTTGCTGAATTAGCTCTATCTGCCGTCTTCCAGCACTCGCTAAACAGTTTTCCAAAACCAGAGTCGTTAGATAGCCAATCTGTTTTTAGAGTTTCACAGATCGCGTGTCCGACCTCGTGATGAAATTGAAACAGTACATCAACATTTTTCTGCCAATCGTTTCGGTGCCAAACTTTTTCCGCAATGTAGATGCCTTTCTTTGCTAAGAGCGTTCCGTCCGTGGCAAAAATGTCTTCAGGATTGTAGCATCCAGGAGTCCGTGCGAAGGCGTCACCGAAGAAGTGCTCGAGCTTTTCAACGGTGTGAACTTCGATGCCTTTTGTTTTTAAATGATCTCCGACCCAACCCTCCAGTTTTGACTTAGCGTGCTCGACTTTTTCGTAAAATGCGTCCGACACCGGAGATTTTTCCAAGCGAATCGGTTTTGAGTGTTCAAAGCCCGATGAGTCCGGCATTCCCATGCACTTAACTGCAGATTTGTCGAACTTGACCTCACCGTGTTGCAGGGCTTCCATGTTCTTATTGAGGCCAGCGATTTTTTCGCTGATGGCAGAGATTTTTGATGCAGCGCTCTCGTAGACATTCGTAGCCTTGCCTAAAATTTCAGCATCTTTGGCTATGATGCTGATTTTGTTGGCAGCGGAAGCTGCAAGCGCGATGCTTTCACCAGCTAGTTCCGGCGCCGCGACCGCGACAATCGCTCCCGGCAATACGTCGTGACCAACCACTTTGCCCAGGTCGTGAGCGTTCATTTTGCTCAAATGGTCAATGCCAGCGGACACGATATGTTCGATCGCCTGACTGGTCTTTTGGGCATCATGGACAACTCCTTTGATATCACCGTGTGAAACTTTGTCGTCGACGTAGTGTGCTGCAGAGATTGAGGCATCCATCGCCCCTTTTGCTGTTTTTCCTGTTTCTTCAACAGCTTTATGAATAGCTTCGCCGGGATTAGACACTGTTTGCGCGATGGACTTTGCGCCTTCAGTGATTGCCTGCCCAAATCCGTCGCCGACGCCGGCGAAAAATTCGCCCGCTTGCTTTAATGGGGGCGGTGGACTCCAGAGGCTTTGGAGTTCTGCATGAAAGCCCGATGCCGCGGTAGGCTTGCCGTTTTCTGTTGGTTTGAACTGGTCTGTAACTGGCAAGGTTGATAGTCCTCAGCGGCTTACATGGAGGACTTTACAGATTAGATTTGGCAAGTTGTTGGCAGTTTTGTCGTCTGAGTGGTGAGCGAATATGATGTTGTTAGACCGGGAGCCGTTTAAAAATTAGAGAACGTATGTGGCGCGATTGCTGGAGGCTTAAGCAATTGTTTGAGCGATTTACAAGGGCAGCTATTGAAGTCGTTCTTGCCGCGAGGGAAGAAGCTGCGCGTGTCAAACTTGATCACATAGGCGTGGAGCAAATGCTGCTCGGCGTGCTCGCAGTTGGAGTATCTCGCGACTGCGCGATTGCTCTTAGTTCGTGTGGCGATGTTTTGGAAGTGGCGCGGGATGAGATTAATAAGTTGCTTGGAACGGGCTCAACACATGCCGCGGTTGAGATTCCGTTCAGCGAAGAAGCGAAGCGTGTTTTGGAAGGCTCATGGGAAGCGGCGAATAAGTACGGCAATTCAAGCATTTGCGAAGTGCACATCTTTCTGGCGATCATTGATTTTACTAATGCCAATGTGTCGCAAGCACTGCGGAGATTGAAAATCGACGTCGGCGGCTTGGAACAGAATTTGATAGATAGTTTGCCAGCTCCGGATCGATTGAAAATCGTCACTGCGATGACCAAAGAAGAACAGATCGATGAGCTGAGGTTGAAAATCCAAGCATGGCAGAATAGATATCAAATGGCTTGGAATCAGGGGAGTGCGGATCTTGCGCGGATTGCGCTCGAGCAAAAAGCTTTGATTGAAGAGAGATTGAAGGAAGTTGAATCCGGTGAGTGAAGAGAAAAGTCTTGCGGAATCAAATTGCACTTGATGTGCATTTTCTGGACATAAAGGGCATTCGTGAGTGATTTACCAGGCATTCTGTTCTTACATATCAACTTATTGTAGTATGGAGCCCTTTGATAGTTATTTGCCCACCGGCAGGAGAGGAGACCTTTGAGAAACTTAGCTTTGTTCTTGTTATCGACAGCCTTGTTATCTGTGACAGCCGCTCATTCCCAGGGAACGTCTCATGGCGCAACGAAGCAAGCTTTAACTACTACGCCGGTGCATGCTCCCATCGTATACCCATTCGCATGCGCGCCCGGCTCTGCCACGGTAGTCAATGGTCATGGTCGTCCAGGGCTGGTTCTTAAAAATGCAAATCATTCTTACGAGTGCAATCTTCAAAACGGCACCACCGCTGGATGCTCTCTGCTTTTTGGACACAACGGCGCTGAAGTACCTTTTCAAAGTTTGTCGTTTACTTTGACTGGTGGTACTAATGGCACCTTGAACATCTATGTTGACTCGAAGCAGGTACCAGTTGCGACTTATTCGTTTCCATTCACCAGTGTTCAAGGCACCACAATTAAACTTTTGCCTTCACAATTCAATCCACCTTTCCCCGCTGGCACAAACGTCTTTGAATTGACATTTGACGCTAATCCGTGCCAGCAAGTGACGATCAGCAACATCGCGGTTAATGGGGTTGCTGCGAGTATCAGTTTGGATTCACCTAATTGCGTTTGCGTTGGTCAACAGCCGAACTGATTCTCGTTCTGGTGCTTAATAGAGCACATTGGTATGACTGCGTAAGTTCCAGTTACCTTCGCCCCTGGTTTGACGCTTCATCTCTCGTGGAAAAACTGGAAGGTCATCAGTTCATCGAGACAAATGTGCGAAACTTTGCTGGTTTGATTCTGTCGTTGGGGTTGAGCGTTTTCGCTGGTCCGTCAGTTCATGCCGCGGATATAGACGCGATTGGCAAGTTAATCGACCAGGGCAGTTATGTGCGTGCCCTCGACCAACTTTCCCGGGTGCCTGCATCAGAGCTGCGCACTTACGATGCAGGCGTGTGCTATCAGCGTTTGAATCAAACCAAGTTGGCGCAGAAAGAGTTCTCGTGGCTGCTGTACTACGGCAAAGATCCGGAAATCCATAAAAAAGTTTTGGAATGCATGAAAGAGTTGGAGAGGCGTGAGCCCAGCGCACGCGTCGTTCAGCGCATTGCGCAAAAGAACATCGACGCGTTTCAGCGCAAAGAGCTTAACGGTGACCGCTCTGCGAATGATTTTTTTGCGACTGTGCGCCTCTATTTCAATAAGTGGGATGCTGACCACGACGGAATTTTGACAGGTGATGAAATTGCAAAGGCGCTTCAAAGTCCGAACCTATCTCCACAAGAGGCGGTTGCGTTGGCTGCTTTGAAAACGCAGGAACGTTTCGACTATCGCCAGACTTCCAATTTTCAACCGTTTACTTTGTCGGAATTAGCGTCAATTCAAAATTCGTTGGCGCTCGGCAATCACGATGCCCAAGAATTGGTGCACTTTTACAGAATTGGTATCAATAAGGTTCTGCATCAGTCCATGCGTCTTTTCGCGCACCAGTTGCCGCATATAAATGGCATAAAGCAAGGACACACTTCTGATTGCTATTTCCTCGCTGTGGTTGGATCGATGGTGACCGTAAATCCGCAGGGCATTAAGCGAATGATCTCGGCAAATGCGGACGGAACCTACACTGTTTCGTTTTACGGTGTGCCTCCTGTGTCGGTAGCGACACCAACACTCGGCGAGATCGCAACTTATGCGGATTCTGGCGGCGATGGCTACTGGCTTACGGTGCTGGAAAAGGCTTATGCCATCAGAAAAGAGGAGTTGAGCCGAAGTGGCGTAGATTTCGTCGAACCTTTAGACGCAGTCACTATTCACGGTGGAAACATGAACCCGGTTGTTCTTGCTTTGACTGGACACAAAGCTCTTTTCGAACACTTCAGGGAAGAGGCGAATCGACAGAATGCGCGTCAGAAAATTCAGGATGCAGAATCCAACCGACGTGTGATTGCGACCGATGTACCAGGACACTGTCTGGCTTTGATTCGGTACGAGCCGATGGCTGATCGAGTCACGATATGGAACCCGTGGGGTTCGTCGGGGTATTACGACAAAGCTGGAGCAACTATGAAGAATGGCTTCTTCACTCTTTCTATGTATGATTATCTCCATCGGTTCGAGGGAGTTTGCATCGAAAGATAGGGTGATGCGAACAGCTTTCCAGCCATGGCTTTGGATTTGACCTAGCGGCGCCGACCGCCGAATCTTCCTGCGCCGCCCATGCGCTCAGCATCTCCTCCGAAGCGCGCTCCGTCCGCACCAAAATGTCCGTCGGCGGCACCGAATCTGGCTCCGTCGGCGGCGCCGAACCTTGCTCCGTCGGCGCCAAAATGCGCTGCACTCGCACCTTCCGCTGCGCCAAACCTTGCTGCTTGCGCGCCATCTGCTGCCCCATAGTGTGCAGCCGTGGCACCCTCGGCGGCGCCATATCTGGCAGCTTGCTGCCCTTCCTCAGCGCCATAATGTGCAGCGCCGACTCCGGCGGCAGCACCATATCTAGCCGCATCCTCCCCCGCTACTGCGCCATAATGGGCTGCTGCCGCACCAGCGTATGCTCCATACGGCGCGGCTGCATATTCAGCGCCATATCCAGCCATGATAAACGGATTGACTACAGGTTGTTGCCAGACCTGATAGTTGTCGCCTTGTGCTGCTTGCTGCTGCCGATACCATGCGAGTTCATCCTGAAGCGCAGAAGCGTTCACGTTTGTGACCGATGGATCGTTGATATAGATTTGTTTTCCATTCTGATTGTAATATGGCTGCGCTGCCGCATCGTAATGCACCGGTGCTCCATACGGCAACGAATCCCACGTCGAACCCGCAGTCGTCGCAGAGCCCGCCATCGCTGCCAGACCGGCACCACCGGTAGTTGCGCCTGGGGCACCTTGCATGTGACTATGTGCGTTCGGTGCGAATTGCGGCGGCGTGAAAGTTCGTCCACCACTGGCGGAGGCATGGCCCTGGAGTCGCTGGATTTGGCTGGTCAAGTCAACTCGATGATGATCCTTATCCGTGTACCAATAGCCGCCGTTCGAGCCCATGTAGATTTGCACCGCTTTCCCTGAAACACCTGCTCCAGGCAATGGCACAGCCATTCCCTTCGGTGTGATCACCAACTGTTGACCACCAGGTCCGACTTCAGTCTTCAGGGTCACCATTGAGACGTCGCCTGGAGGCAAAGTCGCTCCTGCTCCAGTGGCTGCTGCGTGCTTGGCGGCGCTGGGTTCTGCAGGTTGACCGGCAGATGCAGCAGACTTCGCCTGCGCCTGTTCCATCGCCGCACGACGCTCCTCAATCATCTGTAAAAGTCCCTGCGCCCGAGCACCCTGAGCCATGCTCAGAGTAGTTGCGGTGGCGATTGAAAAACCCATGAGAATAAACGCAAAACGCCGCTCAGATTTCATAAATCCAGCTCCCCCATGTATCGGGTGGACGCGCTAACAAGCCCAGTAGCAAAACCACCGCTAACTCAACATATCATCTGCGGTTCTTGCTGCAATCACCTTAACGAGCTATGCCAAAAGGGGGGCTTAACATTAACGATGAGTTGGAACGGCAGCGAAGTCGAACAGATATCGCAAGATAAGATGTTAGATCATGTTCAATTTTGTCTCGTTAGAATGGATTTTCGTAACGCGACCTCTGGTGTCTGATTGAAATTCGTTGAGGTTCGAAAATATGTGCAGGATTGTGCGCGCAAGCAACAAAGGGAAGTGGACTTTAGCGACGATGTTGGTGTTGGTGTTGGTGGCGTTGTGCGTATCTTCAGCTCCAGCGTTTGCACAAATGAAATGGGGAGTTGTGAGCAGCCAGGGAGCTTGGGTTATTCCGGTCAAATATCAAAACATAAAGTACCTTGGTGGGGAAATTTATTCAGCGACAAATTTTGACCACGGAGGGCTTTATCCAATCGGAAAAGCGTTTCTTCTGGATGGCCGCGGCAACCCTTTTCCTGTCAAACTTCCGCCTGAATGTGTTCTGAACGGGCCTATGGTGACTTCCGTGGAACCTGCAACCAGGAAAGATGACATTTTTTTGGTCATCATCAGAGGAGGAGAAAGGGGCATCTGTGATATCACAGGCAAAGTCATTGTGCCTCCGGTTTATGCAGAGGTTGTCTCGTACAATGATGGTTACTTTATAGCTCGTAGTGCAAACGAAAACTCAACTCAATTCATCGATCGGCAAGGTGTCCAGACAGGCACTGTTTCGGCAAAAGATTTCAATTTTTCGTTCAACGCGTTTCACGACGGATTTATTTTGGGGGAATCGACTAAACGGGAAGTTCTCGGTCCAGGAATCGTGAAATCAAACTTTAAATACTTTCGACCAGACGGAACAATTCTCAATTCACCTGAGTTATGTTTCGGAACTGATTTTGTAGATGGCTACGCTTCAGTAGGAGTGGCAAAATCGGATGGCTCACTTGATTATGCTGCACGCCTCAGTTCATCGGGCAAATTAGTCGACTTCGGTAAAAAACTCAAAATTCTTTCGTCGTTTTCGAGCGGGCAAGCCATCGCTGGTGATACCGCTCCGGATCCAATAAAAAATTCAAGAATGGGTGTTATCGATGAGAATGGAAACTTTATAATTCCACCTAAATATCGAGAAATTCTGAGAAATCGAAATGACTCTTATATTGCAAGAGGCGAGCATGGTGATGTGCTTTTAGACCGGTCAGGAAGAGTGATTTGTCGATGGCAAGACGGAATTGAGGTGCAACCTTCGCAGACAAAAATTCATCGATTTGTCGTGCGAAATCGAGAGTCCGTTTCAGCAAATGTTGAAGACAAGCTTTCCTTATCAGACGAAAGTGGAAAAATTCTTTCAATGAGCCAGCTGCCATTAAACCAAACGTTTGTCATCGGCGAGAAAGTTGGTGAAAAGAGTGTGTGTGGTCTGTGGCGAAACAATAGGTGGATAACAGAGCTTGCATTTAGAAATTTCTTCGAGTTGCCAAACAACTGCTGGATAGCGTTGTCAGAGCCTGTCAAATTTGACGCGAATGACTGGCAGTTGAACGTAGACAGACGCGAGCAATTCCGACTACTCTTGCAAGAGCGAAATTTGATAGGCATGCCCCGCTCAAATTTAATTGGTCTGTTAGGCGAGGGCCAACAGCCGCGCAAAGACCGTCTTTACTATGACTTAGCTGGGCCAGTGATGTGTGGAAATGCTTCTTACGGCGTAATTTTTGAGTTCCAAAGCAATTCCGTTAAAAGATGGTCGATTTCAAGTCCATTGCCGTTCGGCGGTTCAGACGAAAAATCCGATTGGTTTACGACGGATGTTTGTTTTCCAGATGCTCGATATCTTTTCAAAAAGAGTGAAGCCAAGCCAAAGCAGAACGTTAAGTGACAGGTACTGAATGTTTGCGGAAAATTCGGCGACGCTGTTGTTCGGGACATGACCAGATGGCGCAATTGCAAGGCGAATAGGGAAATTTCGTCATTGTCTGATTTGCGCACCAGAACATTTTCCATCTCCATTTTTGCTCCTTCTGCAAAAGATTTTTGGTCTGATCAACGTTAGCCTGACTGGCTTTTCATTTTGGCATGCTCGACGAAAGTGTGCAGCTTAAGCTCGATTATGCAAGATTACTGTCAGACAAATCAGACTTGCCAGTTGACACCATCGGAAAATAGAGCACGCTTGCCGCCTAGAATCTCTTGTTAGTTTAAACTGATATGTATCTCCAATCGTGGTTCGCATGTTTACTAGGAAGAATCAACTAGCGACGCTCGCTTTAGCCGTCATAAGCTGTTCTGTCCATGCGGCTTTTGCGCGCAGCAAATTTTCCGACCCGGGAATATTGCTGAGTTCAAAAACTGTAAAAGGCATCACTACTGAGCGTTATTCAGATGGTACCACGGTTGAATACACGTTGAAAGGCTTTCGGCGGGAACAGCTTGAGGACGATAGTAGTTACGCTGAGATGACACCTGGTACTAACAGCGACGCTGCAAGCTGGGTTAGAGAATTTATGTACTTTCCTGATTTTTCAGCCCCGCCTAACGATGCTGGTTTGCAGTCGCGGCTTCGGCAGTATGTTGAGATTTGTTTGAGCGAAAATCACGGATCGCGTGCACTGAAAGAGGCACAACGGTATCTCGAAATACAGCAAACAATCAAGGCGACAGGCCTTCCACTCGTTATTGGGCAGGAGTTGTTAGGTCGAGTATATCTCCAGATTGGAAACGAAGAAGGCTCGAAACTTCTTGCGGATGCTGCTCGCATTGCTGATGGACTGAACAATGGAGAATTGAAAAGGGAAATTCGTTCGCAGTTAACCGGCGCAAGAAAACCCTCTGAGTACACCTCAAGCGCAGATCTCTATCCTGGTTTAACTCGCAATATTGCGATTGCGCCAGTCCCCGAAGTTTGCACCTCCGAAACGCGTCATTTGTTTATCAAACGATCCCCGATCCTTTCTTTGCTTGAACGTTCAAAAATCGAAGCCAGAAACGGCAATTCTCAGAAGGCAATGAATGATGCTGTCAACGCAATTACTCTCTGCTCTGAATCTGCCCCTGGTAAAAACGCTGACCTCAACCGCACTTTCAACGAAGCCTATCGAATGAACATAAGTGAGATTGCCAGACTATTCAGTCTTAGAAAACATCATCGAGGTGATGCTATCCAACTTCTGATGTTGGCAAATTCCAAAATGAGTAAAGGCGCTAGTGCGTATGTCGACTTGCCATTTCAAAGCAACCGGTACTATGGGGGCTATTATGCGCGAATTGACTTGTTACTTGCACAGCTTCTCCTGGAAGAGGGGCGGAATCGAGAAGCGTTGACAGCAATTCAGAATGCGATCAAATATAGCTCGCCAAATAATGCCTCAGAATCGACTTTACGTCTGGCTGCAGAGATTGCGGAAAAGTGTCATCAGTTTGGAACGGCAGCAGAGTACTATTCGAAAGCAGAAATCACGTCTGGTAGTCATGTTGATCAGCACGCTAGTAACGAGGTTCGCGTGAACCTATTGCGTAAGGCCGCGGAATGCAACCAGAAGTCTTCATCCTTTAATAGGGTCGAATCGGCCAACATCGCTGTTCGACTTGGCCGATTGCTGGAGAGCAGCCATCCCGAAGAAGCTCTTCATAATTACGAATTAGCTTGTGCTCTGGTTAGTGACAGCAATCCCAATAAGGTAAAGTTGTTGGACCGAATTGCACATTTGAAAAGCATCAATCTCCTAAAAAATATTGTGCCACCAAATGTCGTGGCACAAGATAATTTGCCGACAGGACTTGACCCTGCTCTCAAGCAGCGGTTGAAGGATATTTTGAAACAGCCTCCGCATGCGCAGGGAGCCCCCTGGACCGAAGAACAGCTGATCGCAGAAGGAGTCAGACAAAGTGCTGCACAATTTGAACAAATAAAGGCTTCTGCTGAAATTTCAGAAAAGATGCATAGAGAAGATGCCTGGCGCAATTGGCGAGAATTTGCGACGGCTGAGGCGCAAATCGGAGATTTGGATAATGCTATTAAAGCCGCTCGTCATGCCATTGCATTGTATAAGCGTCGTGAGTGGATTCCTATTTATTGGGATTCGACTCTTATAACTGGTGGTGACTATCGATCACTTGCTGATGTGCTGAGAAGACATGGTCGTGATGCCGATGCGCGATTGCTGCTTGATGAGGCAATCGACAAGCTCTCGGCTGAATATGGAGCCAAAAGTGCTGCTGTTGCAATTCAATACGCAACTATTGTTGCCTTTTATGCGAGCTCCAATAGAGACTCTGAAGCGCTAAAGAAATTGGATGCGATGCTGGAGCTGCCAGCACGAGTAGTTGATGTTGGCTCGCGGTACGAATCTGCCCTGGGTCGCCTCTACGGTGTTGTAAATTCGTTGCGTCAAAAAAAACGTATGGAGCTTGCTCGCGCTATCTTGCAGCACGTTATGAAAAGTCAAATTGCGCAACTAGGACCTGATGATTATCGGCTTAGCACCACAAAAATCGAGGCATCACAATTGGCGCAGTCGGTGGGAAATTATTCAGAAGAAGCTCGTAAACTGTTTGAAGCGATAAGAATCCGCACAAAGTTTTCGGGAGTAAGTGCCATAGCACAAGAATCCAGTGAGTTGCAAAAGTTGCTGCCAAAAATTGGTCGCGAGGAAGATAACAAATGGGTCGAAGTCTCGCCCGTGGGGCGATTGAATCCAGCAATTTTACGGCAATTTGGTTATGTAGAGGAGGCTAAGTCTCTAGAAGAAGATGGTCGGTTGCCAAAGACTTTTGTCGATGCAGAACACTTTAATGACTATCAAAGAGTTGCTGACTTAGACCTGCAAAATGAAGCTGATCGTGCTTTCAAACAATGTCCATATAGCCCCAGAACATTTCAAGCGAATTTACGCCTAATGCAGAATTCTCTCAGTTCTATGAATTGGAGCGTATTAGAGAAATCTGGCTCGACGCTGGCTGAAATCTATGAACATTCTTCCGACAACACAGCCGGGAGACAAATTGGTTGCGTGATATCAGATGTCTCACGCATCGATTATTATCTGGCTGCGGCGAAGGCTAATTTCAAGTTGGGCAAAACCAAGCAAGCTCAGGACTGGATTGATCGTGCAATAAATGTCTTACCCGAGATCTCCAGCTCTGAGTATGAAGCGCTTGGTGAAATGGAAGTTGAACTGGGTAACAAAATTGCAGCTAAGAAATATCTCGATCGCTCGCAGTCTAGCACGATGAATAATGCGCTTCCATATCTCTACAAAAAGATTGGTGAAGTAGAAAGTGCCAGAAAGGCTCGTGCAAAGATTGATGCTCACCATTTAGAATATAGGAGAAGCCGCGCAGAAACGGAATCGCAAGATCACATGTTTGATCATGTTCAATTTTGACTTTGAGGAAGAATTTTTAGTGACTTTATTAGGGCATAAATATTCTTAGAGGATCTTATGCAAATGCGTTCATATCAAATTTCAGTGCAGTTTACGGGTGGGTCTTTGTTCCGTTCTACTGGCACCTGATGGCGGACAACTGTTTTGAGCATCAGAGGACTCAGGAACTACGTTCACTTGCAACGCCGCACGCAGTAAGCTGTCGTGATCTGAATCAATCCTTAGCTTGCTTAGACTTACTAAAGGTCGGCTGTAGGTGTTGTCCGCACCAGGGGCAAAAACTGATGACTATGTAACTGCTCCCGCCATCCCTGACTGGAATTCCAAATTGCCCTGAGGCTTCGAGGCGAATTAAAGTCACGTCTGGACAATTCAAAGGTTCGGCGTGCTGATCACAACCAATGGTTGAGTGGTAGGCCACATGGACGCAAGGAAATATGCTGAGAGAGAATCCTCGACTTTTAACAATTCTTCCTTGATACCAATCGCTACATTCAGGACATGAATGCATGTGCTCACACCAACTCGTATATTCGGGCGTTTGCCATGTGGCTGACGACTGGGACCTGTCGGAGTACTTCTTGAATAATGATTTGAACTGCCAACACTTCATGGTTTCGGGCTCGATATTTGGAATACTATCGATTTTAGCGCAACAAGAGCGGCCTGGGCGCTGTGCGAGATAGCCAGCGCGTTTGTCATTCAAGTTTGGTAGGAGCTTAGGCTCTTTGTAGATGCAGTTTCGCGTTGAACGGTTACCCAGACTTCAAGACGCCATAGAGAATGTCGATTGGCTTGCGCATGCCACCACCGACGGTCATTTAGATGCAGTTACTGCGGAACATTTTATAGATTTGCGCAAGTCGAGAGCCGCTTGTACAACCGCCCTGGATCGTTTTACGCAGTTCCTTCAGTCCCATTATCGATGTTATATTTCAGTCTTTCTTTTGATTGCGCACTGGAAGCATTTTCGGCGAGGAGTGCAGCAACATCATCGTGGTCATTGCTGAGAGAACTCCAGCGACTGCAACTAATAACGTGACAAATACACCTGCGCCGTAGCCGTAGTTTACATTCCAACTCCTGCCTGCAAACTGTATATGTGATTCATGCACGAGGCCTGTATAGGCAACCAAACAGGCAAGGACAACGAAAAAAACAACTTCAAATAGGAGAAAACTTACGACGCCTAAAATCGGTATTAGCCAGAACGGTGTTTTCTTGGTTTTCACTTTCCAACGTCCTGCAAGCTTTTATGTTTCCTGGTCAAATGAATCAGGCTCCTGAGACGGAGATGGATTTGAATAAGAATTTTTGTTTTTCTCGGAAGCACCGATGAGACGCTCAATAGCCAGAGTCGCTGCTGCTCCTAGCACCAGAAAGTAAAAACATGGATTGTTAAGCATCGAGAATGGTTGTAGAAAAGCCATTAGCACGGCAAAACTTAGTGTTAGCAAAACCAACCCCAGCGGTTTGTATCTAGCTTCATGTGTTTCAGGGTGCGGAAAAAGGAGTTCGTTTGGAATGAGAGACAGAGCTACAGTTATTCCGATACCAAAAACTACTAGCCAAAATATTTTCCTTTTGAATATCGCTTTATTTGGCATTCTTGTGTCAGGTACCTTTGATTGCGTTTCATATTGTTTTCCGTTTTGCTGCCATTCTAAAACTCTTTGTCGGATCAACGTTTCCTTCTCAGGCTCGATGTTATATCCACGCGCACCACTGTCAATCAGTAGATGCACTATCGGATCAAACTTTTCCCAGTTCATCAAGTTTCGAGCTTGTAGTGCTACGTCGAGAGGCGTGTCGGCATAGATTGACAGGGCGGGCTCAGAAGCTTGGAAGTTTGGGTCTGCGCCAAGAGCAAGCAAGGCACGAATAACTTCTACATTGGCTTGTAATACAGCACTAAAGAGAATTGAAGCCCCATCGTCACAGCGGCTGTTTATATTAAGGCGGCAGTTGATGTCGAGACCACTGCTCGCGAGTGCACGAATCTGCTCAACATTACCTTCTTCGACAGCTTTAAGGAGCAGCTCATACTGGTTCATTGTTTGTCTCTGGTCGGCTCCCACGAGGGAGTTGCCAATTATTCAGAATGCCCATTCTGATTTTCGCCAAATCTCAAAATCCTGTAGCCGCCTATTCTGAAAAAATGTTTGCTAACAGCTATTTGACTCGCTATGGACGATGACAATTTCAGCCGACAGTGTTCTATTGTAGAGCCGCGGCGAATTCACTTCATCTCTCCCAATTTTAGCGCCTATCGCATGATGGTCATTCTCGATTCGGATGCTTTCCAGTTTGTCAGCCTGATTAGAGCCCTGGCGCCACACGCATGGTTTCGGCTAGCAACGATTCCGAGTGTTGTTATGTTTTAAATCGCTGTAGCGTTCCCACATATGAAGAGCAAAAGGCGGAAGCAACACTCCGGGCAAGATGCAGTAGCCGCAACTGTCCAGAAAGCGGCTTAACATCACCAGCCAGCGGCCTCTGGCAGCGAGGTGATCAATCAGACCTCTGTAACTTTCATACTCGCTCAGATGGCTTTTTCCGTTTACATAGGGGATAACCGAATTCGCTGCCGCCAGATAAGCCTTGATCAGAGTTTGATTCTCAGGTCCGAAGCCGAGTACGGCAATCATAAAACAAACCAACAGCCCAGCGGACGAGCCCAAAATAACAGCGGATAAGTATCGCGATTTCTTGAAAACGTTTTGGCCCAAAAACCAAAATAGTGAACAACATACCAGCACCACTAACGGGTAAGCAGCAAGAAACACGCTTGCGTACCAGACACTCACCAAAAGGACCGCCACCCACTGCGGAGGCTCTGTATCAATCCCGGTATCTAATACTGCAAACGCCAGCGTTGGCATGGAAAATGCCACCAGAAGCGCCAGAACATACAATGCACAAGCGATGGATTTGTATTTTTGAATATTTTGCACCGCGCTCTCAAACGACTGACAAGCTAAATTATGTGTTTTTCTGCGAACTCTTAAACTTCTATGCCGCATACATTCCAATCAGCATGCAATCGTCGCGATCAAAACCTTCGATAACTTTTCCATCCAGGTCATAGCTCATCCAGTAAACAGGAAAGACTCAGGACTTCTCTGAATTTTGATTGACCACAATTTCTTCTCGTTTCATGTTAGCGTCTCAATTGGTTTCTATGTTGTATTTTTTGAGGAACCGCGGGCGGTATTACTCGTGCGCTTTTACGACAACGAAGGAATGTTCATCTCGGCCGCCGTCACAATAGCCTAATGTTCAGTCCAAAAAAGCTAATCGGCGGCCAAGCGATTGCGAATCCATCAAGTTCCAAAGTCAGCAAGATAACTTCACTTTCATACCAGGGTGGTGAGCGGCTCACCTTGGCACAATTGGTTGCTCAGTGGTTACTTGAAAAGCTCTGAGAGCTGAAACTCTCGGGACGACAGGATTTGAACCTGCGACCTATTGCTCCCAAAGCAACCGCGCTACCAAGCTGCGCCACGTCCCGGCTTACAAATATAACACAGGTCGGCAGCTAGGGAACGAATTCTGGCGCGTTGTTAACTACGTCAACCGTGTCTTTGTCCACGTAGCCTGTCTTTCCGCTCGGTAACTGAACTTTATACTTGCCGTTTTTAAGACCTGTCAGGACCACGACCTTGGCGCCCTTGGTTGCCACTCCGATAGGGTTGTGGTTCTCGTCGCGGATGGTGCGATTGCGGTTCAGTGTGCCGGTCGTCAAGCCCTTCTGCATGGGCTCTGTGGTTTCCTTGGGCGTGCTTGCCTTCGACGAGGTCGATTCTTTCGGGCTGCTTGATTTTCCGGTCGACGACGAGGCAGTCTTCACGGGCGTTGAGTTTGCTGTGCGGGTCGGTCCGTTACTGGTCTTGAGTTGTGAAGTGCCGGATTGTTGTGTGGCAGTCTGCTGCGCACTGTTCTTGCCCGATTTCGACTCTGTTTTGCTTGATTTCGATTCGTTCTTGCTGCTGCTCGATGCTGACTCAGACTTCGATGAGCTGTTTGTGGAAGCTGACGTCGGTTTCTTTATGTCCAGTGTAGACATCGCGATGAAGCCCTCAGTGCCGCCGCTGCGCACCTTGTACCATCCATCTTTTTTGCCGATTACTTCGATTTTGGCACCAGGCTTGAGGTGTGCCAGTGTTCGATATCCGTTGCTGGGTCCTCGGCGCAAGTTGATTTTGCTGTCTGCGGTCTTTTCCACAGCCGGACTGATAACCTCGTCGACTGGATATTTAACCGCCTGAGATTTCGATTCGACTATCTCTACTTTATTAGAATCTGGTGCCGAAGAGGGTTCTGGTGTTTTTGCGGTCTTGCTGGACTGTTCGACATCTTTGCCCTTCTTCGAGTCGTTAGAGTCTTTTGTTTCTTTCGCTTGTTTCGTTTCCTTCGACTGAGTGCTCTTGCCGCTTTCTTCCTTCGTCGACGCACTCTTCGCACTATTGATGATGCGATCCTCAATAGGCATATCTGCCTTTGTCTCTTTCTTTACCGTCGTCTTCTTCTCGACGATAGTCGCTTGATGATGGTTCAAGAGCGGGTCATTGATCGCCGCGACTTGCACAGGCACTGTGGTGATGTTTGGCGAAGCGGTCGCATTTACAGGAGTAGAATTCAAACTTGTCTGAGACTGACTTGACTGCGACTGCTGTGGCTGAGGTTGCGTTTGTGACTGTGCCACCACTTCTGATGGCTTAACCGGCGGGGGTATCGGTACAGTTTCGTCGGTCTTTTTGATGTTACTGGCTATGACATGAGCGTCACTTCCATCACCCGATTTCTGCAGCTCGATTCTGTAGCTACTTCCACTTGGACCCATCAATAACCGGCTCACTGTAGGCGTTCTGTGCTGCTTTGTCGTTTCGGTTCTTCCTACAACAAAGTTCGGAGCGTCCAATTTGATGTTGTTTGATTTGATGAAGTTGACCGATTTTGATGAAAGCGAATTTGCAAATCGACTGGTTTCTTCCGGCGACTGCATGCACTTCGCCACCGCATACAGTGCACCTAACGCACCTTTGCCGTTTGAAATAGTCGATGTGTAGGCTCCGTCTTTCCAGGTCAGAGTCTGCTTTACGCGTTCCTCTTCGCCTCGACCGATGCTCGGTTGATTCTGTTTGAACAATTTTTGAGAGACACCAATCGAAAATAGCGAAAGATCCGCAACTATGTCTTTGTGATTTGGTGCGAATACTGCCACGCCTTCACCAACAAGCGGCGGTAGCGCTGTTGCGGTTTCGTCCTGAACATCATCAGGCAGCAACGCGAAAACTTTTATTTGCGGTCGGTGCGCAGATTGTCCACCTGAGTGACCGATCAATACGAGAGAATTGCGCGCGTGATCGTTGAGGAGCTGCGCACTGTCGAAAACTTCGAAGTCCGGCAGCGTGTAGACCTTCGTTCCAGCGGCAGAATTCATGACCAGAAAGTCAGAAGCCTGGAGGATGGTATCAATTTCGATCACTCGTAAGCCACGCGGCAATTCGAACGAATGAACTTCGAACGCATCAGACGCGAGGATTGTCTGAAGTTTCTTCACCAGTTCCGGCGAAGCTTCTTTGCCGTTAGCAACCAGAAATTCTTTGATTGCATTGTCGAATTCGAACTTAAGTTTGGTTGCGTGCTCAGGATTTTTCGGTCCTGCCAGGAAATTTTTCGAAACGCGAGCCAGCGATTTCGAGGGATCGGTCAGGCTGGGAACGACCGCAGAAGCAACACCCCAGAAGGTCAATGCGGTCGCAACAATGCCCAGCCCAGCCCAAACCGCCATGGGTACTGGCTTGCGCTTGAATTTGTAACCACACGCGTCACAACTTCTCGCTGCAACGGAGTTTCTTTCAGTACATTCTGGACACCGCATAGTATTGTGGTCTCTATCGTTGTCGGGGACACTGCACAGTAGTGGTCTATATCGTTGCCGGGGCCACTGCTACGACCGTCGACTGACGATTCGCAGGCTACTTACATCCCGATAGTAGTCTACTAGATATAATAACCTGTCATATAGAATTGCTCTTTTCTTCAGATTCTAAGGAGTTTTCCGTTGCAAACAGTGCTCACCGAAAAGCAGGCAAGAGAGGAACTGGTTGAGGTTTCCAGACTTTGCTATTCGCGTGGGTACATAAGCGGCACTGAAGGCAATTTTAGTATAAGGCTGGCTGATAATCTCATTTTGACCACGCCGGCCGGTTCCTGTAAGGGCCGCTTAACCTGTGATGACTTAGTCCTCACAGATATTAATGGTAACTCACTTTCAAATTTGAAGCCTTCGACCGAGCTGAAGATGCACCTGGTTGCCTATAATTCGCGTCCTGACATCCAGGCTGTCGTGCATGCTCATCCTACCGCAGCGGTCGGGTTCACCGTGGCTGGTGTCAGTTTGTCGCAATGTGTATTGCCGGAGGTAGTTTGCAGTCTCGGACACATTCCCACGGCACCGTATGCGACACCTAGTACGTCTGAAATTCCTGACAGTATTCGCGAATACGTTGCAAAATATGACGCTGTGATGCTCGATCACCACGGCGCTTTGACGCTCGGAAAAGACATTTTTGATGCGTATTACAAACTGGAAACGGTTGAGCACTACGCTCAAACCATGCTTGTCGCGCACGTTTTGGGTGGACCTAAACCACTTCTCGCTTCGCAAGTGCAAAAGCTTTTAAACATTTGTAGTGTGTACGGATTCAAACAACCGCCCAACGCGGAAGAGCTTACAACCGCCGGCTTTTGCCAGCCTGATTAGCTCGATCGGAGAGTGAAATTTGTCTGCTGATGACGCTAAAAAAAGTGAACCGTTACATCCGGAGGAAGCCATTACGTCCTTGCTGTTGATTCGGCATGGACACACTGAAGCGACTGAGGCCGGATTGCTCTATACCGACCCTGCCGCCAAGTTGACTGAGAAAGGAATTGAACAAGCGAAGGCAATTTCAAAGTGGATTCCCAGGCATAATCCGAATGTTTTAGTGGCTAATACTGCCATGCGCGTTCGATGGACCGCTGACATCATATCTGGTGCGAGCGGGTTGGAACCAGTTATTTGCCAGGGCTTCGATGAGTGGCGTGTAGGCGAGTGGGAAGGTCGCACATATCTGGACATAAAGAAAAACGACCCGGAAATTTATGCGGCGTGGTCGAAAGATCCGATTACGAATCGACCTCCTGGCGGCGAATCAATTGAAGATTTGTGCGAACGCATTCGAGGCAATTTGGAGGCTCTTATAAAAACTTACGAGGGACAAACTGTCGCTTTTGTCACCCACGCAGGCATAATTCGAGCCATTCTGGTGAATGCGTTGGGCATGTCGGTGCACAACTTCTGGCGATTATCGATTCCTACAGGATCAGTGTCACGTGTGGATTACAGCGCGAATTTTGCCACTGTGCATTTTGTTTCCTACCGACCGGATTTGTAAAAGGCTGATTTTTATCTGGTACCACACTAACTCGATTTCGATTGATTGCAATTCGGATAGGGCGACACATTATCTATTAATTTAGCAATGTTCAAGCTAGCATTTACTGCTGCGGCGAGGATGGCGTCGCACGCTGTTCTTTGATAATTGAAACCAGCCTGGTGCGCTGCTCTGGAGTGAGTAGCTTTCTCACCTTCATATTTAATTTTAGTCGATCAATAGCCATTGCACCTTGTAGTTCATTGATTTTGTTTTGTGCCGTCAGAATTTTCTTCTCGTCTAAATCTGGTTGCAGTGAGAGTACTCGAATTTCTTTGATCAAATCCATAATTTCATGAGAACGACTGATGTTTGTCTGTTCCAGCTGTGCAGCAAGATCGGTAATCTGTGCATGCTGACTGCCGTCTATGCCTGCTTTTACATATACCGAAAGCGGGTCTGCTTGAGCTTGCACCGAGCCTGGTATCATGAGCGTTGTTGCAAGAGCCATAAGCAGTGCCAGGCTATTTGTTCTGTTTGCCCTGGGCAAGGCTAGCAATGCAGATTTCGCAGGGTTGATTATCGCAATCATGTATTTCTCGCTGAGTTGGTCGCTTCAGCTGAAATTCTATCAAATCGCACATTAGTTCTATCGATCAGTCTCTATTTGCGACTGGCAACGTCCACTCCTACAGGACCATCGACAACGCGCTTCAAATCCAGGTCGAAGACGACTTTGTCGGCATCGAGCGGCTGAGGCAAATCAGGAATCTCGAACTTCGTTACCATGTTCACGGCTTTAACAGCACTTTCTCTGAACAATGTTTCGGCTGCCACGTCTCGCTTGATGTCTGCGGCAGGTGTAAAGTCGATCAACTGACATGAAATGTCTCGGTCTTTCGTTACGACCATGCGGATAGTGGCGGAGCCCGGACCAACTTCGGCATATTGCCAGCGACAGTAAATTGCGCGGGCTACACGCTTGTACCATTCGTCCCATGTCAATTTTTCAACTGCCTGTGCTCTCAACTGAGGCAGCAATAAGCCTGTTGCCATCATCGGTGCTGGTCCGGTTGGCAGCCCGGTAAGGATTTTCGTAAATTGCGGCTGCTGTAGAACACCCTGATGTGCTAGCAGGGCTGGAGTTGGTGCGCCTGTGTGCCACACTCCGCTCAAAGTCTCCTGATATGCTCCCTGCGCAAGTTTCGATAATTCGTAGCCTGGAGTCCAGCTGACTACACCTTTGCTGTGCGAGATTACTGTCACTTCGTAACCGGGAGCAAATGCTGTCACGCCCTTTTGAGTTGCTGCAACGGGGTCGAATGACATTGGCGGTGATGACACTGTCACTTTGTGTACTTCGTATTGCGGCAAATAGGCTGCGATGCCTGTACCGATGCCGCGACCTGCCAGTGTCGATGCGGTTGCGCCGGCAATTTGACTGATGCTGGTGACATCGAAACCTGGCACCCAGGTGGTCACTCCCTTCTGAGTCGCTGATGCACTGGAACTGCTTGTCGGAGGCACAAAAGCTGTGCTGCGGCTCGTGTTCGCAGGTGTAACTTCGTAACCGGGTGCTACCCACATTCTGCTGTTGTTCCGTGTCATCGTATAAGTCGAGAGCGGTGGAATTGTTCCGCTCATCGGGCGCTGATAAATGCCTGGCTGCGCCGTAGTTGGCTGCAAAATCGGCGCGAGCGGTCCCGATGTAGTGTGTCCAGAAATTTGCGTAACCTGCCCCGGAATAAATGTGCCCGAACCGGGTAAGAGTGGTTGACCCTTTTCTGTGGCTGGTTTAAGTAATTTCAGCGACGGATTTAGAGAGGCATCATCCTTGATACCACCCTGCAATGCTGTGTGTTTGACTCTAGTTGAAAGCGTTGTTGACGCGGCATTCCCTTTAAGTTGAGTCTGACTCGCGCCGCCAGTGAGCGCTGTTTGACTCGCGCCGCCAGTGAGCGCTGTTTGACTCGCGCCGCCAGTGAGCGCTGTTTGACTCGCGCCGCCAGTGAGCGCTGTTTGACTCGCGCCACCGGTGAGTGCTGTTTGACTCGCGCCACCGGTGAGTGCTGGTTGACTCGCGCCACCAGTGAGCGCTGTTTGACTCGCGCCACCAGTGAGCGCTGTTTGACTCGCGCCACCGGTGAGTGCTGTTTGACTAGCGCCGCCAGTGAGCGCTGTTTGACTCGCTCCGCCCGTCAGCGCCGTCTGACTTGCTCCGCCGGTCAAGGATGTCTGATTCGCTCCGCCCGAAAGTGTTGTGGACTCGGCTCCACCGCGTAATTCGGCTTGCGCTGCAAGTGGAAAAGTGGCGATGCCGATGGAAAGAGCGAGAAACTTGAAAGCGGTGCTTAGACCGCGTTGTGGACGCACATTCGAGTGAGACATTTGCCTGTAATCGTTGCTCCCGCGGAGGTTGATACTAATGTACCACCGGATTAACGGCATTTAACAAGTCTGGAAGCGGTAAAGCCTCACCTGGTTGGACTTCTGGAGCGAGAAAGCGCTTGGCAGCCCGTAATAAATACTTCGTTTTCTCCCCCGCAGAGGAAATCTCGGCGGCGCTCTCAGCTCTCCATCAAAGCCTTGTCGATGCGGAATTCATCGGGCAACCGGAGGAAATTCTCGGAGTCAGTCTCAGCTCTCATTCAGAGTTTCTTCGGAGCGGAATTCATGCGATAGCCTTCGTTGTAAATAGTTTCGATCAAATCGAACTTTCCACCCTCGCTGAGCTTTGCTCGCAATCTATTCAAACAGCTAGTTACTGCTCGATCGGTCGCGTCGGTATCTTGCGGCCAGACCTGCTCAATTATTTGCGCTGAGGTAAAAACGCGATCCAGATGCGTCATAAAAAATTCCAATAATGCAAATTCGGTCGGCAGCAGCTTGATCACTGCACCACCCCTGGTGAGTATATGTTGTTTGGGATCGAGCGACAGATCATGCACCGTAATCAAATGAGAATTGTCTACAGGTGTCCTGCGCAGAAGCGCTCTTACTCGCGCTTGCAGCTCCTTTAGATGGAACGGTTTGGTCAAGTAGTCATCTGCTCCGAGGTCGAGTCCTCGTTCTTTTTCTTCAATGGTTTTGCGTCCTGTCACCATGAGAATCGAAACCGGGCGCTTCTGGTGCCGAATAGCTTTGCAAATTTCAAGACCATCTGCGCCCGGAAGATTGAGGTCGAGAATCAGCAGCTCATATTGACTGACCCGCAACATATCCATGGCCTGGTCACCACTCAGCGCTATCTCGACGAGGTGGTGCTCACTGCGCAGAACGTGCGCAACAGTTTCCGCCATTTCCTTTTCATCTTCGACAACTAGAATCTTCGCCATTAGATCTCCGCAGTAACTGATGTCAATTTAGCTATATCCGCGACCAGTGTCAGACGACTTTGTCAGGAATAGTGAACCAGAACAAACTGCCATTGCCATTCTCGCTGACAACGCCAATTTGCCCGCCATGCCCTTCGACCAGCGCTTTGCAGATTGCTAATCCTAAACCACGTCCGCCTTTTTTCTTTGCGTCATCTTTCTCTACCTGATGAAAACGCTGGAAAATTAGCTGCTGTTCGGTCTTTGGCACGCCTCGACCCTGGTCCGCAACTGACACCTTAGTGCATCCGGAGTCTTGCACCGCGGACACCGAGATCACTGCCTGCGGTGGCGAAAACTTGACTGCGTTAGACAAAAAATTCATCACGACCTGTTTCAACCGGCTTTCATCACCGTAAATATTTAGTTGCGTTGGTGCGACTTCAATGCGAACTTCTTTCGTGGTGGCAAAATCTTGCATCAATTCCGCCGATTCCTCGAGCAAATTGGCTGCGGAGAACCACTCTGGAACAAGATCGATCTTGCCCGACTCAAGCCTTTCCACCGTCAATAAATCGTCAACGAGCTTAACTAAGTGTGCCACGCTCTTCTCAGCTTTTTTAGCCAGACCCAGATCACCTTCGGTCAGTTCATCTAACTCTTTTGATGCGATAAATTCCAGCGCCAGTTGCACACTGGCCAGCGGAGTAGCCATATCGTGGCTCACCATTGCGATCAGTTCTTGTTTCAATCGTTGAAACTCACGGCGCTCAGTGATATCCATCACTGTCGCAAGAAGAAGCATGTTGTTTGCGGCGATAGGAAATTCCGTCAGCGATAACTCGATTGGTGTGCTGACACCGGCGCTGGCTTTGGACTCCAGTTCAATTGCGCCTCCCCGATTTTTTACTTCCTCGAAAAAAGCGGCAAATGACTGAGGATTTTGTTTGTCGAAAAGTTCAAGAATGTTGCAACCCACCCAATCTTCGCTCTTGATGCCAAATATCCTGGCAGTCTTCCGATTGGTTAGTTGAATTTTTCCGTCGCTGTCGATAACGAGAAGCCCTACCGGAAGACTTTCGCAAAGTAGTCCAAAGCGAGATTTTGCATCAAGGGGCGCTTCTTCATTGCGTGGGGTCTGCACGGTTGTGGCTCGTGTTTCGGTCGTGGCGCGTATTTCGGTCGTGGCGCGTACTTGGGCGTCTGGGCTATCTTATGATAGTTTATCAACACGTGTTTTGATTGCTTTGCAACAGGTTATGATTGAGCACAGGCTTCGGTATCCGCCATTCTGCAGCGCCTCATCGTCGAGCACCACCGGTTAGCTAAATGTCTGAACCTACTGACACGCAAGCAAAAGAGTCCAAAAAGGTACATGTCAAGCTTGACTGCGACCTTTGCGGTAAGCCTTTCAAGCCGAAGAATCGGGGCTCTCTGACCGGGTGGATCTTCGGCGAGGAGTCTGTGCCCAGCCCAAAAGATGCCGCGAAATACTGCAGCTGCGCAGATATCGATGGAAGCGCACCGTTTGGCAGCGTTAATCGCGCTCAAACCGTTGGCGATGCAGTTCGGAAAAGCGCGCATGGCGGCGCCGCTTCAGAGAGCGCAGCTAGCGTGAGATCCAATGCCGGCGAATTAAGTGCGGCCGCGAACAAGTCGACACTTCCATTAGACGCGAACGTCGGGCGCAAAATCTCCGACCGCTATGAATTGCTGGCTGTGATTGGCGAAGGCGGCATGAGCACAGTCTATAAAGCAAACGATAGCGTGCTCGACAAGATGATGGCGCTCAAGTTATTGCGCAAAGAATTCGCTGCCAACGAGACAAGCGTAAAGCGGTTTGAGCAAGAGGCGAACGCGGTCAGGTCATTGACGCATCCGCATCTGGCAACCGTTTACGATTTTGGTCGAACCGACGATGGCGCACCATATTTAGTGATGGATTATATCGAGGGCGACAGCCTCTCTGATTTGCTGAAGAAAGAAATCTTTCTGGATGTACCGCGTGCGCTAGCTATATGCCTGCAAATCAGCACGGCTGTCGGATATGCTCACGAGCATGGTGTAATTCATCGAGATTTGAAGCCTGAAAATATAATTCTGACAAACGCCGGAACTGATGCGGATTTCGTCAAGCTTATCGATTTTGGCATTGCTAAATTGCAGTCTGACAGCGGTCTGACAACGCAACGCGTCACGCAGACGGGAGAGATTTTCGGCAGCCCGCTTTACATGAGCCCAGAGCAGTGTATGGGTTATCCGCTCGATGTTCGCTCCGATATTTATTCGCTTGGATGTGTGATGTATGAGCTTGTCACCGGCAAACCACCGTTGTGCGGCGAGAACCCCGTGCAAACGATTTTCAAGCACATTAATGAAAATCCAACGCCATTCAGCGTCTCCTTTAAGCACTTGAATATTCCGCGCGGCTTCGAAGCATTAGTGATGAAGTGTTTGCAGAAAAAACCAGAAGACCGATACCAATCTGTGGCTGATTTGCGCCGCGATTTGAAATTGGTTTGGTTAGGAAAAGAGATTGGAAAATCGAAAACCAGATCCGGGTCCGACACGCCATTTTATAAGTCTAAAAGTGCGCTGTATTCTGTTTTCGCATTGGTGCTTGTTTATGCTGTAGGCACTTCCGTTTTGTTGTATCAGCAACTCAATTCTAAGCCGGCTGTACCTTCACCGTCCGCTGTTCCGGTGCCGACCGTTTCAACAGGAACCCCAGGAAAAGCTGAACCGGATATTTTGACTCTTGCACCATCGGCGGTTAACTTCGACGATCGAGAACCACTCAAAACGAATGAGCCAGCGCGCCTTGACTGGCGCTTGCCTCAACCGCAATTCAGCGATATGACTTTTGATATCAATTTCCATGATGAACTGCCGAAGACCCCGGTCCTGTTTTTGAGACTCTATGAAGGAGAGATTGGTTCAAGCCACTTCTATTTTGGCTTTCAGACACATCTTCATGATCCGCAGCGACCCATATCACCAGGGCGCGGATTGATCTTCTCGCGCTGGGGCAAGATGGATTACTCCGACGCCCGTATCGTTATGCCCGGCGGCTTTGCCGATGGCAGCCCCGACGCTCCTTTCGTAGGTATTCGTCGCCTCTATCCATGGGGCGCGCACCGATATCGTGTGCACCTTGCTATGGGAAATCGCGATGCTGACGGGGTTTGGTACGACCTGTCGATTGAGAATCTTGACACGAATGAAGTGTCGAAAATTGGCTCACTTAAATTTCCTAAGGAGAAAGGTGAGTATCCGCTGATTAAGGACAAAGGCTGGACGATGCTTCAGATTCTACGTGGTGTCAAATATCAAAAGGATGTTCCGCACTGGCATGTGTCGTTCGAGAAAGTGCGCATCGGCAAAGATACTAACGCGCAGCAGAATATCAACGTGGATTACAAGCAAAGTGAAGCCGCCGATATCTTCGTCAAGGATGAAGGCAAGAATGGTGCCACAATCGAGTTGTTGATGCAGCCATATGCTAAGAACCAGCATTCGGAATGAACGCTGGCTCCTGCTCTCTCTGAAATCTAGTCGTTATGTTGGTAAGTTACGATAATCCCTGACTGGTTTTGTAGTCGTCGTTGGCTTTGTTGAAATTAGCACTGGCGGCTTGATAATACGCGCTGGCGTCGTCTCTAGGTGAGCCGTCCGGCACCGCTACTCCGTCTTGTTTCATGATGTTCTTGACGTTCACCCTGTCGCCGAAGGTTTGCCCGAAAGCGGTGATCGTCGCTTTGACATCGGCTGGAAGAAGAGGATTCGCCAGTGCTGCGTTAATATCGTCGCGACCGATTACACCGTCTGGAGCGACACCTTTCGCTGAGTCGAGATATTGCATCACAGTTACATCTGTGCCGGGAATCTTGGCGTAAAGCCCTGCATCAGTCTGTCTGGCTGCGGCTTGTTGGTCCATGCTCTGGGCTGTTTTTTCCTGCGTGTCCGCAAATTTGCTGAACTGGTCTGATGTGTAAGTGCCATCTTTTGAGCCAAGAGCAGCATTCACCTGGTCTGTGATTCCATTGGTGTTGTTTGTTAGCATGTCGGTGAACACCGAATCGAATGACTGCTGTGAGCCGGTGCTGCCTGATAGTAAGAAGTTATCGTGAACGATGTCGTGATGAGTAATCTTGTCGCCATCTGAACTGAGATTATCCTTTTCGTTGCTCAAGACACCAATGGCGATATCAGGTAAAACTCCGGCTTTGGCTAATTCTGCAGTTGTGTCTTGCAACCACTTTTGTGCTGCTTTGGTGTCATTGCCGTGTTCCGCAAGGTAGTTGTTGTAATCGGCACTGAGCGTTGCAGAGGCTGCTTCAGCACCTTTGCCAGATTGGTGGTCCAGACCGGCGATACGTTTGGCTTCGGCGCTAGCATCTAAAGTCGACATAGTTGATCTCCTTCGAGTGTTTGTCTGACCTGGGGCAGAGGATAAACGAGCCATTCAGTGCGGAAGCTGATGGAGCGAGGCTTGCGCTTCGTCCATACATCGACTCGATTTTGAGATTATCGAGTTGCCCTTCAATTACTGGATAAACAATAATGTCTATCGATAAATTGCGGTGAATGGGCGCTGACGTACTTCTGGTCTCTGGTAAATTGGAACCTTTGTTTGGGCAGAGAGGCAATTGGTTCCAACACAGTCATAGTAATTTGAGATTTTCTCAAATTTGTGGCAGTCCTTGAAAACTTTTCCGGACAGCGCAATCCAGCCCTGGAACCCATAGCACGGAATCGGGCTGAGCCGAATCAGCAAGCCCACCGCTGAGACTTAATTTTGGTCGCTTCTATTTCCTACGCCAAACCGTAGCAAGGGAAGCAATCAACTGATATTTGCGCTGGTGCTCCCTAATAAGGAGCGGCATATCGAACTTCTCGAGCAACTCGAAATCAGGCTTCATTCTCTCCAGCAGACTTTCCTCGGATGAAACGGGAGAGTCGGCCTGTCCGCCGAACCAGAGTTGTTTTGGCGTGAAGCTCTCCATCCAGGTGAACGGTGTCGTAAGTACGAGTATGCCGCCCGGACGTACTACGCCACGCTGTCCGCTCATACGCGATAGGCACGCCATCGGGCTGGGCAACCGGCACAACAGGTTCGCCATCAGCACCGCATCGAAGTCTACAAATTCCGGAGGCAGCGAGCACGCGTCAGCCCTGCGAAATTCGATTTTTTCTGCGAGCGCCTTGTCGACTGTCGCTTCCAGTGTCAATTTTTTCTCGCCTTCTGTGCGGCAGTCGAATTTGATGGACCCTTCTGTCTGTAATGTTTTCGCTGCATCGATAAACGATTGGCTCAGATCGACAGCTGTAACATGCGAGAACTTTTCTGCCAGCTTGAACGATGCGCCGCCGACCGCGCATCCTACTTCCAGGGCGCGCTTCGGTGTGATACCCAGTTTGTCCGTCCACTTCATTACGAGTTCCGCACAGCGCTGCGGAAATTCTGTCAGTTCGCGGTTGATGAAAGTAAATGGCATCTGTATTTCAGCCGGAGCAAAATGCAATGTCAAATATTCGTTCAGTATTGAGTCTGTTTCATATGGATTGATTTTGCTCGCTTCCGAACCGAGTTTCACAACGCCACCGTCACCGGTGCTGGAAACAATTCTGAATCCGGCGTGCTGAAAGAAGTGCGGACGGAAGTGAAAGCGTGCCCACTCTGTCGCTTCGTCGCCCGTGCTGATAAAGGATCCGCCCACGATCATCTGATGCTCGCCGTCGAAGCACGGCACGCTGAAATCGTCGTAGTATTTGTTGACAGCGAATCCTTCCAGTGGATTGAAGTGGTCTTCGCACCATTGCCAGACGTTTCCGAACAGGTCGCCTGGCATGTTTTCGGTTTCTTCGTCCAGGTCCATGCCGACCGGGCGCTCAGCACCTGACGTCAGATTCAAGTTCAGAGAGGCAATTGTTGGTTTGACACCGCTGACTGACCGCAGTCGGTAGTGCTCGGCTTCAGTTATAAGTCTGTAGCGGAACTGGTTGGCTGAGCCTGGTTGTTTGCCTGGCGAAATTATGTCTGCAGCCGATTTCCATTTGCAGAACGCTTCTGCCTCGTAGAAATTGACGACTGCCGGCCACGACCATTGCATAGGTATCAGCTCAAAGCAAGTTCTCAGGCTGTACTGATGAAGTCCAGCCGGGCCTTCAAGCTTCCAGAATGTAGGGAATTTGGTGTTTCGGTACGAACGCCACTTCCATCCTTGCTCGCTCCAGTATTTTTGTTCGAGATAGCCACCGGATGATACAAAGTTGTAGAACTCGCCGTTGCTGATCACATTCTGCGAAACAGCGAAAGCATCGACTTGGGTGTGTCGGTGTCCGTACTCATTGTCCCATCCGTAGTACGGTTGAGTCGAACTCTTCCCGATCTCGACGTCACCTGCCTCTATGCACAGCATCTTGTTCGACGGGAAATCTCTTCCTTCGACGGGTGCTATCGACTCAGCGCCGACCACCAGCTCGGGCCATGCGTCTGGTTTGCGGACGCACTCGATTGGCAGCTCACGTATGAGCACAGATGACGTCTCAATATGGATTCGCTCGTGCTCAAAACCCATGAAAAGCGTCCACAGAGGATCTGCTGGTGTCACCGGGGCATGACCGTCGGCGAGACCATCGGCTTCCGCAATTACTTTCGAAACAATGGCATAGACTTGTTTTCGATAACTGTGCAATTTCGGAAGTTCGGGCCACTGCATCGTGTTTTTGGACATGTCGTCCCAAGACATTTCATCGACGCCGGTCTCGAACAAGCTCTCGAATTCAGCGTTCACCGCAGATGGTATCAGTCCGCCAAGACGCAGCTTATTGACGTATAGAACAGCGGGGTGCAGGTAGTAGAAAATCAGGGGATGGCGCAATCCGTGATACGGAACTCTATAGAATACATCTGCTGTTGCCAAACCCGACAGCAAGACCTCAGTCAAAGTCCACGAGTTGTCGAAGTAGTCCTGTACTTCTGCGCGGGTGCAAGTCTCTAAATTTGGCATGGGCAAGGAACGCATCTTCCCCAGCGCGTCCACCCCCGGGCACACTCCGTGCTCTGGCGGTTTGCCTGTCCACCAGTCTCGCGAGCGCATGAGCGAATTGGCACACTTCGGCAGCGCCCGAATCTGCGGCGCCACTGAACACAGCTCTGGCTTGGGATTCATTCTTTTCAATTCCATATAAAGGTTCCTTGCGCAGGCTGCAGCTCAGCCGTTCGTCTAGATTTCTTAGACTGATGTTGAACCCAGAAAGTGTCCAGCATGTGAACAGTCAGTGGTATCAAAAATGTGCCTGTCCGTCACACGTGCACTGCGTGGCTTAGCATTTGTTTGTTGTCCACATTTGTTGTCCGCAAGCGCTTGATTGTTGTCCGCAAGCGCTTGTTGTTGTTCGCAAGCGTTTATTTGTTGTCCGCAAGCGCTTTGATCTTCGATTGCAACTGTTTGACTTTGACTTGAGTTTTGGGGAGATGCTTTTTCAGTATAACCAGAGAATTTTCGTAATGGGTTTTGGTGGCTTTTTTGTCATTCATTGAATATGAATCAATGCCAAGTCGCAGCTCCGCATCTGCGACTTGCTCGCTGTCAGCTCCGTATTGCTTCGACATCGATGCCATCGCTGCTTTGTGCATGTCCATAGCTTCTTTGAACTTTCCGAGTTCCCATCGAGTGTTAGCGAGATACATCTCGTTGCTGCAAACATCCGGCGATGTGTCGCCCTTCTCTGTGAAAAGCTTGAGCGACTGTTCGAATTTCTTTTCCGCCTGAATGTAATTTCTTTCGTTGTAGTAGCTTATGCCGCTTGCGAGAATCTCTGCCTTATCGGGCTGCTTAACACATCCAGACACGCCGAAAACGAGTGGACAGACCAGACCGATGTAAAGCTGCATTCTGGTTACTTTTGCGACAGGTGTTTTCAAATTGAGCGCCTGCCCTGTGGTGAAACCTTTCCAGCAATTCTCTCATATTCATCCCCACCGGGGGCTTAGCTTTAACAGCCTCCTCCAGGTCGTTAGAATGTGCCCATTCTGAATAGGGGAATTGATATGAAACGAAGAAGAGCAAAAGGGCAGAGTATGGTGGAATACGCATTGGGACTGGGTTGCGTCGCAGCTCTTTGCATGGTGGCTCTGGGTTCGTTGGGGCACATGAACGGTCACATGATTCATGAAATCGAAGAAGCCATCAATTACGGCGGTCCAAAGTCTTCGCACCCTGTGAACATGGTCAATGTCAGCGCCACTCCCTGGAACATAAACTAGGCATGGCGCCGGTTTGCCAACAAATTTAGAAATTCGATTCAATAAGATCCGCTAAATATGGAACTTTTGGGGCGGTTGTCATGTCGCTGCATTCCTAGAGGGACGGAAGGTGGTGCTTGTCATGGACAGTGAGTCGATTAAGTTTGCAATTTTGACGGAAGCAGCGAAGCAGGGAAATCACATTTACAAAATAAAGAGCGAAGGCGGCGATTTTATCAAGCTGAAGCACAGCTACAATCAGCCGGAAGAACTTCGAGGCCGGTATCTTGAGGCGTTGAACGCTTTGATAAACAGCCAATATGTGAAGCAGGTGTTCGTCACTGACGACATCGAGCTGTACGAATTGACTGCGGACGGAATGTCTTTTACGACTCTAAGATCTGCTATGGATCAGATTCTCAGCGAGCTGGAAAATAGCGGTAGCGTTTATAAAGTTCACAGCGATAAAGGTGAGTATCTGCAAAGCGGCGCAAAGTCGCACAACAAAATCGACTCAGAAAGAATAGTGTATTTGCAAGCGCTTCACATGCTTTTGCATCATGGTGCCATTCGCGTTTCGGGTGAAAGTAAGGAAATGGCAACGTACCAACTGGATCGAACAAATCAACGCTACTGCGATCAAACTACGCAGCGAGAGCGAGACGTGGCTTAATTGCGCGCAACCCGTTATTTAACTGCTTTAGTCTTTCTAAAAGCTTTCACGAACACGGTCTGGTCAAATCTTTTGCAGTACCTGAAAAATGCAAGGAAAGCCACCGAGATTAGTGGAAAACTTTGCATCATTGTTTCGACAATGTGATGAGAACAGCATGGTTGCATGAATGCTACTCCGGATAAAGGTTTAACGGCAACACTCTTTTTTGGCTGTCGTTTTCAGATCAAGTTCAATTGAATCAACGTCGGGCACGTACAGCTCGGGCGCTTTACGAAACACCTGCATTAGCTCTTCAATGACACGAGCGGAATCTTGTTTTTGAATGGCATCGACAACGCAGGTCTCGAGATGCTGCTTGAGCATTACTTCTGCTGTCTTATCCAGGGCTGCCTGCACTGCTTTTAACTGGTGCAAAACGTCCATGCAGTAGCGCTTTTCGTCTACCATGCGGTAAACGGAATTCAAATGCCCGATCGCTTTGGAAAGGCGCAGTTTGAGTTTCTCTTTGGAGTCGTCAGTTATTGGCATTAACAGAGTTTACGACAAAACACTCACAAAAGTGCGCGTTTGCGGCTGTCAATTTACTCATCTTGAGCTTTGACAGACTCTTATCTAGACAACATGGTGAGTGGCGTGATGCAGATGCTCGCTGATTCTGTGATCAATTTGTTTATGAGCGTGTGAAGCAACATGGGCTTTTTGAAAGAAATGCGGCACCAGGAGCAACGCCGCGATCGCACAAATTTCTATGAAAACCACAACCGCCGCAATTAAACCTGGCTTCGGTGTCTCAGGTTCTAATTGTGTGGCTGTCCAACGCCTGCTGCTGATTTGACTGGCAGTGCCAAAGTCGTATTTATGAAACATGTTCGGTCCTCCCGATTTCACCATAGCAAACGGGTTGTGGAGGAAGTGTGAGGTCGATTTATCTTGAACTGTGAGGGCGAGATGCATGGACTGCGCGGCTATTCAGTTGATCGCGCGCGGCTATTCCGTTAATCAATGCCGAGGTGCACGAATGGCGCCCACGCATGAATTGGTTGCCCTGCCCTGGCGGCGGCACGTTGAGTCTCTCGCAGAGCATCGGCAATTTGAAGTTGCTTGCCGGTATCTGCCGGCGCTAAATTCTTGTGGAATTCCTGCATCAGTTCTGCGGTGGAGCGATCTGCGACTTCCCACAAACTGAGCACGAGATTAGGCATGCCTGCATACATCAGCGCTCTCGCCAATCCAAGAATTTCGCCGCCTTCGGTAATTTTGTTTACTCCGGTTTGACACGCGGATAGTACCAGCAATTTGCCCTTGTCGGTGCGCAACGCGTTCCCTTGCAGAATTGCTGCCGCAGTTAAGATACTTCCGTCAGCCAGCACGAGCCCCGATGCAAGCGGTTCCTCGTGATTGAAAACTGCGTGCCCGGCAAAGTGCACCACCGAGTATTGACTGAATAATTCCGGCAAAGATTGTTTGACTTCGTCGTTCGTGAGCAGCTTCGCGTCAGAAGTCTGCGCAAAAATGTTTTGCGCCTCTTCCATTGTGTAAGTCAGATCTTCCAGTCCAGCAGCCGAACGCAGTCGTGAGCTGAAGACCAGTCCCTCTCGCCTGGTGGCGGAGTAGTCGCTGATTGCAGAGACAAGATATCGATTCGTTTCTGTGGCGCTGTTCCGATTTGCTTTCGCCAGCACTGGTATCAAACTGGTCGTAGGCAAATAGCTGATGGAATAAGTTTCGCAGAGAAATGCTTTTCCATCATGTAGCGCCGAAAATGGCAGGTGATGCAGGCTGGAGTGTGGAACGATCAACAAGCGGTCGATCGTCTCCGGCATGCCTGCCATCACAGGTGCTACCAATTTGTTGTACAAACGTTTGCACAAACTGGTTGGCACTTCCCAGCCTTCAGTTGCAGACATCTCCAAAAAGCTTGCCAGATCTGCTTCGAACGATTCTCTGTCTTCATCGCTCGAAATAATGTTGATGTTGGGTTGATCTTTTCCGAACCAGATCGCGGCCGAGACAATGTACTGGTCTGTCCAGTAAAACTCCAGAAGGGCTGTTCTCCTGTTCAACAAATGTTGCTCGGGATCGTTGTCTCGCGGTGTCGACCACAATGATTTGATCTCTTCAAAGTTGAGTGTGCTTGCTGTCACCAGTCCCGCATAGTTTGGATGGCGTCTGCGCAATTGATTGACAACATCTCGCCATTCCGAGTAAATCTTCTGCGAATCTTCGGGCGCAAGAGTCGCGCTTCTAGAGCCAGATTCGCTTGCCGGTGGACCTTGCCAGAACAAGCGCTCGAAGTGCGCAATCTGACTGCGCAATTCTGATTCGCGTCGAATCAATCGAGCCAGACCCTGGTCTGGACTCTCTGTCAATTCCGAAATATCTATCGGAGAATTGCTCAACAAATCAAGCAAGGCGCGCGACTTTGCTCGTCCGACATATTCGAGTGCCTCAACGCGCTTGTCCATCGAGAGACAAACCTTCACCATGTCTCGATAAAGCTCTTGTCCGCGGTTGGCAAAGCTCGTTTTTAAATCATCAGCTTTAATCGAAGCGCGCTGTTCATCGAATAAATCGATCGCCTTTTCAAAACATTCAAAAGCAGGCTGAAGCTGTTGTCGCTTCTCGTAAACTTTTCCGATGTTGGAAAGATAGATGCGTTCGCCCTGTTTGTCATTTATGTCTTCGCTGAGCTGGAGCGCTTGTTCGTAATACTCAAGGGCAGTTTCAACTTCGCCTTTTGCCATGAAGCAGTCGCCGAGACTATCCAGGTGTGCAGCCTCGGATTGTTGATCTTTGTATTCGCGAGCCAGCTCGACTGCTTTCGCGCAGCACGCCACAGCTTTGTCGAGGTCGTCTAACTTCAGCCAGGTTGTGCCGATGTTGCCTTCCCAGATGCCGACGCGACGCCCATCTCCGCACGCTTCGGAAAGTTGCAACGCGTCTTGATAGCACATGATGGCGTCAGAAAATCGCTTCAATTCGAAGAACGCATTGCCCTGACTGCCGCGGCAAATTGCCTGGGTCATATAGTCCCCGCGCTCTTGCGCTTCGTCGAATGCAATCGAATAGTAACTGACTGCTTCTTCGAACAAGCCCAATTCTGCCATTGCCAGCCCGAGGCTGCCCAGCCATGAGGAACGATTCGGAGTATCCTCGCGTGCTTCCAGCGCGTGTCGGAACCACTCGGAAGCTTGCTCTGCCCAACCTCGCTCAAGATACAAACGACCGAGATTTCCAAACGAAATTTCCATTCCGACGTTGTCTTCAGAGGCGTAGGCTGCTTCGAGCGCCTGCATGAAGTGTTGAATCGCTTCGTCGCAATGTCCTCTGTCGCGTTCGAATTCGCCAAGCAGCAAATTTGCATGCGCCTCGATTTGAGGCAGATGATTGTCGCGTGCGACCTGCGCCGACTGACTGTAGTCGAGGTGCGCCTCGTCGAATTTTCCGCAGGCATGTTTGGCGACGCCGAGATAGCTAATGAAAACAGCGAACGCGGCGAAGTCCTCCAGTTCACGGGCTAACTCAACTGCGCCCGCATATGATTTGTGCGCCAGTTCGAAGTCGCCAGCTTGCAAGGCATTCCACCCTGCCTTGCCCTGCTTCTCCATCGAGGCGCGCTTCTTATTATTTTTCGGTAGGGACTTATTCCCCATACAGACCCCTGAGGACGGATTTCGTTCTCACAGTTTAAGCTCATTCAGTTGATTGCGACTATGATTTCCCAATCAGTCGAAACGATTGTTCCTTCAGTATTTATCCAGACTGCTCGTTTTTTCGACAAACAGCTTACTGAGCTTAAATTGTTCAGGGATTTAGTGTCCGATGCGATTCATAACCACGAGATGCGATTTATGGCCACGAAATGCGATTTATGGCCACGAAATGCGATTCATAGCCACGAAATGCGATTCATAGCCGATTTATAGCCGCGCAGAGCCGGCGCAGCGTGCGATGACCGTTTTCTTGAAAACGTAGACGAGCTGACGAGTTTGATACTTTATTGAGCCAGCGGCGGCTGATGAGCATAAGGCGGATACACCGCAATGCGCGTTTCCTGGTGCGGTTTCTGGGCGGCAGCCTGCATCATGCTGGCGCGACCCGGTGCGCTGTGTTGCTTGGCGATGCGTGGTGCGAAGTGCGAATAATTGGAGGCTGGAGCGGGTGCTGCGAATCCATGCGAGTGCATGTGGGTCTGGAATCCACCAGGAGGCAAGCTGCTTGCCTGCTGTGGTCCATGCCATGAGCCAAAATAAGCTGGCGGCGCTTGAATTTTGTTTTTGACGCGGCTGCGAATCAGCGATTTCAGTTGATCTTGCGGCAACAGGCTGAGTGGGAATGGCGCTGGTCCCGGTCCTTGCTGCGATTCGATCTGATTTTGCATCTGCTGCGGACGAATAATATCGTTTCCTGAGCTCGATGGTATCGGAGCAGCTGGAGTAGCGATTTCCTCGGCACTTGGATATCCCAAATCAGCCAATCGCTCTTCGGATGGCACAGCTGCTGGGGCTTGAGCGAGCAAAGCGCCGCCCTGGCGAATCATGCGTTCTCCGGCGCGCGGCTGTCCGAGCCAGTCGTTGGCGCTGCCGGTGCTGCTGGCGACTTGCGGTTGGAAGGACATCGGGCGGGCGACAGGTTTGCGCACTTGTCGATTGACGCGAACTTGTCCTGGAGTAGCGATAACTTGATTAGGAGTAACACGCGGCGCAGAGTATCGGTTTAAGGTGGCCGCATCGTAGGTCGAAATTGACTGGTTGTATGCGCGTGGCATCTCAGTCATTGACTGGGCGCCGAATTCGCTGACCTGACCTGATAGTGATGTTTGGGGAGGCGCTGCCATGCGAGGAGTTTGCGCAAGCAATTCCAGTTCAAGGTCACGCTTGCTGGGAAGTTTTCTGTTCGGCACGAACGGACGCAACTTGACGCCGTAGGCCGTCTCAACTTTGGCTGCCTGTGGGCGGAGCGCCGAAAGAACTATCTTGCTTTTTTGAGCTTTTGCCGGCGCTGCTGCCGTTGGGGTCAGGCTAGCTTTGAGGAAGTCAGCCGTTCCGTTATCTTCTGCCTGTGCCGCGCTCTGAGCTGCGAGAGGGAGACTGAGACTGACTAAAATTGCTGCCGAGAATTTCATCTATTGCGTGGTTCCGTCGTTTGGGGTGCGACATTGGGTCCGCCCAGCAAGCTTGCGGGCGTTTCAAAAGATTCAGCCTTTCCGATCCATGACCAAAGTTTATTTGAGAGACCCCGGCCTGTCACTGGGAAAACTACGCATCACATTGCCCGAAAAGCCTTGCTGGCCCTTGAGGGTGGGGGAATTCCCCTCCTGGCAACCTGTGCGCGTTATCAGTCCCAGACGAGTCGATATCCGACGCCGCGAACCGTCAAAATGTGTTTTGGCTGACTTGGATTTTCTTCTAATTTTTCGCGCAAATATCTAATGTGCACGTCGACTGTCCGGCTTTCGCCCAGAAAGTCAGAACCCCAGACCTGCGCAAAGAGCTGATCGCGAGTAAATACGCGGTTGGGATGCTTCGCCATGGCAGCAAGAAGCTCGAATTCTTTGAAAGTTAAATCGATTTGCTGGTTGCCAACCTGCACTGTGCGGCTGTCCATGTCGATTGCGAGATTTCCCAGACGAATTCCTTTGGGCTGAGATGGCGTCGCCACTGGACTTTCGCGCAGGTGCGCCTTGACACGCGCCACCAGCTCACGAATTCGCACTGGCTTCGAGATGTAGTCGTTGGCGCCCAGTTCCAGCCCGACCACAGTGTCGATTTCAGACGTTCGCGCTGTCAACATAAGGATCGGCGTTTTGCGATCGCTTGCCCTGACGCGCCTGCACACCTCGTAGCCGTCCAGACCAGGCATCATCAAGTCGAGGATAATCAAGTCAGGTTTTTCGGCTTCCACAAGGGCTATAGCTTTGTGTCCGTCGTGCGCGAGCAGCGTCGAGAAGCCCTCTTGATTCATTACATATTGAATCGAGTTGGCTATTTCTACTTCGTCATCAACAATAAGCAACTTTTTCATTTTCACTGTGCGCGTTTTTGGCGCACCCTTCATAGTATCATCGACAATGTGTATCGACTGAGTGTAAGAGACCGCTTTGGCATTTCCCTTCCGTGACAGTTTAATCCAAAGCTTCAAGTCTCCGGCTTCCTGGCAACGGTCGGTTTTTAGAATTGCCGCCCTCCTCGGCATACTCTTATTTACTAACTATGTTCTGAAATTAGACGCGGAAGCTGCAAAAAGGGCTCCCGCAAATACTGGCTACGATTCCCTCAGTCAGGTGAACTTTCCTCCATATCCGCCGATGTTATACCCGGTGCGTGTAGGAATTGGGAACCGGAAAGCCTCGACGCGCATAGCCGTTTGGGCGCCCGGCGCAGTTTTTGTTGATTTCACGCCGATTTTTGCCTTGCAGCCCGGGCTGGTCTACCAGATTGCCAATGGACGTATTACTGAATATGCGACGGGTCGCAGCTGTGCTCTCCCGCTGGACAAACGCACGCGCATTGCGTCGCGCGATTACCAGATCTGGTGCGACAGCAAATGGTGGCGTGGGTCGCTTGAAATAATCCATTTCAGAAACTCACTTACCGTTATCAATTTGTTGGACCTGGAAAATTATCTGATGGGCGTGGTGCCGTCTGAAATGCCATCGAGCTGGCATCTGGAGGCTTTGAAGGCACAGGCAGTTGCCGCACGCAGCTACGCTTACGCGCATCTTGGACCAAATTCGAAGTGGTTCAAGAGTGAAGGTTATGACGTTGTGCCAGATGTGCGCGACCAGGCGTATAAGGGGCGAGCAGCGGAGGCGGCGAGCACTGACCGAGCCATTCGCGAAACGCAGGGAATTATTTTGAAGGATTCAGGGCGCGTTAAGCCTGGATTTTATCGAGCCTGGGTAGGCGATGCTTACGAGAATCTCAATATCCGTAAGAAGGCAGTGCCCACAACGACGCTGGAAAAACTGACAGGTGTGCAGCATATTGTCGGTGTGACGGTGAAGCAGTGGGACGCCAATGCGAATGCACGCAGCATTCAGGTGATGGGCGCGAAGAAAACGCAAGACGTATATGGCATAGAACTGGCTAAGCGTCTTGGTTTTGATACAGCCGGAATCATTGACGTAGTTGAATCGGGCCCGAACTGGGTCTTCACTTATCGCGGCCCGGGCAATGGATCACGCGGATTAAGTCAACACGGTGCAGATATGCTCGCATCACGTGGCTGGAATTTCGAGCAGATTCTTCGCCAGTATTATCAAGATCCCGATGGACGTTTGCGTTTGGATTATATGGACGGCTACAAAGCCGCAACAGCATTGAGACAGCGTTCAGTGCCTGTGCAATCCCCAACGACAACAGAGATACCCCAGCCGCAAGAAGAATAGAAAGAAGACAACAGTGCAAGACGATCAGTACGACCAATCCGAACAGGGCGACTCGCGACACATCAAAACCGATTTCATGGATCGGCAGGCGCGCGAGATCTCAACGCCTTTACTGCAACAAGGACCGGTCAGGATTGTCATCGCGATTGTTGTGATTGGTGTCTTATTTGGTGGCTACAATCTGGTCATGTTTGTGATGAATATGGGCAAGAATGCAGCAATTGGCAATGTTGCAGTCAACTTGAAAGATCCCGATCTGCAAGATGGAGTCGCTCGTGTCGATGTGAATGTGTCGAATCTGAATCCGTTCTGGGTCGACAAAATTCAATTCAGATATACAATCAGTGGACCAGATGGTAACGCGGCTGCCACAGGTGTTGTAGGCGTTCCCGATCAGGTTCCTGCAGGTGCATCGAGGACATTTCACCACGTTAAGCTTGGTCCTCTTCAAGGCGAAGCGGCGCGAATGAAAGCCGAATTGGTCGATTTAAATGCAGGACCGAAACCAGCACTGACAGCCGGTCTGGACAATCGCTTTTCAGAAATCATGTTGCTGAAAGGACCGGAAGCGATTGGTGCCTTCAACGAATTCGTGGGGCAAGCACCAAAGTTTGCACCGGGATTCATCGGGCTTGGACGTGCATACATGTCTGAAGGCGATGACAAAAAGGCGAAAGACGCTTTTCAAAAAGCTGTCGAAATCGATCCAAAAGATGCTGACGCTCACTATCAGCTGGGACTGGCGATGCTCAGCCTGAGGGAACGCGATGCCGCCGAGAAGGAAATTGGTGCGGCTTATGAGCTGGCTCCAAATGATCCGGATATTCAGAAAACTATTTCTGAGAATCGGAAGTAGCCTTCGCGTTAATGCTTATGCTTAGTAGACGCGTTGATTGAATTAGCTTCCGAGCTTGGATTGCAAAATCATTCGATGTAGTTTGTTCATCTGCGGAATAAACTTTTCGTGCTTATCGAGCCTATTCACGGCATCTTCTCCGCAGAGATCAGTCAAGTTCTTCCGGGCAAATTGGATGCGCATTATCGTCAATCTATCAATCAGATCGCTTCGTAGGCTGTGGTCATAGGGTTTGGATAACTTCGCTAGACCGTCAATGTACTGCTTGTATGCTGAATCGAGTTGGTCACTGGTGTTCCGTGTTTGCAGGTAAATCAAAATTTTTTCCGTTTGAGTCGCAGTTTTGACGAATTGCGGAGGACGCATATAAGTCGGTATTTGATTTAAAGGTCTCGATTCAGGCACAGTCCATTTGAGCATGTCCGAGCTCGGACACGCGAATCCTGTTTCGGGGCGTTTCCAGCCGAATGGCTCGGTGTGGCTGTTTACGAGGATGAATGGATTCTCTGAGTCTTTTTCAAGACGGCTTCTGATGAGACCGTGAGGTTCCACATGTCCGAGTGCCGCGTCACAAAGAAAGGAGAAGTCTGGATGATCCCTGCGATATGCATCTGCGAATAGGTTCTTGTAATTTCGGTCTAGTTCTGCAACTGCTTTGTCGCCAACCAGTGTTGTGAGTGTGTTCCGCTTTTCCAGCGTTATGCGCAGCTGACTCTCAACGCTTTCTGCAGGGCCTTTTAAGTTGATCGCCGCCAGCTCGTTTAGCGCATTGGCGTACTGTGAACTCGCTGAGCAGAGCCTATCTGCCAGGTCACTCAACCTCACAACAAAATGGATCAGCTCACTTTGCGAGATTTCATGTGAAACGTTTACATCGCAGATGCGATGCTCTTTTGCCAATTCGTTAACTAACGTTCCGTTGCTATTGACGCGGTTCGAGCGACCCACAATTAGTATGATTGGGTTTGATTTATGATGAAGACCAATTTGTTTTGAGAGCCGTTGAGCTTCCTCAGAATGCTGAAAAGCTGCATCGCACAGCTTGGAAAATTCTGCATATTTATTTCTGAACACCTCCTCGTAAGTGGGTGTGTATGATCTGTTCCAGGTGACTGTGGGAAAAACACTTTCTTTTACTGGTGAAACAAACGAGTCGTATTCTTGTGAACCAATTTCTATAGTCGTATGCAAGGCTGGCTCAAGGAATTGTGCAAAGCTGTCGTCATCGCGATCCAAGCCAGCTGCTCGTACAACCGTAGCGAAGTGATTGAGATCGTCAATTTGTTTTACAGCGGTTTCATCTGATGCGCTAACAAGAAGGCGCCTTGCAAATTTCACGTCATTAACGAGTTTGGATAGTGGTGCATTGTTGTAATACCTGACAGTTTGATCTTTCAGAGCAGATGCGAGCTGTCGACAACTATCCCGATAGCTTTTGTATAATCCGCGTATTTGCTCTGCTTGTGAGTGCAGGAGCTCTCGACGAAACAAACTGTCGATGTTTCGCAGATCCTCCGGTCGCCTTTTTTGCAGACTGTTCAGGGGCAATCCTGTAGAGTCTTTCATTTTAGCTTGAGCTGGAAGCACAAAAATCGGAGCTCGTGGAGTTATTGTCGGATACGTTGGTTCCAGATCTGGAATTGTCAGTGAGACAATACCGGCTGGATTAGCAACGATAAGTCGTCTTCGTTCGAATAGACAGTCACAAAGCGCAAGTATCAGGTCGTTTTTCCTGGAAAGTGTGATCGAGTGGTCTCTACTTTTTGCAGGTTCGGGAAATTGTTTTGCTATTGCACCTTTGACTAGAATAGTCAGCTCAGGCTCGTTCTCTTCAAAATTTCTGACTAGCAGCTGCTCAATGTTGGAGTTTTTGTCAATCTTCTCGACTGCCACAGATCCCACAAGGTTTTCCAACTTCGAGCGTGATTCTTTTGCCTGACCGCATTCCGCAATCTTATTTGGTGCCTCGGCTAAGCTTACGCTCAATTTTTGAAGGTCGTTTTTGTATGTGCGATATGCCGTATTCAGCTCAGCTGCTATCTTTTGAAAGGTTGTGCCATAGATTTGCAAAATGTGAGCAGAAAGATTCGCCGGCAATTTAATGCAGGGACTCAGTCCATAGTTGTTACTTTTGGAACTCTTTGCTGATTTCGTTTCTGTAGAAGCAAATTCGAGAATTAGCGGATTCGAATTTGTCGACAGGTGCAGCTGATACGCTGCGTTTTGTACATCCAGTGCGGTATCGTAGCGAGCGTCGCAAATCTCGGCGAATTCCGGATTTATCAATCGCATTTTATTGACTAATTGTTCAGGTGTTTCGCTTCCAGTTTGAGTTAACGTTCCAAATGGGTTTGTCGAGACGTTTGGTTGCGACCCAGATTCTTGCACCGAGAATGTGAATGCAACTGAATAAGCTAATGCAAGAATTTTTAGATTCACTGATAACATTCCGGAGGTCAGGCAAAAAATGCAACACGAGTATGCGCAAGTTTTGGATGTTTCGTGGCGCTCTGTCCATAGTACCAATGACAACCGATATTTGCGCTGATGTTTTCATAATCGGGATATCACTGAAAAATCTTTTGTTGAACTTGAAACAACAGCGACTTGCTGCTGATGGGTTTGTCGCTACAATTGAATTCAAGTATTGCGTTTAGCGAGCGGCACCCCAAATGACATTGCAGAAAGTAAGTCCACCGAAAGACAAACGAGAAACCATCATCGAGACGATGCTCGATCTGGTGGTCGAGCGCGGCTTTCATGACGCTCCGATGTCATTGCTGGCCAAGCGTGCAGGCGCCAGCGCCGGGGTGATCTACCACTACTTCGCCAGCAAAGACGAGGTGATACATGCGGTCTATCTGCACGTGAAATCGTTGAAGTTACAGTTCATCATGGAAGGTCAAGATTCCCGGGCTTCTTTCAAACAAGCCTATGTACAGAGTTTTATCAATGCCTATAACTTCTATTGCACTCATCAAAGAGAAACCAAATTTTTAGATCTTTACGAAAACTCGACGTTTTGTTCTCCGTCACAAGCTGATCCTCCGCCTGATATGCAGCCGGAATTCGTTTCGTTTATGAAATCCTTTCGTCCAAAACGTGAGGGCGGTGTGCTCAAAGATTTGCCGATGGTGGCAATTCTTGAGTTCTCCTTTGGAACAGCTCGACAGTTAGCCAAGAAAGAAAACCAAATTGTACAATCTGACCTCGTAAAAATCGCCGAGGCATCATGGAGCGCTATTTCTGACGATTAAGTGAAATCTTTTATGGGGTACTAGAATGAACGTTCGGTCTATGGTTGAATGTTAGCAGTTCTGGTGAGAACCACCTGGGAATTCCATTTACTCCGCCACTATATCTGATGCCTCACATCAGACGTCATTGTGTGCGGACACAAGAAAGGAACAAAACATGCAGTACAAAACTCTCGGAAATACTGGATTACTCGTTTCGACACTGTGTTTCGGCGCCATGACTTTTCATGGTGGCAACGGACCATTCAAAATGATCGGCGGCTCTGACCAAAAGGAAGCAGACGACATAATCAAAGCCTGTGTCGATGCTGGCGTTAACTTCTTCGACACCGCCGACGTCTACTCAGAAGGTGGCAGCGAAGAAATCCTTGGACAATCGTTTCGCAACCTCGGCATAGAACGCAAAGACGTTGTTATCGCGACAAAATGCTACGGTCGAATGGGCATGGGACGTAATGATGTCGGTGCATCGCGCAAACATATTCTCGATGCGGTCGATGCCAGTCTGCGTCGACTGCAAACAGACTACATCGATCTTTATCAAATTCACGGCACTGATACAGTCACGCCGCTCGAAGAAACACTGCGTGCTCTCGACACTCTCGTCAACAATGGCAAGGTTCGCTACATCGGAGTTTCGAACTGGCAAGCCTGGCGCATCGCGAAAGCGCTTGGTATTTCCGAGTATAAGAATCTTGCTCGCATCGACAGCCTGCAAGCTTATTACTCAATCGCCGGTCGTGAACTCGAGCGCGAGCTTGTGCCGCTTTTGGAGCACGAGAAGACCGGGTTGCTTGTGTGGAGTCCACTGGCTGGCGGTTTGTTGTCTGGCAAATTCAGCCGCGAAAATCAGAAGCCTGCTAACACACGCAGATCTGAATTCGACTTTCCTCTTGTCGATAAAGAGCGCACCTGGCGCATTCTGGACGTTATCGCTCCGATTGCAAAAGCGCATAACTGCAGCGCTGCCAAAATTTCGTTGGCCTGGCTGTTGGCAAAACCGGTTGTCACTTCGATCATTATCGGCGCAAGAAATATTCAACAGTTGCACGACAACCTCGGTTCTGTCGATATCAAATTGACCGAAGACGAGATGAAGTTGCTTGATGCTGTCAGCGAGTTGCCACCGGAATATCCAGGTTGGATGATACCGTTTCAAGCAATGGATCGCCTTGAGCCTATACCAGATCGCTGGCAACGAATGTCTGAGTTGGTCGCTCAGAAATAATCAGCGACAGTAACGTCTGCGCGAAAACAGCGATGGGCAAGGGACGCAATCCCTTGCCTGTTGCTTCAGATTTGTTTTCTTGATTCAAGCGGTGCGTTGAAGATCTTCACTGCCCTTGGATTTAAGTTACCGCGCCAGGTGCGCATTCAGTACGACAGCGACCGCTGATTGAATGACCGCTTAGTTGCGATAAATCTACTGATTTGGCAACCGGTAGTGTGACATCGTGACACTAAAATCTTGCATAGTCATTCTTGGCGAAGTCGGCTCTGGCGCGTAAAGCTGCTGAATCTTCCGGGTCAGTGACTGCACAGTATTTGTGTGCTTGCCGTATGCGTTTTCATAGATTGAAAGAACGCGCATATACATCGGCTCGCCTTCATCCTTCCGATTCATTTGAGTGTACAAATCACCAAGTTTGAGAAGGCAGCTGGCGACGCTCAGTCCGTCTGGTCCGTGGATCCCTTCGAGTATCGTTAATTGGCGCGTCAGCACGAAAGCGGCTAAGTCAAGCCTGTTTTGTGCTTGATAAACATTTGCCAGGTCTTGCAGCGTGCTGCTTACTTCCACTCCATAAGCACCAAAATTGATTTCCTCGATTGTTAAAGCGCGCAAGTATATGCTTTCTGCTGCAGGATATGCACCCTGTCGAACGTAGCATTCCGCCAGTCTTTTGAGAGTGAATGAAATTACTAAATCATCGCCGCGCAGCGACTCTTCTTGTAATTTGAGCAGATACCGATATATCGATTCGGCTTTCAGCGGTGCATGACCATTTTCGTAAATGCTTGCTAATTGATCGATTGTTCGCACTAGTAAGGAATCGTTTGGTGCCAGATTGCGCGCTCTGAATTCCACCAGGCGCCGCACCAGAGGCTCGGCCTGTGCATATTTGCCTCGATTACAATAAAACCACGCCAGTTCTTCCAGGCTGCGCTCAAGGCTTCCATCAACAGCGCCAAGTGATTGCTCACTGACTTCCAGCGCTTGAATGAAAAGCTTTTCTGCCTCTTCGCCTCGACCTTGTTCTAGATACTGCAGGGCCAGTTTGGATATGCTCGTGCTTTCCTACGGCAGTTCTTCGCCTTTGTAAAAGTTGTCTTGTTCCCACTGTGTGATTGGCCCATCTGGCTGGAACGCCATTCTGTCCATCTGCACGCGCGCAGGCGCAGGCACCTTGGTTCGCTGCGTTATTTCGCCATCGAACGCAGTGCTAACTTTCATGGCTCGACTGGATATAGTGTCCATTACTACTAAATGCCCTGTGCGAAATCCAGCGGGACGCGTCGAAACCGCGCACCAATCTCTTTTTGCTTCGAGTCCTATAGTGTATGAGAAACTCGTGTGTGACAAGTGGTGTAATTCCCACTCGCGACGCAAAAGCCTGTCAAACTGTCGATTTCCAAATGCGAACTTTGTCGTAATAAAACAAAATTACGTTCCGGTAAGCTGGAAGTTACGTCCTATAAAGCGCAGGCGCCTTGCTAACCCCTAAGCGAAGACGTGCAAACCCCTAACGTGAATGCGATAAAAGACTCACGTTATGTGCGATAGCTATCCAGATTATTTGTCCTTGGTCACTTCTTTCAGCTGACGTAAAAGCCTTTTTCTCAGTTCATTCATGCCGGAGGTCTCGTCTTTTAGCGCTTGTGCCGTTTTTGTGATGGCAGTTTTATCGTAGTTCGGTTGACCTTTAGCGTCTACAGTCGACGGGTTGATGAGCGAGTTTAGATGGGCGTACTGCTCGTCTACTTGTTGCAGATTGTCCTGCAAAATTTCGACCGTCACTTTTAAGCTGGTGTCAATCGAAGATGCGGCTCCGATGTTGTTGACTTCATTAGTGAGCATGCGCAGCAGGTGAGTGATTTGTGTTTGGTCGTAGTCAACCCATTTTTTTCTTGCTGGAAGCGCTTTGAGGGCTCCAGGGAACGGCGGAGACATGACATTCGCAAGACCCGGCTCACCTGCCATCCATGGGTCCATTATGACGTTGTCTAGAGCATCTGCGTTGTATGTCCGATTGCATTCGGACTGGAGGCTCTGGGCCGCGTTGTAGACCTTTTTCAGAGTGTCTACAAGGTCGTGAAGTTGCTCCTCGATCTCTTTCGGGTCGGCAGGTGCAGCTTTCGGCGCGGGCGCGGCTGTCTTCACAGCTGTCCTGGCTTTTGTAGCAGACAGTGTAGGGGCTAACTCGGCAGCGGCTGGTGGCGCTGCAGGCGGCGCTGCTGGCGACGGCACTGTCGCCGATGGCGCTGTTGCCGATGGCGCTGTTGCCGATGGCGCTGTTGGCGATGGCGCTGTTGGCGATGGCGCTGTAGGCGATGGCGCTGTTGCCGATGGCGCTGGTGCTGGTGCTGTTGTCGCGGCGTTTGCTGCTGCCGTTAACGGTGCTGCTATTGGCGCCGCTGCTGGTGCCGATGCCGATGCCGATGCCAGTGGCATCGAGGCATTTACTACCGGAGCCTGGTCTGCCGCAAGCACCGCGTTCTGCATTGATATGCAAACGCTGAAACTGCACAGAGTTGTTAGCATCTTACCGCGCATTAGTTCCCTCCAATTGCTGGTTGATCCTGAATAACTTCGAAACCTTCCGTCCATGACGGCGGTGTCAGAAAACCGAATTCCATCTTTCGTTCGAGATGTTCGGGTTTGATAGGTCCTCCCTGCAGCTCGTGATAGCTGTACATTGCACCTCTTGCAACGGTCAGTGAACGACCGTTCTGAAACAAAATGAATACCATGGCTGGTCGCCCCAGTGCCATTGTGGCACCGGAATTGGTGCTGCCTTTCGGTTCGTTTTCGTTGACGGCGCCTGTGTCTAGAAAAAGTGTTCCAGCACAAGGCGGAGAAAACTTTTCCAGTTCCGTGTCGATCTGCCCGAGATAGGCAGCATCAGCCGGCGATGGGCTGACACCATTGAGCTCGCGACTTGCGATTGTTTCCAACCGTTGCAGTAACTTCGTGAGATCTTCAATGCGTTGTTGATATTTTGGCGTCGCGTAGCCGAGCCCCGACATTTGAATATTTAGCCGCTGCAGTTCCGTTCTCATGTTGCGGAAGACCTCAGGTGCGGGTTCGACATAGTGCTTCAAAGCCGGTTGTGGTGGGGTATTAGCGGGGGTGCTGGGGGGTGGAAGCACTGCCGCTTTGGCTCCAATCCTTGTAGCTCCAATCCCCGTCGAACCGATTTCTGTCGGTGCGCTACCCGCCGCAAAGTTCCCTGTCGTTTTGCTCGGCGGCGCGATCGCCTGCCCAATTTCTTCATCGTCTTTTGGTGGCACAACCGGTTCCAGGGCAATCTGGCTATCTAGCCAGGCCCCGAACCCACTTTCCAGCTTCCTGGTCATCCAGAAATTTGTCTTTAGAACCGCTTGCACCGCATCCACAGGCATCTTGAAGTATGAGCCAAAAACTTGCCAGACTACGTCGTGTGCAGATTGTTTTTTCACCACTTGCACTAAATCTGGTACCAGACCACTCAAGGTCGGGTCGAGTTTCCAGATGTTTTCACCCAGAACATTGGTCGCCTGGGTGATACCGTGCGCATGCATATCGAGTAGTGCCAGGGGTGGTGCGGGCACATCACTGCCCTCTTTTGCGAAAGTATGTCCGCGTTGTTTCAGCCAGGGCAACTCAGCTAGCTCGACGATGGGGAACAGCCTGAAAGCTGCTTGTGTTGCTCGCTCTGGGTGACTCGATTCGATGTCGAATATCGATGTCGATAAAATTTGCATCGGGCGTTGGCGGCGCACAGAAAGCAGAAGTTTAGTTCTGTAGAACGGTTCGGCTAATCCCTGCAGAGACATTTTCGAGTCTGAGCCGCTCGATTTAAATACTTCCCGATAGTCAGTGGGCGTTAGTGTTTTGACTTCGGTTGCAATTGGTGTTCCCAGCTGAGAAATCATTGTGTTGATGCGCTGCCAAACTTGCATGCCGGGCTGATTTCCAGCTACACACTTGTCGAGCGCGCGGAAAAGCAACGCCGATCTCCTGAAAGAATCTCCGTTGCTGTCACTGGCTGAACTCTCCGATAAAGGGAAACCGACCCGCGACAGCCATTGCTTGGCTCTGAAAAAGTTTTGCAGCTTTGGAGAGCTGTCGTACCAGCCGTAAGGCTTATAAGCCGAGAAATCCTCATCAACGTTGAAAATCGCCGAGCGCTTTTTCTGGTAAGTGTTGATGTTCTGCAGCTCGCGATTAGCCATGGTCGTCGCTCCTGCCATTGCAGGCGATGGCAGAGTTGGGTCGAGCAACCGCAATCCCACGCTCAAAAATGCCAGGTTCTTTTCGAGGTCAGCCCTGACGTCGGCATCGTCAGCTTCTTTATAGTCAGCCGATGTCGTCTTCATCATAGCTGCCAACAAAGCCTGCAGCTCAGGCTGGAGGTGTTCTTCAATCATGCGAGCCAGCATGCCGTTGCGCAGGGCGAGAAATGAGTGCATTAGAGCATCGACAGTGACAAAATTGCTCTTTTTCTTGAGGCGGTTGGCGCGATATAGAGCGGCCATGGTGTTGTATTTGGTGTTGTCGACAACAACAAAGAGATTGGTGCCCAGTGCTGAAGTGTTTTTTTCGCTTAATCCGCCCACCGTCATGTTTTGCAAGTCGACAGGGTTTGGGTAGGCGTAAGGAATTTCCGTGTGCGGAAACAGGTCTTCCAGATTCATTTCCTTCTTGTGCACAGGCACTTGCGCCTTCTCTTTTGGAGGAAGGCGCATTGGCTGAGTATCGAGAGATGGCAGAGTCTGAGCACCAGCAACAGTCTGAATATTGACTGCCAGAGCGAGCGCGAGAGCTATGCCACCTTTACGCGACATTTAGACAGGAAGATGTGATGCCGGAAGGAGCGACACAAACTTTGCCATATGTATTCCGTCGATGTTGGTCAGATCCTTCACAAGTTCAGGCTTAATCGGATCGTCTAACGTCATTACCATTACCGAGTTTTCGCGAACGCCTTTGCGTCCTACACTCATTGTAGAGATGTTGACGTCAAATTTGCCCAACGCACCCGCGACTTTTGCTACCATTCCCGGCTGGTCCTTGTGCGCCGTGAAGAGCATATAGCGCTGCGGTGTCAGGTTGATCGGGTGGTCGTTGATGTAAGTGATGATCGGCTCGTCATGCGGGAGCACCGTACCAGAAAGCGATGATACGCCATTGTCGGTCGAAATCATGATGGACAGCTCTTCACGGAACTGACCTGATTGCTCACCTTTGCTCTCGCGAACATGAATGCCGTTGTTCTTCGCGATCAGTTCGGCGTTGACGTATGTAACGCTTTCCATTCTGCGCAACAGCATTCCGCGCAAAGCCGCAACTGCCAGCGGTTTGGTGTCTTTCTGAGCGAGACCGCCGTAGGCAATCACTTCGATTTCTTTGACGTTACCTTCGCTCAGCTCACCGGCAATAGAACCCATTGCTTCGGCCAACCAGACATATTTGCCCAGGCTCTTTAGAATCTCTGGACGCATGAATGGAAGATTGACCGGGCTGCGTGCAAGTCCTGTGGTCAGATAATCTCTCATCTGTTCAGCCAGGTCGATGGCGACGTTGAACTGCGCTTCTTCAGTAGAGGCACCAAGGTGAGGAGTGAGCACCACTTTGTCGCCCAGTTCGAGCAACGGGGAGCCAGTTGGTGGCTCGTTTTCAAACACGTCCAGAGCGGCTCCGGCGACTCGCCCTTCTTTAATAGCCTTTGCGAGAGCGGCTTCATCAATGATTCCGCCTCGTGAGCAGTTAACGATTCTGACGCCTGGCTTGACGCGTTGAAGAACGGCACCGCTGATCAATCCCGTTGTTTCGCGCGTCTTGGGGGTATGAATAGTGATGAAGTCGGCGCGCTTCCAGATTTCTTCCAGCGGCACGCTCTGTATGTTCAATTGAGCAGCGCGTTCGGGGCTGAAAAAGGGGTCGTACACAATTACTTTCATGCCCATAGCCTGACAGGCTTGTGCGACGCGACCGCCTACTTTCCCCAGACCGATTACGCCCAGCGTCTTGTTAAACAGTTCAGCGCCGATGAATTTGTTGCGTTCCCACTTTCCAGACTTGAGTGAGAGGTCTGCAGCTGGAACGTTTCGAGCCAGCGACATCATGATCGCCACTGTGTGTTCGGCCGCGCTGGCTGTGTTTCCTTCAGGTGAATTGATTACAAGCACACCAGCTTCGGTGGCAGCGATGATGTCGATGTTATCGACGCCGACGCCGGCTCTTCCGATCACTTTCAGTTTTGTACCGCGTTTAATTACGTCTGCAGTCACTTTCGTGCGGCTGCGCACCAACAGAGCATCGTACTCGCCGATTTCTTCCAGCAATTGCTCAGGAGTGATTTTAGGGTCGTATTTGACAGTCAGAGCACCTTCCAGAAGGTCGATACCTTCCGAGCTGATTTCGTCTGCCACCATTACTTTCTGCATTTTTGTTCCCTTGTGCTCGGTGCTAGCTTCACTTAGCGAATTTTCTGTTTTAACCACGGCGTCCTCATTCGTTGTTCAAGATTAGTTTGTGTTCTTGTTGTTTATCCAGTTGGGCGTTGGAGAATGCCACTGAGAGTGGTTTCGCCTCAAGCCACGGTTTGAGTTGGTCAGACCTGTAAGATGACAAAAGGTGACCCGATTGTCCTAAAGGAATGGATTCGAAAAATTGATCTGAGTCGGCCATATCGATGAGCAGCCTGACGGTTGGTCCGGAGTTGCACTTGAACAGCCATGGTTCCGCCTGGCAATCGACGTTGCATGCGTTGACGGTATCTGCGTCTCCGCCTACTCCTACTGTTGCTACGTTGAACAATTTACCGAGTGGACTGAGCCAGGGTGAAAGCTCGTCGAGGCGCGAGTCGAAATTTATTTTGTGGAAATTCTGCCACTGCCACTGCTTTTGGTCTTCTGATTTGGAAGCAACGGTGAGGTTCTTTATAGCCGCACCAAATGTGGTGAGCACGAAAGTTTCGTATGTGCGCTCCTCTGGTGGCAGCCAGTTTTTGTCTTTTTGACTGAGTACTTGCTCTACAAACACTGACCAGCGTGGGTAGCGCTTCATGTACTCGAGTGTCATTTCGGTGCCTAACTTTGGCTCCAGAATGCGTTTGGCAAACGTTATGACGAACGATTCGTAGATGCTTGCGGCGACGCTGTCTGGGGTGACCTGCCCGTTCCACTTGTCCAGGGCGCTGACTGCGGCGAGCTGCAGTTTATCGATGCTTTCGGTGCGGGTAATGGCTTGTTTTACTTCTTTTTTGACCAACCCAGCCAGAGGCGCTTGTTGATCGCCTTGCAGATACGCCATATCGGGAAGACCGACTTTTTGATTGGTTTTTTTCAATGACTCCAGTGCGCTCTCTACGCGCATAGCTCGAAAAGGATTGCTGAAGTTGTAAGAGCTGAATAGCGACGGCGAGTCGGCGACGACATAGTTGGCAGCAGGTTTGAAACCTGCTGGTAGGCTGGCAAAAGCGGCTCTTCCCCGCCATTCAGAATTAGCTTGCCATCCTGGCATCAACTGACCGCCGTTGTTGACGACGCGAACAGGAACATTGCCTGCGCATTGATAGCCAACATTGCCCAACTTGTCTACAAAGAGGAAAGTCTGCGCTGCCCCCGCGTAATGTGAGAGCGCGGCGTTGAACTCTTGCCATGATTTAGCCTGGTTGATTGCCCACAGCGAGTCGAACACCGGCGTTGTGCCGGAATCTGCACCCGACCACGACAGTGCTACGCCCGTGCTATCAGTCTTCGAAAGAATTGGACCGTGTTTTGTGAGCAAAACTTTGTGTATCAGCGGTTTGCCAAAACGCACTGGGATGTCTTCCGTGATTTCAGTAACGTTCTCCCAGCCCGTCGGGCTGTGATATTTGCCTGGAAACTGAGGCGCGAATTGCTCCAGGAACAAGTCTTGCGTATCCGCTTTCAGTGCCACGCTGCTCCATCCGATATCATTGTTGCGCCCTATAAGAATTCCGGGCACACCGGGTATGGTGGCACCGGCCAGATGCATCTCACCTGATGCTAGCGAACAGATGAACCATTCGTCAGGCGATGTGAAAGCCGAGTGTTTGTCGCAGGCAAGTAGCGCGCCCTTACTGTCTGAGAAGGACCCTGCTACAGCCCATGAGTTGCTGCCCCATGTAGGCTGCGGCGCACGTCTGACGTTGCCGAGTTGATTGATGGTATTACTCAGCTGGCTTATCGTGTTGGGCGTAGTGAGCGCTGAGTTTTTGCCTGGAAGTGCGCCGATCAAGTCCTTCTGAAAAGTCTGATTGAATAGTGTGCCAGCCTGCTTGTCGCCTATTTTGTCGAGGACGCGTTGTTTTAAATCATCAAGGTGCCACGACTCTTCCATGGCATATTGATTGTGTTTCAAAATTGCAATCGAGTCTGTCGGGCTCCATTTGCGCGGCTCGCTGCCTAACAGCAAAAATTCAGGGCCGATCTTTCCCTGATTTGCTTCGATGTAAGCGTTGACGCCGTCGCAATAGGCTTGAATATCGGCGCGCGTCTTTCGCGAGGTCTTCTTCCATTCTTCTTTTGCAATGCGGTTGAAGCCAATGGTGCGATTTAATTGATCTTCAGACAGTGAGACCGGGCCAAACAAACCGGATAGTTCGCCCAGGGCTGTTCGACGGAGTACATCCATCTGGAACATTCTCTGCGCCGCTGTGATATAGCCTTGCGTAAAGTAAATATCGTGAGCCGATGAGGCTTCGATGTAAGGAATGCCGCGATCGTCGAATTTGACCATTGCCGAACGCACAAGCAGCGGTGCTGAGACGATGCCATCCATAACCGGCAACGAGCGTTGTGCGAGCCACCAACCGAAAGTCGGCACTCCCAACAGAGCGAGCAAAAGAACAAGCGCTAATATTCTGAACACGAATTCCACATTGGGTCGAGCAGTTATCGCTGCCAGTAAATTATATGCTGCAATGCCTGTCCGCTTTTATTCCAGCAAGGTCTTGATGAAATTCGTTACCGTCTCAAAACAGGCATCGAGTCGTACGCAAATTTCGTCAGCCTGTTCCCAAGAGGACTGCCTGGCAGCCCGCTCAAGCTCCTGGCTGAGCTTTTCCATAGCCTCAACCGTCATCACTGCGCTCAGTCCTTTGAGCTGGTGAGCTTCAGTGGCTAAATCTTTATCATTCCGCTGACTTATGTGATGTTTTATTGATTTGATCAGTTTTTCGCTCTCGCCCAGAAAAGAGTGCAGCAGCTCCGGCATGCCCTGCTCACCGTAGAGCGACGTCAGTTTGACAACATTGATGGGTGAGTTTGGATCAGCCGTCTGTGGGTCGAAATTCATGGTTACAGGCAAGGGCGGGCCATCTTTGCCGAGCCAGCGTTCTAAGACTGCGATCAATTGTTGTTTGCCAACCGGCTTGCTCATGTAATCATCCATGCCGGAGGCGATGCAATTTTCGCGGTCACCTCGCATGGCGCTGGCAGTCATAGCAATGATGGGAATGTGCTTGCCTGTCGATTTCTCAAGCTCGCGAATCGCTCTTGTCGCTTCGAACCCGTCCATGTCTGGCATCTGACAGTCCATCAAAATTAGAGCATAGTCTCCTGCCTTGATTGCTTTCACAACCTCGACGCCTGAGCTGACTGGATGCGCTTCGATGCCCATTTTTTTCAATTGACGCACACCGAGTTCTTGCATAACGGGGTTGTCTTCTGCGAGCAAAATTGGTTTTGTGCAGCCGATGCAGGCAACAAGCTTATCGTGTGCTGGTTCGTCTGAGTTTGCTCTTGTCGAATCGAAAACGGCATCTGATGCAATTTTCGATTCGAAAGAGAGAATGGATGACCCAGTGCCATTGGTGAATTTTTGATGGGAGTTTGGAAACGGCTCAAAAGTGCCCGCCTCATCGCGTCGGCAAAGTGAGCGGATTGTATCAATCAACTGCGCCTGTCTGATCGGCTTGGTCAGGCACGCCGAGACGCCCATAGACAGTGCCTTATTGACCTTGTCTCGTTCGTCGAACGAAGTCAGAAAAATCAATTTTGCTGTCGATAAAGTAGGAGTTTCCAAAATATGCCTGGCTAAATCGAATCCGTCAATCGTTTCGTTAGCCAGATTGAAGATGATGATGTTGTAAGGCTCCTCACCTTTGAATGATTGATTCAAAGACGCAAATGTGGACTCTTTTGTGGTGACAAACTTCGCCTGTATTTTTGCCGCGGAAAAGTAATTTTCCAGAATGACGCGAGTTGCAGGTGTCTGATCTACCACCAGCACTTTCGCTTCGTTCAAATCGCCGCCCTGTGTGTTCGGTTCTTGTTGATATGAAAACGGCACCGTGAACCAGAACGTCGACCCTTCGCCTTCTTTACTCTGTACTCCGATTTCTCCGCTCATCAGCTCTACCAGGTTTTTGCAGATCGAGAGCCCGAGTCCTGTGCCGCCATATCTTCTGGTCGTCGATCCGTCGGCTTGCACGAAAGGATGGAAAAGCAGGCGCCGTGCTTCTTCCGAAACACCGATGCCTGTGTCGCTGACTTCGATGCGAATCAATAATTGACCGTTGTCGTCGCTGTTGATGCGCACTGCTCGCAGTACCACTTCGCCGCGCTCGGTGAACTTGATGGCATTACTGGCCAGGTTCAAAAGAATCTGGCGCAACCTGACTGGGTCGCCTGATAGAGTCCGTGGAATTTGTGGGTCGATTTCAGTGACAAGCTCGAGACCTTTCCGTCTGGCTGTCGACGAAAGCAGTTCGGCGCAGCTTTCGAGGATGGAATGCATCTCGAATTCTATAAATTCCAGTTCGACTTTGCCTGCTTCGATTTTCGAAAAATCGAGAATATCGTTGATGATGGTAAGTAATGATTCGGCTGATTCTCTGACGATTTTGGCGAATTGTTTTTGCTCGTCGCTTAAGGCTGTGTCGAGCAGAAGGTCAGACATGCCAATAACTGCACTGATTGGTGTGCGCACTTCATGGCTGATGTTGGCGACGAATTCTGATTTCAGTCGTGATGCTTGCAACGCCTGATCGTATGCCACTTCCAGTTTGTGTGTAAGCAACTCCAGCTCGCGATTGACTGCAGCCAGAATGCCGACTCGTTGCGCGAGGTCCTGATTCAGATGTTTGATTTTGTCCTGGGCCATTTTCAGGTCTGAAATGTCCATCATCATGCCATTCCAGAGCACATCACCGTTGCTCTGTGCCGTTGGAGTCGATGATGCTTGCACCCATCTGACTCTACCGGAGCGGGTGACGAGCCGACCTTCCCATTTAAAAATCTGAAGAGTGTCTTTCGATTCCTGTATTGCTTCTGCAAGCGACGCTCGGTCATCGATGTGGATAATATCGAAAGGCAACTCGGGATTTGCCAGAACTTCTTCTGGACCGACTTCCATGAGGCTGCGGCAGCTTTCGCTCATGTATGGGAAAGATCTGCTGCCGTCAGCGTGAATTTTGAATTGATAAATCAAGCCGGGCATGTGTCTGGTCACGTTGTCTAACCTTGCCTCGCTCTCTTTCAAAGACAGTTCGGCAACCAACCGGGCTCGATTGATTTCGTCGTGTTTGAGCTTGTTGTCAGTGACATCGGTGACGAAACAGATGATGCCGACGACTTTTCCATTTTCGTCAAAGCAGGGAATTTTGTCGGTTTGGACCCAGAGCTTTTCACCGCCTACGCCCAGCACTTGCTCGAGAATTCCTATCTTGGGAAGCCCGGAGTTGATGACGCTGAGGTCGTCTTTGTAGTACTGCTCCGCCTCATCGGGATAGATATCCCAGCACGACTTGCCTTTCAGGTCTTCCGGCTGTTTGCCCATCGAGGCGGCGGCAGCTTTGTTGACGAGAATGATGCCGTTGTCGGTGTCTTTGTACCAGACCATCGCCGGCACGGAATCGAGAATCATCTGAGTGTCGTCTCGCTGTTGCATCACCGAGGATGCATTCAGCGAAATTCCAAACAGGAGAGAAGGTTTGCCTTTCTCTTCGACTATGTTGACAATCTCTCTTAACCAGACATAGGTGCCATCTTTTCTTCGGCGGCGCAGAACTTTGTCGTAGAAGGTGGCGCCCTGCCTGAACTTATTGGCTAATCTGACTTTGTCGTCTTCGTGGAGGATGTCATCCCAGAGCGTTTTGTTTTCCAGACACTCTTCGGCTGTGTATCCCAGAAGTGAGTAGACAATGCTGTTGATTTGAATCAGAGAGTGAGTCTCAGAGTCCATTCTCCAGACAATGCTGCTCAAAGAATTAAGAAATTCTTTGCTGGAGTTGCTGAATTGTTCCACTTCTTTTTGCGGCATCGACTTCGAGACATACTGAAACTTGTCAACCCTAACTAGATCATAGCTCAGGACTCGTCCAACGCTGGAAAGTTTCCTCTATTGGCGCCGAAGTGTTTCTGCATTTGCCCTGAATTCACATCTGTTGAAGACTATAAATTCGCCTTCATTGAAGATTCGAAGACAATGCTGCATGCGTGTATGCTTGACCTGATGCGAATTTCTCGGCAACTCCTGATAATTGTATTTGCTTACCTGCTGATCCGGTTACCCTGGCTCTTTTCTGTGCCTATGGCGGAAGCGCCGGACGAATTTTCGCACTATTGGGTTTTGCGTTTCGTGGCAGAGCATATGCGCTTGCCATCGGCTTCTGAGGTTGCTGCTGGTGGACCGTCTGCCGTGTACGGTTCCCTGCCTCAGCTCGGGTATGTTCCACACGTTCTGGTCTGCAAAATCGCCCCGATTGGTGATTTATCACTGGTTGGACGGTTTGGCAGCCTCGTCATGGGTTTAGTGGCGATCATCTTCGCTTTCCTGATCGGGCAGGAGTTATTTCCTGCCGGGATTCTGGCGCTTTCTTTGCCATTGTTGATGGTCTTCCATCCGCAACTCGTTTTTGTCAATTCGTATTCGAATTCTGATACCACTACATGTGCACTGTCGGCGGTGATCTTTTATCTCTGCATACGTATGTTGAAGTCTGGTTTGACTGTGAAAAGGTCACTCGCAATTGGGTTTCTGCTTGGCTGGACGATTCTTACGAAGTATTCTGGAATAGCAATTTTGCCGGCTGCTCTGGTGGCATTATTGACGGCGATTTTCATTCATAGAATTCCTTTTGCTGCGGCCGCGAAAAACTTACTTATTGTCGGAGCCTGTTTTCTAGCCACCTGCGGCTGGTGGTTTTTGCGCTCGATGCAGGAGTTTCACGGTGATATTCTCGGTACTAAGACGATGCGGGAGACCTGGGCACGCACTTACAACAGACCGCTCGAATTTCACATGCCCATCTCGCACGTGATCAAGGACAAAATATTTTGGAGCACGATCCACGATAGTTTCTGGGGCGTCTTTGGCTATATGACACGGTTTCTCTGGCCACAGATCTATTACAGCTATCTTGGTTATCTGGTTGCTGCCATTGCTGGTGGTGTTAGATTATTTATTGAAAAACTGATAATCAGCAAACCGAATTTTGCTGACCTGCTTGCAAACCGGGAAAAATTGGCAATTCCAGCCGTCTGGCTGGTGTTTTTTCTGTGCAGCTTTATAAATGTGGCCGCAATAGTATTTGGTGCATCGATGAATCTTGGTGGAGCGCAAGGACGATATCTCCTACCATCTGAGGTCGCTCTGATGGCGCTTCTCATCGGTGGTTTGTCGCGGCTGGGAAAATTTGGTAAGTATGTCGTGCTTTCGCTGGTTATTTTCAATGCCGTTGTTTGCATCGGTGCTTTTGTTATGCTGATCAATACCAGGCTGCCTGAGTCGAGCCAGGGATACGGCTTTACGACTAAGCTGTACTAGGTTGTTTCTCTCAAATTGTGTCTAAACTTCTAAAAGTTGATTCAGAATTGCACAGCTGATAATCCTTTTGCTTGCCAAGCATACTTACACGCGTCAGTGCAGATGTGTTCCTACTGTCGCTTTATATCGTTGTTTCCAGTGTCGCGCAGCGCGCGCGTTTCAGGGCTTTCAGTCGAAAATAACTGTCGAGTTGACTTTATCGTACGTTTGATATGTCGTCTGTACTCACAAAATGTCGTCGAAATGTTGCACATAATCGTCAAAATCACGGTCAAAAAGGAGATTTTGCTTATTGAGCATTAAATTGAAAATGCGCCGAATCTTGTTGGTCAGGAGTACAATGAGGACTGGAAGTTCTGTCTAACTTTTGTAGACATTGTTGTTACGTTGGTGATCTGTGTGGAAATGCTTGAGCGAATGGGTGTGCTTATCGCCGCAAAGCGAGCGGAGATGTGCATTGGACAAAAGGAACTGGCCGATCGTGCCGGTATCCATCGAACTTACATCAGCGACATAGAGCGCGGTCGCCGCAATGTGACGATTGGCACTTTGAATAAAATAGCCGAAGTACTTGGCATGACAGTAGGTGAGTTGCTGACCACAGCGGAGAGGGCTGTCGCTGCAGATGCCGGCGCTGCTGGCAATCCTATTGCTGAGCTGGAGATTCCAGAGCTGCAACCTGAAGGCGATAAACGCATCTCCTGAGATTCTCCCTGCTTTCTGGTCGTTGTTTGAAGTTTTGGCTTTAATGCAGGCATTTCTGCGTCCTTAAAATTGTCAGTTGTACTAGAGTTGTGGTCGTGCTGAGTCGTCCCTGGTCAGTTTTTGACGCGCAGACCCCCAAATATTGCTCTTTTGCTCGGATTGGCATATCTTGCTCTGCCGACTCTGACCCTGTGCTTGTTTGTTGTGTTTGCGGCTCTGGGGGCGCCGAATTCACCAGTAATATTTCCGCTGGCGCTTACGGGCGTTTCTGTTGCGCTTGCGCTTGCCGCGCGAGCGGCTCAGGCGGTGTCAACTGCCGGAAGTAATTCGCCTCCGCACTCTACACAGACGGCGACTCGAATGGCGCTCATCTGTGCAGGCGCATTTGTTTCCAGCGTCCTGATTATGTTGTGGGTCTCGTCGGTCTTTTTCGACAATTCATGGGACGGTCAGTGTTACCACCAGGAGACTGTGCTCAAAATAGCGCAAGATTGGAATCCGCTTCGTCAGTTAAGAGATCCCATTTATCAGGTATTAGCGCCCTGGTTTAATGCCAAAGGTCATGAGTTCATCGCAGTCTCGCTTCTTGCTTCGACCGGCAATATCGAGGTGGGAAAAGTTACTAATCTGCTTTTGCTATTGGCGAGCTTTTTTCTATCGTTTGACTTTTTTGAACGTTTACTTGGGCAACGAAAGTCCGCATTTTCGTGTGCAGTGCTGGCTGCCGCCAACCCCGTCTCCCTTGTTCAGTTGCCGACTTTCTATGTTGATGGTGCGGTCGCTTCGACTTACCTGTGCTTGCTTTCATCCATTGGTGCCGCACTGCTGGGGGCCAATTTATCCATAGTCTCCACTGGAATTATCTGCTCTGTGGTGATACTTGCCAATCTTAAGCTGAGTGCAGATTTGATTCTGTTTGTTACTTTAATCAGCACCTGTCTATTTATAACGTTCAGTGCTAGGAAGTCCCAAAAATCTTGGAAGATGCTTTCAGTCTCGGCTGTGGCAGGTTGTTCAGCCTTGATTGTGGGAATCAATCCGTACGCTATGAATGTCTTGCAACTGCTGCGACATCCGACTGATTCGCTGAAGTTGAACCAGTATGGTGTCAGGGTGCTGTCGACCTGTGCTCCTTCAAATTATTTCAAAACATACAACAATCAACTTTCAAGAATCGGAGCAAGCATTCTTGCCAAAACAAATAATTCTAGCGATAACACGTCTGGTGCCAGATTTAGATCCATCTATCCACAAACCCTGCTAGCTGCGCATCCAAATTTGCGCCCTGTGAGTTTCGAGAATGAACCAGTAACGTTTCCGCCGCCTTTTGTTTTCGATAAACATGATTTGCAACTATTTGAACTTTGTGATGTAAGGCTGGGCGGTTTTGGTCCGTGGTTCGGCGAAGTGCTCATTGCCGCCGTCATGCTTGTTCTGGTCAATTCAGTTTTTGTACCTAAGAAGTATTTGCTTTCCGGCAACTCGTTGGTAGTTCTCTTTATGGCGGTCACGGTCGCCCTTTCGACGCTTGCTATCGAGCACGCCTGGTGGGCGCGCTATGCTCCAATTCTCTGGTTCTTTGTCGTCTTTCTGATTCTGGAGTGCTCTTTGCTTGGCAAAGATGTGAAGGGTCCGGTTCGGTTGTGCGCCCCGGTCCTCTCTGTTTTGCTGTTCGGCAACGTCTTGCTGGTTGAGGTTCCCAACTTATCTGCGAACTGGAAAAATTCAGAGATGTTCAGGCAGCAGTTGAATCTCGCCAAACAAAAATGCGACCAGAGCGGCGGAGAAACTTTTATCGCAATTTACGTACCAGAATTTGTCACGCATCATCCTGCGATCGGCGAGCGATTTACAGAAGCTAAGATACCGTGGAAGCTTGTTAAACAGCCGCCTGATTCGAGTGACTATTGTTATCGGGTCAGTGATCTACCAGTTTTTTGCTACGCCGAAACTGTTCATCAGGCAGGTCAGTAAACCAGTTGAAGCTGCGATTTGCCGTCGACTTTGGTAACTGCTATTTGATTGGGAAACATTTCTTTGATATCGGCCATGTGCGTGATAACCAGAATTCTTGCGAAATCGGTTTGCACGGCACGAATCGCTTTTACCAGTCGGTCACGACTGACTTCGTCTTGCGAACCAAAACCTTCATCGATAATAAGGGTCTCCAGGCGTGCCCCAGAGCGTCTGGCCAGTAGCCTGGACAGTGCTACTCTAACCGCGAAATTTACCTTGAAAGCCTCGCCACCGCTGAATAACTCGTAATTGCGAGTGCCCAATTCGTCGGCTATAACCAGTTCAAGTGTTTCCGTAATGCTGCCTGTTTTGGTTTTGTTCTGGGTGATCAATCCTACGTGCATTTTGTTTTCGGTCAGACGCGACAGAATGCGGTTAGATTCGGTTTCGATTTCTGGAATGGCGTTTTCTATAATCACTGCCTGAATACCCTTCTTGCCGAAGGCTTCTGCAAGAAACACGTAGTCATCGATTTCTTTCTTGCAGTCGTCGAGCTGCTTTTTCTGTGCTGCAAAATCTGCCAGATCTTTGTTCAGCCTGTCGATGGTCGATTCAACAACAGCCACTCGTTTGCCCAGCGCCTCGCGCTCGAGTTGATTTGCTGCGAGTTCGGCTGTTTTTGCTTCGAGCTCAATCTTCAGATGAGGCGCACTTTGTATCTGCGCCCTGAGAAATTGCAAATCGTTTTCCAGCGCTAAGACCTGTGCTTGTTTGTTTTCGAGCATGTCGCGACATGACTTGTCTGATTGCTCCAGGGCCGGACGGTCACTTAAGGCTCGCTGTAAATCTCTGTAGAGCTCGCTATTCGGAAGTAGTTCCGAGATCTGGTGTTTGAGCGCGTCGTGTTGATTTCTATCATATGCGAGGGCGTTCAGTTTTTCTTGCAGAGCTTTGAGACTTTCCCGAATGTCATCGCCATAACTTTCGCTGGCAATCTGGTTCGTGAAGGTTACGACCTTCTCCTCGTAATTCGGCATCTCCACCTGCAATCGCTGCAGCTCGTTTTTGTCGCGTTGCAGTTGTTGAAAGCGCGCTTCGATATGACGCTGCATTCTCAGCTGACTCTGCAAGTTTGAATAGACCATAGGGTCAAACTCGAGCTTGTGTATTTCCGCTTTGAGAGAAATCAAGCTCTCTTTCTCCAGCTGGGCGTAATCCAGTTTTTCCAACTTGACTCGGGTCGCCTCTATTTCTGTTTTAAGCTGCAGAATCTGATGTTCTGCGCGCTCTATCGAGCCCAATTTTTCGTTATATTGACCGATCTGTATGTCGAGACGTTTGCGTCCGTCCAGAGTCTTTCGCAGCTCGGCGTACTGCTTGCGCAGATTTCCTCTTTCGACTTCAAGGCGCATGCAGTGGTCTTTGTGCTGTGAAATCTGCGCATCCATCGCTTCGTTTTGTTGAAGGTAACGCGAAACGACGGCGGCTCGGTCAACTATTGGTGCAGAACAAAGCGGGCAGATGCTCGAATCTGCGTGGGCATGAAGTTCAGCAACCTTTTCCAGATTCTCCTTTTGACTGCGTTTCAACAGCTCGATCGACTGCTCTGTTGATTCCAGGGAGGATTTGATCTGCAGACCTTTTTCTTGAACGAGATCGAATTCTGTTTCGAGCTTTTCCATTTGCAGAGTTTCGCTCTCCAGTTGCACTTTTTGTGCTGTGAGAGAGTCTTTGCTGAGCAGCAATTTCTCCAGCTCTTGCGCCGAAAGTTCTTTTTGACCCAGGTCTGCTTCCAACCGAATTCTCGATTCCGAAATTATCGATTGCAGCTCGTTTACTCGTGCTGTCAGCTTCGTGAAGGTCTCCTGGCACCTGGTCATCTCAATTTCTTGTTTGACCAGCTCTTTGTACTGATTATATGAGTGCTCGATTTTATCGGTGTCTTGCAGGTCAGCATTGAGCTTAACTGTTTTCTTCTGCGCCTCGGCTAAATTTGCTTGAGCACCGCCCAGCTCGTATTCGATGCGGCTGCGAATTTTCGCCAGTTGTGTCTGCAGCTCTGACTTCTGGGCAGTCAACTCCTGCATTGTCAGCGCCTTGCGATCCAGTTCTTCTGCCTGCAACTTCAGGGTTTGAAAGCGTTTGGCAGCACTCTCGATTTCGGGCGACTGCTTCAAGAGCGCGTCAATTTCGCTCAGCCGGCGTTCTAAATCAGCTTTTTGTGTCGCTAACTTTTCAATATCACCTCGCAAATTTGTCAGTTGAGAGGTGCTGGATTCGATTTTTTGTTCGGCAAAAGTAATTTGCTGCCAGCTATTCGTCAGCTCTGTGAGCGCGTTTCCAACTAGCTGCGTGCGTTCGTTGACGATCTCAAATTCTGCTTTCAGTTCGCTCAGCGAAACGGTTGCTTCTTGAAAGCGTTTTTCAGTTTCTGTTTGAGTGGTCAGGACATTTTCAAGATAATCAGCCTTAGCTTTGAGGTTACGAGCCGATTCCTTCGCCTTTGCTTGAAGCCTATCGAAATAGGAGAGCCCAAGAATTTCCGATAAGACTTGTTTTCTCTCGCCTGGTGGTCGGGTCGTGAATTCGTCGGCGCGTCCCTGTCGTAAATAAGCACTATTGACGAAAGTGTCGAAGTCCATTCGCAGCAGGTCGCAGATCGTCTTTTGTGTTTCGCGCATGTTGCCGGAGGTAAGAGTTCTCCAGGAGCCCTCACCTTCTGTTTGGGTCGCTTCAGCCGAGCTGCCGGAACCCGCCGCAACAGCAGCTAAAACTTGCGTCTCGCTACTGAAGACCTGCAATTCGAGTGTACCTTTGCTCGTGCCTTTGTTGCCGCTCTTAGAGCTGCCTTTTTGCCGCGAACGCCTGACTCGGTACTTTTGCCCTTCGTGCGTGAAGACAATGTCTACCCACATTTCCTTTTCGGTGAGTCTGATCATTTCATCTGACGAGGCTCTGGCGCATTCCCAGAGCGACCATGTAATCGCGTCAAGCAGTGCCGATTTACCGGCGCCGTTTTGACCAGACAGGCAAGCTACATCCACTCCCGACAGATCGAGTGTCGCGTCGGAGTAACTCATAAAATTATGCAGCGTAAGACTATTGAGTATCACGTCGATGTCGATTTTAACTGAGATGTGACCATATCAGTCATGCCCTTTTTCTCATGATCGATCTAATCACAATGTATCTTGTCGTAGTTATTCAGGCGCTATATGTCTATCAAGTAATGCCCACTGCATGTGCGGAAAAGGCTCACGGGCGCGGGTTGAGAGCACAAGGTGCTTTTGTAGATTATTTTATTGGTGCGACAGCAAATAATATTGATGTATAAAGTGGTACCGCAATCGATATCACTTTGCTATCGAAAAGCTTTTGATATAACTTGTATATAGCAGTGGGTTATTTTATGATCAATAAGCATATGCCTGCACAGTTTAGTCGAGTGCCGCATTTGCTGCATCGTTGATTATTGAGCATGCCAAGCCGTGCGAACATTGGTTTTGTCTGCACCCAGATGTGATTGGACAGCGGTAGTTGAGACTTGTATTTCAACTCTTCTGGCAGCGGCAGTTCGGTGGCGGTCTGGGGGCGAGTGAGTTGTGCATAAATCATTGGGTTCCTCCTCGTGCGGTGTTCTACTTTGATATACGTAACTGACTGCGAAAAAGTTCAATTCAATCTGATTTTCCATCTGATTGACCTGTCGACGCTGCAACGCTACTTTGTTCGTTGCCTTGTTCTCACTTTTAGGTCAAACTGGGTCTGATGGAACACCGAGAACAATCTGCCGTGCCCGACGTGAGAGACAAAAGTCTTGCGCTGGTTTACCTTTGTTTTGGTCTCTCAGGCTTTACCGCACTGATCTATGAGTTGAGCTGGCAGAGAATCTTGCTGCGCATTTTGGGCTCGACACTGCCGGCGGTGACTCTGGTTCTGTGCGTATTTATGTGCGGACTGGCTGTTGGAAGCGCAGTTGCTTCGAAGTTTGTTAATCGTTTTCCAAAACCGCTCGTGGCATACGGGGCTATGGAACTAATCGTGGCTATCTTCGGTGTCTGTTCGGTGACACTGTTCAGCAATCACCCTGGCTCAATTGTGTACGGTTACGATGCATTGACCGCCAATCTTTTGGGTTTGTCGAATGCTGATTCGTTTGAACCTTTCAATGGTGCATTCTGGTCTCGTGCACTTTTTGCATCGACGCTTCTAATGGTGCCAACGATGGCGATGGGCGCGACATTTCCATTGATCAGTAAATTCCTGGAGGGGGCGCACGACAGCGGTCATAAGCAAAGTTCGGCCTACCTGTACAACCTCGCAGGTGCTGCTCTGGGCACCATTTGCGGTGGGTTCATCTTAATGCCAACCCTCGGTTTGACGGCTACCATCGTTTTCGCCTCCGCTTTGAACGTGGTGATTTTTGCAGTGGCTCTGGTGCGTTTTTCTCGTCTGGAACCAACGCACAATGATCAAGACATTCGGGATGAGGATGGTTCGAAATCAGCCCTGGCAGCCACGGTGCCGATCGCTTTAGCTGTGCTGGTGAACGGTGCTACAGGTATGACACTGGAGGTGGTCTGGTCTCGTTTGTTTTCGCTGCTGCTTGGCAGTTCAACCTATTCTGTTGCCTCTGTTTTTGCCGTCAGCATTGCTGGCCTGGCCGTGGGTACTTTGATCTTTCACAGGCTGAAGCTGAGAATCAAGTCTCATCTATCGTGGTTAGCTGCAATCTTTTTTCTGGTCGCTGCCTGCTTGTATTTGGATTTGTGGCTCATACAGCTTTTGCCCTGGCTTTTCAACGTTAATCATGCCTTTTGGGGCTCGACAAATTCGTACGTGGGACATCTGCTTGAACGTATTTTTGTGATATCGCTTGTGGTGTTACCGGCGTCGATTTTTTGCGGTGCTGTCTTCCCACTTGCGCTGGTCGCTTTATCGTCGCAGGGCAAAGGGCGAAAGAACTCTCTGGGTTTTCTATACACGTGCAGTTCGTTTGGTTCTGTGTTTGGCGCCGCTGCCGCCGGATTCATTTTTGTGCCGCTATTGGGACGCATGTTTGCCAGTGGCATGGAGAGCACGATTTACCTTGTTATCGGTGCAGAAATCATATTCGCAATCTATCTTTTTCTGGCCGCAAAGTCGCGACCAATTTTCGTTCTCCTGCCTGCGGCGAGCTCGTTTTTGCTTTTCAATCATCCGGCCTGGAACAAAGCCCTGATATCGAGCGGCATTCCCTTTCTGTCATTACCCTTAAGAGCGTCTACGACGAAGGAAATCTTCGATCGCGTCCTCAGCGATTCTGCCAACAATAAGTTGCTGTTTTACCGTGAGGGTTTGAATACGACAGTGACGGTGAGTGCTAATTTGCCTCAAAACATTGTTTACCTCAAAAATGACGGCAAGGTTGAAGCGGCTTTGCCTTTCCATCCTGAGCGTCAAGCTGATACCAGCGATCTGACCACTCACTTCATGCTCGGTCGTCTTCCGCTTTCAATTAATTCAAAACCTGAGAAGAGTGTTTTTCTCATTGGTCTGGGTAGTGGTGCCACCTGCGGTGGTGCGCTGTCCGACGCCTCTGTGAAGAAATTGAAAATCGCAGAAATCGAACCGACTATTTTTGAAGTGCAACACTATTTCGAGCCCGCCAATGGTGAGCCGACGCGACCTGAGTGGCTCAAGAGCGGCCGGGTAGTGCCGTTTTGTGGCGATGCTCGCATGTCACTTAATTTCAGCAAGGAAAAATACGACGTCATCATTTCACAGCCTGCCGAACCATGGATCAGTGGATCAGCAGACCTTTATACTACTGAATTCTGGAACCTGGCAAGGAGTGCGCTGAATAGCCACGGATGCTTCTGTCAGTGGATTCAGCTCTATTCGATTGACCCGGAATTTCTGGCTGTTTTACTCAGAACATTTCAAAACGTTTTTCCCAACACATACATCTATCATTATCCTCGCGCTGGCGAAATCATCCTGCTGGGCACTCTCGACCCCTTAGACGACGGGCTCAGGCATAGCAATCCAAATCTGATCGCCTATGGGGAGACGCTTCGAAAAAACTGTGAAAGGACGGCTGAGAAATTCAATGATTTCAGATTGAACTCTGACGATAATCTGTTGACCGAATATGCCCTGCCGCCCCGGTTGTACCTTAGCGAGAGTTTGATTGAAGCGAATTTGTTGTCGATTTTGAGTGACAAGTGACGCTTGATGTGGTTGCAGCAGTCGTTGCCAGATCCATCTCCTCATCGATCGGGCGTTGTTTTGCACTGCAAATCTCAGTTCGTCTGGTGTAAAAATGGAAGTCATGTGTAAGTTTTATCTTAATTGTGGCGTTATCCCTATAAGTTTTATAGGGGGTCTCCTAGCAAGATCCATCGCCATATCGGCTGTTTTGGAGTTTAATCAATGGTAGGTTGAACCCCCGTATGGGGTCATCCCGACATGGCATCCCTGGAAACTAACGGTATTGGTATATATGAGCTATAGACTTCTTCTCATCGAAGACAGCCCAACTCAGCTTATGACCATCAAGAGAACTCTTGAGGGTGAAGGCTACACTATTTTAGAAGCTAGAAACGGTGCAGAGGGTCTAGCCCGCGCCTATAACGAGCTGCCCGATTTGATTATCTCAGACGTTGTCATGTCTGGAATCAATGGCTACCAACTGGCTCGACTGGTGAAAAACGACCCAGATCTTTCGCCTACGCCGGTAATTTTGCTGACCAAGCTCGACGGCTCTGTAGACCGTTTCTGGGGGCTCAAGTCTGGCGCTGAGCGCTATATTCCAAAGGAGCCGGGATTTCCGAACCTGATTAAGGCAGTCAGGGAAATTTTGGGAGAAGCTCAAGTGCAGCCGCGTTTGCGCATTCTAGGTGATGCCAGTCGCAGCCCAACCTCTGAGGAAATCAATAATCGTCTAAATCAGCTGCTCGAACGGTTGTTGTTTGAAGCGACGATTGTCGACGAGGTCCGAAGGATCGGAGAGGACATTCTCGATCTGGAGGTCATTACTGAAAAATTGTTTGCGTTGCTCGCTTCCATCATCACGTATCAATCTTGCGCGCTGGTGGTCAACCAGGGTCGGTTTTCCAGTCTGATGTTAGACCTTTCGAAAGACAGCCAGGAGTCAGCAGTTAAGGCGTACGTGTCGAAAGTGGCGTTGCAGTTGGGGCTGCCGCCGCTTCGTGAGGAAGCGCCGAGAAGCACAAACTTCCCTGAAAATGCTTTGACGCAGCCTATCGATATGACTGGTCTGCGACTCGGACTTCTAATTGTGCTGCCGTATCCGAACCAGGCTTATAAACCTGGTGACCAGAAAGTAGTGCGCTTGATTGCCGAGCAACTGTCTGTGGTGCTCAGACTCTATCAATCTCACGCTCAACGAGAAGGTGCGCCTGTTCCGACCTCTTAATTACTTGCGCTTTTTCTTCTTGTCTTTAGGGTCGCCTTTTTTGAGCTTGTTGAGGCTCTTTTTGAAGAAGCCTTCGTTTCCACCCCCTTCGTCTGGGTGGTCATCGTCGTCGTCATGATCGTCACCGCCGTCTTCGTGCGTATTTGAGTGTTGGTCAGCATGCGCGTTCGATGGTTCTGGCGGTTGGTCCGCGCTTCTGGCATAACTATCTGGCACTTCGGCAAAGTTTTCGGCACCAGATGCGGCTCTGGGATTTCCTTTGCCCAGTACTATATTTGGTGCTATTGATGTTGGTGGATGAATGGAAATCGGCTGCGTTTCTTTTGAGCCGTGTGTCATCGGTTCATCATAGTCTACGTCACTTCCCTCGTACTGAGATTCCGAGTCTTCGACAGCGCCCTGTGCGTCTTGTTTGGGCTGTTCCCAGTCCAGTTGATCTCTCCAGCTTGGTACGGCGTTAGCGACAGAGAGCGATGGTTTCGACTCTTCATTCGCTTGTGGTGTTCCTTCATTGCTGGCGCTTGCCGCACCACTGGTGGTGTCATTGGTGTTCTCTGCGTCCTCTGGTTTGTTCCAGTCGAGCTGATCTTTCCAACTTGGTGCCGCGTTGTTGCTGATCTTGACGACATCAGGCTCTGGAACTGTGTCAGTGTTCACGTTGCCGAGCAGATCTGCGAGACTTTGCTTGTCAGGACTGCGATCTATCAGCGACGCGTCGTCATCGACTGGAAGAGGTTTGCTCCAGTCCAATTGATCTTTCCAGGTTGGTACCGCCGATGATGTATTTAAATTTTGTGCGGGTGGTTCGACCTGCCGCGGCTTAACCGGAACTTCCTTGATTACCGGCGTTTCTGGAATCTGAGTCTCGTGTGCTGCAGCGGTTTCACCGCTTAACTGAGACAGTTCAGCCGCAGTAATATAGCCATATTCGATCAAAGTATCTGATATGTTCGCGCCGCGCGATTGAGATAGTTCCATGGCTACCTGAAATTGCGCAACCGTTATTTTTCCATCTCGCAACAGGGTCTGACCCAGCAAGACTGAGTCCAGGTCACGCTCTTGAATGAAGCCCTGGCGCACCAGGAATGTGCCAAATTGCACTTCAGGCATGGCTTTGTGCATGTCGCAGGCGATTTCCAATTCTGCTTGTTCGAGCAGCCCTGCGCACTGAAGCAACTCGCCGATGCGCAGCGGTGTTCTCTGCCCGATGCGCTGCGGTTCTTCCATATGCGGGGTCGGTGCATCGGGAGACCCGCGCAGCCCCATGTCTCTGAAGTCGTAATCTGTGCGTGTGACCGGGTCGCACAGGATATCGCGCGCAACCCAGTTGCGGCGGAGCTCTTTCAGCAACTCATCGCGCTCTGGTCTGACGGCAGTGCGCAAGTTGAGAAGAATTTTTCTGATTTTGCGCAGGAAGTTCTTGTGAATTTCCTCGAACGGCGACATCTGCGATACACCGAGCATCGCGTAGAGGTCTGGTGGTTTGGGTGCGGCAGGCACCAGAGGCTCTTCTTGTGAGGTTGTCTCCTCAAGCTTCTCCGAGGCTGAAGGAGTGGATGCTGGCGATTCTTGTGGAGCGGCGGACCTGGGACCGGCGAGAAGGGGGACCCCGAGCTGTGGTCCCGGGATAAGGGCCACTACGGGCGGTGCGGCGCCAGCCGGCGTCTTGGCGGCGGCGTCAGGGGTGAATGGCGTAGCATCCATGTCATCTGGTGCGGATGATGGTGCCACCGCTGCCGACTCGGCCGCTCGTGCCGCCGGCGATACCGATGATGATGGTGGCGTACGCTCCACCGCGGACGGGTCGCCATGCTCAGAAGCGGAGGTGTCGACGCTCTGATATTCTATAACCGAGAACGGGTTAACTTCAGAGCCGGCGCTGATTGTAGGGACTACGCTTGGCTCCGCGCTTTCACTGGAGACGAATTCTGCTTCAATGAAGCCACCACCGGTAGGTGCACTGAGCATGCCTTGCTGCTTCTCTGATTCGAGGCTGAAATCGATATCGGGTCTGCGAGATTTAGACTGCTGGCTTGTTTTAGGCTGAACGACTTCTGATTGCAAGCTGAAATCAATGTCTGGTTTGCTAGACTCTGATTGCAAGCTGAAATCAATGTCTGGTTTGCTAGATTCTGATTGCAAGCTGAAATCAATGTCTGGCTTGCTTGCATCTGGTTTGGCAACTTTGCTTTCTGACTGCAGCGTGAAATCTATTGCAGGCATGTTTCGCAACGCAGATTGACTTTCTTTTCTTTGAGCGTAGTCCGCAGCTTGCTGATTGCGGATGTCCTCCAGCACTCGATCGGTTGTTACGAGAGGCAAATCCTGTGTCGAGTTTTGAGCCATCTGCTGCGGCAAATTTTGCGTGGTAATTTGCTGGGTGGGCGGCGAATCTTCGGCCAGATTCTGGGTGACCGGAGTTATTTTCAGAAATGGGCTGGTTGGCGCCTGCCTCAGTTCCGGAGGCAGATCTGTAAACGCCGCATGCGCGCTTTCCTGGTCTGTGCCAGTTTGATTGACAAAGTCAGACTCACTGGTTGAGACGGAATCAAACTCCATCTCCTCATTGCGCGCTGCCAACGCTGGAGCGAAATCTCCGGTGTCGGTAAAAGTTGGTTGGTGATCTTCGGTCTGACTATCTAACTCTGGAACTGCGGTTTTCGGAGGGGGCGCGATAAATTGTTCGTAGTTCGGTGGTGCTGGAATCGCATCAAAGGGACCAGTCTGGCCTGCGGAAGACAGATTTTGAAATGGTGAAGGTGGCTGAAGGGCGAATTCCGATAGTGGAGGCTTTTCTGAGGTCTGCTCACCAATAACTGACGACCCGAATATCTCAGCGTATTCAGCCGACGGTTGGTCAAACGGTAGTTCAACTTTCTTCGCTGCAGGCGCCTTGCGCATGCGGATGTACTCTTCCTCTTCGCTGAGAGGCTGCGATTGTTCTTGAGGCTGCGTTGTCAGTTCACCAGACGGATCGCCCGTATCAGTGGACTTTTGTTCATCCATCTCACTGGTCAGCAGTTCGCGCGTCTGCTTGTATTTGAGATACTGGGCAATCGCCTTGGCTTGCTCTGGCGTTTGTGAGCCAAGCGATGCAGGCTCCACTGCCTCTCTATCAGAGATGGCTTCGGTGACTCCGTCGTGCTCTGCGAGTTCTGCGGAATGAACATCTGGTTGCTCGGATGCATCCTGCTGTTCCCTTGCGAAGTTGCGAACTGCTTCAAAGCCTTCGGAAATTTCTTGACTGCCTGCACCAGCCTGATCGTAAAACTCGCTTGATTCCTGTTCGTATGCAGGCACAGTTTCCTGGTCAGCAGGATCTTGAGACTCGCCAGCTTCCTGGTAAGCAGGATCTCGAGACTGGAAAGCTTCCTGGTCAGCAGGATCTCGAGACTGGAAAGCTTTCTGGTAAGCAGGATCTTGTGACTCGAAAGCCTCCTGGTAAGCGGGCTCTTGGAAATCGCCAGCTTCCTGGTAAGCCGGCTCTTGAGATTCGCCGGCTTCCTGGTAAGCGTAGTTTTGAACCTCGCTGGGCTCCTGATACGCAGCTTCTTGAAACTGCTGAACCCCAGACGCTTGTTCCTCAAAAGCCTGACTCTCGTCTGGCTGATAGTCTGGATTCTCGTAGGCATCCTCATGATATCCGGTTTCGTCCGTCGCCGATTCGTACTGTGCGGATATCGCCGGTTCGTTTTCGGCTGCTTCCTGGTAATCAGGAGTGGCGAGTTCCATCTCACCTTGCTCGGCATCGTGCGCATCGTGAAGCTGGTGGTCGACTTCCAGTTCTTCTGGCTGGTCCTTGACGAAGTCACCTTGGTGATAATCTGGCTGCTCTTGCCTTTGATCATCAGCTTCCCTGTCCTGATTTTGCTCAGAACCTTCGTCAACCGCCTCTTCGTATTGGGGAATCTCTGGCAGATCCGGGTCTGCATACGCCGCGGGCACATAAACTGGTTGCTCGGTTGACCCGCTTTCGGTCAGGTCGCGCATCGATGCGTCGTCTCTTTCCTGGGTGGTCGAAGTCTCACCAGTTGCGGAACTGCTGCCGTTTCCGGGCTTTTGGTCTTTCAAGAGCAAAAAGAGCTGCCGGTGGGCCAGGCTTACACCATCCGAATCGCCCCGTTCGAAACTCTGTTTCAAAGCAGCCGCCAGGACGCGAGTCTCAAGCTCGATTCGGGTTCTGATGTTTAATTGGACAATGGACATGTGTCGTAATAGCCTGCCTGAACGCGCCTCATCCGGTAGGTAGTGCCCGCAGTCACCGTACTAATTATGCCTTTCTCGGGCAGTATTAACACCTGTTCAGCAGGTGTATTAGGTTAGAAATTAGGTGTTCAAAGAAGCTTACAGCAAAGTACTACACAGAAATACTCATTGGCTCAGGCGCTCGGGCGTTTTTGAAATTTCGGCTCTATAATTTGGGTCACAAATTTTATTGGCATTTGAAAACCGCCGGAGTGAGGAACTTCTGAGTACCGAAATTGCGCAGGCTATTGAGCTGTTGTCCGAGCGAGCTGAAAGACTTTCGGTAAATTTGACCAGACGACAGTCTGATAAGTTGGCTCGCTTTTTAGAACATCTTGAAAAATTCAACCAGCATACAAATCTGGTGTCTAACGCGGCGCCAAACGTGGTAGCGATGGAACATGTTCTGGATTCTCTTTCCCTGGTCGATGTTTTATCGCACCAGTTTCAAAAACGAAAGAGTGGCACCGGGCGGTTGATTGATATCGGCTCAGGAGCCGGTTTTCCGGGCATGATTCTGGCGATTTTGTTTGAAGACGCAGACGTTACGCTCATGGATTCAATCGAGAAAAAAACTCGATTCCTCGCCGAAACAGCTGATTTGCTGGAGTTAGATAACGTCACGATCTTGACTGAGCGAGCGGAGTCGATCGCGCACCACCCGCAGTATCGTGAAACTTTTGATGTGGCAACCGCGCGTGCTGTTGGCGGCTCGGGAATGATCGCGGAACTTGCACTTCCTCTGCTCGATTTAGGCGGTTTGCTGATTTTGCAGAAAACGGAAGCGCAACTTGTCGACGAATCACATAAAGCGCGCAAAGCTGCAAAAACACTCGGTGGTGTCATGGGTAGTGTCGTCGCACTTGACCAGGACGTGCTCGGAAAAGCACGCTCGTTGATTCTCGTTGTCAAAGAAAATCACACGCCAGACCAGTATCCGCGCGCCTGGAAGAAGATTAAGGAAAATCCGCTAGGCTCGAACTAGTTAGACAGCAGCGCCTTCTGCCGAATCAGGCACCAACCAACCTTCAGCGGATGCTTGCATTTTTGCTTTTTCAGCGCCGTTGTCGATTGTCAGTTCGAACAATCTTCGCTGGCTGCCGAAAACATATTTGGCTCGGTTCACAAGTGCAGTGATGTCTATGCAGTCATGCGCAAAAATAACGTTGTCTGGATGTCTGTACCAAGAATCACCGGGCGGAAGAATGATATCTGCAATCATGTCGCCGATTTCAATTTCTTCTCGCTCTTTTTGAGCTCTGGGTGGCCAGTTCAAGAAGTATTTTTTCGAGTCGAATCCAAGGCTTTCGACTCGCCCCAGGTAAGCCGAAGTCTGTTCGTCAATAGTGAAACCTGATTCTTCGTAAGCGCGCAATTCGTCTATCCAGACTTCTCTGAGCACTTCGGCAACAGTCTGAATGTGCGGTTCAAGCCGCCACATTTGCGAAGTGGGCAGGTAAGACCGAGACGGTCTGAATTCCCAGGAGTCTTCTGTATATCTCACTTCGTACTGGTGCGTATGCGCCCACGCCGTCATCAATACGCTCATCCAGATATTGTTGTCTTTGTAGACTTTGGCATAGCTTTTCTTGAACCACTCTTGCCAGTCATCGAAGCGGTCATATTGTCCTGAGCGTTTCGTTAAACCTTCGCGCCATTCTTTTTCGTCTGGCAGTGGGTCTTCGGCGTGGAAGAATTCCTCCCAGTAAGCGCTGACGATGGCCGGTTCGAGCAAAACCAGATCAGGTTTGCCCATTTGTTGTTCCCATAGCAGTTGGCAAGTCTTGATTGACTCTTCGCAACGCGAGTATGGGTTTGAGTCTTTGTAGTCCTTGTTGTGTCGAACCCAGTCAACACCGGCGCGGATGAGAAAAGCAGGGATCATTTAGACCGGAAACTCCACAAGTTCACCTGAGGTTACAGCATAGTAGACCATTTTTAGCAAAGTATTATGGCAAACTAAACCGAAGCGCTAAGCACTTTTGGAGTGCGGCGGGTCGTTTCGACTAATTCTGCGAGTTTTTTGATTCGACCTGAATACTGTGGGTCTTTTTCGTACTCGGTCAGCGGGCGATCTAATCGCTGGCTCCAGTTCAAGTCACCACTCAAGCCAGGCTCATTGAATCGCTGCGTTGTTCCGAGCAGGTCGGTGATCATGAACATTGCCACCCAGCAGTGGGTTTTCAACAGGACGTCCATGAAAACAATATGCAGCGCTTCGTCGAATTTCAGCGGCGGCTGTTCTTCATCAAGACCAAGAAAACGCATCAGCCGCTGCACTTCCAGCCATCCCTCATCGCCTTTGGGTCCATGCCAGTAATCGACCAGACCCTTGTAGAACGAGGCGATCGGTTGATGGTCGTGCGTGCCATATGTAGCCAGGCTGAGTTCCGGCAGGTCTTCCTTCTCTTTGAATTCGCGTGTTTCCTCGACGCGTTCGAAAATTGGAATGGCGAAACCGGCGATACCCAGCTTATGCAAAAGTGGTCTTACATATGGTGGCACTGTGCCGAGGTCCTCAGCGACAATTCCTGATTGACCGGCCGCATCCATCAACACTTTCATAATCGCTTCGCCGTCGTCGCAATTTTTCTCGGCGTCGTCGTCTTCTTCATCGCTGCGCGGCAAGAATTGCGGTAAGCGACCACCTGTAAGTTTCGCTGCTTCTGCTTCGGTCAGCTCTGTGAATTCACCGTTGCGTTCTGGAATCCACGGAAACGCATAGACACGGAAAAATCCAAGCACATGGTCGATGCGGAAATAGTGGAAAAGTTCAGTCAAATGTTTGACGCGTTGACGCCACCATGCGTAGTTCTCGCTTTTGTGTGCGGACCATTTGTAGAGTGGCATGCCCCAGTTCTGTCCCCATTTTTGAGTGAACAGATCGCTCTGGAAAAATGTTTCAGGAGGCGCTCCGCAGGACCAATCCAGATCGAAGAGTTGTTTCTCAGCCCAGACATCGGCGCTGTAGCGGCTTACGCCGAAGGGAAGGTCACCCATGAGCTGCACTTTCTTCTGCTCGGCATATTTTTTGATATCAGCCCATTGCTGGTAAGCGATCCACTGAACATAAGACCAGAACTGGCGATTTTGAGTTCGTCCTGGTTTAGCTGTGGCTTTCGATTGTGCCTCGGCGCTTTTGTAATCCTGGATTTCAGATTCCCACTGTGTCCAACAAGCGTTGCCATCGTGTTCATCCATCAGCGCGCGGAAAAGCGAATATGGTTTGAGCCAGCGTTCATTTTCTTTCTCAAATTTTTCCAGTGATTTTGCTTTTGGCGAGTTCTTCTTGACGTCAGTAGCTACAAAGTTTTCAAAGCCGGCTCGCAACAAATCTGCTTTCAGTTTTTTTACTTCTGGGTACTGTACAGATCCTGTCTGCAGTTTCTTCACCAGCTTATCATCGGCAATCTTTTTAAAATTTTCCGGCGTCAAACCTGGTATCGTATCTGGTGTTACGGTGAGCAGAGCGGGGTCCAGTGCTACAGAGCTGATCGCTCCGTATGGGCTGTTGTCACCACCAGTTTCGTTGATTGGCAGAACTTGCAAAATGCCAATTTTATTGTGACTGCAGAAATCGACGGCGTCCCTCATCGCAGTTGTGTCTCCGATGCCGAGGTCGTCGGCATGTCGTAGCGCGAAGACAGGTACCAGGATGCCGGCTAATTTCTTTTTGGTGTCGATTATCATAGTTATATTCCTAGTCGGTCAAAGACATGGTCGATATTTTTCAGATAGGATGCGGGGTCGAAACATTCATCAATTTCTTTTTGCGTAAGAACTGCAGTGACTTTCTCGTCTCTGGAGAGGTTATTTTTAAAATTGCCGTCTTGTTTGTTCCAGGCCGCCATGGCGTTCGATTGTGTCAACTTGTAGGCTTCCTCACGCAAAAGTCCCTTGCTGATTAGTTTCAGCATTACGGCTTGCGAGAATATGACCCCGCCAAATACGTCCATGTTCCTGATCATATTTTCTGGATAAGCGACCAGCCCTTGAACGATTTTGGTGAAACGAGCGAGCATGTAGTCGAGCAGAATCGTTGAATCGGGCAAGATGATGCGTTCGACAGAGCTGTGGCTGATGTCTCTTTCGTGCCAGAGAGGAATGTTCTCCAGCGCAGCCATAGCGTTGCCGCGGATGACGCGCGCCAGTCCGGAGATGTTTTCGCTGCCGACTGGATTTCGTTTGTGTGGCATCGCAGACGAGCCTTTCTGCCCTGCTTCGAATGGTTCTTCAACTTCGAGAACGTCAGTTTTTTGCAGGTGACGAATCTCAGTGGCAAATTTGTCGAGGCTGCTTGCGATGATTGCCAGTGTGCACATGAACTGCGCATGACGGTCGCGCTGAATGATTTGTGTGGAGACTGGCGCCGGTTTCAACTTCAAATATTTGCAAGTCAGTTCTTCGACTTTCGGCGAAATATTTGCAAAGGTGCCAACGGGTCCACTGATTTGACCGACCGAGATGACCTCGATGGCGTCGGCAAGGCGTTTTTGATTGCGACGCACTTCTTCGAGCCAGACCGCCAGTTTAAATCCAAATGTTAGAGGCTCAGCGTGGATTCCGTGCGAGCGACCGATCTGAACGGTGTGTTTGTGCTTGCGAGCTTGAGTCAAAATTGCGTCATGCAGGTCTTGCAAGTCTCTGGTCAAAATCTCGCTGGCTTTGAGAAGTTGCAGTGCGATACCTGTATCGATGACATCTGAACTTGTTAAACCGAGATGGATAAATCGAGAGTTTTCACCGACATGCTCATTGACATTTGTCAAAAAGGCAATAATGTCGTGCTTTACTTCCGCTTCGATTTCTTTTATTCGGTCGATATCGAATTTGGCTTTTGCCTTGATGTCAGGTACGGCTTCTTTTGGAATGAATCCCAGCTCTGCCTGGGCTTCACAAACTGCAATTTCAATGTCGAGCAAAGTCTGGAATTTTGATTGTTCGGACCAGATCGCTCCCATTTCTGGACGGGTATACCTATCTATCACCTGAAAAGCCTCAATGTGCGCGAATTCAACGAAAGCGCCTATTCTACAATGGCGTCATCGTGGGTCGCAGCACACGTAAAGAGTATTCGTCGCTTTGTAATCAAATCAGGCTAGAGCATAGACTGGGATGCAACTAACGATTGGCGGGCTTGTCAGGAGGTCGAGTGTGCGTGCTGATTTACATCCAGGTTTGAATGTTTCTGAGAGCGGTGCAGAAGCTGAGATAATATACTTTGACTTAGAAACACAGGTTGATTATGCCAAAGATTTTATTGCCCATCGACGTTTTGCATCCGCACGAGGAGTTCATTGATCAGCTTGATAAGCTGGTGGATTTGAAGTCATCGCCAGTTCAATTGCTTTATGTGAAAGATGAGTTGCCTGGGTTCGAGGCTCTTCTTGGAACCATGGGCGACTTTCCAGACGATCTGAAAAATCAGGTTGAGAAGAAAGTTTCAGACGAATTTTCGACCTTGAAGTCACAGTTGGAAGCAAAAGGCGCGAAAGTGAGCACGGAAGTCCTTGGTGGACTGGCTGGTCAGATGATCGACCAGTACGCCCGAGAAAGCGGTACTGAGCTCATTGCGATCACGCCCGGCACGCATGGCCGTGTGCAGCAGTTTCTTATGGGCAGCACTGCCGCTCGAGTTGTTAACCATGCACCATGTACGGTGCTGGTTCTCAAAGACGTTCCTCACGTGCCAATTAAAAATGTCGTAGTAGCCATCGATGGATCGGCTGCAGCGCTCAACGCCGCAAAGGCTGCCGTCAAGCTGTTCTCGTTACATGATCGCGACGCGCAAGTCACGTTTATAAACGTTGTTTCTGTAAGACCGATGTACAAATTCATTTCGCCGGTGCAGTTTGTCGCTGCTATCGAAGACAATCTAGTAATGTCTGGCGAAGCCAGTCTCGCTGAGGCTGAGAAAGAGTTGAGCCAATTGGGCGTCACCAAACTGGACAACGTTTTGAAAAACGGAGAGCCGGCAGAGGAAATCATCAACTTTGCTGATTCGATCAAAGCTGATTTGATTGTTCTTGGTGCTCAAGGTCGCTCTGCCGTTGAGAAATTCCTTATGGGCAGCGTTTCGCAACGAGTTTCTACTTTCGCTAAATGTTCCGTTGCAGTAATTAAATAGAGAATCGAAGCAGCACTGAACAATTTAATCGGTTTAGCTGTTGAATCAGTCCCTCATAAAATAGCGAAGCTGTCCGGTTCTCAGTCATACATCTGCCCTGACCAAACCAACGAATCTGTCCCGGTAATCAACAAATGAATCTGTTCCGTTTAAGCGTAGTTGTATCTCTGGCTCTCAGCCTTTGCCCCTCCGTTCTCGCCCAGGGGATGGGCGCCGAACAGGCAAAAGAGCGGGAGGAGTTGAATAACATGCGCAATGAAGTTCGAGACATCAAATCGACGATCAAAGATGCGATGGACTCCATGAATGATTTGCAGAATCAAGCCAACGCTGCCAGCAAAGCTAACGAAAACGCGCATGAACTGCACTTGTTCGCTAAGCCCGCTGCCTGGGAACTTTACTCTGGCACGACGGCGGATTGCTTCACCTACAACGGCAAAATCCCCGGTCCTCCGATACGCGTGCCCGAGGGGCAGCCAGTTCGGATTGTTCTGCATAATCAATTGAAAGTACCGACCAGCCTGGTTTTCCATGGCGTGATCGTGCCTCAGTCGGTCGGTGGTTTACCCAAAAAAGACAGCGGCATTGTCAAACCGGGCGAAGCCTATGCGTATCAGTTCGTTCCGAACAAAGCAGGCACGTTCTGGTACCACCCGCAGGTGATCAATGCCGACCAGAAGAGCCGCGGCATGTTCGGCGCATTCATCGTTGAACCTCGTTCGGGACCAAGCGAAGACAAAGATTTCACGGTCGTGCTGTCTGAGTTGAATCTCGGTGCAGGTGTAGAAGGCGCTGCTCATCCGGTTCAACCGATCAAGTCAGCCTCATCTCACACCTGCTATTTGATGAATGGGAAGGCGGCACCAGCTATACCACCAATCGAGTTGCGACAGGGAGAGCGTGTGCGACTGCGTGTCATCAATGCAGCCCAGCATGCCATTCCGCTCTATCTCAGTGGTCATCGTTTCGAAGTTCTTTCTATCAATGGAAGCGACAGCCTGGAGCCGCATGTTTATCGAGACACCGTTACTTTGAACCCATCCGATCGAGTCGATTTGAGCTTTGCTGCGGATAATCCTGGCGTTTGGTCGTTCGCTTCTGAGCTGCTCGATCAAGCCAGTAACGATGGCAAATTTCCTGGCGGAATCGCTTGCGTAGTCCGCTATTCCGGGCAGTAACGAACTGGATTGCTTCGCGCTTTAACAGCCTTAAGCTTCGCACCGTAACAGCGGGATTGCTTCGCGTAGTGGCAGCTTAGATTGCTTCGCGCAATTCAGTCAGATGCGAGTTGACTTTATCCATCGTCAGCCCTGTGTGATTGCAGAAAATTCTCCAACCAATCTCGATGACAGGCTCCCAGTTGCTGTAGAAAACTTCCTGGTTGAGATAGCCTTTGCCCAGCTCATAAGAGTAGTCGGCAAGAATTGCTTTGGCCATGTCGTGCTGGATGAGGTGCTGCAGGTCGAACCACTGTTCTTCAAGCGCCAATTCAAACAGGGTGCTGAGAAACTCTGTCTGCCCATAACGACTTTCGGCTAGTTCGCGTAATCGCTCGTCCATCGTTGCATCGACCTTTTGTCAGCCGGGAGCCAGCATAAGCCCTTCTTTACGTTATCATATAGTTTTGTAAACGCAACCGTCAATTTACTCAGTTTTAGGCGAGAGCGACCCCAATATAGTTCCTCGTGCGTGTTTTGGAATTTTTGCAATAAGAGCGAGAGCACTAAAGCTGGTGCGGCTGTAATCTGGCGCAAGCATTCAACGCTATCTGTTTGTGTTCATTAGACGACAGACTGGATATGATTTTCGTCCGCTGTTTGAAGCTTTTGCCCCATCTACCAGGACTGAGGTGCGAGAATTGTTATCCAGATTGTGTTCGGTCCGATGCATATCGAAATTTCTTTTCCTGCTCTTTCTTCTATCGTGCGCGGCTTCGTTTCAACGAAGCTATGCGATCAATATCGATTCGGCTATCGACTCGGTTTTTCAACAGTTTGATATCAGCAAAGCGAGCGCAGTGACTGATGTACCGCCGAGAAAGCGTGGCGCTCGCTCTTATACCTATATCACCGACCTGAATGCACCATCTGGAAAAAACTATGTCGTGATTACAGACATGGTGGGACCAAACTTCCTGGCTGTTGAAAAACTGGCTGGGGCGCATAACGGAAAGATTATTCGTCTGGCTGACATGCGCAACTTGACCACAGATGCTGAATTAAGGGCAAAGCTGGTTGCTGACCTGAATAAAGTTCAGCCTGAGTATGTCGCGCTCTGTCCGAGAATCGAGAATTTTAGCGAAAACGTCACCCTCGCACTCTGGGAAGTTCTCACTGCCTACGGCAATGGAACGATTAATGTTTTTCCTTCCTTTCTCGTGGCTTCTGACCCTGCCACGTTTTCGGCTTTCATCGACCGCAGCCTGAGTGGCACGCCAGTTGCGCCATCAGCTCTGAATGCGTTCATCGTCGGACAATCTACCACTGCCTCCGCAGGCGGTGCTCGCGCAGTGCAGAAGGCTATGGTGTTTAAAAGCTTGATCTCGAAATTGCACGGCACGAGCAATTCGGTTGTCGTCAAAACATCTGACAGCATCGAAGATCTTCCGGCACAAGCTGAGACTACCGTCACAACTATAGATGCTTCGGGAAAGAGAGTTTTTAAGCTCCCACCCAACTTGCAGGCACAGTTGCAAAATTCCAATTTGTTTGTTCTCTTCGGTCATGGTTCACCGGGGATGACTTGCACGCTCGATGTGAGCAGCTTTCGCAATATACCGCTGAATAACGAAATCGTACTTTGTGGCTCATGTTTTTCTGCTACGCCCGACTATTCAGACATTCCGAGTCTTGCTGCTACTGCCAACAAACATAGCGCTCCCTTTTTTAAACGTGCCATTGCCAACGGTGCCAGAGCTTTTTACGGGCACATGCATGAAAATGGCGGTTTCCCCGAAATGTTTGTTCTTTTCGATGCGCTTTTGCATGGAGAGTCGATTGGTCAGGGCTATCAAAGATTGCTCAACGTACAACTCAAAGAAAGCCCGGTTCCCGCCGGAAAGCTGGTCATGACGCCCGAGCAGCTTGCTGACAACACGTCCATCAATCAGCGTAATGGATTGCTCTACATCATGATCGGTGATCCTGCTTCAAAGTTGATTTATGAGCGTTGATTTCTGAGCGTTCGATTGTGCATTGATATTGCATTGAATTTTGCATGACTTTTTTGCTGTCACTGGTTGGAAAGCCCAGCACCGTATTTGGTGCAGCAATGATTGGCCAGTGCGGGCGATTCCGATTTCGGCCGCACCCATTTAATGTAGTACTGATCAGGTTTTCCCTAACACTAATATAGTAGGGCAGTTAATTCACACTGTTGGCTGGTGAGCTATATTGGTAAAAGTCGCCAGGGTATCCCAGATGTTATATCAACAATTACAGCAGGTCCGCCGCCAGCTCCGTCGCCGCGAGATGAAAGTCTCTGACGCGCTCCTCATCGTCTTCCGCTATCTCAGAGACCGGCTGCCCGCCGACAGGCTGATCTGGCTGAACCGGGAACTTTTAGGATACCGTAAAGACGACCTGGCTTCCCTTTACGAACGACCGCGTGTGCGGCAGTTTTCGATTTTCTTGCCTGCTGCGAAGAAAAATGAGTTAGAAGTGCCGATGTATCGCTTTCTCACAGGTGCCTGGGGAAAGCTGGACGAGAACGGTAAGTTGGTTTGTTGCGACGAACAGCATCTGGCTGAGAAGAGTATTTTTTGCAATATCGGAATTCAACAAATCGAAACTCAGCTTGATGATATGCAGGAGCCCGAAACTAGTTTGTTCAGTATGAGTACCGATGAAGGCAGTGGCGCAGAGTTTTATTGCTGGTCGAAGGAATTGACGAGGGTGTATGATGCAGTCAGGTTGAAATTGGTTGATTTCATCGAGACTGTAATCCTGGAGTTAAAGCTAGCTCCCAATGAGCGCTAATAAATTTCGACTCCTCACTGTCAGTTTGCTGATGGCTCTGTGGCTTGGCTCTGCCGCCGGTCGCTCTGTATCGGCGCAGGGAACCGCACAGAGTCAATATTTCCCGGTGTCGAGCTATTTGCCGTCACTGGATGTGACTCCGCCACACTTTCTGCGTATTGAACCAGATGGTGTGCAGAATAACTCTGATTTTTTCGATCAGGTGATGTTAGCGACGAGCAACAGAATCTTCCGTTTTAATTCCATGCCGATTCCCGTGTTTATAGATCCTGCCCCCGCTGACTATGTGGGTGCGGTCGAAAAGGCTTTGCAAACCTGGGAGACTCGCACGAACGCGATGATCAGGTTTGTTCGAACGTCGGACCGGCAAAAGGCGCGGATCACTGTGATCTGGTCGCATCTGGGTATTCCCACTGATCGAAGTGCCACTGAGTTTGGTGCGCACACGATCACCGAATGGAAAGTTAAGACAGGAACGTTTGCCTCACAGAAGACAGGCACAGTGAAGCCGCAGTTCATCGAAGTCAATCTCGATGTTATCGAGCCTCGTGATGCCGACCATAAGGTGCCTTTGCTGCAAAATCTGGTCACTCATGAACTGGGACATGCGCTCGGCTTGATGGGGCATTCTCCTGAGCGCGGCGATATGATGTTCAGGGATACTGATGAATACTCGCGCATCTCGCAGCGCGATCTAAATACGCTTCAGAAAATCTACTCTCGCAAATGTGATTTTCCGCTTTGAACGGCTCGTACGAATTTTTTAAACATAGTGGGGCGCCGGAGATTCTTAAGCGTTGTTAATAGCGATAGGGAGGAATGTTGAATTCCTGTCGCAACTGCGCATCGAGCATTTTGTTGTTTTCGTCCAGACTGGTCAGCGCCTGCTTACGCCCGACCAGACCAGTCGCGACCATAGCACCACTTGCGTCTCTGGCCAGAATATCGTTTTGCACACGAAGGTAGTCTGAGAACAGTCCCTGAGCGGTCGTGAAATATTGGTAGTATCCGCGGTGCAGCTGCTCTGTCTCTTTGAAGAGAGGCAGACCTTTCATTTGATCTGCGGCAATTCTGTTTTTATTGATTAGTTTGGTTAGAAGCTGCCCAGTGACCAGCTTCTCTGGCCCCGGAACAACAATCGACAATCCTTTCGACATCAAATTATCGGCGCGCTGTCTCTCCTGGGGAGTCATCTGTGCGGCTCGCCTGATTGCATCGTATTTGCTGAACCAGACAGCTACGTGGTTGTCGCCCATTGGAGCGTTTCCAGAAGCGAGAGCGTTGCCCTGGTCAGGTGCTGCCACTCTCTGCGCATCAGCGGCGAGACAGCTCAGTACCGCAACCGTTACCAGTGCCGAGAGAACAGAGGTTTGCCACTTCATTTAAAAATTCCTTTCAGACACTGCTTGCTCGAGCAAGTCGTTGTTTGCCTTCTGAGTTAGACGCCTGTGATGTTCAATAGTTTCTCAGTTGAGTGCCAATTGGTGTAGACGACCACTACCGGTTCCGGGGTGACTTAATATAATCTAACACCCCGTGCTCAGTAAAGTCGCAGGAGTGGACTCAGCCCTTACTGCCGGCTTGTTTGACGGTTGGAGTGAGAAGAGATTCCAGGTCTTGCTGAAAAGTTGGATATGAAATTTTGGGTGAGTCGGTTTCTTCGATGCTGGTGGGTTTTCGGCAGAGCAAATTGACGATCAGCCCTGTCATAGCCATACGGTGGTCCAGGTGGGTCGTCCATGAGCCTCCACCTGGCAAGCCCTCCTGCCCTGTGAGGGTGAACCCGTCCTGGCGGGTCTCTACGAGCGCGCCAATTTCGCGCAGGTTGTCTGTGATTAAACTCAATCTATCGCTTTCTTTGTGACGCAGTTCTTCGGCTCCTTCGACAGTAAATTTTCCATCGCAGAGAGCCCCGGCAATTGACAAGATTGGAATCTCGTCGACGCCAGAAGCTACCTCGCCACCATATATGGTGGTGCCCTGCAATCGTCCGTTGTATCTGACGCGAATGTCTGCGACCGGTTCTCCAGAGATTTCTTGCTCGTTAACGAGTTCAATATTTGCGCCCATGCGTTTGAGAACGTCGAAAACTAGAGTGCGACCTGCGTTGATGCCGCAATTTCTCAAGGTGACGTCCGAGCCCTTCAAGCACGCAGCCCCGACCATGAAAAACGCAGCCGATGATATGTCGGCCGGCACAGCGATTGTGAACCCTGAAAGCACCTTCTTCAATTTTTGCACTCGAACGGTATTCGGGCTCGGCTCTTCAAAAGGAACGCCCATGTGTCTGAACATGCGCAGGGTATGGTCGCGAGCGACTTCGGGCAGCGTTACTTGTGTCGTGCCCTCGGCTTGCAGACCGGCGAGTAGAAGTGCGGTCTGCACCTGCGCCGATGCCACAGAAAGGTTGAATTCTTTTCCGGTAAGGCTGGTTCCGGTTATCGAAAACGGTGCGCAGCCGGGCTTTTCGGCAAATTCTACCTCGGCGCCCATCTCTGTAAGAAGGTCAAGAACTCGCTTCATGGGGCGTTTTCGCAGTGACGAATCACCGTCGAAACTTGACGTGAAAGGCAAACCCGCGACGAGCCCGCTCATCACTCTTATCGTCGTGCCGCTGTTGCCTGCATCGAGCACCTTCCTGGGTGCCGTCAGCCCTGCCAGCCCGGGGCTGTCAACTGTATACCGGCCTGGTTCAGTCGGGTCGGCCGTGACTGTCAACCCCAGCTCTCTCATGCATTGAGCTGTGCTCTGGCAGTCTTCAGCCGGCGATAAACCGGTGATCGTCACTTTCCCCTGGCACAGCGCTGAAAAGATCAGAGCTCTATGCGAAATCGACTTGTCACCGGGGACTGCAAACGAACCGTGAAGACTAGTTTCAGTCATCGTCAAACCACTCCAATCGCCGAAAGCCATATTGTAAGATTGTTGCCACTCTTACGGGGTCTAATGGACAGGACTTATGTTGCGCTTTTTAACAACCGGTGAATCACACGGACCAGCTCTGGTCGCTGTGCTCGAGGGGATGCCTGCGGGTCTCCAACTCGATATCGATCAAATTAACGAAGATATGTGGCGACGCCAGCAAGGTTATGGACGAGGCAATCGGCAGAAAATTGAAAAAGATAAAGCCGAGATTATTGGTGGCGTTCGGCATGGTATCACTACTGGTGCTCCGCTGGCGATGCTGATTCGCAATCGCGATTTTGAAAACTGGCGTCATGTCATGTCAGTTGAGCCTGTCGACATGAGCTTGCCGGAAGTAATCGAGCAGTTTGAGAAAAAGGTAATTGAGCGTTTTCGACCAGGTCACGCTGATCTGGCAGGCACATTGAAGTTTCGTCAGACAGATATCCGCGATGTGCTCGAGCGAGCCAGCGCCAGAGAGACTGCTTCTCGCGTAGCAGCAGGTGGCGTATGCCGACAGTTTCTTGAATCGTTCGGAATCAAGTCTGCCAGTCATGTCATTCAAGTCGGTTCGGTCAAAGCTAAATCAAAATCGACGACGATGAGCATCGATGAGATTGATGCGAAAGTTGTGCAGTCGGAACTTTTTTGTCTCGACGATGAAGCCACCGAAGCCATGAAAGAACTGATCAAGTCGACCTGGACAGATGGCGACAGTCTGGGCGGTGTCATAGAAGTTGTCGTGGACAACTTGCCAGTCGGGCTGGGCAGCTACACGCAGTGGGATAAACGGCTGGACGGGCAGCTCGCTCAAGCTGTTATGAGCATTCAAGCGATGAAGGCTATGGAAATTGGCGATGGCTTCGAGGCTGCCGGTGAATTTGGCTCCCGAGTGCATGACCCGATATATCCAGGAGATAGCGACTCTAGATATCCATTCAAGCGCACGACCAATCATGCAGGCGGTCTGGAAGGCGGCATGACTAATGGAGAGCGGCTCTGTGTGCGGGTATACATGAAGCCGATTCCGACCCTGCGCAAAGGACTCGACTCGCTCGGCTTTCCTGAATTCGATGCGCAAAAGGCGCACTACGAACGCTCGGACGTCTGCGCCATCGCTGCTGCTTCAGTAGTATGCAGAGCGATGGTATGCTTGGTGCTGGCAAATGCAATGGTAGATAAGTTCGGCGGAGATTCTATTGGCGATTTGAAAGCATCGTTTCTGGAGTACGAAAAGTTTTGCAGAAAAGATGAAGGTGCAAATGGTAAGCATGCACCTGCTGCTATAGAATCAGCGAATATGGATGCCGAGCCAGAAGGCAATGAAAGCGCGCTAGGAGAATTCTAATGGCCCACAAAGCTCGCCATCGCGGTCCAGTCATCACCATGCTCTGGAAAACCGACCTGGAAGTGAAGACACGGGTCGCTATCGGTCTGGGTGCACGTCACAAGTTGTCCAATATCCTGGCTCAGATTGGTTCTGGTAAACGTGTGCTTGTGCTCTGTCAACCGTCGACAGCTGTTCACTGGTTGCGCGACTTGCTTTCCGTTCTGCCGCAAGAAGACTATCAAGTCACGACTCTGGAAGTGCCAGATGGTGAAGCTTGCAAAAGCACCGACTGGCTGATTCGCATCTGGGAGCATCTGCAGGAGCGCAAATTCGATCGTCGAGACACAATCGTTGCTCTGGGCGGCGGTTCAGTCACGGACCTGGCAGGTTTCGCTGCTTCCACCTACCTGCGTGGCTTGAATCTTGTCCTCATTCCGACATCACTTCTGGGTATGGTTGATGCCGCCATTGGTGGCAAGACAGGTATAAACCTGCAAGCTGGAAAAAATTTGGCTGGAACTTTCTTTTTTCCGAAGGCTGTACTCGCTGACCAGGAATTGCTCAGCACCCTGCCTGAAAGTCAGTTCAAGTCAGGTATTGGCGAAATTATCAAATATGGCATGATTGAAGATACCGTCGCCAAAGCAACCGATTACGACCTCGGACCGAAGCGAATGCTCGATGTGTTGGAAGCATCGCTGGGGCATTCGTTAGAACATGATGATCCTGGCCTGTCGGGAATTATCTCCAGCTGCATTAAGATGAAGCTGTTCGTTGTGGCGAAAGACCCGCAGGAAGCCAATCTCCGGCGTATCCTCAATCTCGGGCATACAGTCGGACACGCCATCGAAACTCTCAGTGAATACAAAGTCTCTCACGGTGAAGCCGTTGGAATCGGTCTGTTCCTTGATACTAAATACAGTGTCAAGCAGAAACGCATCGACAAGGCTGCGCTCGACAGAGTGGAAGAGCTTTTGGCTAAAGCGGGTTTGTCCAGCTCGATACCGAGCGGCATTTCGAAGGAGAAAATGGTCAGCGTAATGGGAAGCGATAAGAAGCGAGAAGGGCAATCGATAAAATTAGTATTGCCTCAAACCAAGCTGGGCGTTGTAGACTATGATGTGACTGTTCCACTGACTGAGCTTTCGAAAACACTCTAAATGGCAAAAGATTCTGCTCTGAAAATTGGCTACCAGGGAGCACCCGGAGCATTTAGCCATCGAGCAGTGAAGATTTTTGCCGGACAGATCGATCGCCTCGACGAAGTCGAACCAGTTTCATGCAAGACTTTTGAAGAGGTCTTCAATGGCATTTTGTCGAAGCAATGTTCGCACGGCGTGATTCCGCTAGAAAATTCTTCAGTCGGCTCGATTGTGGCAAATTATGACCTGCTCTGGAAAAATCAGGTCGAGCTCGTCGGCGAAATCTACCTGCCCATTCATCACAACTTGATTGGCTTTCCTGATACTGAGGTCGACAAACTGGAGGAGATTTATTCTCATCCTGTCGCGCTCGATCAGTGCCGAAATTTTTTGAAGAGTTTGAGCAACGCCAAGGCTGTTACTTACTGGGACACCGGAGCATCCTCATTCTTTGTCAGGGAAACAGGTAACCGTGCTTACGCTTCAATTGCCAGCGAGTTTGCTGCAGAAGAATCCGGCTTGACGATTTTGCGACGCAATATCGAGGACTTTAGCGGCAATCGCACCAGGTTCGGTGTTATCACGCTTTTGGAAAATGCCGGCATCGCACCGCCCACGGCACCAGTCAAACTTTCCTGCGTGGTGGAGATAGCCCATCAACCAGGAGCGCTGGCCAACTTGCTGCGCAAACTCGCTATTCTAGGCGCCAACCTCACCAAGATCGAGTCCAGACCGATACCGGAAACGCCCTGGCATTATCGATTTTTTCTAGACATAGAAGTTCCCTACGACGAAATTGTGCCCGTAGTCGCATCAACTGTTGGTAAACTGAGCGAGGCTCATAAAATTTTAGGACGCTACAAACCCTGGCAGGAAGCCGACGAAGTAAGTCAGTAGCGTTTGACGTAATCGCAGATGTCTGAAGAAGTCCGCGGCGTTAGAACGAAATCGAAGTTCGGAAGAATAGGTCAGCAGAGCTCAAGAAGTCTGTGATGTCTGATCAATCAGAGCGGAAAGATCAATGCAGTGGAGCAAATATCTCCATGGTGTCTTCCTTAATCGGTTTTTTGTCAAACACAAACTGCACAGTCGGCATCGCATCTTTGATCTGCTTCACCTGTTCCGGTGTGTAATTTCCATCGCCTACGTGTATGCTGTCGATGCTACTGCCCCTCAACTTCATGATGCCCCGGGCCGTGACACCCTTCATTTTCTTCAATTCCAGCTTTTTCAGTTTTTTCAAGTTTTTGAGCAACAGCAGACCTTTGTCGGTGACTCGAATATTAGTGTCTAAATACAATCGCGTCAGGTTTGGCATCTTTTGCAGCCATTCCATGCCCACATCGTCAAAATTGGTATCCGTCAGCTGAAGATTTTCCATCGCTGGAAACACCGGACTAGATTGCTTTAGGAGCTTCCAGTCGAGTGCAGATTTTTTGATGACCAGAATGCGCAATTTTTTTAGCGAGCCAAAATGAAGGAAACTCTCTCCGGTGACAAAGCACTCTCTAAATATAATCGACTCGAGATTGGTAAGTTTCCCGAGCTGACCAAAGGCTTTGTCCTGAAATTCACCTTCTTCGAAATCCACTCTGCGCAAGCCTGTTAGATGTGTCAATGGCGCAAATATTTTGTCTTCTGTCGGCAGATTGATAAACGTAATTAGTTGAAATGCATCAACGGGAAGCTTGTTCATAACTTCAGGGTGGTCTGTGAGAGGAAATCTCGCCGTTAGCATCAAAGCATCATTGGCTGAGTAATGTATTGTGCCCTGTGCCTCTCCAACTGTGGGTCCCTTCGGGTGCTTGTCCAGTATGTTCCAGTTCTGACCTAAATTGATAATGGTTCCATATGAGCGATCGCTGGGGAAGGTCATCGTACGTTGAGTTTCAGTTTTTGCTGATGGGGCTGGCGAAGCCGACGCTAAGAGGCAAAAGAGCGCGGCGAGGACGGCTTTTGCACCATAATTTCGAAACGAAGTCAAAAGTGGGCTCATTTTGAACTCAACAAATGCATTCTGACATAGACTATTTTGCACTATTACCGTTTAACGATGAGGGTTTCTGGGAAAGTAATTAATGGTCGTTGAAGTCACTGCAGGGCGTTGCCGTGGAAGCCAAACCAGTTAGATTGGGTGAGCTGCTGACAGCAGCTGGAGTTTTGCGTCGGGAAGACTTGAATGAGGCTGTGCAGATAGCCACTGATACCGGACAGTTGATTGGCAAGGTGCTGGTCATGTCGGGTTATTTGTCTAAGCACGCTTTGCAGGTTGCGCTGAACGCTCAGTCTTTGATTCGCGACAAAGTTGTCGCTGCAGACCTGGCTCTTGTCGCAATAGCCGTGGCGTCGAATCAAGAAATTCCCTTTGAAGATGCTCTGCACCAGCTCGGTTGGGTGCGCAAGAAAGAAACCGTAACTGCTAAACTCGGTGAGTTGCTCTCAGCCGCGGGTGTGATTGAGCAATCAGAACTTGAGAAGGCCCTGAAGAAATCGGAAGAGACGGGGCAGCCGCTGGGTAGCATTCTGCTCAAGTCCAAAGTAATTGATGACGCGGTTCTTCTGTTTGCCCTTGACCAGCAGGCTGCCGTTCGGGACGGCATCGTCACGCGCGAAGATGCAATCCGCCTGATCGCCGCTGCGCCGAAGTCGCTGAAAGTTTCCAGTACTTAAAATCGTCAACCTTTCAAATCGCTCCAGGACCTGAAACGGCTCCAGTACTTAAAGCAGTGCTAGTGCTTGGAACCGTGCTAGTGCGCGGAACCGTACTAGTGCGTAAAACTATTCCAGTATCTAAATCAGTCCTCAAACAAAATGATCCTGCCATCGAAACTTTTTCGTTGCTGCTGTGTATTCAAATTACCGGCACATCTAAGCGCCGCTTTGAGAGGGAAAAATATGAAGCGTAAACCGTTAATTTTGACTGCGCTTGCTGCAACAAGCACGCTGGCTGTCACTTTGTTGACTGTTCCAGTTTTGGCTGGAGACAGCGCAGGTGTAACAGCGCCTTTCATTGATAAAGAGTTCGAGGTAGCACTGAGAAAACACTTTCAGAAGAAGTTTTTCAATCTTATAGATGCCTCTGATACTCAACGCGACCAGATATCAGCCATTCTCGATGACCGCATGGAAGTGTGTCGTCCCGAGCGGGAAAAACTGAGAAGTGAGGCAATTGAACTCAGTCAGCTGATGGCCTCGAACGCTTCCGATGAACAGGTGCGCAGCAAAGTAAAAGAGTTGCGCGAAGTTCACGAAAAGCTAATGGACGACCGTCTGACGACAGCCTTGAAAGTGCGGACTATTCTAAAGCCGGAACAACGAAAGGCTGTTTCAGATAAGATTGTGGCACTGCTCAGCGGTGATGGACGCGGACGCATGCTGAGATAATGACAATAACCATTCAGGCGCAGGAAATCAGTGACGCAGAGTCGTACTTTTCTCGACCATGAGCCAGACGATCAAACTTTGATCGGTCTGGCCCTGGGCGGCGATACAAAGGCTTTCGAGCTTTTGGTGCGACGTTACCAGAAATTGGTCTACAACCTGCTGTTTCAGATGGTGCGTTCTCATGAAGCAGCCGCTGACCTGACGCAAGAATCATTTTTAAAGGCTTACAAATCTCTGCGCACATTCCGCCGCGGAGCAAATTTCAAGCCCTGGATTTTGAGAATTGCCACTAACTCTTGTCTGAATTATGTGCGCGATAACAAGCAAGTCAGTTCACTCGATGCCATGTTGGAATCAGAGCCTGCTATGGAGCCTGTGTCAACGATTGATGTAGAGCGAGAAGTGGAGCTGAAAATTTCCCAGCAAGAACTCTTTACGGCGCTCGAACAACTTTCTTCAAGGCAGCGCAACATTTTTGTCTTGCGCTATCACAACGATTTATCCTACGAAGATATCGCCACTATAGCCGGTGAAAGCGTTCAATCTGTAAAATCAATGTTGTTCAGAATACGAGATAAATTACGAAGAATTTTAGCCGAACCATCAGACACTAAGACAGATTCTAAGACCCCGCGTGGAGGTGATTGATAATGAGTGAACAAGAGTGTTTGCAGGCCAGGCAAACGGTTGATGATACTCAGTCATTCACAGCCGAGCAACTGCTTGCTGCTGAGCAGCATATTCGTAATTGTGCGCAGTGTGAAACCTGGAGAGAACAGGTGAATGCGATCACGGAGGCTGCGAAGAATATGGTGCTTTTCGATGTGCCTGAATCGCTGACACAGCGCATCATGTTGGACGTTCAGGAGGTTTCTTCAGGCAGCGCGTTGAAGATGCGCACTTTAATTCTGAGCGGCGTTGTCGTCGCTGCTTCCCTGGTCGTTTTTACTTTCGACTCCTTTGACACTGTAGATGGTGCCATGTCGTGGCTACTCGGTTTTGTTATGTTATTTGGTTTCAAGTATCTAGTTCAGTTAAGTGCCAGGAATAATGCCAGTCTTCAAAAGCAAAATTGACGGTGATCCCGTCGTTAAAAGGCATGCTGTCAGCGCCGCTCTGGGTGCGCTGGCGCTGGCTCTTTCCTTATTTACGTCGATGGTTGATCCGGCTTTATCGCAGGAGCGAACAGGTGTGCAGCTGACCCGGCAGGGGCAGTTGCGAAATCTGCTGCCAGCGCAGGAGCGCTCTCAAAGCCCGATATTTGCAAGGGATCGGACCAACACAAATTTGCTTGCTCAGGAAAGACAATATGAGTTTGAAGCGGCGGGATCAAATAAAGTTTCCAGCGCCGACGAAATTGCAGCATCAGTACCTGAACAGTCAGGCAGTGCTGCAGACCCATCTCGACCAGGATTTAGACGCTACTTGCCGGGCGATTTTTCTAGCGACGATCTGCGTCGACGACCGTTGCTTTACTTCCGCATTTGGGCTAACAAGCCACTGCCACCGGTGCTGTCGTTCTTATTTCTTCTTTTTATAACTGTTGTAGCATCGGAACTCATGCCCGCCCGCATGGCCGTAGCTCGGCGTTATTGTGCAAGTCACTACTGGAGAAGCTTCTGGACGGGGATTGTCTCCTGTCTATTATTCACGACTCTTGCCCGCGCGCTTTTTGTCAGCGAGATAGGATTGCCTCTGGCCATCGGCTCGATGGCTGTGCTGCAATTTTTTGTGCTGATTGGAGTAACGGTGAGCTCCACTTTGATAGGTCAGACAATTCTCTCCATTGTCGGGTTTAAGGATACTCCCGCAGTCAAGCGACAGTGGTTCGCACGTCTGGGGGCGCCCCTGGTCGGCAGCTTGCTATTGGCGTTGCTGCTTGTCATTCCGCCTCTGGGCGTTTTGCCCCGCATCGGCATCCGACTCATAATGTTGTTGTCTTTTCTCGGCATGGGCGCGTGGTTTAGAACTGAAATGGGCACGAAAGAATTGGGTGGTTCGAGCGAAACATAAGCTCGTTTTTCCCACGCGACCGTGACTGGTGTAATAATGAGGAATAGGGTTCTAACGAGGCACCCTTGAAAGTCTTTCCATTACTAGCTTTGACAATCTTCACCCTGGCTCCCTCCGCCGCCTGGGCGAGTCCTGCGTCTGATGAGGCTGATATTGCCAACTCGCTCGCCAGGCAAGGTTGCTATGACACCGCCGTCATGTTTTACGAGAAGGCGCTCAGGCTGAATCCAAACTTTGGTCCTGCCATCGCCGGGCGGGCTGCGGCGTTGAAAAAGCTTTCCAAAGGCGGAAAGTCCAAGAAAGGTAAAAATGAAGATTTCGCAGCTCCTCCAACTGCCGCTACTAAAGCTGCAAAAGAGAAGGAGCTAGCTGCGGCGAGAGCCGCCGAGACCGCAGCCAGAAACGCTGAAAATGCGGCGCGCGCCAAAATGCAAGAGGAAAACGCAGCCAAGCGAGCCGCCCAGGTTGCCGCAAATGAGGCGAAAGCACGGGCTCAGGCGGAGCAGGCTGCTGCAAATGCCGCCGCTGGCAATGCGCTCACTAAAGGTAAGCCTGGCAGTAAGCGAAAAAATGCGCTGGCAGCTGCCAAAGCCAGAGCCGAAGCAAAAGCGAAAGTTGCTAGCGAAACAAAACCGGCAGTGAAACCTGTAGAGGTGAAGCCGAAACCGACGGTTGCCGAGGCTGCTAAGCCTAAACCAGTGCCAGAAGCTGTTAAGCCGAAACCATCTGCCGAAGCTGTAAAGCCGAAACCAGTGGCTGAAGCCAAGCCGAAACCAACGGCCGCCGAGATGGAAAAACCAGCAGTTGTCGAACTTGCTAAACCCAAACCGGCGACGGTAGCTGCCAAAACCAAGACTGAGACGAAGCCGACAGCCCTGGCAGCCATGCCAGCGCTCAAGCCCGCCGACGAAGCGCCGAAGGCTAAGACACCCGAGCCTGCCATGTCAAAACCGAAGCCGGAAGCAACGAAGCCAGTTGCCATCGCCGCCGCCTCAGGTGTCATGAGCAGTGCCACTGTGCCTCATCCTGTCAGCGTTCCTAAGTTTTCTTCAACCCAACAAAATGCAATTCCCGAGTCATCGGCACCGCCGATAGACCACTCGAGCAGCACGATTCCGTCAAGTGTGGGCTCAGCTCCGCCCATGTCATCGGTGAGCAATGATGCCTCCCATTCAGGCGGTGAGCAGGTGCCCACCTGGCTCTACGGAATGGCTGTCGGCACTTTTTTGCTTTTAATTGTGCTTGCGATCTGGTGGTTGTCTCCGACGCTGATGGCGTCGCGTCAACTGCAGAATCGTTTAAAAGGGCTTGAACGCACTCGCGACGAACGTTGATCGTTTTGAATTATGGTCTCTTCGCGGCGAGAGTCTCTGAGTCGCGAACAATCTGTGGACCGTGACCATACCGCCGTCCCGAAATCTTGTAAATCGATCTCAGGCGCGACATGATCTCGGGCTGACCACAGATCAGGCGTCGAGCGCTGTCGGCAACCGGCTCGCAGACTGAAAAAGCTTATCCAAACAAGTTTCGTCCTTTTCAATTGAAGAGAGCAAATCATCGATACCTTTCTCCAGTTCAGTGAGGGCAGCGACGATGTCATTTTTGTTCTGAGCAATAATCTCACGCCAAAGAGTCGGGGGACTTTTCATCAGCCGTGAAAACTGGCGCAGACCGGGACCTGACAGTCGCGCAAATTTAGCCAGATCGGCATCGGAGAGATCTTTTGCCATTTGCGAACCTATCAGCACGGCGACCAGTTGAATGAGGTGGCTAGTGCGTGCCAAGACTGCATCGTGTTCGAGCGCGCCAACAACTTCCACATGGAAGCTCAAACTCGTGAGCCAGCGAATCAGGCGGCGCACAGATATTTCAGAAGATTTTTGCCCTGGCACGACGCAGAACGTGCTTCCTTCAACGCTCAAATCTAACGCTGCTTTTAAGCCGCTTCTTTCGCTGCCAAAAAGGGGATGTCCGCCGATAAAATCGGCTCCCTTGAGATTTAATTCTTCCGCCAGCTGAGCGATTTTTCCTTTGCTTGATGTGACATCAATAACCAGTTGTCTCTTCGAGAGACCTGGCGCAATCTCTTGCAAAATCTCGAGGTTCTGGCCTGGTGACGCGGCCAATATGATCAGGCTCGAACGCTGCAAGGCTGCTTTAGGATCTTCTGAACCTTTGTCAATCAGCCCCTGGGCGAGAGCTTCGGCGAGAACTTCTTGACGGTCAACTCCGGTAATCCGGGTATCAGGCAGTCTCCGCTTTATTAAGCGAGCCAGGGCACCGCCAATCAGACCGATACCAAATATGGTGACTTGAGGGAAATAAGCAATAACTTGGGGGTCGATAGCATTCTCTTGCTGAATCTGTCGGCTCAGCTCGAATAGCCTTTCGTATGTATTGCGAATGGCATTGCGCATTTGCTCGGTTTCGCCAATTTTCGAAACTCGGTCGAGCACCTGCTCTTCTCTCGACCGGTCTTTAATTGCCATGCCGAGCTGTGCCTTGACTTCGGTCAATTCTCCAGCCAGCTTCAGACGCTCGTTCAGCATGCCGGCAATCTGGCTGTCGAGCTCATCGATGCGCTTACGAATCTCGCTGAGGCGAGTTTGAGCCCGCACACTGGAGCTGTTAGACGAGGGCGCTTTCGGTCGTCGCATTATTGATTATCCGGCAGGCTAATTAAGTCGGGAATTCGAGAATCCTACGATAGTCTGCGCAGCAGGCTGCCGGACTTATCTTTTTCGAATGAGACTTTAACATGCTTGTCCGAAGAATTCACGATCGAGAATTGCCTTCTGTCGGTTGGAATTACTCGGCGACCAACCGCTTCTGCAATCGGACGCAAGCTCGCAGTCAGGTCGACCATATCCGGCAATGACAGCGCCTGTCTGGCATCTGACACCGACTTCTCTGGTTCTGGATGACATTCGATAATCAGTCCGTCCGCACCACAGGCGATGGCAGCGCGAGCAAGATCGGCGACCAGCTCTCGTTTTCCGGCTGCATGGCTGGGGTCGACAATCACAGGCAGGTGCGTCAATTGCTTCAAAGCCACAACTGCGCCTAGATCGAGTACGTTCCTGGTGAATGTGTCGAAACTGCGAATGCCGCGTTCACACATAATTACATTGGCATTTCCGCAGGCAAGAATGTATTCCGCGGCCATGAGAAATTCTTCAATTGTGGCACTCAAGCCGCGTTTGAGCAGCACTGGAGTCTGCACTTTTCCAAGCGCTTTAAGTAGTTCGAAGTTTTGCATATTGCGACTGCCGACCTGCAGCATGTCGGCATGAGCGCACACTGCCTCAATTTGTTCGATAGACATCACTTCAGTAACGACGGGCACTTGATGCCGTTCCTTGATATCATTGAGAATCTTCAATCCGTCTATTCCCATGCCCTGGAAGGCGTATGGCGATGTTCTAGGCTTGTAGACTCCACCTCGAATCACCTGAACTGGCGCGTTTTTCAAATGTGTGGCGACTTGCTCCATCTGCTCAGCGCTTTCGACCGTGCATGGTCCTCCGATGATCATCAAATTTTTTCCGCCACACTCGGCGTTACCCACCTTGATGACGGTTGCGTCGTCTGCATTTTTCTTGCTTGCCAATTTTGCGTCCATTTTCGAAACTCCTCTAAAAGTGCTTTAGCCCGGGACCTCTCTGGGTTCCGGGCTTTTGGTAATGGGTTGAACAAATATGCTTGTTACTCCCGCCCGGACAAATTCCTGCTGGTGAAGAAATAAAAGCTGTAGTACCAATTCGTCGTGTGCATTTGCTTAGCTCTAAATTTTTGCCTTAAAAAGAAAAGAACCGCAGAGTCTATCTGCGGTTCACCTGGAGGACCAAGAAGGGTCTAACTCACGCCAGGTGAACCTCTCTAAACCAGTAATAAAAAAAGTTGGTGCGCATTTCGTTTCTTTCTTGCAGTGCCAAATTGTATCAACATGCTATCTGAGTTCAGAAGGGTCGTCAATAAATTTTGCTGTTGCGGTTTACATTGTCACAGGAAGTTGGATAATTCAATCATCTAATGGTGTGCAACTTTTTGAGCGAACAAATCTATGAATATTTTGCTTGCAGTAGACGGGTCCCCCTATTCGAAAGCAGCACTCGACGCGGTTCTTGAGCGCCCGTGGCCTACTGGAAGTGCGTTCAAAGTGTTGACGGTGGTTGAGCCGTTTCACCCTGAATATGCAGGGTGGCAAACGGCTTACGTGCCGCTTGCCGTCGAGGTGCAAGCTGAGCAAATGTCTTCTGCGAAACACCTTATAGACAGCAGCGCTCAGCTTCTGACAGAAAAATTTGGTGTTGATTCAGTTACTGTCGAAGTCGTTGAGGGTTACATCAAAGATAGGATTCTCGAAATCGCTAAGACCTGGCCTGCTGATTTGATTGTCGTGGGCTCTCATGGTCGTCGTGGCTTCACCAAATTCTTACTCGGTAGCGTGTCTGAGGCGATTGTTGCGCATGCGCCCTGCTCGGTCGAAATTGTAAAGTTGCGTGAGCACCCTCCGGTTGAACAACATTCTTGATTGTTCGTCGCGGCGTGGCGCTGGTTTGAAATTATCGGACTTTAGAGAGTTGGCGGTGTCGACGCTGGTGGATGCGGTGTTGCCGGTTCATCCTTCTCAACATAAGGGTCGAAGTAAACTTTCTTGCCACCCAGAACAAACAGACTGATCACTAAGTAACCAGCCACAATCAATATGAAGAGCAGTGCAGGCGTCTGAAAATCGGCTGGATGCATGGGATTTTGGTTCCTTCTAATTCTCACCTACTATTGTATGCGGACATTATAAACATTTGAACGGTATATTGACTGCCTTTAACAAAGCCCCTTTGTCCTTGTAAACACCCATAGAGTTCGGCTCTTGGAAGGTTTCGGGGCTCATGACCACTTGTGCACATGTGCTATAACAACACAAAGTTTGTGCCCACACAGGGTCAGAAGGGAGAAATGAAGCTGATGAGAGCTAAAAAGCAGTCTGCGCCAGTTGCCATTGCCTGCATTATCGCGGCAACAAGCACCGCCGCACTGGCTAGTAATCTCGGATCGCCTGGATCCGCACTAGATCCCAACAATTATGTCGCTCCGGTGCCGACAAAGCCTGTAAAAGCGCCCCGCGCTGATTCTTCACTCGGTGGAGAGCCGGAAGAAGTGCAGTCAACCACAACTTTTGTCACCATGCCTGGATTCGAATCAAACGAACCTACAGCGCAGAAGGCTGCAAAAGCCAAACCGGCTCCGACCAGTGACGGAAATGGATTGTTGTCAGGGGTGAACGACAAGTTCAAGTCTGCCGGTTCCGGTATCGCCAGTGGCACCAAAGCCGCAGGCGATTCGATGAAGAAAGGCACTAAAGCTGTAGGTGATGGCATCGCCAGTGGTGCCAAAGCGTCGGGCAACTTCTTTATAAAAGGCGCACGCGCGATCGGCACGGGCACCAAGAAGATGGGCAGCAAGGTTGCTCAGGGTGCAAAAGCCGCTGGAGATACAGTCAAAGACGGTACTCACGCGGTCGCTGACAAATTGCCTTTCACGGGCGGCGGCAAATCTGACAAGCTGGAAACCCCTAAAGCTGTTGCCAGCAAACCAGCTCCAAAGCAAGAAGACTTGAAGCCTGCCGACGGCGGTGACAAGATTGAACCAGCGCAGCCTCAAGTTGCAGATGTGAAACCTGAAGTGCACGGCATAAAGCCCGACCCAAATCCCAAAATGAGACTTGTGACTGAAGATATCGGCACTGGCAAACCAGGATTGGTTGGCAAAACGCTTGGAACATTCGGCAAGCTGAATGTCTTCCATAAAAAGGGTGGAGCAGGTGGTCTTGAAACCGCAGGTAAGGCTCCAACCGGCGCTGCTGTCATTCACTAAGCTGGATTGACATGTCTCAAACATTGAACTTCGTCGAGGTTCTGCGTCAGGCAGTTAGACCGACAACGTTCATAGACTCTCGCACTCTGTCGGCACTGGCAGGTGCAAATGTGGTTATCGCCAGCGAGACGTTTCAGCACACCGGTAGCTTCAAGTTCCGTGCTGCTTACAACGTCGCTCAACAAACCGCTGCACCGCATTTGATCGCAGCTTCGTCTGGCAACTTCGGGCAGGCACTTGCTTGTGCATGCCAGCTTTTGCATAAGAAGTGCACAATCGTCATGCCGTCCACCTCAGCTCAGGTGAAAGTTGATGCGGTGAAGCGTTACGGCGGTATTGCCGAAATAGTTGACACTGCTAAAGTAAGCCGAGCTGAGCGTGTGACACAGTTGGCTCTCGAGCATCCTGATGCACAGGTCGTTTCAGCATACGACGATCAGCTGGTGATCGATGGCAATTCTTCGCTGGGTGAGGAATTGGTCGAATATCGCGAAAAATTCGATGCCATCATCGTGCCCGTTGGAGGTGGCGGATTGGCTTCAGGTATCATTCGCGCCTTGCAACGTCATCACGATCATACGTCTGTCTACGGCGCAGAACCGGCGATTGCAAACGACGCTTCTCTTTCGCTGCAAAAAGGGGAAATCGTCAAAAACAATTTTGAGCCTCAGAGCATCGCTGATGGTGCCCGAACTTTGAGCGTTGGACTGAATAATTGGCCGATTTTGCAGTCAGGGCTGCGCACCATTATCGAAGTCGAAGAGTCCGCAATCGAAGATGCTGTCCGCATTTTGTTTGCCACTGCCAATTTAAAAGTGGAGCCGACAGGTGCTCTTACAGTGGCAGCATTACTGACTAAGAAAGATTGGTTTGCTGACCAGAGCGTATGTTGCATCGTCAGTGGCGGTAACGTAGACGCGGAAGTTTACGGGCGCATTATTGCCGGGTAGTGACGACCTCAGAAGTAAAATCGAATCAAATCATGGCCGTCACCTGTAGCAAGTATGCTCATGCATCGCCTGTGGTGGCTTCGTTAGAGCAATCTCGTTGACCGGACGACTTTTCGATGGCTAGATGATGATTTCGCAGTTCGGCAGCCATTTTGTCAATTCAACCAAACCTGGATAACTGACTTGTGTGCTTCGCAGCCATAACTCTTTCAGATTAATCAGTTTGCCGATGAATCCGAGACCATCGTCTCCAACGTCTGTGCAATTGAGACGAAGTTTCTCGAGGTTTTTCATCTCTTTTAGTTTGCTCAGTCCCCTGTCTGTCACGTCTGTGAAAGAAAGGCTGAGAACTTGCAACTCGGTCAAATTCTTGACGTGGTTGAGCGCGTCATCCCCAACTTCCGTATCATCTAAAACCAGCTCTTTCAGTTTGGACAAGGACGATATTGTGGCGATGCCTTCTGTTGTCACTTGTGTCGACGACAGATTCAGTTTTGCCAGCTCGGAGAGATCTTTCAAGTGGACCATGCCATCATCGCCCACCTGTGTGCAACTAACGTCGAGTTCTTTCAAACCGGCGAGGCGCCCAACATGTACAAGCTCGGCATCGCCGATGTCGCTGCCGAGGAAGGACAGGCTGTGGAGACCGTCGGGTTTAACGTCTGATAAAAGTGCGCAGCCATAGACCGGGTCAAAACTGTAATAGAGCGATAGCACCGAACCGCCGGGTACTTTGACTGATCCCAGGGCATCGCCGTGGAATTGAGTCTTTCCCTCTTGGTCTAATAGATAGAGTTCACCCAGTGACCTGTTGGCTGGGAACTCCACTGTGCGCTCTTCCGGAACAATGGAAACCACGACATCGCCTTTAATAGGAATATTCGGAACCTGCATTCCTGATTGCTCTCCTGCTAACAATTTACCCCTTAATGGGCCAGATTTACCATGGCAAAATGCTGACGTAGCCGGTCGGCAATAAGTGCCTGACAACGGGATTTTTTTAAGCTGACTGTTCTGGTGGGCGTCTGGGGTTAGCAAGCCGGGGGCAGCCCCCTTTGACTGTTCACACTCACTTCATCTTCGCATTGGCGGTAGGGCGGGATTTCGGGCCGCGGCAAGCACAATCCGTGAGCCATCGGGCAGACCGACGGCTGCGCATAAGCTGGCTCGACCAGGAAGAGTCACCGAAAAGAACAGCCATCAAGCAAAAAAGGGAATCAAGCCTTAAGAGGCGCTAAACAGGAAACAGGCGCTTGACGGAACCGCTCTCCGTTGGGCTTTCCATTTTTTCCAATTCCACTCTAGTCACGACAGGCAACGGGCGCTTCGATCATTCGAGTTGGTGCTCTGCGAAGTCAGCCAGTCACCCCCAGCGAGCCTGATTCTGAAGCGGCTGTGATACCATATGCGGTGACAATATCCAGGCAGAAAAAAGGCGCGGTGAAAACCGCGCCTTGCGTTTTGGACTCGATTCGTCTACTTTGCAGCGCCTGCAGCTACTCGCAAACGCTCACCTTCAACTGCGATACCGGCTCTGCCAAGGCTGCGAGGAAACTCGCGTCCGCGCATGAGCAACTGCTTTTCGTAGGATTCTGGTTCGAATACGCTACTGAAGTATGCAATCGCAGCGTCGACATCAAACTCTCTGCAAGAGAAGATGTCCAGTGTGACGAAGCCTTTTTCAGGAAAGGTATGGATGGAGATGTGTGACTCAGCGATCAGCACTACTCCGCTCACTCCCCAATCATCCTCAACTGTGCCCTGATAACGGAACACGTATGGTGGCATGATTTTCGTCATATCTAGTTGCGCAGGATACGCATCTAGTGCCTGGCTAACTAATCCTAGGTCTGCCAATTTATCTTTTGGGCAGCCATAGGCTTCAAGAATTAGATGTGGTCCGAACATAGTTTCTTCCCCCTTATCCGTTCGTTGGTGTACCGAACGTTGTGTTTTGGAATCCGAGTTGTACAAAACACTTATTTCTCAGACGTCGAAATCGAAGCTTTGAGCCAAGAGTTTTGCGGGGTACACGAAACGCTTACTTTACACCAGAGTTGGACAACAGCCGGGCCTGGGAATTGGGCGTTGTGTGTTTGTCGAGTCAACCTCCTTGGGTTATTACGAAAGAGCTATTCTACAGCAAAAAATTTTTTTTTGAAGGGGTTTGGAAAGTTGGCGAAAAATTTTTTCGCGCTCACTGGCGGCGAGCTTCTCACAGATGTCATGTGAGGTTGAGCCAGCCCCAGCTCAAAGAGCTTCTGCCGCTAACCATCAGCTTCTTGGCTGAGTGCAAAGAGCGTGCCACCACTTCTTGCCGGATCAAGTTTCGGGTTTCCAGATGAAGAACCGTAACACCGCCCAGAGGCGGCCAAGTTTAAGAGAATGTTGAGGGCCGGTCGAAGAACGGCTTATCATGCGCTTTGGCAAGAACTTTGTTGAGCTTCGCTAGATTGAGCAGAGTTCAGATAGATGAGGATGCGTCAGGAAAAAGGTTCGTTCAGACGAAGATGCGTTTGACCATGACACGTACATTCTCCTCAAAGTTGCGGTGCATGTTCGTGACGAAGTCAGCAGATGGTGAAACCCAGAATTGCGAGCCGACGAGGATCGTCTGATTCGACTTGCTGTCTTGCGGGAAGTGAAGCAAGACCGGGTCTTCGCCTTTGTGAGTGTTGAGCACGTCTTTCAATCTATGCAAGTCGCTGAACGACTGGTGACTGTTGAAGTAAATGTCGACCATTGAAGCATCGGAGATGCGGCGTACCGAATTTGCGAGAACGGAGATCTGATCTTCGTTCTTCTTGATCTTGCCTTTGATCAGAAGAAGTGACTGTGGCACGAGCACTTCTGGAGGAGTTTTATCCAGCAGCTCGCTGTAAGCCACCACTTCCATCTTCCCGGCCGGGTCTTCGAGATGGATGATGCACAGAAGCTTGTTTTGCTTCGTCAGTCGTTTTTCGATGCTTATGGCCAGTCCACCGATAATGACGTTGGTGCCATCTTTTGCTTCTTTGATATCGCGCAGCGTGTGCGTTGTGAGAAAACGCAGTCTGTTCGAGACCTTCTTGAGTGGATGACTTGTTACGTAGAAGCCGAGCAGTTCGTGCTCCATCTTCTGCAACTCTGATTCTTGATATTCGCTGCCGTCACCTGTGAGCTTGTGCTCGAAGCTGACGCCCGTATCGGCGGCAATGCTGAAGAGGCTTATTTGCCCGCTTGCTTCCTCTGCCTGCCTGCGCTGCGATCGCTCGGCCAGAGCGTCCAGATTCTCCAGGGCCTGTTTTCTGGAGACATCGAGACTGAGGCAGGCTCCGCATTTGATCAGAGCTTCCAGCGTTCGCTTGTTGCAAACTCGCAGGTCGACTTTGGAAACGAAATCGTTCAGTGAGGTGAACTTGCCATTCGCTTCTCGCTTAGCAACAATTTCGGCGACTGCAGCTTCGCCAACATTTTTGACTGCTGACAGCCCGAATCTAATGGATGTGCCGTCAACCGTGAAATCGTGTCCGGAAACGTTTACGTCTGGTGGCAAGATATCTATATTGATTGCCTGACACTCTGCAATGTAGCCCTGCACCTTTTCTTGATCGCCTGAGACGCTGGAGAGCAGCGCGCACATATACTCGACCGGGTAATGCGTTTTCAAATACGCAGTTTGATAGGTAAGCAGTGCATAGGCTTGGCTGTGCGATTTGTTGAAGCAGTATTCGGCGAACTGCACCATCATGTCGAAGAGATCGTTGGCTACTTCTTTGGGCACGCCGTTTTTAACGCAGCCGCCAACGAAAATTTCGCGCTGCTTCTCCATCTCTTCGGGTTTTTTCTTACCCATCGCGCGTCGGAGCAAGTCAGCTTGACCAAGACTGTAGCCGCCTAGCTGCTGGGCGATCTGCATGACTTGCTCTTGATAGACGATCTGCCCGTAGGTATCTTTAAGAATCGGCTCTAGCAGCGGCGTTGCGTAAGTGATTTTCGTTTTGCCGTTTTTACAATCGATGAACTTATCGATCATCCCTGTATCGAGTGGACCTGGTCGATAAAGAGCGATCAGAGCCGAAATGTCTTCCATGCAGTTGGGCTTCATGTCGCGCGCTACCTGGCGCATACCCGATGAAGTTTCTAACTGGAAGATTCCGGCCAGGTCTCCGTTTGAAATTGTCGTGTAAGTTTTTTCGTCGTCGATTGGCAGTTCGTCTGGAACGATATCAATGTCGTGCAGTTGTTTGATAATCTTCACGGCTTTGTCGATCATCGTCAGGTTTCGCAGACCGAGGAAGTCCATCTTCACCAGTCCGACGTAAGCAACGTCTTCCATATAGAACTGAGTGATGATAGTGCCGTCGCCGTTGCGTTGCACCGGCACGAGTTCTTCTAGTGGCACGTCGGAGATCACTACACCGGCGGCGTGCATGCCGAAGCTTTTGTTGACGCCTTCGAGTTTGCGCGCTACGTCGATAACCTGCCGCGCTTCATCGCTGATGGCGTAGACCTTCTTAAACTCGGGATGATCGGCAATCATTTCATCGAGTGGTGTTGGCTTGCCTCGTACGACCGGCACCATTTTTGCCAGTTTCGACGACTCGCCGAAGGGATATTCGAGCACACGTGCAACGTCTTTGATGACGGCTTTGCTGGTCATGCGATTGAACGTGATGATCTGCGCAACGCGATCAGCACCATATTTTTCGCCAACATATTTGATTACTTCTTCGCGGCGTTCGATGCAGAAGTCTGTATCGATATCGGGCATCGACTTTCTCTCTGGGTTCAAGAATCGTTCAAAGAGAAGGTTGTATTTGATCGGGTCAATGTTTGTGATGCCCAGCGCGTATGCCACGAGACTGCCGGCTGCCGAGCCGCGCCCCGGTCCGACGGGAATGCCTTTTTTGCGGGCATATTGAATAAAGTCGCTGACGATCAAGAAGTAAGAGGCGAAATTCATGCCTTCGATAACTTCCAGTTCGATGCGAGCGCGGTTTTGAACTTCGGGAGTGACTTCCTTGTATTTTTCTTTGATGCCTTCGTGCACGAGCTGATTTAGATAAGACTCGGCGGTCTGACCCTGAGGCACTGTAAAAACGGGCAACCGAGGTTCACTGGCCAGCTTGAAGGATTCAATCTTGTCGGCTATCTCGAGAGTGCTGCGCAGACCTTCCTCGATATGTTCGATATCGAGATGGTCGCGAAAGAGGTGATACATCTCGTCGCCATTTTTGATGTACTCCCAGCCGCTGAACTTCATGCGTTGTGCATCGACGACGTTTTTGCCCATTTGAATGCACAGCAAGCAGTCGTGGGCTACCGCGTCGTCTTTGCCAGTGAAGTGACTGTCGTTTGTGCAGCAGAGTTTAATGCCCAGCTCTTTTGCAATTTTGACTAGTTGCCTGTTTACTTTGCGGTCTTCAGGATAGCCGTGGTCCTGAATCTCGATGTAGTAATCGTCTTTGAAAACTTCCTTGTACCATTTGGCGGCTGTCAGGGCTTTATCATATTCGTCTTTGAGAAGGTACTGGCTCAGCTCAGCACCCAGACATCCAGAAAGAATGATCAAACCTTCGCTGTGTTCAGCTAGCATCTCTTTGTTGATGCGGGGTTTGTAGTAATAGCCTTCAGTGTGCGCGCGCGAGTTCAGCTTAACCAGGTTTTTGTAACCTGTTTTATTTTTTGTGAGGAGAATCAAGTGGTAGAGTGGCGGTCTGACTGACTTGTCTTTGATGTCACCATCGATAATGTAACCTTCACAGCCGATGATCGGTTTGATGCCACCCATTTCCTGGCAGGTCTTTGTCAGTTCAATCGCACCATACATGACACCATGATCGGTGACAGCCACCGCCGGCATATTTTCCGCTTTCGCCTTTTTGACGAGTTCTTTGATACGTGTTGCACCATCGAGCAAGCTGTACTCGGTGTGAAGATGAAGCGGTACGTATGGGCGTGGCGGCATGCAGTCTCTCCGTGCGGTTTGTATGGGCGCAATTGCCGAACATGCTCGCGGCGATTGCACAGACCGGCGCGGCATGAATTGTGTGTGTCATCTGGCGCTTGCGCAAGGCTCTAAGCCGTGCGCAGACGGTTGGCGATTGACCCATTTAGTCATTCTACATAAGAGAAGACGTCATTTCGTCAGATATGGTTCAAATTCTCAGGACATTATTTTTCTATATCTACTGGATATAAACACCGGGGCAAAGCGGAAATTTTCAAGGCAGGTAAAAACGGCAGTCCCTTTTTGGAACTGCCGCTTGAATTTGATTTGCAGATAATCGGTGAACTGGTCGACTATCTTGCTTTCGCGAACTGGCTGACGTGCGAGAAGGTGCTGCGACGGTTGCGGCGACGAATCACAGGTGATCTGTGTCCATCTTCGCAAGCTGCTTCAGCGGCGTGCTCTTTCAGAAGTCTGGCGGTGACTTCTTCACGCTCTAGCTGCACTATTGCCTGTCTGAACCATGCTTGGAGACAAAGTCGCTCATCCTTTGTTAGTGATAGTTCATTCATCATCGGCTGTATCTCCTTGTTTTGGCGTGCTGCTCACGCGCATGGTTGTTCAGAGTATCGCTCGCGGCGATAAGACCTTCGATGCGTTGCAATTTTGCTTTGCACCGTTGAGCCTATTGTAGGGGCTTCCCAAGTGGATGCACCCCTTGTCATCTGAAAATGTAAATTAGGTTTTTAAAAGGTTAGTGCCTTTAACACCGCAGCGCCTGAATTGACGATGCCGTAACCAAATTTAGCTTGTGTATAACCCGCTGGTTGTGTTGCGGTTGACTGCATGATGCTGAGAACCTGCGCGTTTGTGAGATTTGGACGCAGTCCCCAGATCTGAGCAGCCACGCTCATCGCCAGTGGTGAGGCGAATGACGTACCGCTTGCTGTAGTCAACTGGTTGTAGCCATCACCAGAGACGATGGCGTTACCTGGTGCTGAGAACCAGAGTGGGCTTCCGTACGTTGAGAACGACGCGAGAGTGGAAGACGCAGTACACGCCGAAATAACAATCAGGTTATTGGAGCGCGGGCTCGAGTCAGCTCTGCCGTCGTTGCCGGCGGCGTTGAACACCAATCCGTTGTGGTTGTTGTAGAAGTCAGCCAACGCGGTCGTCAAAGCTGGATGCACACTCTGATTTGCGAATGTGTATGGAGTGTTCGCATTGATACTCATGTTGATCAGTTTGACGTTTCGACCTTCCAGGTAGAAGAGCGCATTGATGATGTCTGCATCGGTCGTGGACGACTGTGTGTCGAACACGTTCACGGGGATGATGTTGGCGAGATACGCTGGAGACGCGCCGAGAGTGTGGTTGTTCGTCAGACCCATAGAGCAGGTGGAGACGAACGTACCGTGATAGAAGGCGTTCGTACCCGGTGTCTGGTCGGTGTTTCCGTTTCCAGAGCCC